>NZ_JBIARB010000015.1:0-196154 GCF_042889545.1 Streptomyces sp. NPDC002574
CCCGCCCGCCAGCGCACCACCACCTACGGCGAGGTCCCCGCCGAACGCATCACCACCGGCCTCGCCTCCGACGGCCACCTCCCCGAACTCCTGCCCCTGGCCGAGACCGACTCCGTGACCCCGCACGCCGGTCATGCGGCCACCGCAACGGCCTCGCGGTGAGTTCCATCGCGCCACCCGCCTGGACTCTCGTGCTGCCGGTCAAACCCTTCACGCAGGCCAAGAGCCGCCTTGCCACTCGGCACGGCATCCGCCGCAGCGACCTTGCCCGTGCCTTCTTCGAGGACACTCTGGGGGCTGTACGCACGACCACCGGCGTCGGTTCCGTCCTGGTGGTGACAGCCGACCGGCAGGCGGCGGCGATCGCGCGATCCGCCGGTGCCCTGACCGTGCCCGACGAGCCGCAGGCGGGGCTCAACGCGGCCATCCGCACAGCGGTCCGCCACGCGCAGCACATGGGCGCGGACGGCCCCATCGCGGTCCTGACCTGCGACCTGCCCGCGCTGCGCGGGGCCGAACTGGCCGAGGTGCTGGACGCTGCCGCCGGACACGCGCGGGCGTTCCTCGCCGACCACACGCGCCGCGGCACCACCCTGCTCGCCGCGGCACACCCGCGGTGGCTGGAACCGTCCTTCGAAGGAGGCTCCCGCGACCGCCATCTCGCAGCGGGAGCGTTCGAGATCACCGATCCGCAGGTGCCAGGCGCCCGGCTGGACGTGGACACCCTCGACGACCTCCGGCGTGCCCGGCAGCTCGGCCTCGGCCGGCACACCCGCGCCGTCCTCGGACAGACCGGCACGGCCGTGCCGCGCTCCCCCGGCCTCACTTACACCCCCGTACGCGAAGGGACAGCTCCCCATGGCCTCCACTGACATCCCCCCGACGCCGGCCTCGCCCGGGCACCCGCGGCCCGAGGCCGCCGACATCTCCGGCCGGACCGTCGCAGTACTGGGCGGCACGGGTCCGCAGGGCCGCGGCCTCGCCTACCGGCTCGCCCTCGCCGGGCAGAAGGTGATCATCGGCTCGCGCGCCGCGGGACGCGCCGAGACCGCGGCCACCGAACTCGGTCTGGGCATCGTCGGCCTGGACAACGCGGAGGCCGCCCGGCGCGGTGACATGGTGATCGTCACCGTTCCCTGGGAGGGCCACGCCGTGACCCTGAAGGCCTTGCGCGAAGAACTCGCCGGCAAGCTGGTCATCGACTCGGTCAACCCGCTCGGTTTCGACGCCAAGGGGGCGTACGCCATCCGCCCCGAGGAGGGCAGCGCGGCCCAGCAGGCCGCGGCACTCCTGCCGGACTCCCGGGTGACGGCCGCCTTCCACCATCTGTCCGCGGTCCTGCTCACCGACCCGGACGTCGAGGTCGTCGACACCGACGTCATGGTCCTCGGCGACAGCCGCGCCGACACCGACACCGTCCAGGCCCTGACCGACCGCATCCCCGGCATGCGCGGCGTCTACGCCGGCGGGCTCCGCAACGCCCACCAGGTGGAGGCCCTGGTCGCCAACCTCATCTCGGTCAACCGCCGTTACAAGGCCCACGCCGGACTGCGCATCACCGACGTGTGAGCAGGCGGTTCACGCAGCGCGGCGGTGATCCTCGCTTCCCCTGTCCCCCACCCAGTTCGGTCGGCTCGTCCGACCGCCGACCCGAGAACGGGCACATGACGACCTTCAGCAAGACGCAGCACTACCCGGCAGCCGCATCCGCCGTGTGGGACCTCATCGGGGACTTCTACTCCGTGGACTGGATGCCCGGTGTCGCCGGCGCCGTCCCGGACACCGGCCTGCGGACCCGCACCGTCACCATGCACGACGGCGGACGCCTCGTCGAGCGGCTGCTCGACGAGGGGAAGAGGTTCCACCACTACTGCTTCGAGGACCCCGGCCCCGTCCCGGTGACGGGCTTCAGCGCCCGGATCGCGGTCGTCGAGGACGGGCCGGACCGGTCGACGGTCGAGTGGACGGCGTCCTTCGAGCCCGTTCCCGGTGTCCCCGCCGAACAGGCCGCCGGCGCGGTGGGCGGCTTCTACCGGGCGTGCCTGGACCGCATCGCAGCCCTGCTCGACGCCTGACCGTCCGCCGAGGGGTCCGTCCGCACGGCTCCCGACACCTCGGGCGCCGAGGCGGGCTCAGACTCCCTGGTCGGAACCGTGCCGCCGGTCGTAGGCGACGCGGGCCGCGTGCACATGCGCGGCCCGCTTCTCGGTCCAGACACACAGGGCCCTGGTCTCGTCGGCGATCTCACCGCCGAGGTCGGTCAGCCCGTACAGCACCAGGGGCGGCGACGCCTCGGGGGTGACGCTGCGCAGGACCAAGCCGTCGCGCTCCAGCGTCCGCAGGGTCTGGGACAGCATCCTGCGGCTGATCCCGCCAAGGGAACGCTGCAGCTCGGAATACCGCTGGACGCCCCGCTCACGCAGGCTCGCCAGCATCAGCAGAGCCCACTTGTCGGCCAGGTCGACGAAGACGTCGCGACTGGGGCAGGCCGCATCGAGGATGTCCATCGGCCGGTCCGGATCGATGGTCACTGACTGCTCCCGCTCCTTCATGGTCGCATTCTATACCAGGAAACCCAAGACCACCTTAAACTCTTATGGAGTCCTGATCTCCGTGTGAGACTTATTTCAAGGGTCGCGCGCCCGACCCGGTCGAGTCTCCGGGTACGCCCCGCGCGCACCCGCGCTCCACCGACCCCTATGCGATGAGGAAGTACCCGCCATGGGCCAGGAAACCGCACGTCCCACCGACGCCTCAGGAGGGGTCCGCCCCGGCGGAGGCGTGCCCGTGAACGGGCTCAAAGAGGCCCTCGGGCCCATCGGGATCTTCACTCACGAACTGCGCTCCGAGGACCCGTCGCAGCAGGACCTGATCCGCCTGGCGGCCGCCGAAGTCGAGGACCTGGGATTCGGCGCGATCTGGCTCGGCGGCAGCAGCAGCGTGCGACACGCCGCCCACCTGGCCGCATCGACGGACCGCGTCGTGCTGGCCACCGGAATCCTCAACATCTGGTTCGAGGACGCCGACAGCGTCGCGGCGCACCGCGCCGACCTCGAACGGAGCCACCCCGGCCGGTTCCTCCTCGGCCTGGGCGCGAGCCACGCCGCACTGGCCCGCGATTACCGGCGCCCCTACTCCACGATGGTGGAGTACCTCGACCACCTCGACGCCGCCGTCCCGACCGTGCCGGCCGACCGCCGCGTCCTGGCGGCGCTCGGCCCGAAGATGCTGGGGTTGTCCCGCGACCGGGCCGCCGGCGCCCACCCCTATCTCGTCACGCCCGAGTACCTCGAACAGGCCCGCGGCATCCTGGGACCCGAGCCGCTGCTGGCACCCGAAGTCACCGTCGTCCTGGACGACGACCCCACGACGGCACGCGCGACCGCGCGCGGCTTCCTCCGCTACTACCTCGAACTCCCCAACTACGCCGCCAACCTCAAGCGCCTGGGCTTCACCGACGACGACCTCGCCGACGCCGGAAGCGACCGCCTCGTCGACGCCCTCGTCGTCTGGGGCCCCGACGAGACCGTCCGCCACCGCCTGCACCGATTCCTCGCCGCGGGCGCCGACCACCTCGCCCTCCAGGTCGTCACCGGAAACGGCGACTCCGCACCGCCGCTCGCCCAGTGGCGCCGCCTCGCCGAACTCACCGCCGCGCTCACGCAGGGAGCGACAATGGGGTCATGAGCGATGAACCTTGGCGCCAGGGCGGCGAGCCGGCCTGCATGCTGCATCTGGTGTGTCCCAAGTGCGGCCGCGTCCGGGAGCGGCCGGGCAGCGCCGTCTGCGAGCACTGCGGGGTACGTCTGGAGGAAGAGGCAGGCGACGGCAGCGCCGTGCCGAGCGCGGCCGGACCCGCCGCGCGGGACCGTGACAGCGCCGGCCGGGCGCGCAACGCCCGGCCGAGGGACGGTCTGGGCAGGCCGCTTCCCTACGGCACCGAAGGGGTCACCCGGCAGCCCGAGGGTGTCCTGCGATCGCCCGAGGAAACCCTGCGGGAAGCGCAACGGCTGCTCGACGCCGGAATGCCGTTCCATGCCCACGAGGTGTTCGAGGACAGGTGGAAGGCCTCGCCGAACGACGAACGGGCGTTGTGGCGCGCACTCGCCCAGCTCGCGGTCGGCCTGACGCACGCCGCGCGCGGCAACGCCAAGGGCGCGACGGCTCTGCTGTCCAGAGCGGCCGACGGCCTCGCCCCGTACGCCGGCACCTCACCTCACGGCGTCGACGCCGCCGCGCTGGTGACGTGGGCGAGAGCGCGGGCCGCCGAGCAGGACGGCGCGCTGCCGCCACCGCCGTTGCACCCGTGATGAGAGGGACGGTGGGCACGGAAAGCGATCCGGATCCACTTCTCACTCGTCGCCCACGGGTCGATACTCTGCCCAACGCCGGATGAGGTCCACACCGTGAGGCCGTCCCAGAGGCCAGTGGAGGCCGAGATGCTCTTCAACGGGCTGCCGCAGGGATCCCTGCGCAGGCTGGAGCGCCCCGGGCCGTTGCGCGAGCAGGTCTATCAGACGCTGCTGCAGTTGATCAGCTCACGGTCGCTGCCCCCGGGCCGGCACTTGGTCGAGAGCGAGCTCGCGGCCCGTCTCGGGGTCTCCCGGCAGCCCGTGCACGAGGCGCTGCAACGCCTGAGCACCGAGGGGTGGGTGGACCTCCGGCCCGCGCAGGGTGCCTTCGTCCACGACCCGACCGGGGAGGAGACCGACCAACTCTTCGTCGTCCGCGCGTTGTTGGAGACCGAGGGAGCTCGCCTGGCAGCGGTCGGCCCCTCGGCCGAAGGACTGGAGCGGCTCGACGAGCTGTGCGCGACCGGCGAGGCCGCGGTCGCCGCCGACGACGTGGACGCGGTGGTGGCCGCGAACGCCACGTTCCACGCCTGCGTCATGGACTTGGCCGGGAACGCCGTGCTCGCGGATCTGGCGTCCCGCGTCGAGCACAGGGTCCGCCGCTACTACACGCCGATCGTCCGTCAGGCCTGGGTGGAGCACCGCGAACTGATCGCGGCGATCGCCGCGCGCGACGACACCCGTGCCCAGCAGGTGATGCGCGCCCACACCCAGGACGCGAGGACGCGCTTCCCTCCGAGGCCGGCCGGCTGACCGCAGGCTTCGCAGGCTGCGCGGGACTTCCGGTGACTGTCGCCCCCGCGGCGGGACATCATGCCGGGGGCTGGGCCGGATGGCGCAGCAGCCTCCCGGCCTTCTCTTCGAGCAGCGCCACCGCGAGCAGTTCACCGTCGGCGGGACCGTAGCGTTCGAGTGCCTCCTCGTGGAGGCCACGAACGGTGTCGGCTATCGCGTACGGCGTGCCGAAGTGCGCCGCCAGAGCCGTCACCGCGGCGAGTTGGTCACGGATGTGGTCCAGGCCGAAACTGGCGAGGTAGTCGCCGGCGAGGAGAGCGGGCAGATCCCGCCGGATGAACGCGGTCGAGGCCGGGCTCTCGGCCAGGACCTCGCTGAGCACGCCCACGTCGATTCCCGCGCGATCACCCAGCAGCAGCGCTTCGGCGGTGGCTGCCGCCTGGCCGAACCACAGCAGGTTCACCAGCAGTTTGGCGGTGTAGCCGGTGCCGAATCCCCCGACGTGGGTGATCCGGTCGGCAACCGCGGAAAGGAGCGGGCGATGACGGTCCAGGAGAACGGCGTCACCTCCGACGAACAGCCGCAGCCGTCCCGCGGCGGCATCCGCGGGCGAACCGCCGATGGGCGCCTCGAGAACGCCGAGTCCGCGCGCGGTCGCCCGGTCCCTGCAAGGAGCCGCCGCTGTCGGCGTGTTGCTGCTCAGGTCGATCCAGACGGCCCCTGGCGCCAGCGCCTTCAACACGCCGTCGTCGATCGCCTCCGCCACCTCGGCCGGCCCGGGCAGCACGGTGAGCAGGACATCCGCCCCCGCCGCCGCGGCCGGCGCTGAACCGGGCCACTGGGCCCCGCGGGACAGGACCGCCTCCCGGCGCTCCGGCCGGACGTCGAAGGCCCGCACCTCGTGTCCCGCGCGGACGAGATTGCCGCACATGGGTTCACCCATGCGCCCCACACCGAGAAGACAGACCGTCGACACGGGCGGATCGTATCCCGCCCGCGACGCCGCCTCGGCCGGGCCTGCGAAGGGAACCGTCACAGGTGGTACGGGTACAGGCTGACGCTGTCCCGTGCGACGCGGACCTCCACCCACGCGCCATCGGCGCCCCGGGGCGGTGGCGGGTCCGCGAGGTCGAACAGGATCGATACGGCACCCAGGTCCAGAAGAGCCGCTCCGTCCACGGTGAGGAGCAGTCGACCGCGGAGAACGATCCGCTCGTCCTCATTGCTCAGTCCCGGCGCGGTCACGGAAGCCGGCCACGTGTTGACCGCCCAGGCGATGCCCTCGTCGACGGTCCATTCCACATGATGCCGACGGCCCAGGTCCGCGGGGGCGCCCTTCCAGAGCGCCACCACGCTGCCGACCTGCGAACGCACCCGTACCCACACGGGCCCCGGCCGGGCCTGTTCCACTGCTTCCGCGCAGATCAACACCACGCCATGATCCAGGACCTCGCGGTCAGCCGGCCATGGCCGCACAAGCGCGGTGGCCTGAGCCCAACCAGGGTCGAGAGCGTTATCGTTTTTGACATGAAAAGAAGTAGCAGGTCCGGGAGCATCGCCGCGACGCTGCGCCAGGAGCTCGAGCGCTACTCCCCGGGCGAGCAACTGCCGTCCAGCCGGGCCCTCGTCGAGCGCTTCGCGGTGAGCCCGGTCACCGTCTCCCGCGCGCTGGGCGCGCTTGCCGCGGAAGGGCTGGTGATCACCCGGCCTGGGGCAGGTGCCTACCGGGCGCAGCACAGCGTCATCGACACCAGGGCGATCGACACCTCCTGGCAGCAGATCGCGCTCACCGCGGAGGACCAGCAGCACGGTGAGCCCGCCCCGCGGATCGTCGATGCCTCCAGTGTGTTCGCGAGCCTCGTGCCTCCCCCTCCAGGCGCGATCGCCTTCAACGGCGGTTACCTTCATTCCTCGCTGCAGCCGCAGCAGGCTCTGGGAGCGGCCTTCGCCCGCGCCGCCCGCCGTCCAGGCGCATGGGACCGGCCGCCCCTGGAGGGCCTGACCGCGCTGCGCTCCTGGTTCGCCCGCGAGGTGGGCGGACCAGGCGGCGGCGTCATCCCCTCGCAGGTGCTCATCACCGGAGGGGGTCAGGCCGCGCTGACCACCGCCCTGCAAGCACTCGCTCCCCCGGGCTCCCCCGTGCTCGTCGAGTCGCCCACCTACCCCGGCGTGCTGGCCGCCGCCCGGGCCGCCGGGCTTCGCCCCGTGCCGGTCCCCATGGACGGCGACGGCGTGCGCGTCGACCTCCTGGAAGACGCGCTCGCCGCCACGGGTGCCCGCGTCTTCTACTGCCAGCCGCTCTTCCACAACCCCACCGGCGCGGTCCTCGCTCCCGACCGGCGCCGCCGCATCACCGAACTCGCCCACACCGCGGGCGCCTTCGTCATCGAGGACGACTTCGCGCGCCATCTCGGCCACGGCGGCCGGCTCCCGCCGCCCCTCGTGGCCGATGACGCCTACGGCACCGTCGTGCACGTCACCTCGCTCACCAAACCGGCCTCACCGAACCTGCGCGTCGGGGCGCTCGTCGCCCGCGGCCCGGTCATGGAGCGCCTGCGCGCCATCCAGTTGGTCGACAGCTTCTTCGTACCGCGGCCGCTCCAGGAGGCCGCCCTCGAACTCGTCGGCACCCCTGCTTGGCCCCGTCACCTGCGCACCATCTCCTCGGCCCTTCAAGAGCGCCGCGAGGCCATGCTCGCCGCGCTGCACCATCACCTGCCGAGTGTCGCGGCCACCGTCCGGGCTCCCGCGGGTGGGTACCATCTGTGGCTCCGCCTGCCCGACGGCACCGACGAGGCCGCCCTCGCCGCGGCGCTTCTCCGCGCCGACGTGGCCGTGTCCCCCGGACGCCCTTACTTCGCCGCCGAGGCGCCGGCTCCGTACATCCGGCTCAGCTTCGCCGACATCGCGGGGACCGAGGAGATCGCCGAGGGCATCCACCGCATCGCTGCCGTATGCGCCGACTCCGGCATGGCGACCGGTATCTGACCCGACGGCCGGTTCCCGGCCTCGCACTCGCCGCGCATATCGCTACGCCAAAATTTGGGTAGCGCTACCGAAAACCAGACATTTGACAGTAGCGGTCTGGTGGTCAACACTTCTCGAAGCGCGCGTTACCCACGAGTAGGTTCATCCGCTCGGACGCCGACCCGCCATCGCCTGCCGGCACGGTCGGCCGATGAGCCGGGGAAGCCGCGCCGCTGCCTCCGGCCGTCCGGGCGCCGGTCCCGACGTGGCGAGCCCTGTCCCACCCGCTCGCCCCTCAGCTTCAGGCGAGGAGAACATCCGTTGACCCCGACCACCACTCCCACTCAGAGCTACTACCAGCGCACAGGCGGGAATCGCTACCAACCCACCGCCCACGCGGGGGGCGCCTGGAACGCGGAGGAGCACCATTTCGGCCCCCTGGCCGGACTCGTCGTCCACGCCCTGGATCGGCATCGAGCCGCCCGCTCCGCCAACGGCCTGGTCCTGGCCCGGATCAGCTACGACATCCTCGGCTTCCTCGCCCTCGACGAGTGCGAGATCACCGTGGAGAGCATCCGCCCCGGCCGCACGGTCGAACTGCTGGAGGCCGTCGTCGCCACAGCGGACCGTCCGGCCGTCCGTGCCCGTGCCTGGTTTCTCACGGCGCTCGACACCACCGCGGTCGCCGACACCCCCTTCGAGGGGCTCCCCCCGCCCGGCACCTTCACTCCCTGGGCGATGAGCGATCTGTGGGACTGCGGTTACGCCCGCTCCCTTCATGTCCGCCGACGGGCGTCGGGCCGGGCAGGCCGTGCCGCCGCGTGGGTCACCAGCGATGTCGGCCTCGTCGCCGACGAACCGAGCAGCGCGCTCGCCTCCTTCGTCGCCCGCGTGGACGTCGTCAACGGCATGGCGGTGCAGCAACCCCCCACGAAGTGGACCTATCCCAACGTGGACATGACCCTCCACTTCCACCGCCGCCCCGAAGGCAGGTGGACCGGCCTGGACACCACCGTCAGCTTCGGCCCCGCCGGGCACGGCCTCACCAGCGCCGTCCTCCACGACGCCAACGGACCGGTCGGCCACGCCCAGCAGATCCTCACCGTCCGCCCGCTGGAAGGCAGCCACCGGTGAGCCAGACGGTGCTTCAGTTGCTGCGCGACCGCATGCGCCAGGGAAGCGCCCCCGGGCAGCGCCGCGATGACGCACGCCTGGTCCTCCTGGTCGAAGGCGGGAGTTCCCGCGGCGCCTACTCGTACGGCATGGCCATCACCATCGAACGACTGGGGCTGCTGCCCCTGTTCGACGCCGTCTACGGCAGTTCCGCGGGGGCGCTCAACGCGGCGTGGCTGCTGTGCGGTCGCGCCGAACGCAACATGCACGCGTGGTGGACTCCGACGATCATGAGAACGACCATCGATCCGCGGCGCGCCCTGCGGCGCCGTCCCGTGGTGGACACCCACTTCCTGGTCCACACCGTGTACACCGAGATCATGCCCATGGGTTTCCAGGAAATCCTCGACAGCGCTGTGGAGTTCCACCCGATCGCCACGGACGCCCTCACGGGCCGGTCCACCGATCTGCACGAGCAGATCCATGACCAGGCCGGTCTGCAGGCCGCACTCCGTGCGTCGGCCGCCATGCCCCTCCTCGCGGGCGAACCCGTCGAAATCAACGGTCGGTCCTTCGTCGACGCCGGCGTGAGCGAGGCGGTGCCCGTACGGACGGCCCTGGCGCAACGGGCCACCCACATCGTGGCCCTCCGTACGCGGCGCACGGACGAGACCGCGTCCGCTCCGCCCGCCGTCCAACGCCTCGTGATGTCGCGCTGGTTCGCCCGGCGCGCACCAGGAGCCCTCACGCCGTGGCTGCAGCGCGAGGCCATCAGAGGGGAGGAGGAACGGCTCCTGGCCTCGCACCCCGCGACCCTGCAGATCCGCCCGCCCCTCGGCAGTACGGTGATCGGCCAGACCGAGCGCCGTCCGGATCCGCTGCGCATGGCGGTCGACATCGGCCGACAGGCGGCGCTGGAGGCACTGGCGGGCTGTTGCGACAAGCCCCTGGCCGTGGGTTGAGCCGGTTCATCTCGCGCGTGGCGGGTCAGTCGCCGGCTTCGAAGTCGAGTCGCCGGGCGTCGACAGGGAGCCAGGGGGACGGGGGGCCGTTGCGCCAGGTGTCGTGGCAGGCGAGGACCGCGCCAATGAAGGCCATGGGAGGCAGATAGCTGTGCGCCCGGACGTAGTGGCCGATGAGGAAAGGGGCGGCGAAGACCTCGATGGGCGAGGCCGGGACGCGGATTTCGCTGCTGCCACGGGGAGCAGCCGGCGTGTCCTCGTCCGCGGCGTCGCACAGGTCGCACGGGTGCGACCCCAGGGCGGCGTTCACGTACTGGCCGTGCAGGATGCGGTCGAGCTGTTCCACGAAGCCGGGAGGCGGTGGGCCGACGTCGAAGGGGTGGTCTGCCGCGAGCCAGCCCACGTTGATCCGCGAGTAGCGGGGGGTGAAGAGCACCACGCGGGTTCCCTCACCCTCCCAGAAGGCGTCTTCGGGCTCTTCGGCGTAGAGGCTCATGTCTGCGTGGAACGTCACCCGTCCACTTTGGCATGCCGGTGTCGGCGGCCCCTTCCGCACGGACGACGCACGACCAGGGTCAGACGATGACGTCAGCGGTGATGCCGGCGAACAGGTCGTCCTCGGGGAGGCGGGTGTCGACCAGTGAGCGGGCGAGCTCGTACCCCTCGGTCGGCCAGACCTCGCGCTGGGCGTCGAGCGGTACCCGGAACCACGGGCCGTCCGGGTCGATCTGGGTGGCGTGGGCGAGCAGCGCCCGGTCGCGCACCTCGAACCAGTCGGCGCAGGGCACCCGGGTGGTGAACTCGCGCTCCTCGAGTCCGTCCCTCTCCCATACGGCGATCCACTCGCCGTAGGGCGAGTCCTCACCGTGCTCCACGAGATAGGCGTGGAGGGCGCGGATCCGGGCCATCGACATGCCGTGGTTGTAGTACACCTTCAGCGGCTGCCAGGGCTCGCCGGACTCCGGGTAGGCCCCGGGATCACCGGCCGCCTCGAAGGCCGCCATCGTGATCCTGTGGGTCATGATGTGGTCGGGGTGCGGGTACCCGCCGTTCTCGTCGTACGTGGTGATCACCTGCGGGCGGAACTCCCGGATCAGCCGGACCAGCGGCTCGGCCGCCTTCTCCACCGGCTCCAGCGCGAAGCAGCCCTCGGGCAGCGGCGGCAGCGGGTCGCCCTCCGGCATGCCGGAGTCGACGAACCCCAGCCAGGCCTGCTCGACGCCCAGGATCTCGCGGGCGGCGTCCATCTCCTTGCGCCGCACCTCGTGGATGGTGGCCTCGATCTCCGGGTCGCTCTGGAGTCTCGGGTTGAGAATGGAACCGCGCTCGCCCCCGGTGCAGGTGGCCACAAGGACGTCCACGCCCTGGGCGACGTACTTCGCCATGCTGGCGGCGCCCTTGCTGGACTCGTCGTCAGGGTGCGCGTGGACGGCCATCAGCCGCAACCGCTCTGTCAACGCATCTTCCTTCCGCATCGCCCCGTTGCGGGGCGGGAGAGCTTGGCCGGGGACCCCAACCCCGGCTTCCTGCGGGGCATCTGAGCGTGCGTCTCCGTCGACGCAACTCCGGCGCCCACGTGCCGTTGTCGTACCCTACGACGGCGACTCATGAAATTTCAAATGCGAAGGCCATGCGGGCCAGGCACGATGAGAGCATGGATGGGTGACCCGTCTACTGACGCGAAGCGACTTGCAGGCCGTGCTGGAGCCGGTGTCGTGCATCGCCGCGCTGCGCAACGGTTTCCTTTCCTCGGCCGCTTCCCCCACAGCCGGTCGGCGGATCCGCACCGATCTGCCGTTCCCCGGAACGGCCACGGCCTTGATCCCCGGCCTGCTGCCGGGCATCGAGGCCTACACCGTGAAGGCCAACGCCAAGTTCCCGGGGGCCCGACCGGCTCTGCGCGGGGTGATCTGCCTGCACAGCGGTCATGACGGCGAGCTTCTCGCGCTGATGGACTCCGCCACCGTCACCGCATGGCGCACCGGACTGGCCGCGGCACTGGGGACCCACCTGCTCGCCGGCCCCCCGCCCGCGGAGGGCTCGGTGCTCGGAGTGATCGGCGCCGGCGCGCAGGCCGAGCTCATGGTGCGGGGCCTCACCACCCTGCGACGGCGCGGCGAGCTCGTGGTGCACGACTCGGATCCGGAGCGTGCCAGGGCCTTCGCCTCCCAGCACAACGGCCGCGTCCTCCCGTCCGCCCAGGAGGTCGCCGAAGCCGCGGACATCGTGCTGCTCGCCACCTGGTCGCGCTCACCGTTGCTCCGGCTGGCGGACACGAGGCCGGGGCAGCACATCACGAGCCTGGGGGCCGACGAACCCGGCAAGCAGGAACTCGCGGCCGACGTGCTGGAATCCGCACTCCTGGTCGTGGACGACCGGGAACTCGCCGCGGACATGGGCGCCCTGGCGGCCGCCGGCCTTCCCGCCTCGGCTGCCGAGGCCACACTCGGCGAAGTCCTGCGCGGTGAGCATCCGGGACGCACCAGCGCGACGACCCGCTCCGTGTACGCGCCCGTCGGGCTTCCCTGGCAAGACCTCGCGCTGGCGTGGATCGCCTACCAGCAGGCGGAGCGGCGTGACATCGGGCAGAAGACCGACCTGCTCTCCTGACCCCGCGGGCCGTGCCCTCCGGCCCCATGCCCCCATGCCGACACTTGTACGTCGAGGACCACATCACCGACCCCGGCCGGCAGGGCGGCGAGGGCGTCGCGGACGAGGTGGCGGTGCCGGTGGCGCTCTTGGTGACGAGCCGCGCGATCTCGCCGGGGGCCGTCTGTCCTCGACGGGGGCGGGCCTACCGCTCCCCGCGGTCGATCCTGGCGCTGATCTTCTCGGCGGCGACGCGCAGGACGTCGAGCTCGGCGGGGTCGAGGACGTCGAAGACGAGGTCGCGCACCCGAGCCACGTGTCCTGGGGCGGCCTCGGTGAGGTGGGCATGGCCGGCGTCCGTCAGGATCGCCTGCGTGTAGCGGCCGTTGGTGGGGTCGGGTTCGCGGCGGACGAGACCCCGGCGCTCCAGCCTGCTCATCATGTGCGAGAGACGGGACTGCTCGGAGTTGGCGCGAACAGCCAGGTCGCTCATCCGCATCCGGTGTCCCGGCTGCTCGGACAGGCCGGCGAGCACGTAGTACTCGATGTAGCTGAGGTGCGCGTCCCGCTGCAACTGCGCGTCCAGCGCGGTGGGCAGCCTGTCCAGCATCAGGCCGAAGTGCTGCCACGTCTCAAGCTCTGCCGGGGTCAGCCAGCGGGGCTGGTCGTTCGAGTGCGGAGGCTGTTCAGGCATGCCCGGAGTCTATCCGGCATGAACGTTCACGAGTCCTGATCGACGCTTGAACTTTCATGCATGGGCGTCCTAGGGTGTGACATGAAAATTCAAGTCAAGGGTCGGCCCCGCATCGGCGGCCCGTCAAGGAGAAGACCACATGAGTGACCTGAAGATCGCCGTCATCCTCGGCAGCACCCGGCCCGGCCGCAACGGCAAGGCTGTCGCGGACTGGGTCCTGGACCGGTCCGGTGCCCGCACCGGCGCCGAGTACGAGCTGGTCGACCTCGCCGACTACCCGCTCCCCCACCTCGACGAGGCCATCCCGCCGGCCATGGGCCAGTACCAGGGTGAGCACACCAAGGCATGGGCGGCCAAGATCGCCGAGTTCGACGGGTACATCTTCGTGACCCCCGAGTACAACCACTCCACCTCCGGCGTGCTCAAGAACGCGATCGACTACCTGTACGGCGAGTGGAACAACAAGGCCGCTGCCTTCGTCTCCTACGGTTCCCTCGGCGGCGCCCGGGCCATCGAGCACCTGCGGACCGTGGCCAGCGAACTGCAGCTGGCCCACGTGCGTCAGCAGCTGTCCTTCTCGCTGTTCACCGACTTCGAGAACTTCTCCGTCTTCAAGCCGAGCGAGCAGCACGACGCCGCCACGACCACCCTGTTCGACCAGCTGGAGTCCTGGGCCGGCGCACTGAAGACGGTCCGGGGCTGACGCGTCGCCCGCCCGAGGGCGGGTGACGGGCGGACCGGTTGGGTGAGGTGCGTCCCGGAACCTGACCACGGTCAGGTTCCGGGACGCGGCCGGGGTGCGGCCTCACTCGGAGCAGACAGCGCCGGGTGTCAGCTGAGCCTGCACCAGGGGCCCGTATCGCGCGACGAGATCCGCGGTGTCGGACTCCCGCATGACCGGGCCCCGCGCGATGCCGTACATGACGCCGAACCCGAGCAGCGCGCCGAGGGCGAGCTCCGCGCGCAGCCCGGCATCGGGGCCGGGCAGGCGGCGGGCGAGGCGTTCGGTCACCTGCGCATGGAAGTTGGCGCGCAGGACGTCCCCGGAGTCGCTCTGCAGGGACGCGAAGACGATCCGCAGGACGGGGTCCGTGCCGTGGTGGCGCTGGGTCTCCAGCACATGGCGGACCATGTGGTGGCCCAGCCGGTCCAGCGGCGCGTCCAGGAGTGCTTCCGCGTCGCTCTCGAAGGACAGCACCCGGGCGAACAGTGCCTCCTTGCTGCCGAAGTACTTCAGGACCAACGGGGGGCTGACGCCCGCCCGTTCGGCCACCGCCTTCAAGGTGATGTCGGCGTGCGCCTGCCGGGCCATGAAGTGGCGCACGGCCCGCAGGATCGCGGCCTTGGTCGCCTCCGCGTCCCGGCGCCCGCCAGGGCCCGCGCCGTGGGAAGCGGCACCGCCGGGAGCGCCGGCGGTCATGCGTCCTCCCTCGCCTGGGTCAGGGCCGGCTCCACCTGCCCGGCCGGCCGGCCGGCACGGCGCTGCGCCCGGTCGCCCGGGATGGACAGCGCGGCCGCGACCGCGGCGACCGCGACGACGCCGGCCAGTGTGAAGGCGAGTTGGTAGCCGGGGAGCGTCGGCACGGGAAGTCCCGCGACCGGGCTGGTGTGGTGGACGAGTACGGCGGCCACCGCCGCGCTCGACGCCGCCTGGCCGATGGTGCGCATCAGCACGTTGACGCCGTTGGCGGAGGCGCTCTGCTCGGCCGGCACGGCACGCAGGATCAGGGTGGGCAGTGCCGAGTAGGCCAGCGTGGTGCCGCTGGAGATCACCGTCGCCCCGACCAGGATCACCCACAGGTCGCGGCTGTCCACGACGCGTATCACGTAGCCGAAGGCGATGACGGCCGCGCCGAGGGCCAGCGTGATCCGCGGACCGCGGGCGGCGGAGATCCGGGCCGAGACCGGTGACAGCAGCAGCATGGTCAGGCCCGCGGGCAGCAGGCACAGGCCGGTCTCGAAGACGGTCAGGCCGAGGCCGTACCCGGTCGCCTTGGGCGCCTGCACCAGTTGAGCGGTGACAAGGGAGTTGGCGTAGAAGGCGAAGCCCGTAAGCATCGCCGCCACGTGGGAGAGCCCGACCCGGGGGCGGGACGCCAGGCGCAGGTCGACCAGCGGATGCGCGGTGCGCAGCTGCTGCAGCCACCACAGGGCGAGGACGATCAGCGCGGCGACGAAGAGTCCGACGATGCGGCCGCTGGCCCATCCCCACTGCCCGCCCTGGGAGACGCCGAGCAGCAGGCAGATGAGCCCCGCCGCCAGCCCCACCGCCCCCACGACGTCGAACCGGCCGCTCCCGCGATCCGGCGAGTCGGCGATCGCCCACCAGACGCCTGCCACACCCAGCGCGCCGAGGGCGCTGGTCAGCCAGAACATGGTGTGCCAGTCGGCGTACTGCACGACCAGCGCGGCGAGCGGCAGCCCGAGGGCGGCGCCGATGCCGACCGTGGAGCTCATCATCGCGACCGCCGAACCCCGCCGCTCGGGCGGCAGTTCGTCACGCAGCACGCTGATCGACAGCGGCACCACGGCGGCCGCGGCACCCTGGAGTGCCCGGGCCACGATCAGGATCCCGATCTGCGACGACAGGGCGCACATCACCGAGCCGAGCGTCATCAGGGCCAGGGCCCCGGTCAGGACCCGGCGCTTGCCGTACAGGTCACCGGCACGGCCGAGCACCGGGGTGAGCACGGCGCCGGACAGGAGGGTGGCCGTCACCATCCAGGAGACGGCACCCGCCGAGGACCCGGTGAGCCGGGGCAGGTCCGGCAGCAGGGGGACGACCACGGTCTGCATGACGGCCATGAGGATGCCGCCGAAGGCCAGCACCGGCACGGTCATACGTTTGCGCAGACCGTCCGGGACGCGCCCGGTACTGGTCGTGTCGGGTATCGGGGCGGGCTGGGCCATCACGTCTCCAGACGAGCCGAACGGTCGGTGAATCAGAATTCACCGTAGCGGGTGAATTCTGATTCACCAACACGGCTGAGCCTGGTCAACCGGCCGGGAAATACCACCGTTCGGTGCGCGACATACGCACCGCAGGGGACCGCGGCTCCTGCGCGGGGAAGAGGGGGATGGGGAGACGAGGCGGCGGCGTCCTCACGTGACCGGCGCGGGCACCGTGGCTGCCGCCCGCGTCGTCGAATCCGGCGACCCGGTGTCCTCGGCGAAGGCACGGGCGGCCGCGAACTCGGCGCGCGCCGACTCCTCGATCGCGCCCACGAGGGCGTGGGCATCCGCCCCGATCGGCACTCGCACCGGTGCCGCGTCCGCCGCCACCAGGCGCAGGACTTGGGCGGCGAACAGCTCGGGGCGGTTGAGGGCGGGATTGTCCTCCATGCCCCGCAGACCCGCGCGCACCTCCCCCGTGCTCTGCGCGTAAGCGGACAGACGGGTGCCGGTCTCGGCGAGGGCGGCTCCGTACCCGGTCGCGAACTGGCCGGGCTGCACCACGGTCACCCGGATCCCGAACGGCGCGACCTCCGCCGCGAGTGCCTGGCTCATCCCCTCCAGCGCGTACTTCCCCGCCACGTACGCGGACAGGCCCGGGAACCCCATGCGTCCGGCCAGGGAGGACACGTTGACGATGTGGCCGGAACCCTGGCGCCGCATCAGTGGAAGCGCCAACCGGACCAGGCGCCACGGTGCCACCGCCAGGACCTCCAACTGCGCGCGCAGTTCGTCGTCGGTCACTTCTTCCACGGCGCCGAACAGGCCGGCCCCGGCGTTGTTCACCAGAACGTCGAGTCCGCCGAAGCGTGCGACGGCGTGCGCCACCGCCGCTTCGCACTGCCCGGGATCGCACACGTCCAGGGCCGCCGTCGTCACCCGGTCCGGGAACCGGGCCGCCAGGTCCCGCACGGCCGACGGATCACGGGCCGTCACCACCACCAGGTCACCTGCCTCGGCGACAGCGGCCGCCAGCGCCCGCCCCAGTCCCGAGGAACACCCCGTCACCAGCCATCGCCGCGTCATGCGTCCCCCGTCGTCCACGGTCGCCGTCACGGCCGCGAGCCCGGCCGCCCGCGTCGATGGTGGCAGGCGGGCGCTCCGCCCACAGGAGCGCACAGAGGCAGGAGCAGGGGCGCGCCGGGGCGCGCGGCGCGCGCCGGCCGAGCCCCCGGACCCGGAGGTTCACGGCCGCCAGGTGTCGGACGGTGGTTCGGGGCGGGCCCGGATGAGCTCCGGCTCGAGGCCTTGCGCGGGCGTGGTGAGGGGGCGTCCGATGTCGGCGCGCCAGGCCTGGAAGGTGAGTGTGGTAGCGGTGACGACGACCAGGCCCAGCAGCCAGCCGCCCATCACGTCGCTGACCCAGTGCACGCCCAGGGCCACCCGCGTCCAGCCGACGCCCAGCACCGTGGTCCCGGCCAGGGCCCACGGCAGCGGGCGCCAGGCCCTGGGCACCAGGGGGAGCAGGGCCAGCAGCAGCACGGCGCAGGAGGTGGTGGCCGTCATTGCGTGGCCCGAGGGGAAGGAGAAGCCGGGAGCGTGGGCGACCGGGTCCGGCAGGTGGGGGCGGGCGCGTTCCACGGTGTTCTTGGCGAGCAGCCCGGTCAGTCCGCCGGCGACAGCGGTGACGGCGGCCCAGGCGGCGAGTCGCCAGGCCCGGCGGGTCAGCAGCCACACCACCAGGACGGCGACCAGCGTGCGCAGGGTGACCGGGTTCCAGACGACGTCGGTGAGGAACCGCAGGATACGTACCAGGCCGGGATGGTCCAGGGCGGTGCGGTGCAGGTGACCGGCGGTGCCCTGGTCCAGGCGGCGCAGCGGCGGCCACCGTGATTCCACGAGCAGAACGGCGAGAGCGAAGGGCACGGCCGCGACGGCGGTGGCGGTCGTGACGGCCACCAGGCGGGCGCCGAGCCGGGCGTCGGGGCCGAAGTGGCGGGTGAAGTTCCAGGTGAAATGGCGGGGGAAGTGGCGGGGGAAGTGCGGTGTCATGGGCGCGGAGTCCTTCGCTGTCTCGGGCGGTTCGTCACACACCGGGGTCGTCGCCGGCCGGTGGCGCGACGCCGGCTCGCATCGCCTCCAGTTGCGCGGCGAACGCCAGCCCGAGGAAGAGCGCGACCGATGTGAGGTAGGACCACAGCAACAGGGCGACGAAGGCGCTGAGGGGCCCGTACATGCTGGTGAAGGATCCGCTCGCCCCGACGTACAGGCTCAGGGCCCAGGTCGACGCGCTCCACAGCAGCAGGTAGACCGTCGCCCCGAACGCGAGCCAGGTGTAGCCGGGTTGGGCACGGCGCGGTGAGCGTCGGAAGATCGCGCTGGTGGCGAGCATCGCGAGAAGGATGCCCAGGGGCAGGCGCAGGACGTCCCAGGCGTGGGTGGTGGCCGTGCCCAGGTGGTAGACCTCCGCGAGGGCACGGGTCAGGTCGGCGCCCAGCACGGTGAGGACGAAGCTGAGGCCCAGCGGCGCGCCGGCCAGCAGGGCCATCACCAGCCCGCGGCTGTACTTGCGCAGGAAGGGACGGTCGCGTTCCACGCCGTAGATGCGGTTGGCCCCGCGTTCGACCTGGCACAGGCCGGTGGTGACGTTGACGACGGAGAACAGCAGCCCGAGCCACAGGGCCGCCTGGCCGCCGCTGTCGGTGTGCTCGTGGCTCTGCCGCAGGGCGTCGTCGATCACGTCCTGGCTGGGTCCGCCGGCGATCCGGCGGATGGTCAGTTCGGCGACGCGGCCGATGTCGTCGGTGTGCAGGACACCGGACAGACCGATCACGGCGATGGCCAGGGGGACGATCGACAGGACCGTCTGCAGGGCCAGCGCCCGCGAGTGGCTGAAGCCGTCGGCGTAGCGGAACCGCACGAAGGAGTCGCGCAGCAGGGCCCAGCCGCCGTAACGGCGCAGCGCGGCCCATGCCTCGTCGCCGGACAGTTCGTCGCCCCGGACATCGGCTCGTTGCGGGACGCGGGTGGCTGTGCCCATCGTTCTCCTTGGTGCCGGTGGCGGTGGGAGGGGTTCAACTGCCGGAGGTGAGGGCCCGGTCGGCCGGGGTGCGGGCGTCGGCAGGCGTGGGAGCCGGGCCGGAGGCGGGGAGGTGGATGCGCAGGGCCGCCGGTTGCACCTGGACGGTCAGCCGGGTGCCGTCGGCGACGACGTCCCCGTCGAGTTCGCGTGCCTGGGGTGTGGCGAAGGCGATGTCGATCCGCCGGGCCCGGTGGTACTCCAGCGCCCCGTGGGCCACCAGCGGGCCGGTCGTGGTGCCGGTACCGCGGGCCTCCGCACGGCGGCGGGGCAGCATGCGCGCTCCGAGATATCCCGCGGCAGCCGCCCATCCCGCGGGGCCACGGGGGTTGAGCAGCACCAGGTCCAGGAATCCGCTGTCGGGTTGGGCCCGGGGCAGCAGCGGCAGCCCGCCCTGGAGGGCGCCGACATTGCCGATCAGGACCATCCGCGCGCGGCGCCGCAGCACCGGGCCACCGTCCAGTTGGATCGTCAGACGCATGCGCGGGTCGGTGAGATGACCGATTCCCGACAGGACGTAGGCGCTCCAGCCCAGGTGCGCCTTGAGGCGGTCGGACGCGTCGCGCACCATGGCGGCGTCGAGGCCCGCGCCCGCCATGACGGTGAAGCAGGTGGCGGGCAGCCCGTCGCCGTGCACCCGGCCCACGTCGATGCCGGCGGGCTCCCCGGCCAGCGCCTGCTCCAGCGCGGCGGCCGCGTCGGTGGGCAGGTGGAGGTTGCGGGCGAGCAGATTGCCGGTGCCGCAGGGCACGACGGCCATCGCGGTGCCGGTGCCGACCAGGGGGCCCGCGCAGGCGCGTACGGTGCCGTCGCCGCCGCAGACCACGACCAGCGCGGTCCCGGGCACCGCGGCCAGCGCCGCCAGTTCACCGCTGGGGCGCTCCACGGTGGTGGACGTCCACTGCTGTTCGGTGTAGCCGTGGCGGTTCAGGACGGCGCGGACCCTCGCGGCCAGTTCGTCGGGGCAGGCGTGCGGATGCCGTACGACGACGGCCCGGCGGCCGCCGGGCCCCGTGGCGGCGGCCGCGGCGGCCGCGTCGGCGGGGAGGCGGGGGCCGGGTGGCCCGAAGGTGAACCGGCCGGCAGACGGCACGGCCCGGGTCATGACGAACAGGGTGCAGGCACCGTTGAGGAGACCGCCGAGGACGTCAGTGGGGTGGTGCATCCCCGCGTACAGCCGGGAGACCGCCACAGCGGCCGGAACGAGCAGCGGCGCCACCACCGCCGGCAGCCGCCACGGGCCGCGCAGAAGAGCCGCCGCGAGCAGCGCGAGTCCCCCGTAGAGGGCGAGCGCGGCGCCCACGTGCCCGGAGGGAAAACTCGAGGTCGGCGGCGCCTGTTCCAGGTGCGCGACGTCCGGGCGGGACCGGTTCACGCACAGGGTGACCAGGACGAAGACCGCCGACTGCGCGGCCACCGCTCCCGCGAGGAACAGCGCGTCGCCCCACCGCGGGCGTCGCGGGAGCACGAGCAGCGCCACCACGCAGACGAGGGTCACGGCGATGACGCCCTGGGTTCCGGCGATCGTCGACAGCGCCTGTGAGGCGGTGTTGCCGACTTCGGTGCGGTGTGCGGCCAGGGCCCGGTTCACCCCGTTCTCCGCCGACAACGGCCGGCGAGCTGCCCACGGGGCGGTGACCAGCGCACCCAGTCCCACGAGCAGCGCCCACTGCAGGGGCAGCAGCAGGAACCACCGCGGCCGGATCACGGCCGCACCGCTATCAGTCCTCATGGATGGCGTCTTACCCGCCCTCGTCAGGTAATGGCGGTCCCCCTGGCGCGGGTGCAGGCATGGCCGTCGCCGTGTCGGGCGACGAGGAGGCCACGGCTCCTGCCCGAAGTCGCGGATCGTCAGGGCGCCCTGAACCCCAGGAACACCCACGGACGCTCCAGGGCCTTGGGCGCATGGTGCCGCGCACGACCGCGAGCAAGCACGGGCCCCCGGTCGCCGCCTTCCGAATCGCCCACGCCGGCGCGCGGCCGGCAACCCCGCCGGCCGCACCTTGACAGTCATCACCCGCCGATCCTCTGACCGTTCGGAGCCGAGCCCCCCTCGCCTCCCCGCTGGAGCCGCGCCAGGGCATGGACCGTGTCGAGCGTCGCCGGATACAGGTCCCGGTACAGGCGGTGCAGCCCGTCGTACCCGGCCTCCGCGGCCGCGTCCGGTACGCACCGCTCACGTACGGGGTTCCACGTCGCGGTTGCCGCGTCATCGGTCAGCCGGGCGGCAAGCCGGGCAGCCCCGTAGCTCGCGCCGACCGTGACGGAGGGGATGTCCTGGGGCAGTCCGGTGACGTCGGAGACGATCTGGGTCCACAACCCGCCCCGCGTGCCCCCGCCGACGGCGACGACCCGCTCGACTTCGGCACCCGCCTGCCGCATGGCCTCGATGTTGTGGCGTACGCCGTGCGCGGTGGCCTCCAGCGCGGCCCGGTAGAGGTCGCCGCGGGTGTGCTCGACGGTGAGACCCGCGATCACCCCGCGAGCGTCGGGGTCGGCGATCGGGGTGCGCTCGCCGGCGAGGTACGGGAGCATCGCGAGGCCGCGGGCACCGATGCCGCTGTCGGCCGCCTCCGCCAGCAGGACATCGCGGCCGGGCGAGCCGAACAGGCTCCGCATCCACTCGGTCACCGCTCCGGAGGTGGCCATGCCACCGGCCAGCGAGCGGGTGCCGGGGAAGGCTCCGGCGGTGCTCCACAACTCGGGTACGCGCAAGTCCGCGGCGACGGTGGCGATCAGGAACATCGTCGTGCCGTACATGAGCATCAGGTCGCCCGGCCGGGTCGCGTCGACGCTGACGGCCTCGGTCCAGGCATCGACGGTTCCGGCGAGGACGGGCGTGCCCTGCGCGAGCCCGGTCGCCGCGGCCGCCTCCGCCGTCACCGTTCCGGCCTGGTCACCGGGCCAGCACAGCTCGGGCAGCTCCGCGTGCGGCCACACCGCGTGCACCCATGGGCGGTACCAGTCCTGCGCCCGGGCGTCGTAGAACGGCACGGACTGGCTGGCCGAATGGTGGTCGAGCACATAGGCGTCGGTGAGCCGGTGGGCGAGAAAGGAGGCCGGCATGAACAGCCGCCGGGCGGCCGAGAACACCTCCGGCTCGTGTTCTGCCACCCAGGCCACCTTCGGCCCCACCGCCTGGGTGGACAGCACGCTTCCGCATCGGTCGAGGACGGCCGCGCGGCCGAGCTCGGCGTCGAGGCGGGCGATCTGCGCGACGGCCCGCGTGTCCACACCGTAGAGAATGGCCGGACGCAGCGGCCGGTTCGAGGAGTCGGCCAGGCAGACGCACGGGCCCATGCCGCTGACTCCGATCGCCTCCACCCGCCCACCGGCGGGAAGGAGTTCGCGCGTGATGCCGCAGAACTCCCACCACCACCCCTCGGGATCCATCTCGACGTGTCCTGGTCGCGGGCGGGAGACGGTGTGCGTGCGCGCCGCGGTCGCGATCACCTCGCCGGAGGCGTCGACAAGGACGCCCTTGCTGCTGGATGTGCCGATGTCGACACCGAGAAACGTCACACCTCACGGTAGGGCGACCGGGCCAGGTGCCGGCTCCCCGTGCCCGCCGGGGCGGGCGCCGAACGACGTGGCGGATGAGGGCGCCCCCCTCCCGGTCGGACGGTGGGGCGAATTCCCTAAGGCTGATTGATAAAGTAGCCTTAGCATATGAACGATGATCTGGACCCCGCCGTCGTCGCCTCAGCCTTGCTGGCGAGCCTCAGCGTGTTGTTGCGGCGGGTACGTCAAGTACCCACCGAGGGCGGGCTCACGATGCCGGAGCGGACCGCTCTGTCGCATCTGGAACGCTCGGGCCCCACCACCTCCTCCGCACTGGCCCGGGAAGTGCAGATCACCGCGCAGGCCATGGGGGCGACGCTCAGCGCCCTGCGGGTCCGCGGTCTGGTCGAGCGCCACCCGGATCCGGAGGACGGCAGGCGTGCGGTGCTGACGGTGACCGCCGCCGGCCTCCAGGCGCTCAAGGACAAGCGCAACGCGCGGACCGAACTCCTCGCTCGCGCCCTGACCGGCGGCACGTTCACCGCGGCCGAACTGGAGCAGCTCGCCGCGGCTGCCCCGCTGCTGGAGCGGCTGGCCCAGAACATCTGACGCCGGACGAAGAACCGAAACCCGGAGGAAAGCGCGTTGATACCTGACCCTCCCGAGGCGCACACCGCCCGCCGGGCGGCCGGCGACCGGTACAAGTGGACGGCGCTGACGAACACGACGGCGGCCGTCTTCATGTCCGCGCTGGACGGCTCGATCGTGCTGATCGCGCTGCCGGCCATCTTCCGCGGCGTGCACCTGGACCCGCTGGCTCCGGGCAACATCGCCTACCTGCTGTGGATGATCATGGGGTACCGGCTGGTCCAGGCCGTCCTGGTGGTCACGGTGGGCCGTCTGGGAGACATGTACGGCCGGGTCCGGATCTACAACTGCGGATTCGCGGTCTTCTCCTTCGCCTCGATCCTGCTGTCCTTCGACCCCTTCGACGGGGGCCACGGAGCGATGTGGCTGATCGCCTGGCGCGTGCTGCAGGCCGTCGGCGGCTCAATGCTGACGGCCAACTCCGCCGCGATCCTGACCGACGCCTTCCCCAAGGAGCAGCGCGGCTTCGCCCTGGGCATCAACCAGGTCGCGGGCCTGGCCGGGATGTTCATCGGCCTGGTCGCCGGCGGTCTGCTGTCGGCCTGGGACTGGCGTGCGGTGTTCTGGGTGAACGTGCCCGTCGGCGTGTTCTTCACGGTGTGGGCCTACCGCACGCTGCGCGAGACCGGCAGGCGAGGCGGCGGCAGGATCGACTGGTGGGGCAACATCACCTTCGGAGTGGGCCTCAGCGCGACCTTGATCGCGGTCACCTTCGGCCTGCAGCCCTACGAAGGCCACACCATGGGGTGGACCAACCCGCTGGTCGACGGGCTGATCGTCGGCGGGCTGGCCCTCCTGGCGGCATTCGTCGTCATCGAGAGGCGCGTTCCCGCGCCGATGATCCGGCTGGGACTCTTTCGCCAACGGGCCTTCACCTTCGGCAATCTGGCCGGCCTGGCCATCTCGATCGGCCGCGGCGGGATGCAGTTCGTACTGATCATCTGGCTGCAGGGCATCTGGCTTCCGTTGCACGGCTACGACTACGGCGACACTCCGCTGTGGGCCGGCATCTTCATGCTGCCGCTGACCGCCGGATTCCTCGCCGCGGGCCCCGTCTCGGGGTACCTGTCGGACCGGCTCGGCTCGCGGGGCCTGGCCACCGGCGGCGCGCTGCTGTTCGGCGCCAGCTTCCTGGGCCTGATGGCGCTGCCCATCGACTTCAGCTACTGGGTCTTCGCCCTGCTGATCGCGCTCAACGGGATCGCGAACGGCATGTTCGCCTCCCCCAACTCCTCCTCGATCATGGGCAGCGTTCCCGCAGAACTGCGCGGTGTCGCCTCCGGTATGCGCGCCACCTTCCAGAACTCCGGCACCGCCGTCTCGATCGGCGTGTTCTTCTCCCTCATGATCGCCGGACTGGCCGGCAGCCTCCCGCACACCCTCACCGCCGGCCTGCAGGAGCAGGGTGTGCCGGCCCACGTCGCCACCCAGGTCGGTGGCCTGCCACCGGTCTCGTCCCTGTTCGCCGCCCAACTGGGCGTCAATCCGATCCAGCACCTGCTCCAGCCCAGCGGCACGCTCGCCCACCTGACCGCGGTACAGCAACAGAGCCTGACCGGCCGCGAGTTCTTCCCGGGGCTGATCGCCGGCCCCTTCCACTCCGGCCTGGTGATCGTGTTCGCCTTCGGCGCCACTCTCGCCCTCCTCGCCGCCGTCGCCTCCCTCCTCCGCGGCGCCGGGCGGGCCGCCCCGTCCTCGAAACCGCGGCGGCCCTCCACCGACGCCTTCGCCCCTGCGACCGAAGGCCTGACAGGGACGCCGGGCAGCTGAGACGGCCACGCTTCCGCCCCCGCAACCAGCCGACATCCACAGGAGCACCCACCTCCATGACACTCACAGCGATCGACCCCGGGTCCGCGCTCGTCGTGATCGACCTGCAGAAGGGCATCGTCTCCGCGCTGGACGCTCCCGCGGTCACCGACGCCGTCGAGCACGCCGCCCGCCTGGCCACCGAATTCCGCCGGCACCGCCTGCCCGTGGTCCTGGTCAACGTCACCGGCCGCGCCCCGGGGCGCACCGACGGCGGGCGGTCCGCGCGCCGAACGGCCGCACTGCCGACCGGCTGGGCCGACCTCATGGACGAACTCGACGTCCAGCCGACCGACCATCTGATCACCAAGCGGCGCCGCAGCGCGTTCCACGACACCGGGCTCGACACCCTCTTGCGCGACCTGGGCGTCACGCAGATCGTGCTCGCGGGGATCTCGACCGGTTCGGGCGTCGAGTCGACCGCACGCGCGGCGTCCGACCACGGCTACCACGTCGTCCTGGCCACCGACGCGATGACCGACCCCGATGCCGAAGCCCACCGCCACAGCGTCGAGCGCGTCTTCCCGAAGATCGGCGAGACCGCCACCGCCGCCGAGGTCGTCGACATGATCGAGGCGACGCGATGAGCCTGCTCGGCAGACTTTTGACCAACCGCAGGGCGGGCGAGGCCCACACGGCCTGGAACCTGCCCAACCTGCGGGGCCCCGACCTGCTGACGCTCACCAGCAGGCACTTCGGCGACGGCGGATCTATGCCGCTGGAACACTGCGCGAAGCACATTGGCGGCGCCGACCTGTCCCCCCACCTTGCCTGGTCCCCGCTCCCACCCGGTACCGCACAGCTCCTGCTGGTCGTCGAGGACGTCGACGTCCCCCTGGCCAAGCCCGCGGTCCACTGCATGGCCCTGATCGACCCGGCAGCCGGACACCTGGAACCCGGCGCCCTGGCCTCGCGGCAACCCGGCCCCGGGGTGCGGGTGCTGCGTTCCACCATCGGACGGGGCTACCACGGTCCCGCGCCCATCAAGGGCCACGGGCCACACCGCTACGTCTTCGAGCTGTTCGCCCTGTCGACCCCCGTGGGCGACACACCTGACACAACGTCAGTGGACCGCGTACGGCCCCGTGTCCTCCTGCGTGCCGTCACCGCCCCGGTCCTCGGCCGCGGCCGGCTGACCGGCGTCTTCGAACGCTGAAGCCAGGGCCGGGCCGCCCCCGGGCGGCGCGCGCCGGGGCTGTGTGGTCTCCGGCACTACCGGAGACCACACAGCCCCCGTCCGGGTCAGAGCCCGAAGGCTCCGCCTTCCACGAGGATGAGCAGGCCGATGGCGACGAGAACCAGCGGCAGCAGGATGTGACCCCGGCGGGCGAGGCCCCTGGCGACAACCGGACGGGTCGCGAAGTAGCGGCCCGCGGAACACCACACCGCCGCCAGCACCAGGAACACCACGGCGTACACGCTCATCCCGCCGGCACCCGCGGTGGCGAAGACCGGAACGTACACGCCGATGTTGTCGCCGCCGTTGGCGAAGGTCACCGCGGCGACCTCCAGCGGCGTCGGACCGCCCCCCTCGGCCCGCGCCTTCTCCTCCCCGCCGCCCTCGCGGGGGTCCTTCCACGCCTGCCACGCGGACTTCAGACCCAGTGCGAACGGCAGCAGACCGAGGTAGGGGACGGCGGACCCGGGCAGGAACGTGGCGCCGAACGCGGCGGCCACGGCGACCGCGAGGATCGCGGCGAAGCCCAGGTACTGACCGAGCACGATGCGGCCGGTGGAGCCGCGGTGTCCGGCGCCCTGGGCGAAGAACAGCGCCAGGACCAGGATGTCGTCGATGTTGGTGACGGCGAACAGTCCGGCCGGCTGTCCGATGATGCCTGGACTCACGGGCAGGTCGTCCTCCTCTCGAAGCCGGGGACCATGCGACGGTACCCGGTGCGGGTGACGGTGCCGCCACCCGGATCACGCCTCCCGCCCCGCGACGGGAGGCAGCGCCCTCGCCCGTGGGCGGCGCCGGCCGTCGGCATGCGTTCCGTTCCGCACAGCCACCGGTCGCCAAGCGGCCGTCAGCGTCCTGTCGAAAAGCCGTGCATAGGCCGGTCGCGCACGCTCCCAGGCGCCTACCTTCGCCGTGTTCGGGCAATGTGGGAGGTGGAACAGTGCGCGGCTTCGCGGGAGCGACCTTGGTCGCGATCCTGGCCGTCTGCGCGATGGTCGGGCTCGGCTGCTGCCTGGTGGTGATCCCCGCACGGACGACCCGCTTCCTCAACGAAGCGTTCGTCGTCGTCCCCATGGTCGGCGGCAGGCACCACTGGCTGAAGCGGGCGATCGCGACGGCGTTCGGCGCGACCCTGATCGTGTACGGCCTGTACTTCGGCGACCATGTCCTGATGGGCGGCCGGATTCTCTGGGGTCACGTCAGCACCAGCACCTGAACCGCACAGCGCCCGGGGCGCGCGGCGGGCCGCGGGCGCTGCCGGACCCGGCGCGTGTCGCGCCGACGGCATGCCGTCCAGCAGCGTCCGACCGCGTCCTGAGGGGGCAGGGCCGGCCCGACCCTCAGGGGATAGGTGCGTACGCGCAGTCCGCCGAACTGATCCGCCGGCAGGGCCGGATCCCCACGATCCAGGTGATCGAACTGGCTCCGATCGCCGTCGACATCGCGCAGGCCATCGTCTCCGGCTTCCCGGGCGAACAGCTCAAGGCGGCCATCGGCAACTGGCCGCCGCGGACGGTCTGATCACCGTGGCGCCGGTCTACACCGCCGGTGTCAGCGGGTTGTTCACGTCGTTCTTCGACGTCATCGACAACGACCTGATCGTCGCCAAGCCCACTCTGGCGGCCGCGACCGGCAGTTCCCGCCACGCGTTGGTCGTCGACGGGCAACTGCGCCCGGTGCTCGCCTTCCTGCGTGCGTTGACGGTGCCCACCTCGGTCTTCGCCGCACCCGAGGACTGGGGCGCCTCAGCGCTCGGCGAGCGCATCGCGCGGGCGGCCACCGCGCTCGCGACGTTGATGACCACCGGCGTCAGCACCGCCATCACCGACAACGCCTGGTCCGGCTACCAGCACCGCTTCGGCGGGAACGCCACACGCGCGGAACGCACCGCGGCGGACGTCGACTTCGACTCCCCGCTGATGAGGCCTGCCGCGGGCGGCGCGCCACCGCGGCAGGGCGGCCCGTCAGGTACGTGACGCGGCGCACCGCCGCCGTCGTGGTGGCGGTGCGGCGGCACCCCGCTCCCGATCACGGGGAGGAGCGGGGTGCCGTCGTCCCGGCGTCGCCGGGACGAACCGAGGATCCGGCCGAATCCGTACACCCACTTCCAAGGACGCAACCGTCGGACCCTGATGCACCCAGCATCCGTGATACCTGGGGACGAACGGAACGATCGTTTCGCTCACGTCCGTGTGACCGCGGCGGTCACACCGACGGCGCGGACCGCCTGCCGCTGCCACGACGGAAACGGACGGGAAGGCCCGGGCTCCGGGGCCCCGCTCGCACCCGGGCCCCGGTTCACCGGCGAGGTGCGACGTCGGCGGACCTCCGATACCCGGCGGGGTGATCCTTCCGGTCAGCCGGGCTGGGGCGCGATGGCAGGATGGCCCGGAGGCGATCACACCGGTGGTCGCGCGCAACGGCCAGGGGGAGACGGGGACGGCGATGAGCTCGGCAAGTCAGCCTGCGCCTCGGGTCGTCCTGGGGACGTGGCCCACTCCACTGGAACCGATGCCGCGACTGGCCCTCGCCGTCGGCCTGGGACCCGACGACCTGTGGGTGAAGCGGGACGATCTCACCGGGCTGGGCGGCGGCGGGAACAAGGTGCGCAAACTCGAATGGACCTGCGGTGAGGCACTCGCCAACGGCGCGAGCGTCCTGGTCACCACCGGGGCACCACAGAGCAACCACGCGCGCCTGACCGCTGCCGCGGGGGCACGGCTGGGACTCGACGTCGTCCTCGTGCTCGCCGGGACACCCGGATCCTCGACGTCCGGCAACCTCGCGCTCGACAGTCTGTTCGGCGCCACGGTCGTCTGGGCCGGCGACGTCGACGACCAGGAACTCGCCTCCGTCGCCGAAGACGTGGTCGGGCGTCTGCGGCGACAGGGCGCCGTGCCGTCGTTGATCCCCTTCGGGGGTTCGAGCGTCTCCGGCGCCCGCGGATACGAGGAGTGCGGACGGGAACTGCTGGTACAGGCACCCAATCTGGCGACGGTCGTCGTCGCGGTCGGTTCCGGAGGCACCATGGCGGGCCTTCTCGGTCCGCTGGGCACGGCACGCGTCATGGGAGTCCACTGCGGAGCCGTCACCGATCCCGGACGTGTGGTGGCCGACCTGGCCTCCGGTCTGTCCGGCATCGGCTGTCCGCCCGAAACGCTGCGGCTCAGGCTCGACCAGGTCGGCAAGGGCTACGCGGCCCTGACCGAGGCCACGCTGGCGGCTCTCACCGTGACCGCCCGCACCGAGGGCATCGTGCTGGACCCGATCTATACCGGGCGGGCGATGGCCGGCCTCCTCGCGGCGATCGAGGAAGGCGACGTACTCCCGGGGCAGCGCACGATCTTCCTGCACTCGGGGGGAATGGCCGGCTTCTTCGGGCACGGGGCGACGCTGGCGAAGCTGCAGGAAACGCTGGCGGTCTCGACTCCACGGACCGTGCGACCCTCGATCTCGTAGCGCGCGACGCGACCGTCCGCGCCACCGGCCCGCCGGGCCAGGCGGGCATGACAAGCACCGCCCGTGTGTTGAGGTCCATGAAGGGTCACACCACATCCCGTGGAGAACCCGCCCACCGGACCGAACCAACGGGAGACACCATGCCTGTCTGCGGGGAGTGCAAGCACCCCGTGTACGCCCATGCCGACACGGCACAGGGCGGGACCGCCCCCTCGCGGCCCGGCTGTCACGACAGCTGCGGCACCTGCCGGGGTCAGGAACTCTCGCGGTCGGCAGACGTGTTCGAAACGGTCCAGACGGGTCCGACCCACGCACGGATGGTCCTGCTCACACCGCACGGCGTCTCCACGGTCGAGTTCGCCGTGGAGCCTTCGGTGAGCCTGCGATGCACCGCTGACGAAGGCACCGCGGCCCTGGCCCTGGGTGCCTGGCTGTTCACGACGGACCGCGCCAGGTACGGCGAGCTGGAGATCCCGCTGCTGCAGTTCGCCTGCAACCCGGGCCGGGAATCCTTCGCCGCGGACGAGATCCCGGCCCTGCGCGCCTTCCTCGCCGAGCAGCAAGGCACCGCGCGCTGGAACGACGCCCTGACCGCCTTGCTGGACAGACTGAGGACCGCCGAGGCAGCGCTCCGCCACGCCGCCGACGGGACACCCGGCTGAAGTGCCCACGGCGACCGCGACGGCGGCAGCGCGCAAGCCCTCAGCCCTGGACCGTGCCTGCTCCGGCCGTGCCGCCCGTTGGCAGCCGCGTGGCCAGGAGAGGGCCTGGGCGGCGTGCAGAGCCGTCCGCCGCCACGGTCCGAGAGGGCTCGGCAATCATGCCGAGGCGGTGTTCCACGGCCCTGACGGCGGTGGTGTCCAGCGCCGCCGGTCGGGCCTCCGCCTCGGCGGCACGGACCGCGGAAGCAGCGACGCCACCGCGTCGGGCGTCGTGTCCAGGACCTGAACCCGTCCGCACTGACCTTGTCCGCGCCGCCCTCGTCGCCGACCGAACACACCGCCGCGACCTTGCCGTACGTCAGCGGGCGGCCCTGGTCGCCGGATTCGGGGAGAGCTCACCGTCCGGGCGTTCCAGCACCCGCTGGGCGACGCCGCACGGGCGGCCCAGCCGGATCGGGGTGGACAGCACCAGGACTGCGCGTGCAGAGCAAGGCCGGCGCGCGCAGCGGAGTCTTGTCCATGGCACACGGCCAACCCGCGGAGCACGGAGCACGCATGGAATGATCAGCGGGCCTGGCCCCCGCTGATGCGGAGCTGCCGCAGCCGGGCGAGAAGCAGCTGGATGACCGGAGTCCGGTCCCGGTGTTCGCGTTCGTACCGGAGCACCTTTTCCGCGCCGTCCTGATCCAGCCTGCCCACCCGGTCCTCGACCGAGATCCGCGGGAGGTGCTTGTAGTCGGCAATCGGAAGCTCCAGCGTCACCGGCGCCGGAGTTGTGTCATCAGGCAGATCCACCGGAGTCACTCCTCACTGTGTCCTCGTTCGGCTTCCCGCCGAACGGGGCACAAAACAGCCCGAGCGGGCACAGTCGGAGCAATCCACTTGCCCGGCGGACCTGCTCGCCGAGTTCGTTGAGCGGTTCCGGCGAGCGGACCTGTGCCGGGGCTCGTCCTCCTGGCGGCGGGCTCCGCCAGGAGGGTGGACGGAGCCCGCCACTACCGGCGAGCCGGTACGCACAGGCCGGGGCGGGCCGGGCGACCGGCCTCCCCCCAAACCGTGTCGCTGTCCCCGAGGGCTCTACTGGAAGAGGACGGCTCTGACAGCGACCGTGGTGCGGCCCTTGATCATCCCCAGCTGGTTCCAGTCCATCCCGAACCGAGCACGGTCGATCCCCGTCTCGACGGTCAGGGTCACCGCATCGGCCGAAAGCCGGTCGACGGTTCCCGTGAGGGGGACATCTCGCGTCACGCCCTTGATCGTGAACTCGGTCCGGAAGTCTACGCCGGCCCCCCGGACGGTACCCCCGGCCACCCGGACCGTGAACTCGGGGTAGTTCTCGACGTCGAAGAAGTCCGCGCCCCTCAGGTGCTTGTCGCGCTTCGCGTGACCCGTGCTGATGGATGCCGCGTCGATGGTGAGCACGCCGGAAATGGAGCCGTCAGGCCCGACGTGACCCTGACCGGAGACCCGGTCGAATGTGCCCTTGACGTTCACCAGGCCCCACATCGTCCTGGTTGCCAGTCGGACGCTGCTCGCCTTCGGATCCAGCGTCCACACTCCCCTGCCGGCCGCGGTATCGAGAAACTGCTGGACTGATGACTGGTTCATGATCTTCCTTGACGAGAACAAATCCGAAGGATTGCTTCGGACCGCTGATTCTTGATCGACCGGCGAAAGGGCGGGAAATACGCAGGCCGGCGGAGGAGCAGTCGCGCCCATGCGCATTCGTCACGGGGCCAGGCGACCGCTGTACGTGGGGCGGTTGATGATCGAGCAGGACCGGCTCAGGCCGGCGGGCGTCGCGGTGCCGGTCAGCCGTTCGTTTCACGCCGTGGCCGACGCGCGCCGGCCCGCCTGCAGCCGTACCGAAACCTCGCTGACGCCTCCGGTAGGCCGCTGCCCGGGCCACGGGACGCCGTCAGGGCTTGAGCACCAGCTTGCCGCGAGCGTGGCCGCCCTCGCTCCTCTGCTGGGCCTTGGCCGCTTCCGCCAGCGGAAGGACCGAGTCGCTCCGTACGCGCAGTGTGCCGTCGGCGATTCCTGCGAGCTGCGTGCGGATCACTGCGGCTGTCTCCTCGGGCGTCGTCGTGGGCGCGGGCGACATGGCGACGCCGAGCCGCTGGGCCGACATGTCGGCGATCGTGACGATGCGGTCCGTGCCGCCCCGCAACTCGATCGAGTCGGGCAGCGCCCCAAAGCCCGCGGCGTCGAACACCGCGTCCACACCCTGGTCGGCGACGGCCCTGACACGCTCGACCAGTCCCTCGCCGTAGGCCACCGGGACGGCCCCGAGTTCACGAAGGTAGTCGTGATTGGCGGAGGAAGCGGTACCGATGACAGCGGCGCCGCGTGCCACGGCGAGCTGCACGGCGAGTGAGCCCACGACGCCGGCGGCACCGTGCACCAGCACGGTCTCCCCCTTCTTCACGTCGAGTTCGCGCAGCACACGGTCGGCCGTCTCGCCTGCCAGGGGCAGCGCGACGGCCTGCTCCCAGCTGACTCCCGCGGGCTTGCGCACGACGTTGGCCGCAAGGGCGTACTCGGCGTAGGCACCGCCCCTCACCCAGCCCACCACCTCGTCGCCGCGGGCGAAGCCGGTGACCCCCTCCCCGACCTCGTCGACGACCCCGGCCGCCTCGAGACCCGGCACGGCCGGCAGCGGCGTCGGCATGAATTCCTCGAACCAGCCGCGACGCAGCTTGAAGTCCACGGGATTGACGCCGATCGCCCGCACGGCGATGCGGACCTCGCCCGGACCCGCGTGGGGCTCCTCGATCTCCTTGAGCCGGAGCACCTCGGGCCCACCGAATTCCTCGAACACTATTGCCTGCATGGGTCAGCCTCCAGCGTGAGTAGCAGCACATCCGGTCGGCGGGACACGTCGCCGGCCGGGTGCATTCATGGTGGAACGGAGGCGGAGCGATCCTGCCGGCCTTTCGGACGGTTCCGCCCCGGCCGATCGGACAGGTGCGCCCAGTGAGCCAGGTCGTACGCTGCACCTCATGGAGTACGCCGGATTCGCACAGCCGTCCTCAGCCCTGGTCACGGCCGCGCACATCATGTACGCCCCGGCATCCGAGATGGCCGCTCATCTTTCCGCGGCCCTCGCCAAGGACCTGCCGCACCGCGCGATGGCCCTTCTGGCGACCCAGTGCGCGTCCTCGCCCGTCGAGGCGGTGGGCGACGAGGAGCTCATCCATGCGCTCGGCAGCGCGGTACTCGGCGCGCTTGTCGCCCAGGTAACGCCGGGCCATCCGTGGCAGGGAACGGCACAGCTCGCAGGAGCCCCATGGCCTGTGCTCGCTGTCGCGAGCGATCTGACTCCCCAGGGCGCGGGCATGGTCATCATCCTCGACGAGGACACTCCCCTCCCGGCGGACATGCTCTCGACGGTGCAGGCGCTGGTGGACCTGTTCACCACCCATCTGGAGCGGCTCGTCACCGACGCCGCACCGAGCACCCTGGCCCAGTCCCGCGCGGTCGCGCAGGCCAGGTCACACGCCGTCGCCGAACTGAGCGACGCGCATGCCACAGCGCTCTCCGGGATCTTGGGGGTCCTGCGCAGTCACCGCCTGGACGATGCCGTCGCCCGGTCGACCGCCGTCGACCTGGCTGTCAACGCACTCATAGAGCTGCGCAACGAATCCCAGCGGGGCACCACACCGGTGTGGGAGGAGCCGGCCAGGCAGGCCTTCGGCCTCCTGTCCGATTCGCTCAGGACGCTGCTCAGCCACAGCGCGATCCACCTGGAGCTGGATCCCCCCGGGAACGACAGGTCCCTGACGTCGGCCACCGCGCACGCCGCCAGAGCGTTCGTTCGGGCCGCGGTCCTCGCGGCACTCACGCAGAGCGAGGTCCGGCGGATCAGGGTCGGCTGGCAGCTCGGGCTCGCCGAGCTGGTCGCGACCGTACGCGACGACGGTCCCGGCGAGCCGCATGACGATGCCGGCACCGGCCGGATCGCCCAACGGGTCGAAGCCCAGGGCGGAACCTTCGAACGGGACGCGGTACCCGGCTGGGGGACGACGACCAGACTGACGCTCCCCCTGGCCATGTCCGAGGCCGCCACCACGAAGATCTCCCGGCCCGTGTCCGTCCACTCGCAGCCGGTGACACCGGGCGCGGACCTGCTGTCCGCACTCGGGACCCGGGAACTCGACGTCCTCGAGCGCCTGGCACTCGGTCACCGCAACAAGGCTATAGCACAGGAGCTTCACATCAGCGAGTCCACCGTGAAATTCCACGTCGCCAACATCCTGTCGAAGCTTGCGGTCGGTTCCCGGGGTGAGGCGGCGGCGTTCTTCCATTCGGCTGCGGCGGTATGAGGCGTGGTTGCCCGGCTCCGGGGCCGGTTCACTGTCCGGCATGTTTGCGGCACTTCGCAGCGGTCGGACGAAACCACAGCAGACGACCTCAACGCCGGGGAAGGTGGGCAGCATGACTGCCAACGAGAAGGCCAAGGCAAAGACCGAGCAGGCCGTCGGCAAGACCAAGGAGACCGTCGGCGAGGCCGTCGGCAACGAGAGGCTGACCGCGGAGGGCCGCGCCGAACAGGCCAAGGGCGACGCCCGCGAGGCCAAGGAGAAGATCAAGGACGTCGGCGAGGACATCGTGCATCCCTGAGCCCGCCGGCGCTCACAGGTCCGCATGCGTGTGGGGCCGCCCCTCTGAGGGGCGGCCCCACACGCATGCGGCGGTGTCGGAGTCGGACCGTTGGTGTGCAGGCAGACGTCCGTGCAGGTGATGCACGGTTGGTCCGCTCGGCTGCCAGCGGATGCGGAGTCACGGGGCCGGTGTCAGAGTCGGACGACAGTGATCACCAGTAGCCAGGAAAGCCTGCCTGGCGGATGTGTCCTCGTCCCAGGTGGGGTTGCATCCGCCGGGGCTTCGGAGGTGAAGGGCGGTTGTCCGGAGTGGAGCCGCGGTCGCTCCCGCCGAGTGAGGCCGCCCGGGTCTTCGACCGGCGGGCCGACCCGCCGAACCCCAAAGCAGAACCGGACACCGACGTGGCGGCTCGGGTCGAGGCCGAGTTGGTCGCCTGTATGGCGGAGCGGCGGCTCGTCGACCTCGATGTCGCACCCGGCGGTGTCGATCTGGCTGACGCGCTGATGGCGTTCGTGCTGCGGGGAGGATCCCGGCTGCGTGCGCGATGCGTGTGGTGGGGCTGGCTCGCCGGTGGCGGTGCGAAGGCTGGGGAAGCGTCCCGGTTGCCGTTCAGGCTGGCTGCGGCGCTGGAGCTGTTGCAGGCGTCCGCGCTGGTGCACGACGACGTGATGGACGGCTCGCGGACACGGCGCGGCGGTCCGGCGCTGCACGTCCTCTTCAGTACGGAGCACCGCCGTGCGGGGTGGGGCGGGGACGCGGCGGCCTACGGTACGGCGCAGGCGGTGCTCGCCGGGGACCTGGCCCTGATGTGGGCTGAGGACTCGTTCCGGTCGGTTCCGCTGGACGTCCCGGTGCGACGCCGCGCCGACCGTACGTGGCGGTCCATGCTCTCCGAGATGGTGGCGGGTCAGCACCTCGACCTGCGGCTGCAGGCGGAGGGCTCGGAGTGCCCGGAGGCGGCCCTGCGGACCGCGGAACTCAAGTCCGCCCTCTACAGCGTCGCCCGCCCGCTGGAACTGGGCGCCGCGGCGGCGGGCGCCGCGGACGACGTGACGCGCATCCTCCACGAATACGGCCGTCGGATCGGGCTCGCCTTCCAGCTCCGGGACGACCTGCTGGGTGTCTACGGGGACCCCGCGAAGACGGGCAAGCCGTCGGGCGACGACATTCGTTCGGGCAAACGGACCTACCTGACGGCCATGGCGTTGCAGCTGGCCCGGAAGGCCGCGTCGCCGGATGCCGAGGACAGGATCCGCACCACGCTGGGTGATCCCCTGGCGAGCGGCACGGCACTGCGGGCTTTCCGTGAACTGCTGTTGCAACTGGGCGCGGTACAGGCTGTCGAAGCCCGTATCACCGCTCTGACCGACGAGGCCGTCGCCCTCCTCCGGGACGGGGCCCTCGCCCCGGGGAGTGCTCTCCACCTGGAGCGGCTCGCCCGCCGCGTCGCCGACGTCACCGTCCCGTGATCCCGCACGGGAGCCCGCCGCACCCGCGAAGGAGGAGGCACCGCCGATGAAGACCGTCCAGGGCCCCACCGACCGCGTCGTCGTCGTGGGAGCGGGGCTGTCGGGGCTCTCGGCCGCCTTGCATCTGCTGGGCGCCGGACGCCGTGTGACCGTACTCGAACGTGCCACTGTTCCCGGCGGCAGAGCGGGCCTGCTCGAAATCGACGGTTACCGCATCGACACCGGCCCGACCGTCCTGACCATGCCCGACATCCTCGAGGAGACGTTCGCGGCCACCGGCGGATCCCTCGCCGACCGCCTGGAGCTGCAGCCCCTGCACCCCGCGTACCGAGCGCAGTTCATCGACGGTTCCACCCTCGACGTGCACACCGATCCCGCCGTGATGGAGTCCGAGATCAGCCGGTTCGCCGGCGGGCGGGAGGCCCTGGGGTACCGGCGCCTGCGTACGTGGCTGAGCGAGCTGTACCGGGTGCAGATGCGTAGCTTCATCGACTCCAACTTCGACTCACCGCTGTCGCTGCTCACCCCCGACCTGGCCCGCCTCGCCGTGCTCGGCGGCTTCGGCCGGCTCCAGCCGCGCATCGCCCGGTTCGTCGAGGACGAACGCCTCCAGCGCGTCTTCTCGTTCCAGTCCCTGTACGCCGGAGTGCCGCCCGCCCGCGCGCTTGCCGCCTACGCCGTCATCGCCTACATGGACACCGTCGCCGGCGTGTACTTCCCCCGCGGCGGCATGCACGCCGTCGCCGCGGCCCTCGCCGCGGAAGCCGTCCACGCCGGGGGCGACATCCGCTGCGGCACCGAGGTCACGGCCCTGGAACGCACCGGCGGCGGCCGTGTCACGGCAGTACGCACGGCACACGGCGAGCGGATCAGCTGCGACGCCGTCGTCCTCACCCCCGACCTGCCGGGGGTGTACACGCTGCTGGGCCGCGCACCCCGGCGGCCGGTCCCGCTGCGCTGGTCCCCCTCCGCGTTCGTGCTGCACGCCGGGACCCGCCGGACCTGGACCCACCTGGCCCACCACACCCTCTCCTTCGGCGGCGCCTGGGGCCGTACCTTCGCCGAACTGACGCGGTTCGGACGCCTGATGAGCGACCCTTCGGTGCTCATCACCCGTCCCACCACGACCGACCCCTCCCTCGCCCCCGAGGGGCGCCACCTGCACTACGTACTCGCGCCCTGCCCCAATCTCGAGACCGGCCCCATCGACTGGGACCGGACCGCCCCCGTCTACCAGGAGCGACTGATGGAGGAGCTGGAGAAGCGCGGCATGGAGGGCTTCCGGGCCTCCGTCGAGACCCAGCGGGTGGTCACACCCGTCGACTGGGCGGCCGAGGGGCACGCCGCGGGAACCCCCTTCTCCGCCGCGCACACCTTCGCCCAGACCGGTCCCTTCCGCTCGCGCAACCTCGTCCCGGGTGCCGAGAACGTGGTCCTTGCGGGCTGCGGCACAGTACCGGGCGTCGGAGTGCCCACCGTGCTGATCTCAGGAAAGCTCGCCGCCGCCCGCATCGCCGGGGATCGAGCGGTCTCCCGGCGCCGCATGCGAAGGAGCCTGCCGTGACCGCCCGGGAACTCGACGCCGCGGGCATCACCGATCCCCGGGCGCGCGCCGCCTACACCCGCTGCCGCGTCCTCAACGCGCAGCACGGCAAGACCTACTTCCTGGCCACCCGCCTGCTCACGCCGGATCGGCGCCCCTTCGTGCACGCCCTGTACGGCTTCGCCCGCTGGGCGGACGACATCGTCGACGACGACCCCGGCGGCGTCACCACCGCCGCCCGGCAACGGGTGCTCACGGAACTGGAAACGGTGCTCCTGGCCGGTCTGCGCAACGGCCACGCCGACCATCCCGTCGTCACCGCCCTCGCCGACACCGTCCGCCGGCACCGGCTCGACCACGCGCTGTTCACCGACTTCATGGCATCCATGCGGATGGACCTGACCGTCACCGCCTACGCCACCTATGCCGACCTCGCGCGGTACATGCACGGCTCGGCCGCGGTGATCGGTCTCCAGGTGCTGCCCGTCCTCGGCACCGTGGTGCCCCGCGAGGAGGCCGAACCCGCGGCCGCCGCGCTCGGCGTCGCCTTCCAGCTCACCAACTTCCTGCGGGACGTCGGCGAGGACCTGGACCGGGGCCGTGTGTACATCCCCGGCGACATCCTGACCGCCCACGACGCCGACCACGCGCTGTTGACCTGGTGCCGCGAACGCCGCTCCACCGACCCGAGGGTCCGCGCCGCACTGCGCGAGACCACCGCCCTCACCCGCGCCCTGTACCGGCGGGCGGCGACGGGGATCCCGTTGCTCGCGCCCGTCTCGCGCCCCTGTGTCCGCACGGCTCTCGTGCTCTACCAGGGCATCCTCGAGGAGATCGAGGCCGCCGACTACCCGGTACTCCACCGGAGGGTGGCCGTGCCGCGCCGCCGCCGTGCGCGTGCGGCCGCGCGCGGACTGCTCGCCGTCGCATCGAGCCGCGTCGTCCTGCGGGTCCACCCGCACGCAGGGGCGTCCGGGACCGCTTCCGACACGCGCCAGGAGTCGCCGGTATGAGGCGTTCGAGTCGTCCGCTCACTCCGCTTGCCCGGCTCGGCGGTGGCCGATGGGAGGATCAGCGGTCCACATGGCGCGAGGCCAAACCGGCCCTGATCGCGTCGGCTCTGCAGAGGGCCCAGGGCCGCCCGTCCGGCAATTGGTACGTGGTGGCGGCGGGCTCCGAGGTCGGCAGCCGCCGGATCACCGGTCGGACCGTGGCGGGCCTCGAAATCGTGCTGTGGCGGGACTCCGGGGGGACGGTGCACGCCGCGCCCGGCGCCTGCCCCCATCTGGGTGCGCCGCTGTGCGAGAGCGTCCTACGAGAGGGCACGATCGTCTGCCACTGGCACGGCCTCGCCCTGAAGCCCGGTGGGATTCCCGGTTGGGCACCCTACCCCGTCCACGACGACGGGCTGCTGGTGTGGGTCCGTCTGGACGCCGCCGGCGGTGAGACCCCCTCATCGGCGCCGTTCGTCCCCGAGCGCCCCGCCTCCGACGTGTCGCTCGCGACCGTCATGACAGTCGTCGGTCGCTGCGAGCCCGAGGACGTCGTCGCGAACCGGCTGGACCCCTGGCACGGCGCCTGGTTCCATCCGCACGCGTTCGCCGACCTGACGGTGCGCCAGACGCCTGCCGCCGCTGAGGAGGCGCAGAACGCCGCCGCGGACCGTTTTCTCGTCGACGTCGCCTTTCGGGTGCGCGGGCGGCTGGGGGTGCCCGTCCGAGCGGAGTTCACCGCACCCGAACCCCGCACCGTGGTGATGCGCATCGTCTCCGGGGAGGGGACCAGCAGCGTGGTCGAGACCCATGCGACCCCCCTGGGCGCAGGCGCCGACGGAAGGCCGCGTACCGCGGTGATCGAGGCCGTCGTCGCCCACTCGCGGCGTCCGGGGTTCGCGGTGGCGCGCCAGGCGGCGCCCTTGCTGCGCCCGCTGGTCCGGCGCACCGCCGCCCGCCTGTGGCGCGACGATCTCGCCTATGCCGAGCGCCGCTACGACCTGCGCAGTCAAGGCCGTTTTCCGGGTTGAGGACTTCCCGCAGTGCGTGCCCCGGCGGCGGTCCCGTGGGCGCTCACCGGCGCCTGACGACTTCAGCCGCATCGGGCCAGGGCGCGCAACAACGCGTTCCGGCCCCCCAGGGGGACCGACCACAAGGGGTGGCCCCGGACTCCCCAGGTGGACAGGAGGGCGTTCGCCGCCTGGAAGCCCGTGGTCGCGGCGCGTTCCATCAAAGCCACCGGCAACGCGGTGCGCACCAGGTCGCCGGCGAGGGTCAGACGAGGATGGGCGGTGCGCACGGCGGGCCGGTCCTGGTAGCCGCCGACGGGGAACAGGGGACAGTCCTGGCGCCACTCGTGGCGCACGTCGACCACGGTCGCGCCGGCGCACTCGGGGTAGATCCGCGACAGTTCGCGGAGCATCGCCGTCTCGACGCCGGTCCGGTCGGCAGCGGGGTCGACGGCATAGGCGTGGAGTTCGACCACGGAGCCGCCGGTCGCCCGCGCCCACCGTGCCGCCTCTCCCTCCCAGTGGTTCAGGACGCTGACGTTGTCGACCGGCCCGTAGCCACTGGTCCCGAGAAAGCCCGGGCGTTCGCGGCGCACGGGGCGGTCCAGCCAGTAGCGCGAGACCAGGAAGGGGGGTGCCTGCCGGAGCTGTTCGATTCCCGTCCGCCAGCACGCGTCGCCCAGTCCCGGGGATGCCCCGACCACGGATCGCAGACCGGCGCCGTCCAGGGCCAGGACCACGGCGTCGTACCGGTCCTCCTGGACCCCCTCGGACGAACCCGGGACGGTGCGCGCAAGGCGGAAGCCGTCCGCGCAGGGGGTCACGGCGAGGACCGTGGTGCCGGTACGGACCGTGGCGCCCAGCCCGGTCAGGTAGTCGGCGAGCGGGTCCCACAGTGCTTGCGGATAGGGCTCTCCCGGAACGTCGAAGAGCAGCCCCTCGGCGGATCCGAGGAAGTAGATGTGGAACATCAGCACCAGTTCCGCGGCCGACAGTTCGCCCGGATCGGCGAAGAAGCTGCGGGAGAACACCTCGAACGCCAGGTCCCGGGCCTGCTCGGGGAAGCGGATGTCGTCCAGGAACTTCTGCGCGCTGATCGTGTCGAGCCGCTCGTACACCTCGGGTACCCGTACGTCCAGCAACGGGAGGGCGGCCCGCGGGTTCATCCGCGTCAGGCCCGACCAACTGAAGCTGGGACTGAGCGCGACGAAGCCCAGGACGCTCCACGGGGGCGTCCGCGGCACGTTGCGGAAGCTGTCGCCGGCGCCATCGGCTCGCCGCAGCGGGTAGTCGGTCAGCGGCCGCAGTGAGCCGAGGGCCGGGTCGACCCGGCGCAGCAGTCCGCGCAGGTTGTAGTACTGACGGAAGAAGGCATGGAAGCCGCGGCTCATCGTCGCCGTCGAACCGTCGGCCAGAGTGGTCGGCCATCCCGCGGCCCGGCCGCCCAGCGTTCCCGCCCGCTCCAGCAGGTCGACCTGAACACCGCATTCGGCGAGTCCGGTGGCCGCCGCGAGTCCGGCGATCCCCCCGCCGACCACGGCCGCGCTCGGCCCGGGAGCCGCGGCGCGTTCAGTGCCGCTCGCCGCCCGCCACAGGGCGGCTTTGGCGTCGCGGCCCGGACGGGACGGCCGGTGCGAGGAATTCAGGAGCATGCTCTGCCCTTTCGCCGTGGGACCGCGGGGAGCTCCCCCAGGGCGCGGAGCATGGCCGGCACCGGGGTGTTCAGCCCGATCGCCCACTCGTCGCGCAGGGTTGAGGTGCCGTCGAGGAAGCGAAGCACCCGGTCCGGGGGATTGCGGCCGAACAGTCCCTCGAAGAACGCCGCCCCACCCGCCCGGCCGGTCGCCAGAGCGCGCAGCATGACGGCGTCCATGAGCCGGTGCCGCGCCGCGTGCGGCTGCGGAGGCTGCGGGGTGCGGCCGGCATGCCACGCGGCGGCGACGGCGGCCGTCTGCCGCTGGATCGCCGCGAAGGCATACCCCGTCGAGGGGCGGGTGGCGCCGCCGGCCACGCCGATCCGGAACACACGTTCTCCGGCGCGGCGCGCGAAGACCCCGTCCGTCATGGGAATCACCCCCTGTTCGACGCCGGTGACGAGCAGGGCCCCCAGCGGGCGTGCCGTGCGGACGTAGGCGTCCAGCGCCGCGTCGTAGGCGGCTTCCGGCAGCGGCTCGGCGGAGAACACCGTGTACTCGACCAGCGCCTCTCGCGGGGTGAAGGGCAGGACGTAGGCAAAGGACAGTCCGCGTTCGGGCTGCCGGGTGCGGAAGTCCATCAGATCCGCGACACCGGGCTCGAAGCGGTCGTCGCGTGTGGTGACGAACCACCCCCGGAAGTGCTGCAGGAGTGTGGTGCGCGCGGCCGGAAGGTCGTGGGGAGGCCTGGAGTCGAAGACCCAGCCGCCCCTCAGCCGTACCGGGCGTCCTCCGGCGTCCCGCCCGGTCACCTCGGCGCCGCCGGGTACGTCACGGACACGGGTCACCGTCGCCTCCACCGTCCGTACACCGGGTCGCTGCGCGAGTTCGGCACCGACCTCGCGCAGGAAGTCGGTCGAACGGATCATCTTGTAGGTGCGGGGGAACGCAGCCGACGTCGTGCGGCCGTCCCGCGCCGTGATCCGCATCCTGCGCCAACGGGCGGCGACCAGGGAGTCGTACTCGCCCGGGTCGTTCTCCCAGAAGCACCAGGTCCGGTCCGGGGAGCGCAGGGAGGAGCCGGCCGGCGGCTCGATCACGACGACCGATGCGGGCCCTCCCTCCGCGACCTGCGGCGCCGTCAGCCGACGGGCGAGCGACAACCCCGCGGCGCCCGCGCCGACGATGACGACGTCGGCACCACCTTCGATGGGGGCCTGGGGGGGCACGAATCCTCCGGGAGCCGGCGGTGTGAGCGGACCGTTGTGGCGATCATCGCCTCTCCCGCCGCCAAGCGCATGGAAGACGCCCCGGACACGCTGCTCATGGCCGGACTCCCGGTCGCGGGCATCCGGTGGGGACGGTGCAATGAGCGGGTGACCGCAGCGTTCCCGTCCCGCGGAGGTGTGTGTCGATGTCACTCATGCACGACGCCGAGCTCGCGTCGGCTTTCGACCACGCGTCCGACCTGTACGACCGCATGGTCGCCGCCAATCCGGGCTACCACGCCCATCTGCGGCGTTCTGCCCGGCGCTTGCGACTCCCCGCCGGAGCCGCGGGGATGCGGCTGCTCGATCTGGGCTGCGGCACGGGCGCGTCCACTGCCGCACTGATCCGCGCCGCTCCACGCGCGCAGGTCGTCGCGGTCGACGCCTCGGCCGGCATGCTCCAGGTGGCTGCCGCCAAACGATGGCCCCCCGGCGTCACGTTCGTCCACGCGACGGCCGAGCGGCTTGCCGAGGTGGCAGCAGACGGTCGGTTCGACGCCGTCTTCGCCGCCTATCTCTTCCGCAACGTGCTCGACCCCGACATCGTTCTGGCGCACGTCCGCGATGCCATGGCCCCTGGCGGGCGCATCGCCGTCCACGAGTACACCCTCAGTGGGCGTCCGGAGCATCGCGCGGTGTGGACGGCGGTGTGTCGCGCGCTGCTGCTGCCGGTCGCGCGCCGGACCGGGGACGGCCCCCTCTACGAGCATCTGTGGCGCAGCGTTCTCGCTTTCGACACCGCCGACGGCTTCGCGGAGCGAATGGAACGCGCGGGATTCGCACAGGTGCGCGTCCTGCCGCTTCCCGGCTGGCAGACCGGCATCGCACACACCTTCGTCGCGCGGGCGCCAGTCGGCAGGGCGCATTCGTGCGTCTGACCACGCAGGACCGGCGAAGGACACAGCACTGGACGTACCCCGGGCGCTGCCCTCCGTTCCCGGTCGCGGACGAACACGCGGCCGACGGCCGGGGAACAGCGGGACCGGGCCCGGAGGAGTGGCGGCTCAGGGCTGCTGGATGGCGCGTTCGGCGGCCTTGCGGGCGGCCTGCCGCTCACTGTCGCCGGGGCTCACGCTCAGCATGCCGCGGGGATTCTCCAGGTGCGCGCGCACGAACCACTGGAACGACTCCAGCCGGCGAAGATGCCCGATGAGCATGTCCTGAGTGACCGGGTCCAGTTCCTCGGTGGCCCGCACCGCCTTGCGGTGGTCGGCGATCACACCGCTGTAGACCATGTCGAGGGCCCCCACCTGCCGCGCTCTCCGTCCGCACCCGGACCTTGGCCACCGCGGCCGACCACGCGCGATGCGTGAAGCGCAACGGGGTCGCCCCCGAAGAGAGCGACCCCGCTTGAAACGGTCCGTGCCGTACCGGCAGGCCGGAGATCAGCCGCGGACGATGTTCTCCGCCTGCGGGCCCTTCTGTCCCTGCGTCACCTCGAAGGTGACCTGCTCACCCTCGACGAGCTCGCGGTAGCCGTTGCCGGAGATGTTCGAGTAGTGGGCGAACACGTCCGGCCCTCCCCCGTCCTGAGCGATGAAGCCGAAGCCCTTTTCCGAGTTGAACCACTTCACGACGCCAGATGCCACTGTGTTCGTCCTTCACATGCTGCTGCTGCGGCGCGCCACCGGCGCGCCGGCAAACCTCCGATGCCGGGCTGCCGCCCCTTGCATACCCGATGATCCGATGCCTTGGCCAGCGAATACCCCCACGTCGGCGCAGATGTCGCGTTCGTGGCGTCTGTCCAGGTGCCCGGCAGCGGCAGTGGTCGCCTTCGGGCGGTGGGCCCGCCTGTCCGCGCTCGAGGGTCAGCGCGCCTCCGTGTTCCACTTCGCCACTTCTTCCGGAAGCACCGAGAGACCCTCCACGCGGAACGTGGGCAGTCCGGCTTCCGGGTCCCTCCATTGCGTCAGGGCCCAGGGTCCACGGCGCACCAACGCGGTCCGCATCCCCGCCGCGGCCGCCGGCACGACGTCGTGATCCAGACGGTCACCGACGTAGAGGATCTCCCCCACCGGGAACGGGACGGCCTCGCCCACGCGGGCGAAGAACTCGGGATCGGGCTTGCCGACCCCCCAGCCGGCCGAGGTGCCGATGGCGTCCACGTCCCCGGCGAACAGGCCGCGCAGGAGGCGCTCGCCCCGGACGGTCTGGTTCGCGGCTATGCCGAGCCAGAGCCCGGCGCCGCGCAGAGCCGCCAGTACGGACCGGACGTCCGGGTACAGGTCCTCCTCGCCGAAGAATTCCGGCTTCCCCGCGGCAGCGCGTTTCTCGCGCTCCTCGTCGAGGTCCGATCCGGGCCGGAACAGATGAAAGACGGCGCGGTGATCTCGGCCCTGCGCGATGAGCACGCCGAACATCGCGTGGAAGGTGTGACGGGGAACGCCGAACCAGTCGGCCCACGACTCGTATTCACGGGTGTCGTCCACGAGGCACTCACCCACGTCGAACACCACGGCGCGAATCATGACCGGTAGCCTACGGTCCGCACACTGAAAAAACGTACACACGAACGGATTTCGGCCGAATCCGGGATGCCGGCGGCCGGACACCGGCCGGACACCGGCCCCCTCGGCTCCTTCTCCGCACTGCTCGCGCATTCATGGTCGAAGTGCGGAGCCGGCCTCAGAACGGCCCCTGCCGCGGGCGATCGGCCTCCCGATCGGCCCGCTGCCGGAGGAATTCGCAGGCCCTCTCCCACAGCCAGGCGTAGCCGGTGCAGGGCAATTCCCCGAAGAACCACGGTCCCTGTGTGACCGAAAGCGGCCGAAGCCGCGACGGTCGCAGCGTGGTGCGCCATGTGCCGGGTAGGCGGCAGATGCCCATGCGCACGTCCAAGGAGCGCGAGACATGACGATGATCACTGAGGAAGGCACGAGAAACGCGCGATCGGGCATCGGGAACCCAGTCACCGCAGAAACTCGTCTCCCGGTACTGGAGGACCCTACGAAGGTGGCCGCCCGGGACGCCCGCGAACTGTCGCGGGTGTTTCTCGGCAGGCTCGGCGCCCTCGAAGAGGGGACGCCGGAGTTCCAGTACATCAGGAACACGCTGATCGAACTGAACCTCTCACTCGTTCGTTTCGTGGCGACCCGATTCCGCAGCCGCGGCGACGAGATGGAGGACATCGTCCAGGTCGGCACGGTCGGTCTGATCAAGGCCATCGACCGCTTCGACCTGACCCGCGAAGTCGAGTTCACCACCTTCGCCATCCCGTGTATCGCCGGGGAGATCAAACGCTACTTCCGCGACACCGGCTGGGCGGTTCACGTCCCCCGCCGACTGCAGGAACTGCGGATCACTCTGGCCAAGGCCGTGGACGAGCTGGCCCAGGTCCTGGACACCGACCCCACACCGGCGGAGCTGGCGGCATACCTGGGACTCAGCGAGCAGGAGGTCCGCCAGGGCATCGTCGCGTCCAACGGCTACACCGCAAGCTCCCTGGACGTTCCCCTCGACCGGGACGACGAGGCCGGCGGCAGCTACGCCGAGCACCACGGGGGCACCGACCCCGCCCTGGACGGCGTCGAGGACATGGCGGCCCTGAAACCGCTGATCGCCCGACTCGGCGAGCGCGACCGCCTGCTCCTGAGAATGCGGTTCCGCGAGGAAATGACGCAGTCACAGATCGGCCTCGCCCTCGGCCTCAGCCAAATGCACGTGTCCCGTCTGCTGTCGCACATCCTCACCCGCCTGCGTGGCCACCTGCTCCTCGACGCATAGCGCCCGGGACGTCCACGGCGCAGGGCGGCCCCGGTGACCCCGGTCGGCGTCAGTGCGCGCGCCGCTCCCCCGTGCGCGGTCCCCGCCAGTCCAGGCAGAGGATCGTGGCGTCGTCCTGCAGTTGCCCGCGGCACGCCTCGAACACGGCGGCGGTGGCCGCCCGGACCACCTCACGCGGGTGCTCGGTGGCGGTCTCGCGGATCACGGCCGCCAAGTCCACCGCCGTGGCCCGGCGTTCCTGCATGCCGTCGGTGTACAGGATCAGCCGGTCGCCCGCCCGCAGATCGAGTGGCTGAACGCGGAAAGGCGTACGCGAAGGGACGCCGAAGGGCAGGTGGACGTCGAGGCGGACCTCCTCGACCGCGCCGCCGCGCAGCCGGAGCGGCCACGGGTGCCCGGCGTTGATCACCTGGGTGCCGGCTCCGTCCATGGCGATGCGGAGGAGCTGACCGGTGGCGAGACCGTTGTGGCCGTGGTCCAGGAGCGTGCGGTGCATCCGCAGCGCCTGCTCGGCGAGATCGCACCCGGCCCGGCGGGCGCCTCGGGAGGCGTTGACCGTGAGAGTGGCCAGCAGCGCGGAATCGACGTCGTGCCCCATCGCGTCGGTGATGGACAGGTGCAAGGTGTCGTGGTCGACCGCGTAGTCGTAGGTGTCACCGCCGACGGAGTCCGCGGGCACGAGCGCGCCGGCCAGCGTGAACCGCTCCCCTTCGTAGCTGGCGGCCGAGGGCAGCAGCCCACGCTGGATCTCGGCGGCCAGACTGACGGACGTGGTCCGTTCGAGCCAGTGGTAGAGATCGGTGAAGCGCCGGTCCATGACGATGAGGAACGCGAGTGCGTGGGCGGCCTCGCCGACCTGCTCCAGGACGCTCCCCGCGGCTTCGGGAAGCGTGAGTTCCAGCAGGCCGATGGCGTCGCCCCGGTTGGTGACCGGCACGATCACGCGCAGGTCCCGGCCGGCGCCTGGTTCCTGCACGAGCCGCTGGCCGCGCAGCGCCCGCTCGTACAAGGTGCCCGACAACGGGATCTGCTCCGCGCCGCGGCCCTGCCGCGACACGTCCTGGTCACCGATCCGCACCACCCTCCGGCCGATGACGTCGGCCACGAGGAACGACACGGACCGCGCCCCGAACCGGTCGCGCAGGTTGCGGGCGATGACCTCGACGGACTCCGCCGGCGCGGCCGCCTCGGCCGCCGCGAGAACCTCGCTCAGTCGAAGCTGCTCGTGGGCCACAACGGTCTCCCTGCTGTCGGCGCGCCCGGCCCCGTCCCTGCCGGGGCTTCCGCCCGTCCGACCCGACTTCCTGCCTCGGTCCACCGCCTATGGCCCATGCTGGCACGGCACCCGCGTGCACGCCGGGCGGCCGGAGCGCCCGACCCGGCCGCCTGCCCGGTTCCCGGGACACACCGGGGCCACGCCGCGTGTCAGGTGCGTTCCCCGAAGCGGTTACGGCGGGTGAGGGCGCGCTGAGTTCCGCTGAGCAGCCGGCTCGGTGAGCGGAAGCGCAGCGCGGCGCGGGCCGCGTTGGCGCCGGGGGCCCCGTGGACGCCACCGCCGGGATGGGCCGCCGCGGAGGCCAGGAACAGCCCGGCGACCGGGGTTTCCGGGCGCCCGGTGCCCGGAACGGGCCTGAACACCAGTTGCTGGTGCAAGGCCGCGGTGCCGCCGTTGATCGCGCCGTCGTGCAGATTGGCATCGGCCGATTCGATGTCGGGTGGGGCCAGGGCACGACGGGCGCGGATCAGTGCACGGAACCCGGGGGCGTACCGCTCGACCTGTTCCTCGAGGCGGTCGGCCATCCGCTCCCGGTCGCCCGAGCGCCACGCCCCCGTGATGCCTCCCTCGCCCGCGTCGCCGCGGATGTGCTGCGGGAGGTGGGTGTAGGCCCAGGCCGACTCCGTTCCGGCCGGCGAACGCGTGCCGTCGGCGGTGGTCATCTGCCCGAACACCACGAAGGGCCGCTCGGGCACCTCCCCCATGGCGATCTGCGCGGCGAACCGCGTCAGCCCGTCGACCCCCTCAGCCAGGTGGACCGTGCCCGCGGCCCGCGCGGCGTCGGCGGTCCACGGCACCGGGGCGTCGAGCGCCCAGTCGACCTTGAAGGTCGCGAAGTCCCACTGGAACCGCCGCAGGTCCTCCTGGACACGTGCGGGAAGGTCGGCCGGGTCCAGCAATTGTGTATAGAGCGCCGGCGCGGACACGTCGGCCAGAACGGCGCGGGTGGCCGGGACGACCCGGCCGTCCGCGGTACGGACGCCGATGGCCCGCCCGGAACGGACAACCACTGACGTGGCGCGGGCCCCACAGCTCACCGTCCCTCCGTTGCGCCGCAGACGGGCGACCAGGGCGGTGACCAAGGACTGCGCGCCGCCGACGGGGACCGGAAACCCGTACGCCTGCCCCAGCATCGCCATGAGCCAGCCGAACCCACCGCTGCCGGCAGCTTCCGGGGCCAGGTCGGCATGCAAGGCGTTGCCGGCCAGGAGCAGCGGACCCAGCGCGCCGCGGAACTCCTCCTCCCCCAGCCTGCGGACCGGAAGGACCAGGGTGCGGGCCAGGCGGAGTCCCCCCGCGGTGCGCAGCCGGCCGGCCAGCCGCAGTCCGGCCCGCACCGGCGGGAAAGGCGTGAACAGCGCGTCCAGGATGTCGTCACCGAGCCGGTCCCACAGAGCGCACAGGCGCAGCCAGGCCTCGCCGTCGCCGGGCGTGTCCCGGTCGAGGAGCGCCGCGGTGTCTCCGGCGCTCCGGTGGAGCACAGCGCAGCGACCGTCCAGCAGCGGATGCGCGACCACGGCCGGGGCGTGGCTCCAGCGCAGGCCTTCTCGTTCCAGCTCGAGCCGGCGAATGACCGGAGAGGCGGCGGCCAGCGGGTAGAAGGAGCTGAACAGGTCGTGGACGAAAGTCGGGGTGGACGGCACGGTCGGAGCGGACCCCGCCGCCGGGCTCGTCCTGGGCCTCCAGGACCTCCACGGCCCATCCCGCCTCGGCCAGGAAATTCGCGGCGACAAGGCCGTTGGGGCCCGCACCGATCACCACCGCGTCCGGCATCCGATCGCCTTCCGTAGAGTCACCGCTCATGTCCCGGAGACGGTCCGGTCCACGCGCTCCTCGACCATGCGCGCCAGTCTGTTGAGCATGCTGCGGTGGCGCAGTTGGAGGAACGCGTCGAGCAAGGAGTTGTGCAGCATGCCGCCGGGACCGCGCAGCGGATGCTCGTCGACGATGACGAGGGTGTCCTCGGCCCAGGGCCGCAGCTCGAGGGCGATGCGGGCGCTGCCGAGCCATCCGCTCATGGCTTCCAGCTCCAGTTGCCTACCTGGCCGGCTGATCCGCACGACCGTGGTTCCCTTGAGCTTCATCGGCCCGAGTTCCACGGTGTACCGGATGCTGGATCCGACCTGCGGCCAGTCGCCGTCGCCCCGCTCGGACCCCGACGGCCCGACGACCCATTCCCCGTAGCGGTCGACGTCGGCCAGCACGGCCCAGACATCCTCCGCCGTGCCGGCCACCAGCCGGTGCCTCACGGCCATACGTCCTCCCGATCCCGGACCGGCGCGCCGGCACTCGCCGACGCCGGACAGCCGGCACACCACTGATGTCACTATCGTCACTTTCATCACATTTCACCTCCGGAAGGGGATGGTCCGATGGCAGGCTCCAGGTCGGTCCTGGCGGGCCGCACCGCCGTGGTGACCGGCGCCGCACGCGGCGTCGGTCGGGCCGTGGCCGACGCCCTGATGGCACGCGGGGTGAACGTCGCGCTTCTGGGCCTCGAGCGGGACGAACTGATGGCCGCAGCGGAGTCCGGTCCCGGCTCGGCGAGGGCATGGCACGTGGACGTCACGGACGAGAGGGCCCTACGGGACGCGGCCGACCAGGTCACGCGGCGGTTCGGCCCGGTGTCCGTGGTCGTCGCCAATGCCGGTGTCGCCACGGTGGGACCGTTCGAGGATTCGGACATGACGGTCTGGCGGCGCGTCGTGGAGGTCAACGTCATCGGCAGCGCGCTGACCGCCCGCGCCTTCCTCCCCGGACTCCTCGCCGCCCGCGGCTACTACCTGCAGATCTCGAGTCTGGCCGCCATCGGCGCCGCCCCGCTGATGTCCGCGTACTGCGCGTCCAAGTCGGGGGTCGAGACCTTCGCCCACGGTCTGCGCAGCGAGGTCGCGGGCCGTGGAGTGGGCGTGGGCATCGCCTACCTCAGCTGGACGGACACCGAAAGGATCCGGGACGCCTGGCGCCACGGGCCGCTGCGGGAGGTGCGTGCACTGATGCCGTGGCCGGCCAACCGAGCCCACCCCGTGGAACCCACGGCGGAGCGGCTGGTGCGCGGCATCGAACGGCGATCCTCCTCCGTGTACGTCGAGCCCTGGGTGCGCGGAGTGCAGGCCGCCCGCGCACTCCTGCCCGGTCTGGTCGCCTGGCGGTCCCGGCAGGTCCTGGGCAGCGCGGGACCCCGTCCGGAGACCGCCTTCCCAGGGCTCCTCGGCCCGGGCGGCCGGGCCGCCGGCTGATGCCGGCGGGGGCCGCGGTCCCGGACGTCCTCGGCTCCGGCGACCGCCGCGTGGTTCGCGGGCCGCCCCTCGGGTAGCCGAACCTTCTGTCCTGCCGGACGTCCACGTTCGAAAGGAGTGATCGACATGCGCGCGACGGTGTGGCACGGAAAGCGTGACGTGAGGGTCGAGACGGTGCCCGACCCGCGCATCGAGAAGCCGACGGATGCGGTGGTGCGCATCACATCGACCGGCCTGTGCGGCTCCGACCTGCACCTGTACGAAGTCCTGGCCCCCTACATGACGCCTGGGGACATCCTCGGTCACGAGCCGATGGGCATCGTGGAGGAGACCGGTTCCGATGTCCGCAACCTCTCCCCCGGCGACCGGGTCGTGGTGCCGTTCCAGATCTCCTGCGGCACCTGCTACATGTGCCGGGAGGGACTGCCGACCCAGTGCGAGACCACACAGGTCACCGAGTTCGGCAGCGGTGCCGCACTGTTCGGCTACACCAAGCTGTACGGCCGGGTCCCCGGCGCCCAGGCCGAGTACCTGCGGGTGCCGCAGGCCCAGTTCGGGCCGATCAAGGTGCCCGACGGCCCGCCGGACGACCGGTTCGTCTACCTCTCGGACGTGCTGCCCACCGCCTGGCAGGCCGTGAAGTACGCCGCCGTCCCGGACGGCGGGTCCGTCGTCGTCCTGGGCCTCGGGCCGATCGGTGCGATGAGCTGCCGGGTGGCACGTCATCTGGGCGCCGGGCGCGTGATCGGCGTCGACCACGTGCCCGAGCGGCTGACCCGGGCGCGGCAGGACGGGGTCGAGGTGTACGACCTGGAGGAGTTCGACGACGCGGACGGCCTGATCACCGCCGTCCAGGACGCCACCGGCGGCCGCGGCCCGGACGCGGTGATCGACGCCGTCGGCACCGAGGCCCACGGCAGCACGCTGGGCCGGGTCGCGCAGCAGGCGGCCGGTGTGCTCCCGCGGCAGTGGGCCGCCAAGCTGATGGAGTACGCGGGCGTCGACCGCCTCGGTGCGCTGCACCTGGCCATCGACATGGTCCGGCGCGGCGGCACCGTATCGGTGAGCGGCGTCTACGGCGGGATGAGCGACCCCATGCCGATGATGACCATGTTCGACAAGCAGATCCAGCTCCGCATGGGCCAGGCCAACGTCCACCGCTGGAGCGACGAGATCCTGCCGCTGCTCACCGACGCCGACCCCTTGGGCGTCGACTCTTTCGCCACACACCACATACCGCTTGAACAGGCGGCACAGGCCTACGAGATGTTCCAGAAGAAGGCCGACGGCGCCATCAAGGTACTGATGCGGCCCTGAGGGGGCGAGTCCGTGCCTCCGAGCGGTGAGTTCCGACGGCAAGGGCACTTCCCCGCGGGCCTCAGGACGCGGGCGCGACGGGAGCGGGCTGCGGGGCGCTGATCGGCCCGGTGTCCATCGACCACCAGGTGCCGGGGACCGATCACACCCGAGGCGGTCCGCGGTCCGCTCACCGTCGACTGGCCGTCGTGGCTCCCGTCCGACCGCGCGACGCACGCGCGACCGCGGCAGGACCGGGCAGCCGAGCGATGAAGACATTCGCTCGCAAAAGGAGATTCTCATGGGACACGGCGGCAACATCATCGCAGAACTCACGGCCGACCACCGCGAGGTCGTGCAGTACTTCGCCCGCCTGGGAGCTCTCCCCGCGGGCGACAAGCAACGACGCGACGTCCTGGACGGCGTGACCATCGAGCTCGTGCGGCACTCGGTCGCCGAGGAGATGTACCTCTACCCGGCGGTGCGCGAGCACGTCCCCGGCGGTGGCCCGCTCGCCGACAAGGAGATCCAGGAACACGCCGAGGTCGAACAGGTCCTCAAGGACCTGGAGAGCGTCGACGTGGACGACGCGCAGTTCGACGTCCTCGTGCAGAAGCTGATCACCGACGTCGCGGAGCACCTTCGGGAGGAGGAGCGGCTGCTCTTCCCCAGCCTGGCGCAGGCCTGCTCGCCCGAACGGCTCATGGAGCTGGGCGACCAGGTCCGCCGGGCCAAGAAGGTCGCCCCGACGCGGCCGCACCCCAGTGCGCCGGACACGCCTCCCGCCAACAAGCTGCTCGCTCCCGGCACGGGCCTCGTCGACCGGGCACGGGACCTGATCACCGGACGCGGCAAGTCCTGAACCAGGCGCGAGCGCAGAGGGGGCCGGCCACTGCCGGCCCCCTTCGCCGTCCGTGTCCCGGCCCGCTTCGGAAACGCACGAAGATCGGCCCTGCCCCCCGCTTCGAGTTCGAGCGCACGATTTCCAGTCGGCACCGGAAACACCGGGCTCCACGACTACGGCCCCTGCCGGGTCACGATGGAGCCCGCGTTCGTACCCCGCCCGGACGCCGTGTGCGAGGACGACGGCTGGATCCTCTCGGTCGTCCACGACGCCAACGCCGACCGTGCCGAACTGGTCGTCCTCGAAGCGGCCGACCTCGACGCCGCCCCGGTCGCGAGGGTGCACCCGCCCGGCCGTGTGCCGTTCGGCTTCCACGGGAACTGGATCAACGACAACGACCTCACGAGTTGACCGCCCACCGGCGGCCATCGCTCCTTCAACCGCTCGGCCTTCGCCGGACCGCCCTCCCGAACCCGGCGATCCGGCGCCACCACCGCGCAGGCGCGTGAGCCCGAACCCGTCGCCCGCTGCGCACCCCGGATGCGACCGGGCGGACCGAAACGGCGCGGCCGGCAGCTCAGCGGTCACGCCACGCCGGAGCGAGGGCCACCAGCATCACGGCGGCGGCGAGCGCGAAGGCAGCCGGGTAGCCGGTACGGGCCGCCGTCGCCCCGAAGCCGACGGCGCCCAGGCCCATCCCGCCGTCGTAGGCGACGTTCCACAGCGCGCTGACCGTTCCGTACCCGGATTCCGGCACCCGCGCGTACATCAGCGTCAGCGTGGCGTTCTGCGCCACCCCGAAGCCCGCGCCGAAGAGCGCGACCCCGGCCAGCACCGCCACCGGACTGCTCGTCACCGCTGTCACCAGCAAGCCCGCCGACGACGCCAGCAGGCCTGGGAGCACCAGGCGGCCCGGGCCGTGGCGGTCGCCGAACCGCCCGGCGAACCAGCGGGCCGCGGTGGCCGTCGCGGGCTGGGCGAACAGCGCTGCGGCCACCAGCCCGGACAGCGCCGCGGGGACGGCGACCGGTAGGAACGTGACGATGATCCCCGCACCCAGCGCGGTCGCCGCGAACACGGCGGTGGGACGGGCCAGGGCCCCGTTGCGCAGGCCCGCGACGACCCCGGTGTCCCGGTCCGCGCCCGCGGCCCGTTCCCGCCCGGGCAGCCCCGGCACCACCACCATCGCGGCCAGGGCCGCCACCCCGCCCCCCACGCACACCGGCGTGAACCCCACGTGCGAGGCCAGCCACACGCCCAGCGGCAGGCCCACCAGGGACGGCACACCCGACACGATCCCGACCAGCGCCAGCCCTTCGCCGCGCCGTTCGGCCGGGATCAGCGAGGCCGTCAGAGCGCCGCCGGCGACGACGGTGAGCGCGAAGCCCAGCCCCCGCAGCAGGCACACCGCAGTGATCCACGCCATGCCGTGCCCGAAGGTCAGCACCAGTGCGGGCGCACCGAGCAACGCCAGCCCCGCGGTGAGCGCCAACCGGTAGCCGTACCAGGCGACGAGGCGCGGCGTGGCCAACTCGCCGCCGACTGTGGCGAGCATCAACGCGCCTGTGGCCAGGCCCGCGTCACCGCCGCTGCGCTGCGCGTACAGCGGCACCACCGACAGCAGCAGGAAGAAGCTCGCGGAGGCGCCGATCACCGTCACGAAGCGCAGCAGCAACTGCCGCGTCATCAGCGGAGGACGGGCAGGCGCGGCGAGTGCGCCCGGCAGGCGTGCGGTCCCCGCGGCCGTGGCGGCGGGTCGGTGACTGGGTGGCTGGGTCATGCCGTTGACGCTAAAGGCCGGCCGGCCCCCGGCTAAGCTCCAATTCCATGCCGCTGGAGTGGTCCGGTCTGTCCCCGGAACTGCTGCTCGCCCTGGACCGGGAGAGCGCGGAAGGGCTGCGCGCGCAACTGGAGCGCCAGATCAGGGACGCCATCCGGGCCGGCCGTCTCCAGGTCGGCGAACGGCTCCCGTCCTCACGGGAACTGGCCCGCCGACTGGGCACATCCCGCGGACTGGTCCAGGACTGCTTCGCCCAGTTGCGGGCCGAGGGCTACCTCACCACCCGGGTCGGCGCGGCCACCACCGTCGCGGCCCGCGCCTGCCCGCAGCCCGCCCCGGACCCTGAACAGCCCCCCGTGCCCCGGCTCATCGCCGACTTCCGGTCCGGCGTCCCCGACCTCGGCTCCTTCCCACTCACCGACTGGCTGTGGGCGATGCGCGAGGCCGGCCGCGCCCTGCCGACCGCCGCGCTCGACTACGGCGAGCCCCGTGGCGCGCCCGCGCTGCGCGAGGTGGTCGCCGGATACCAGCGACGGGTGCGCGCCGCCGCGGCCGACCCCGCGCGGACCGTCATCTGCTCCGGCTACGCCCAGGGACTGAGGCTGGTCCTCCGCGCGCTGGCCGCCCACGGTGTCCGCACCCTGGCCCATGAGGACCCCGGCGCCGCCGGTGCGACGTCCCTGGCTGCCGCGCACGCCGGGATGACCGCCGTACCGGTGCCCGTCGACGAGGACGGCATCGACGTGCGCGCACTGGAGGCGACCGGCGCGCGGGCGGTCCTCGTGACCCCCGCGCACCAGTGGCCGACGGGGGTCGTCATGGCCGCCGGACGGCGCCGCGCGCTGATCGCCTGGGCGCAGCGCCGTGACGCCTTCGTCATCGAGGACGACTACGACGCCGAATTCCGCTACGACCGTGAGCCGGTCGGCTCGCTGCAGGGCCTCGCCGCCGACCGCGTCGTGGCCATCGGCACGGTGAGCAAGTCGCTCGCGCCCGCACTCCGGCTGGGCTGGCTGCTGTGCCCGCCGGCGCTGATCGAGTCCGTCGTGGCCTTCAAGGACTGGGACGACCGCGGATCGCCGACCCTGGACCAGGTCGCGCTCGCCCGACTGCTCGCTTCCGGGCGCTACGACCGTCACCTGCGGCGTATGCGGACGGTGTACGCGGCCCGGCGCGCCGCCCTGGTCGAGGCGCTCGCGGCGCACGCGCCCGGCGTACGCCTGACCGGCCTCGCTGCCGGCTTCCACGCCGTGGCCCATCTCGGTGCGGGCTGCGACGAGGCACACGTAGTGGCGGAGGCCCACGGTCGGCGGGTGGGCCTGTACGGGATGGCGGCCAACCGCTCTGCGCCGGCCGGCACCGGCGGGGCCCGTCTCGTGCTGGGGTTCGGGAACGTGAGCGAGCGCGCGATCGCGGTGGGCATCGCCGCCGTGGCCGACCTGCTGGCCGGCTGATCCCCGCTCCCCCCCGGGCCGTCCCACGGCCTCAGCAACGTGGGCGCGGGCGAGGCCGCGTCATCGCGTGCTGACGCGGTTGCCCGTGTATGCGCCCGCTGGAGGGATGGATCGCTTCGGCGCCCGGCCGATGCTCCGCCTCACGCCCCGCAAGCCGGCCCGGCGATGGCCGCGATCACCGGAGAAGTCGACGCCGTGCACGGCAGACCTGGAACGCCGCGTCACCAGGGCACCGCGCGCCTGTCCAGGGGGCCGGGGCCTGCTTCGACCGGGCGGGCTTCAATGCGCTGATCACAGCCCGGCAGGCCGCCGCCTGGCCACGCACACGATGAGCCCCCGGGCCCCCCGCGGCCGAAACTGACGGACAGTCGGGATCTGCTCACGCCCTGGCCATGACCCCTGGATGCCGCGAACAGCCGACGGGTCATGGCGTCGAACCGGTGACGGTCACCAGGATGGTGACCGGTTCCGGTGTGCCCTTGCGGGCCAGGTGTTCGGTGACCGCGGACCGCACCTGTCGACGGACGTCGCGAGCGGTGTCCAGCGCGCGGCGCTCTTGGTTGAGAATGCAGCGCACTTCCACGTGCCAGCCTGACGGCTGGAGTGTGCGTTCGACCCGGATGCCCGCTTCGGGGGGCCGGGCGGCGACGCCGATGTGCCGCTGGGCGCGGGCGGCGGCATTGGCGAGCCGGTAACCGAGGCCGGGCTGCAGTCCGGCCACGCCGGGAACGGCGAGGGCGGCATGGGCCGCGGCCTGGTTGAGGTTCATCGCTTGGAGGAGGGTCATCGGAATTCGCCTTCCGGGAGATCGGCTTCGCCGCGGGCCGTGGGGACGTCGGGCTCCAGCAGGTCCGTGATCGTGACATCGACGCCGCTGATGGCCAGGCCGAGCGTCCGGTGCGCTGCGTGGAGGACGGCTTGGCGTACACGGGCGGCGTACTCGGGCAGGGGCCGGTCGGGCGTGGCGGCCAGAGTGAGGGCGATGTGCACGGCCGGGCCCTCTCCCGAGGGAGTCATGCGCAGACTGGCGATCTGCGCGCCGATGACGGTGTCGGCGGCCCGGCGCAGGACTTTCGCCGCCGCGGTCTCGGCGATCCGAAGGTCTCCGGCGGGGTCGTCCAGGGGCAGCATTCGGCCGAGGCGGATTTCGGCGCGGACGGTGCGGATCACCCGGTCGGCGATGGCCTGGGCGCTTGGGCGCTCCTGGGCGCAAAGGGCGTCGATCGCCTCGTCCAAGGCCGCAAGGCCCTCGACGGCCTGCCGGCAGTAGGGGCAGGCGGCGGTGTGCGGATCGGTGGTGGAAGTGGCATCGCGTGCGAGCTCCCAGGCGCGGCTGAGGGGACGCCCGCAGGGCAGCAGTTGATCACCGGTGAGCAGGGAGGCGTCAGCGCCCCGAGGCGGGTCGGCACCCTCGGCGCCGGCCGGCGGCGGCTCGGCCGCGGAGGGCCGCGCATTCGGGTCTTCTAGCGCCATGGGGCCATCTCCTTCATCAGGGAGCGCCTGGCTCGAAAGAGCCTGCCTCGTACGGTCTGTTCACTGGCGCCCACGATCTGTGCGATTTCCTCGTAGTGCAGGCCGTGCAGTTCGCGCAGCACCCAGCAGGCGCGCTGCTCGGGGTTCAACCGGGAAAGCGCGTGGGCCAGGGCGGCGGTGGCGGCGGCGCTCTCTGCGGCGCCAGGGGGTCCTGATCCGGTATTGCCGGTGGCGGGCTCGGGGACGGTGTCCAGGGGCACGGCGGTCGTCCGGCGGCGGAGAACGTTGAGGCACCTGTTGGTGACAATGCGATACATCCACGTACGGAACGCCGCGTCGCCCCGGAACTGCGGCAGCCGCCGCCAGGCACTGATGAAGGCGTCCTGGACGGCGTCCTCGGCGTCCGAGGAGTTCCCGAGCAGATGGTGGGCCAGCGCGAGCATGGAGGCGCTGTGCCGACGCACCAGGACGGCGAAGGCGTCGTCGTCGCCTTCACCGGCCCGTACGGCCAGCACCCAGTCCGGTCCACCCTGCGCATCGACGTCCGGCCGCTCGGGTGGCGTGGGTGCCTCCTGTTCCTGCACGGCCGCTCCCCTGGGTGTCGGGGGCCGTCCAGCGGCTGTCCCGAGAAGCGTGCCCGTTCGGTCGGCACGGTCAGCGCCGGAACGCGCACGGCGAACCTTCGAAAACACCGCACCATTCAGTCTATATGACATGAATTACGAAATTCCGTGACGATTGCCGCTGGAGCGGGTCCAATCCTTTGACGGGCACCGATCCGGTGCCCGCATTGACCAAGGAGTTCCTCATGATGGACACGACCAGCCGCCCGCTGTTCGCCAACGACCAGGCCGCCAGCGCCGGATCGATCCTCCAGGGCGGCCGCGGCGGCGACTGCCCGGCCGACAGCCGGGGCCAGACCACCATCACGGACAGCGTCGTGGAGAAGATCGCGGCGATGGCCACCCGGGAAGTACCGGGCATCCACAATCTCGGCACCGGGATGGCCAGGGCCATCGGAGCCGTACGGGACCGGGTCCCGGGCGGACGCCCCGGCGTCGGCCGCGGCGTGACCGTGGAGGTCGGCGAACGGCAGGCCGCCATCGACCTCGACGTCGTCGTCGAGTACGGCATTTCCATCGTGGACGTGGCCGCCGAGGTCCGCACCGATGTGATCACGTCGGTGGAGCGCATGACCGGCCTGGAGGTCGTCGAGGTGAACATCACCGTCGACGACGTCCACCTCCCTGACGAAGAGGACGACGAGCCGCCCCAAGCCGAAGGCCGCGTGTCGTGAACTGCCCGGCGCATTCGGCCGGTCGCGGCCTGCGTCGCGCCGGACCGTGTGCCGGGACGACACACTCGATGAAACGGGTGAGTGAGAGATGAGCACAGCAGCACTGGGCCTGGTGTCAGGTATGGCACTCGGCTTCGCCGGCTACTTCGGCGGTTTCGGAGCGTTCTTGGTCGTGGCCGTCCTTGGAGCACTCGGTCTGATCATCGGCTGCTTCGCGCAAGGCGACCTCGTGGTCGGCGACTTCGTCCACCGCCGTGACGGAAGGCGTGACGAGGGAAGCCACCGGAGCGAAAGAGACCTCCCGCGCCCGCGCAGCAGCACCGGTCACCAGGCTTTCAGGCGCCCCAGGAATGACTCGACGCCGCCTCGGAGTCGGGTGCTATGACCGCGCAGCCGACCCTTCCGGTCCATGACTCCAATCGGCACCGGGACACGGGAACAGACTCCCTGCCCCCACCGGCCGAGCGCGGCTCGACCGACATCCCCGAAAGGGTGGTGGAACGGATCGCCGCCAGAGCGGCGCGCGAGGCCACGACCCGACGGACGGGCCGCAGGGCCCTCGGTTCCCCCAGCGCATCGGCCGCCGTGCACCACGGATCGGCACGGTTGGCCCTGTCCCTGGATCTGCCCTATCCCCTCGACCTCGCGCGGACCGGATCGCAGATGCGCGATGACATCGCCGAACGGGTCGCCCGGTTGACCGGGCTGAACGTCGACGAGGTCACGCTGACCGTGCGCCGGCTCGTCCCGTTCGAGGGCCCGGAAGGCGGAAGAGTCCGATGACACGGCGGGTCGCCCCCGCCGAACAAGGAGCGATGCAAGGAGTGTCATGAATCCCCGACAAGAATCCGCGGTCCCCGCCCCCGTCCCCGAACCCCGTCCACCGCAATCCCCCGCGGCGACCTCGAAGACGCGGCGCGCGGCGACCGTGGGGCCCGGGCGTGACTTGTCCCCGCCCGGCCGCGGCCCCGCGGGAACCGCCGCGAGGCAGAAGCCCTCGCGGCGGCTGTGGTCCGCGCGCCGGACACCTGCCACGCTCGCCGCGCTGGTGATGGTGTTCTGCGCCGGGATGCTGTTGTTCGACGTCGTACAGGTGCGGGCCGGACAACCGGCCGCGGCCTGGCGCAAAGGGCTCTTCGACGAGCTGGCGAGCCGTCCTCTTGACGATGTGTGGATGCTCGCCGGCGCTGCCGCCGCAGCCGCCCTCGGCCTGTGGTTGATCGTGCTCGCGCTCACTCCCGGCCTGCGGCGCGGGCTCCCGCTCCAAGTGCCCGCCGGCCGCGGCCGGACCCTCGCCGCACTGGACCGCGACAGCGCGGCCCAGTTGCTGCGTGACGCCACCCTGCGGGTCCCCGGAGTGAGTCGGGCCCGGGTCCGGGTGCGCCGGCACCACACCAAGGTGCGAGCGGACGTGCGCTTCCGCGACCCGCATGACGTCAAGGGCGAGATCGTCGCCGCCGTCAGGGACGAGCAGCGCAATCGACTCGCCCTGGCCCACAGCCCGAAGCCGAGAGTCCGCGCACGGCACATGAAGTAGCCGGCCGCACAGCCGAGACCACGTGAAATGGAGGACGGATGATGGACACACAAGCCAAGGTCAACCGGACGCTGCTCGCCACGGCAGGCTTCGTACTGCTGACCGGAGGGCTTTTGGTGCTCGCCGCAGGACTCAACGCGTATCGCAGATGGGATCTCGCACCCCCCGACGGCTGGCCCCTGACCTCCCCGCACCAGGTCCTGCTCAGCCACGCGGACCGGATCGCCTGGTCCGGGCAGGGATGGTGGTGGTGGCCGGCCGTCATCGCCGCCCTGATCGTCGCCGTTCTGCTCGGCCTGTGGTGGCTGCTGGCGCAACTGCGACGGCACCGTCCCGGTCCCGTCTCAGTGGGCGGAGCCTCCCCCGCCGAAGGTGTCCGAGTAAGGGACAGGGCACTGAGCGACGCACTCGCGACCGACGCCGGGCGCCTGCCAGGCGTCCGCAAGGCCACGGCACGGATGGCGGGCAGGGCCGCACACGCCGAGGGCCGCATCGATCTCACCCTCGATCCCGACAGCACCCCCGCCCAGGTACTGGCCGGCCTGCACGACGGACCGGTGGAACGAGCCCGCCGATCCGCCGGCTGGGAACAGCTGCCCACCCGCACCCGTCTGTACGTCGCCCGCCGCCGGCCGCACCGCGTCGAGTAGGCCGAGGCCGTCCCAGGAAGACTGAACGTCTCGACTCCCGTCGCTGCCACCTTTGCCGGCGGGAAGGCGTTCAGCTGAGGCGACACCGTCCGACGGAGAACGCCATGATCGTTCTCGGAGTCATCCTGCTCGTCATCGGCGCCATCGTGTGGGTCCTGGGCGCGATGGGACACGCCGTCGCCGGTCGACGCCACTACGGGGAGTCGGGATCGTCCGCGGCTGAGATCGCCCTCGCGAGGACGGTGCGGCGGTCCGAGCGCATCTTCTCATGGCTGCCCCGCCGCACCCTCGAACCGTCAGTGCGCGAGCGGGTACGCGAACGGCAGCGCGACCGCAGCTCCGCCCACCTCTGTAGCGGACGGGGCCGCGCCCGTGCGACGCCTGGGGAATCACCACCGCGGCGGACCCGCGGCATCGTCGCACTCTGAACGGCTACCCCCGCCGTCTGCTCCCACACCGGCACGCCAGAAGGGGCCTCGCAAGTCGCGGCAGCCGACGACGCGACCGGCGCCGCCGTCCTTTCCCCGCCCGGCAGTTGGGATCCCGGCGATTCCGTCGGTGTACACGCCTGCGGCCGACGCCTCATGATCGCCGAACTCGAGAACTCGCCGCGGCCCGCCTGTCCGTAGCGCCCGAACCGCACCTGCCCGGGCGGACTCCCATAAATCGTGCGGCAGCGGTCGGCCGCCCGGCGGCTGGCGGTGCGCCTGCCCGGACCCGGGAGTCGCTCCCGGGTCCGGCTCGCGTCGGCGTGCTCGGCCGCCGCGAACACGCCGTTGTGGCAACGGCGTTCAGTCGAGGCGTGCGTCGAAGGCCAGCGTCTGCGCCAGTTCCTCGACGCGTCGCTCCGCGAGGCCCCTGGAGACGAACCAGGCGCCGACGTTGCGGACATCGCGCTCCAGGAAGGATCGGCCCCGCGGGTTGGCGATGACGTCGACGATCTGGGGCACGTCGATGACGACCAGGCGGCCCTCGTGGACCAGGATGTTGTAGGCGGACAGGTCGCCGTGCGCGTAGCCGTCACGCGCGAGCAGCGACAGACTGCGCCCGAGCTGCTCCCACAGGTCGTCCAGATCGGCTTCGTGCGGGCGTACCTGGGCGAGGCGCGGTGCGGCCGTCCCCGACCGGTCCCCGATGAACTCCATCAGGATCTCGGTCCCCAGGATCTGCACGGGGTAGGGCACGGCCGCCCCCGACGACCACAGCCGGCACAGCGCCCCGAACTCGGCGCCGGCCCACTGTCCGGCGATGGCCTCCTTGCCGAAGGCCGTGCGCTTGGCCATGGCCCGGCTGACCCGGGACTCCTTGTGGGAACGCCCCTCCAGGTATCCGGAGTCGCGGTGGAACATGCGGTGCTGCCCGTCGCGATAGCGCTTGGCGGCCATCAGGGTGCGGCGGTCGGTCCCGGGCACGGCCCGTTCGATCAGGAACACGTCGGCCTCCTTGCCCGTCTTCACGATGCCGAGTTCGGTGTCGACGGCGGCCAGGTCCGTCACCACCCACGCGGGGCGCGGCTCGGGGCCCTTCTCAGTCGGCGTCGACTGATCCCAGGTGGACCAGCGGTCGCCCTGGGGAGGCCCGTCGGGCGAGGTGTCGGCGTCCGCGTCCTCGCAGGTGTCCTCGTCGGCTTCGGCAAAGGCGTCCGGCGTGCTGCGGGCACCGCCGACGTCCGGGGTCCAGCGTGCCGCGTACTCGGAGAAGGCCTCCTCGAAGGCCTCTTCGTCGCGGTGATTGTGTCGGTTGTTGCCCTTGGGGCGGATACGGGCGAAGGACTCGCCGTCGGCAAAGCGCTCACGCACTGGGGTGATCTCCTGTGGGAAGGACCCACCGCGAGGCGCGTCGGCGAAACGCGCGCCGTCAGCCGGTGGGAAGGTAACGAGACAAGGCGTCTGGCGCGCACACACGAGCGCGCCGCGTCACGGCGGCATCCACGAGGACGCACCTCCTCTCTCGTCACCACCGGGCGGTTCTCCACGCCCGGCACTCCAGGAACGGCAAGATCTTAGCGAGCACCGCACGCCGCGCAACCGATTTCTTTCGGCCGACGGCGGCCAGCCCCGGTCAATCCGTACGGCTGGGGTCCGGTCTGCCCGGAGCCGCCCAGAGACTTCTACCTGGGCTGAGCCGTCCCGGCACAGGCCGGTCCCGCGACAGCAGTCGTCGCGGGACCGGCCTCAGGCGTTCACGGCTCATGCCGGAGAGCGGGCTCAGGCTTCGGCGAGCATTCCGGCACGCAGCTTGGACAGCAGTCGCGAGAGCAGCCTGGAGACGTGCATCTGCGAGAGCCCCAGTTCGGCACCGATCCGGGCCTGGGTCATCTCCTGGCCGAAGCGCATCTCCAGGAGGACACGTTCACGTTCGTCCAGATCATCCAGCATGGGGGCGAGTGCCCGGATGTCCTCGACCTTATCCATCGCCGGGTCGCAGGCACCGATGGTGTCGGCGTAGGAGTGGCCGCCCTCGTCGCCGTCGTCGCCGACGGGCAGGTCGAGGGAGCCCGCCGTGTAGCCGTTGGCGGCGACCATGCCCTCGATGACCTGCTCCTCGCCGATCTCCAGGTATGCCGCCAGTTCCGCCACAGTGGGCGGGGCGTCCAGGACGGTGGTGAGGTGGTCACGGGCCTTGGCCAGCTCCACCCGCAACTCCTGCAGGCGTCGCGGCACATGGACGGCCCAGGAGGTGTCGCGGAAGAACCGCTTCATCTCGCCGACGATGTAGGGGACGGCGAAGGTCGTGAACTCCACCTCGCGGCTCAGGTCGAACCGGTCGATGGCCTTGATCAGGCCGATGGTGCCGACCTGCAGGATGTCCTCCTGCTCCCCGGGGCCACGGCCGCGGAAGCGACGGGCGGCGAAGTTGACCAGGCACATGTTCATCTCGATCAGCGTGCTGCGCGCGTAGCCGTACTCCGCTGTGCCTTCTTCAAGGCTCTGCAGCCGGTCGAAGAACAGCTTCGACAATTGGCGGGCGTCCTTGGGCGCCACATTGCCGGCGTTCTCGATCCAGGGCAGACCCGTTTCCTGAAGGGCACGCGTGCCGAGGAGTCCACCGGAGCGTTCGATGATGCTCGTGGCCTGCTGCGTGGATTCCGTCACGTCATCACCTTTGAGTTGTCCGCCCCGTCCGTGGCCTTCTGCCCCCGAAAGCCGACCTCACGCCCCGCACGAACGGTTCCCAGAAGCGATCCGCCGGGGCGGCCGCAACCACGCAAGGGTCGTACGACGTCCCTACGGAAGTCTGCACCTGGGCGGAAGCGCGCGCTCTCGCCGCGCCGCCGAGCCCGGTCAGCGCGGCATCGTGTCCGGAGGTGAGGGGGCGCATGGACATCGAGCTGGCTTATGACATGGCCGGGACCCGTTTGTGCGGCATCGGCGGCGTAGTTGTCAGCTACGACCGGCTGGGGACCCGGCCTCGGACGCTGGGTGCGTGGCCTCTCGCGTACGAGCAGCTCGGCACGCGCCTGTCCGCCGTCGGCGCCACCGACATCACCTACAGCCGGTGGTCCGGCGTGCCGCACACCGTCGGCCAGTGGACCTGCGAACACACCAAGTTCGCAACCCGCCTGCTGCGCATCGGCCCGTACGACCTGAGATACGACCAACTCGGCAACCGGGTGCGGGGGATCGGCCCGCTCGAGATCTTCTACGACCAACTGGGCGTGCGCCCCCGTCGAGTGCGTCTTCCGGGTGAGGGTGGCCTGCTGCCGGACGACCTCCTCCTCACGCTCTTCCTCGTGCTCCACTGGCAGGAGCAGCAGGGCTGACGGGACTGTCGAGCCAGCTGCCGGTTCACGGAGGCCTCGGCGGCGGCTGATCGACGGGACGCCGTGCCGTCACCGATGCCGGGTTTCCCAGGGGGCGGACGATGGGCGGACGATGGGCGGACGGCTGCTTCGGCCCGACCTGCAGGCGCCCGACGCCGCCGCGTTCCGCGGTACGGACGCGCCGATGCGCGGCGGTCACAGACCCGCTGGACACCGAGAAGCGGCTGGGCGGCATCGCGGCAGGCGACAGCGACCCTCCTCCCAGGGCAGCTCGCTTCGGCGCGGGAAGGCCACGGCACCGTCGGACGTGACGGCGCCGACAGTTTTTGACCGAACGGTCCAGGTTCTCCCGCACCTGGGCCCATGAACTCGCGGCCCGGCGGATGCGTGCGAACACCCTCGTCCCCGGCCCCATCGACACACCTGGCGACTCCGGCCTGACCCTGACCCGGAGGAGGCCGGCAAGGTGCAGGCCTTCTTCGCGAGCCGGATACCCCTGTCCCGAATGGGCCGCCCTGAGGTGGTCGCTGCCGCCGCGCTCTTCCTCGCCGGCGACCGGAGCACCTTCACCACCGGAACGGATTTCTTCGTCCACGGCGGTCTCAACCAGGTCCGATCGCGCCCCGACGCCCCCGGCATGAAGTGCCACCCGGGGTGTCGGGCCGAGCGGACACGGGTGGGCCGGCCCGTCCGCGACCCGCCACGCATGATCACGCCGCCGGCGAGGCGTCCCTGCCAGTCCCAACGCGTCCCGGAAAGCGCCGTCTTGGTCGCGAGCCGGCCGTCGCCCACCCGGACCGGTGTGGCCCGTGCGCATGGACCCCGCCGTACGGGGCAGGCGGCCCTCCCGGCAGCGCGGACGGCCGAGAGTCGATCCGTCGTCTGCGAGGATGGAGCGTATGGACGTCCGGAGCAGTAACCACGTGGCGGTCACCGGGCGACCCGGCGAGCCGGTGGTGATGCCGGCCCACGGGTTCGGGTGGTGCCCACGCCGGTCGCGCAGGGCTCTCGGGATGCCATCGCCCCGCCGGAGGTGGGGGCGTTCGCCCATGCGCAGATCCCGGGAAGCCGGCTGGTCACACTGAACGCGACCGGGCACTGTCACCGGCTCGCCGCCGAGGAAACGGCCGCGGCGATCGCAGCGTTCGCGGGAGCCGCCGGATGATGTGCGAGACGGACGACGAGGGGGGCCAGGGCCCTCGGGAGAACCCGGTTCCGGCCGATGAGCAGGCACAGTTCTCCGCGTTGCTGGAGGACAGTGCCGAGGATCTGTACGAGCACGCGCCCTGCGGCTATCTGTCCACCCTGCTGGACGGCAGGATCGCCAAGGTCAACACGACGCTGCTGGACTGGCTCGGCTACGAGCGCGGCGACCTGGTGGGACGCAGACACTTCTCCGACCTGCTGACCGTCGGCGGCCGGCTCTACCACGAGACCCACTTCGCCCCGCTCCTGAGAATGCAGGGCGAGATCAGCGGCATCGCCCTGGAATTCACGACCGCCGACGGCTCGCGCCTGCCCGTCCTGGTCACCTCGACGGTGAAGACCGGCCGGGACGGGCAGCCGCTGCTGATCCGGACCACCGTCCTCGACGCCCGCGACCGCCGCGCGTACGAGACAGAACTTCTGCGCGCCCGCAAGGAAGCCGACCTGGAGCGCGACCGCCTCCAGCGGCTGGCCACCACGCTGCAGAAGACGCTGCTGCCCCCGACGCTGGCGAACGTGCCGGGCCTGGACGTCTCCGCCTACTACCACATCGCCTCGGTGGACGAGGTCGGCGGCGACTTCTACGATCTCTTCCCCCTTGCCGCCGGCACCTGGGGGATGTTCCTGGGCGACGTGTGCGGCAAGGGCGCCGCGGCGGCGGCCGTCACCTCGCTGGCCCGCTACACCCTGCGCGCCGCCGCCGTCTACAACCCCGACCCCGCCGCCGTGCTCACCAACCTCAACACGGTCCTGACCCACGAGTACAACGGCACCGACCCCCGCTTCTGCACCGTCATCTTCGGCCTGCTGACCCCGGACCACGACCGGGGCGGCTTCCACGTCACCCTGGCCAGCGGGGGCCACCCTCCCGCTCTGCTGATGCGTGCGGACGGTACCGCCGACTACCTGCCCACTCCCGGCGGACAGCTCATCGGCGTCCTGACCGACGCCCACATCGCCACCAACGCGATCCGATTGGCCCCCGGTGACACCCTGCTGCTGCACACCGACGGGCTGACCGAAGCCCACATCAACGCCACCGTCGGCGGCGAGGAACGCTATGGCGACGATGCCCTCCTCGACTTCGGTCGCGCCCTGGCCCCGACCACCGCATCGGCCACCACCGAGGCGATCCGCGACCTGCTCGACACCTTCGGCACCGGCGTGGACGACGACACCGCCGTCCTGGCCATCCACGTGCCCCGACGCACCAGCGGAGAGCAGCTGTGAACGGAAATCTGATCGTCCAGGTCCGCGCCACCGCCGCGGGGGCGGTCATCGAACTCACCGGGGAACTGGACCACCACACCTCGCCCGAGGTTCGCGCGGCACTGCCCGGCATCGGGCTGCGCCGAGGGCAGCAACTCGTCCTCGACCTCGGAGGCCTCACCTTCTGCGACTCCAGCGGGATCACCGCGCTGCTCGCCGCCCGCAACCACGCCCTGGCAGCCGATGCGGGCATCGCCCTTGCCGCTGTCCCCGGCCGCGTCAGCCGGATCTTCCACATCGTCGGCCTGGCACAGGTCTTCCCCACCCACCCCACCGCCTTGGCGGCCGAGGCCGCTTGGCAGCCCACCGCAAGCTGATCGGCGGGCGTCGACGGGGCCGGCCGAACCGGCGCCGCAGGCGGTGGGGCGCCGCAGGACCTCTCCTCGCGCGTGAGCGTATGGCGTTCAACTCCCCACCATTGCAATGAACAGAACCAAGACCGTTGCATGCTCTTTACGGCTGTTGCAATAAATTCAAGGCACTGAGCTGCACACCTATCAATCAGATGCAACGGGAGTGTTGTCGAGAGACGGCAGCTGGGCGCCCTGCGAGACGTCCTCCACGGTGTCCTCGTCCTCCTCATCGGCATAGGCGTTGGCCTCGGCGTCGGACATCGACCGGGCCGCGAGCGTCCGCCTCACCGCGATCGACGGCGACATCGAGGTCGGCCGGCTGGGCGGCCCCGCGAAGATCAGCACCGCGAGGGGCGACACATCACCATCGCCGAGGCCGTCCACGGCGCGGTCGTGCTCCGCACCCGGTCCGGCGACATCACGGTCACCGCCGCCGCCGGCGTCTCGGCCGCCCTGGACGCCGGCACCGGCCACGGCCGCATCAACAACGCCCTGAAGAACGACGGAGTCGCCGACCTCGACATCCGCGCCACCACCGCCCGCGGCGACATCACCGCCTGCAGCCTCTGAGGAACCGGAACCAGGATCATCCGTCCGGGCCCACCATGATCGGCAGACAGGGCCCGGAGACGTCGTACACGACCGCCCGACAACACCAGGGGGAACCATGGCGCGGAACAGCACCACCTCGACCGACCCGCAGTGGACCGGCATGGTGCCGGTCGACGACACGGCCCTGGCCGTCACCGACACCGGCGGCCCCGGCATCCCGGTGCTGTACCTCAACGGCCAGTTCGCCACCCAGGGGTACTGGCGGCGCGTCATCGCCGAACTCGGCCCGCAGTGGCGGCACATCACCTACGACGAGCGTGCCCGCGGCAAGTCGAAGCGCTCGGCGGACTACTCCTTCGAGGCCGCCGTCCGGGACGTCGACGCCGTCCTCGCGGCCCGGAACGTCGACCGGGCGCTGGTGGTGGGCTGGTCCCACGGGGCGGTCGTCGGCGCGCACTGGGCCGACCGGAATCCGGAGCGTGCCGTGGGCGCGGTCCTGGTCGACGGCGCGTTCCCCCACGACTGACTGGACGAGGCCATGGAACTACGGCTCCGGAAGCTGTTCCGGCGGATGAGCTGGTTCCTTCCGCTGCTGCGTCCGACCGGCCTGGCCCCGCGGATGACCGCAGGACAGCAGGCCGAGAGCAACATCGAACTCGGCAAGCTGTCCCGTGAACGCGAACTGCGCCCCGTGCTCGACGACGTCACCGTCCCCATCCGCTACGTCGTCGCCTCCGGCACGTCCTTCGGCAGCCGCGGCGACGAACAGGAACGCATCCGCGCCGGCCTCGACACCGTAACCGCCCACAACCCGAACATCCGGATCGGCGCCAAGGTCTGCGGCAACCACGGCGCGATCCTCAAGAGGGACTACCCGGCCGTCGCCGAGGCCGTGCGCGTAGTCGCCGCCCGCGACGGCGGGAGTCGCTGAAGACGCCGACGACGGCGTCGAGCGTGCGGCCCGCCCGAACGCATGGAGCAGACGTGGGGCCGCCCTTCCGAAGGGGACGGCCCCACGCCAGGTACTCGCCTGGAAGGGCAGGAGTCAGCCGCGGACGATGTTCTCCGCCTGCGGGCCCTTCTGTCCCTGCGTCACCTCGAAGGTGACCTGCTCACCCTCGACGAGCTCGCGGTAGCCGTTGCCAGAGATGTTCGAGTAGTGGGCGAACACGTCCGGCCCTCCCCCGTCCTGAGCGATGAAGCCGAAGCCCTTCTCCGAGTTGAACCACTTCACGACGCCAGATGCCACTGTGTTCGTCCCTCACATCATGCTGCTGCGACACACCGGAAGGGTGCGTCGGCGGACCCCGTTGCTGGGCCCCCGGGTATCTACTTACCCGATGATCCAGTTCCTCCGCCACCACATACGCCGCGTCGTGCCCCACACTCGCCGCAAAAGCCTCGAACGCCACGGCCCCCAGGGGCAGCGACAGCGCGCCGCCGGATACAGGTGGTGTCGCTCCGATTCCCGGCAAGCCCGGTGAGCGGCTCCGACGTGCTGCCATGATCGCGAGCCATGGGAGATGCGACGACGGTCCGCGCGGTCAACGCGCTGACCGCGGGGTGGGCAGGTCAGGCACTACAACGGGGCCGGGAGACGGTGTTCTCGGCCGCGGGGGTGTGGCCGCTCCTGGCCCTGCTGGCGGCGGGATCGGGCGGGGCCGCGCGGGACGACCTCGAACGGGCCACCGGAATCGGGGCCGGTGAAGCCGCCGAAGCCGCGGGCCGGCTGTTGGCGCGCATGGACAGGTTGCCGGGCGTGGCCGGCGCTGTCGGACTGTGGAGCAAGGCGACCCTGCCGCTGGAGCCCGATTGGGTGGGCATGCTTCCCCCGGCCTCGCACGGCGTGCTCAGCGGAGATGTGGCCGCCGACCGCGCGGCCATGGACGCCTGGGCCGACAAGCGGACAGGTGGTCTGGTCCCCGAGCTGCCGATCCCCTTCGACGACAAGACCGAGCTGGTCCTGGCCGGCGCGCTGACGGTCAGGACGGACTGGCTCGCCCCGTTCACCGAGCACGGCGGAGTCCTGCACCGCACGACCTCGCTGCTGGACCGGGCCGGGGTCGTGCGGGCGCCGTGCGGGCGGGTGACCGTACTGAAGGTGCTGGGCACCGGGGGGATCGACGTGCACCTCCTGCGCGGTGAGGCGGGTGTGGGCGGCGGTGAGGTGCTGGCGGCTGGGATCGGTGCGTTGCGGCATGCGTATCCGGCCGTTCCCGGGGACCTTCTGCCGTACGGCGAGCCGGGCCCGGGGGCCACGGTCTCCCGCGTGCCCAGCTCGGACAGAAAGCCGTACCTGACGGTGACCGCGGTGCCGTTCGAGGTGACCGCACATCACGATCTGCTCGACCACGCCGGACTGTTCGGGCTGGCCTCGGCCACGGACTCCTCCCGTGGGCACTTCCCCGGCATCAGCCGGGCGCCTTTGGCCATCGGCGCCGCGGGCCAGACGGTGACGGCCTCCTTCTCCGCGCTCGGCTACCGCTCCGCCGCCGTGACCGCTCTCAGCGCCATGGCGGGGTCGGGGCGTATCCCGCCCGGGAGAGCGAAGCGCGTATCCGTCGAGTTCGACGGTCCGATCGGCTTCCTCACAGTGCACAGGACCTCGCGGCTGGTCCTGAACGCCGGGTGGGTGTGCACGCCGACCGTCGACGAGGTGTGGTGCGGGCTCGACGAGGACGACCAGGACTGAGACGGGACGCCGGCGCTTCCGCCGCGCGTGGTGCGCAAGGCCCGGCAACGGCCCGCAGGCGCAATGAGCTAGAGCTTGATCGAGTAGCGCCGCACAGCGCCGTGTTCGGTGTCGCCGAGGGCGTCGAAGGTGCCGCCACTGTGCTCGATCGTCCTTGCCGAGGCGATGTTGGCGGCCTCGCAGACCAGCAGCACCTGGTCCAGGCCGAGGGCGCGAGCCTCGTCGAGCATGCGGGTCAGCGCCCAAGTGGCCAGCCCACGCCGGCGGGAGGACGGCCGGATGCCGTAGCCGATGTGGCCGTACTGGAGCACGAAGTCATTGGGGCCGTGCCGGAACGCGATCCCGCCGTGCACCAGGTCGCGCTCGACGATCCACCGGTACGTGCAACCCCGGCCGGTTTCCCGCGCCTCGGGGCCGGACTGGGCGGCGAGCATCGCCACCCAGTCCGCGAATCCGTCCGGCGAGTCGACGTCGTCGGACGGGCCCAGCCCGAAGCCGTCCTCGTGCTGACCGGGACCCCACTCCTCGTGCGCCTCGAGCCACGCCGCGTGCAGACGCGTGGTGGGCGCGATCAGCTCGAACATGGGGCCGACGATACCGTTCCGGACCATCGCCTGGGCCACCGTACCGCCGTGACCCATGTGCCATGGGGCCATGGGAACTGCGCCGGCCGGCTGTCCGTCCTGGAGGTCCTTCTGGACAGGTTGGCCGATAGCATGCCCTGGTCCGGCTTCCGAGTCCGGTGGAGCTGGACGGGGGTGACCGGTGGGGGTTGGTGTGGGGCGTGTTCTGGCGGGCCGCTACGAGTTGCGGGCCCAGTTGGGCCGTGGCGGTATGGGCGAGGTGTGGTCCGCCCATGACCGGGTCATCGGCCGTGAGGTCGCGGTCAAGTTGCTGCAGTCGCATCTGACGGGGGACGACGCGGCGCAGTTGTTCTTCCGTGAGGCGCGGACCGCTGGTGCGCTCAACCATCCCGGTGTGGTCACGGTCTTCGACCTGGGCCAGGACGCCGATGGGACGTTGCTCCTGGTGATGGAGCTCGTCGGGGGTCGCAACCTCGGGCAGGTGCTGAGGGAGACCGGGACTCCCCCGATCGCCGAGGCGGTCGAGTGGACCGCGCAGATCGCCGACGCACTGGCGGCAGCCCATAAGGCCGGAATCGTCCATCGGGACCTGAAACCGGCGAATGTGATGCTCACCGGGTCGGGAGGCGTGAAGGTCCTGGACTTCGGCATCGCCCGCCACATGGACACGGGCACGCTGTCCAACACCCGGATCATGGGCACTCTGGCGTACATGCCGCCCGAGCGGTTCGACAAGGGCCCGCAGGACGCCCGGGGTGACCTGTACGCGCTGGGATGTGTTCTGCACGAGCTGCTCACGGGCAGCAGTCCGTTCGGCGAGCTGTCGACGAGCGCGTTGATGTTCGCCCATGTGCACCGGGAACCGGACGCGCCGAGTGTCCAGCGGCCGGACGTGCCCGAGGTTCTCGATGCGCTGGTCGCGCAGCTGTTGGCGAAGAAGCCGGAGGACAGGCCTGCTTCCGCCGCCGAGGTGCGGGACCGGCTTCGGGCCGTGGCGTCCGCGTCCATGGACGACGCGACGCGGACCACCGGGTCGGTGAAGGCGCTCGCGGATACCGCGCCGCTCACCGAGGTGGATCCGGACGCGGCCCGGGGTGACACGGCCGGCGACGACGAGCCGGACGGCGTGCCGACGGACGAGTCGGGGTCGTCGACTTCCGGCACTGACGAGATGCCGCCCGACGCGGAGCGAACGGCACGGGACCGTTCCCCCTGGCCACCCTCGCGTCGCCTCGTCGCGGCCGGCGTCGCGACGCTCTTGACAGTCGGTGCGGGTGTGGGCGTCGCCGCCTGGGCCATGGGGGGCGATCACCGCGAGAGCGACCGGCCCGGCGCCGTGGACACTGTCAAGAAGCCGCCCGTGAAGAGACTCTGGGCCACCGCCCTTGAGGGCAAGGTGACGGCCAGGCCTGTGGTGACGGGTGGAGTCGTGTACGCCAACAGTGACGACGGCAAGGTGTACGCGCTGGACGCGGCGACCGGTCGGACGAAGTGGTCCTACGACGCACCCAGTTGGCGCGAGGCGTCACCTGCGGTGGACGACGGAACCGTGTACGCCGGCGGCAAGGACGGGGACGTGTACGCCTTGGACGCCGCGACCGGTCGGCTGAAGTGGAAGTTCTACACGGGATTCGGGGTCTACTCGACGCCTGCCGTCGCCGACGGTGTCGTGTATCTCGGCACCGAGGACGGCGTGCTCCACGCGGTGGACGCTGCCACCGGCAAGGAGAAATGGTCCTACCGCACGGCCAAGAAGATCGAGTCCTCGCCCGCAGTGGCGGGTGGCCGGGTCTACATCGCCAGCTTCGACCACCACCTGTATGCGCTGGACGCGGCCACGGGCGAGAAGAAGTGGTCGTACGACACCCGCAGTTATCTCGACGCGACCCCGACCGTCGCGGACGGGACCGTGTACCTCTGGAGCGACTACCGTCACACCTCGTACGCGCTCGATGCCGCCAGCGGGCACCTCAAGTGGACGAACGACGGCGTCAAGGTCCAGGTGGGTACCGGCGGCGCGCTGTTCGGCTGGGCAGCCGGGCCGGCCGACAGCACGGCGGCCGCAGGGAAATTCGGTGCGGTCGACGCCGCCACGGGCACCAAGCGGTGGCTCGCGCGGCTCACGGACGACAACCGCCCGACGGGCCCCGCAGTGGACGCCGGCACGGTCTACGCGGGTGACGTCGAGCTGTACGCGATGAATGCGGCCTCCGGAAAGGTCCGGTGGTCCTACGCGCTCGACGGTGATGTCACCTCGCCCCCCACCGTGGCCGACGGGATCGTCTACGTGGCCGGCGAGGACGGGAAGGTCTACGCCCTGACCGTCGAGGACTGACCCGCAGAGCGCCGGAGCCGGGCCGTGACGAACCCGCCGACGTCGAGCAGGCCCGGCCGGGCGAACGAGGCAGCCGGGGGACACCCCTCAGGCCCGCTCAAAGGTGCCGTGCATCATCTTCCTGGGCAACGGCGTGCCGAAGACGGTGGGCCACGCGGAGCGCGACCTCGTGGTGGTCAACCCCGGTTGGGGTGACATCACGTGCCGCCAGTGCCGCGAGGGCAACGAGCAGTTGTGCAGCGGCATCGCCCGCTGGGTGGGCTCCGGCCCTCCCGGAGGCTTCGCTGAGTACATGGCTGTGGAGTACCACCACGCGATCCCGGTGTCGGAGGAGGCCGCCACCACACCCGGGCTCCTGGCCCCCATGACCGACGCGGGCATGCCCCTGTCGGGCGGGCGGCATCGGCTGGCGGGCGGCGCCGGTCGCCGTGCCGATTACCGTTGCGGCTCCGCCTCAGACAGGATGAGCCCATGAGCGAGATCCAGACCCCCCGCCTGCTCCTGCGCCGCTGGCAGGACGACGACCTGGTCCCCATGGCCGAGATCAACGGCGACCCGCAGGTGATGCGCTGGGTCGGCGACGGCTCCGTGCGCGACCTGGAACACACGGCGGAGGCCATCGAGCGGTGGGAGGAGGAGTGGGACGAGGAGGGCTTCGGCCTCTTCGCCGTCGAATTGCTCGTCTCGGGGGAACTGGCCGGTTTCACCGGTCTGACCCTGCCGGAGTTCCTGCCGGAGGCGATGCCCGACGTGTCCGTCTGCTGGCGGCTGGGCCCGCAGTTCTGGGGACAGGGCTACGCCTCGGAGGCCGCCCAGGCCTCCATGGAGTTCGCGCTCCAGGACCGCGGCCTGGACCGCCTGGTCAGTATTGCCCGCATCGGCGACAACGCCTCGGAGAACGTGCTGCGCAAGCTCGGCATGGCGCCGGAGCGCGACACCACTCACCCCGAGTACGGCTTCCCGCTGCGCATCCACGCCATCGACCTGACGGAGTTCGAGGCCTGAGCCGGCGCCCACCGCGTGGGGCGATGCGGCGTGCGCGGCGCCCCCGGGGGTGCCGCGCACGCCGATGCGATTTCGGCGAGGGTAGGCTGGTTCGCGGAGAGGCCGGGACATCGGGGCTGGATCTCGTCCGACACCCGGGTGATCGGAGGGAACGCGATGGGCGACCAGGAGACTCGCGCGGCGCTGGACCGGCACTGGGCAGCGTCCGCTGCCGGGGATCAGGACGCCGAGCACGAGATCTACCACGAGGACGTGATCACCGACTATCCGCAGTCCGGTGAGCGCATCCACGGCCGCGCCGATCTGCAGGCGCTGCGGTCCCACCATCCGGCGAAGCTCGAGTTCACCCTCCGCAGGATCCTCGGCAGCGGGGACCTCTGGATCACCGAATACGTGATCGACTACGACGGGAAACCCGCCTCCACCGTCAGCATCATGGAATTCCGCGACGGCAAGGTCGTCCACGAGACCCAGTACTTCGCGGACCCGTTCACCCCGCCCGCCTGGCGGGCCCAGTGGGTCGAGTCGATGCCCGGCTTCTGACGCGGTGCCGAATGCCGCCCATCACGCTCTAACGGTGCAGGCGCAGCCGCGATCCGAGGGCCCATCCGGCGCCCAGGCCGAGCAGGGCGCCGGCCGCCGTTCCCCAGACGTGCGATGCCCCGGGAGCGGACGCCGGCGGCGGGTCGGTGGCGAGGGGCGAGGGGCGAGGGGCGAGCGTGACGGAGGTCCGGCGGCGAGCGCGCGCAGGTGTTCCTCGCCCACGATGGCCACGAAGCGACGACCGGCACGGCTGCCCGACGTACGGGCGGTCCACGAGGGTGGGCCCTGCTCCAGTAGTCGCGCCCGGACCGGCCGGTGAACATCCCGGTGAGCATGTCCCGCAGCAGGTTCTCGCCGAGGCTCCCGCCGTGTCGCCCCAGACCGGCCGGAACAGCGCCATGTCGTCGAGCTCCAGACGCACCAGCTCCAGGTAGTAGGTGCGGATGCCCTGGATCTGCTCCGCTCTGGCCTGCCGGTTCCGGACGATCAGTGACGCCGCGACGCCGGCCAGTGCCAGCGCGGAGACGATGGCCGACGTGAAGCCGTAGGCCGCGCCGATCCGGCCCGGCGGACCCCGGGTCGTTGACGAGCTATCAGGTCGACCACCCCCAGGCAGGCCTGCCCTCGTGACTAGTCCGGGCCGGGGCAGCGTACTTGCCACCGCGTCGCCCGGCATCACCGCCCGCTCCGGTGAAGTCGCGGACGTGCCGGGGTTCATGGCGAGGCGGCGCTCTCGCCGATCCCGCCTGGGTGTCAATCTTTCATTGATGTGCCGGGATTTTGCTTTGCTCGCTCAGAACCTTGCGGGGTCCGACGGTGGTCTGTACGTTCGGGGCGCCGGTTCTCCACGTTCCTGAAGGAGCTTCAGATGCGGGCGATCCCCAGACCGTCGCGTGCCCCCCACCACGCCGGGCGCAGGTTGGCGGCGATCGCACTCGCAGCGGTCGCCGCTGTGTGCGTTTCGGCGTTACCGGCGGGCGCCGCACCCCAGCGCGCCCCGGCGCCCGAGACCCCGCGGGCGGGCCATACGGCATCCGCGGCCCGGCAGGCGTCGGACGCCGCCGCCGCGGCCGGCGCGACCACGGCGTTCAGGATCTACGAGGCCGAGGCGGGCACGACGGGTGGTGGCGCCACCGTCACGTCGCTGTCGGCACCGCCCACGACGCAGTACTCCAGCGCCGCCCTCGAAGCATCCGGTCACGCGTACGCGCACCTGACCGGCACCGGCAGCTCCGTGCAGTGGACGAACACCACCGGAGCGCCCATCAGCTTCCTCAACGTCCGTGCGAGCATCCCCGACTCCGCCTCCGGCGGTGGCACGACCGCGACGCTGAACCTCTATGTGAACGGTGTCTTCCGGCAGGCCCTCAACCTCAACTCCAAGCAGACCTGGGTGTACGAGGGCAACAACAACTACAACACCAGCGACAACCAGAACCCGGCCGACGGCAGTCCCCGCGTCTTCTGGGACGAGTCGCACGCCTTCGTCACCGGCGCGCCGATCCCGGCCGGAGCCACCTTCTCGCTCCGCAAGGACGCCGCCAACGGCGCGTCCTTCTACGACGTGGACTCCGTCGACGTGGAGAACCCCCCGGCGCCGCTCCCCCAGCCGGCGAACTCGATCTCGATCACCAGTTGCGGCGCGGTCCCGGACGACAACCCGACCAACGGTGCGGCCGACAGCCAGGCCGTGGACAGCCGGGCCGCGATCCAGAACTGCATCGACCAGGCGCAGTCGCAGGGCAAGATCCTCTGGATCCCGCAGGGCACCTTCTACGTGAAGGGCACCACCGGCCTGACCGCGCGGGGGATCACCGTCGCGGGCGCGGGCATGTGGTACAGCACGGTCTACCGCGACGTACCGGTCCCCAACAGCACACCGCTGGCCGCCCTGTTCGACGTGACCTCCTGCACCGTGCGGAACTTCCACGTCGACGCCAACGCGATCAGCCGCAGCACCATCGGCGGCGACGGCGGCGCCATGGACACCACCGGCACCGACTGGGTGGCCGACGGCATCTGGACCCAGCACACCATGTCCGGCTTCTGGGCCTCGGGCACCGGCGGCACCGTCCGCAACAGCCGGCTGACGGCGATCTGGGCGGACGGCATCAACGTCAACAACGTGTCGCTCGGGGCCGACACCGGCAACAACCTGACCGTCACGAACAACTTCGTCCGCGGCACGGGGGACGACGCCATCGCCATCAACTCCGTGCACTACAACACCAACGGCGACGGCTCCCAGACGCTCTACCAGCCCATGACGAACGTCACCGTCAGCAACAACACCTCGATCGCGCCCTGGGGCGGCAAGGGCATCGGGATCTACGGCGGCAGCGGCCACCACGTGACCGGCAACTACATCAGCGACACTGCCCGCTACATCGGCCTCGGTGCCGGCCGGTTCGGTGTCAACGGCAGTGACCTGCTGTCCGCGACGGTCTCCGACAACACCGTCGTCCGCTCCGGCGGCAACGCCTACAGCCAGGGGCAGCCGGCCCTGCACATCGGCAATGGCGGCGACGGGCAGAACTCCGGCGTCGTCGACCACGTCACCGCCACCGGCAACACGGTGACGGACTCGCTCTACGACGGGATCGGCTTCTCCACGTCGACGAACACCCTGCTGCAGGGCAACACCGTCACCGCCCCCGGCCGCAACGGCATCGCGATCTCGCCGCCGTTCTACCCCGCGCCGGCCGGCTCCGCCGCTGTCACCGGCAACACCGTCACGGGCCTGCACACCGGTGCCACGGCCTTCGTCAACAACTCCGCCGGCTTCTCCGCCACCCTGAGCGGCAACAACTGGGAGCCCTCCGCACCCCAGGGCCCCTACGGCGGCACCCCCGCGGCGATCCCCGGCACCGTGCAGGCGGAGAACTACGACACCGGCGGCCAGGGCACGGCCTACAACGTCACCAGTGTCAACGGCAATGCCAACGGCTACCGCGCCGACGGCGTCGACCTCGAGGCCACCTCGGACACCGGCGGCGGTTACAACCTGGGCTGGACCGGCAGCGGGCAGTGGTTCCGCTACACCGTCGACGTCGCCACGGCGGGTACGTACACGGTGGGCCTGCGGCTGGCGGCCCCCTCGGCGGTGGCCGGTGCGCTGCACCTGTCCAATGCCTCCGGTGCCGACCTCAGCGGTGCCGTCGACGTGCCGGCCACCGGCGACTGGCAGATCTGGGCCACCGTCAACGCCCGGGTCACGCTGCCCGCGGGCCGCCAGGTCCTGACGCTCAACCAGGACAACGGGGGCTGGAATGCCAACTCCCTCATCTTCACGGCGGCAGGAGGCCCCCCGCCGGCCGGTCTGTCGGCGTCCCCCGCGTCGCTCACCTTCGGCGGCCAGGCGCTGAACACCACCAGCGCCGCGCAGTCGGTCACCGTCACCAACTCCGGCGGCGCCGCGGCGTCGATCGCCTCGATCACCGCCGGCGGTGACTTCGCACAGACCAACACCTGCGGCTCGTCCCTCGCCGCCGGAGCCTCCTGCACCATCAGCGTCACCTTCGCCCCGACGGCCACCGGCACCCGCACGGGTACGGTCACCGTCACCAGCAGTGCCACCAACAGCCCGACCACCATCGCCCTGTCGGGCACCGGAACCGGCGGTACGGGCGGCAACCTGGCCGCGGGACGGCCGACGAGCGAGTCGAGCCACACCGACGTCTATCCCTCGTCGAACGTGACCGACGGCTCCCGGTCGACCTACTGGGAGAGCGCCAACAACGTGTTCCCGCAGTGGGTCCAGGTCGACCTGGGGTCGGCGCGCAGCGCCTCCCGGATCGTGCTGCAACTGCCCGCCGGTTGGGGCGCACGGACCCAGACGCTGTCCGTCCAGGCCGGCACCGACGGCTCGAACCTCAGCACCGTCAAGTCCTCGGCGGCCTACACCTTCGACCCGGCGGCGGACAACACCGTCACGATCACCTTCCCCGCCACCACCCAGCGCTACTTCCGCCTGACCATCGGCGCCAACACCGGCTGGCCGGCCGGTCAGCTCTCGGAGTTCCAGATCTGGGCCACCTGACCGGCAGCGGAACCCACCAACGGGCCCCTGTCCCCGGACGCCCCCGTGCGTCCGGGGACAGGGGCGCCCGCCGGCCCGGGCCGGCCCGCCTCAGACGGTCTGGCCGACCGGTCCGGTCGAGAAGGACTCCCAGCGTTCGAGTTCGGCGAGGCGGGAGCGCAGCGACTCCCGGATCCGCTCGACGGCGTCCGCGCCGACGGCCAGGCGCAGGGGCGGCTCCTCCATCGTCGCGACCGTCATGATCGCGTCCACCACCTTCTCGGCGTTGCCGTACGCCGACGGGGGCAGCGCGGAGAAGTCGGCGAGGAACTTGCCGACGGTCGGGGTGTAGGTGTCGTCGGGGAGGACGACCTGGAGGCTGGTGGCGAACTCGGTGGCGAAGATGCCGGGTTCGACGATGCTCACCTGCACGCCCGTGGGGGCGAGTTCGTGGGCGAGTGCTTCGCCGGCGAGTTCCACGGCGGCCTTGGAGGCCGAGTACAGGCCCGATGAGGCCCATGCGCACTGGCCGTTGACCGAGGAGATCTGCACGATCCGGCCGCGGGACGCGCGCAGCGCCGGCAGGGTGGCGCGCAGGACGGCGAGATTCGCCAGAACGTTGGTGTCGAAGATCGCGCGGGCCTGGTCGGCATCGATCTGCTCGACGGAGCCGAACAGCCCGTAGCCGGCGTTGTTCACCAGGACGTCCAGCCCGCCCGCCGTCCGCGCGGCGTCGGCGATCACCTGCTCGGCTCGGGGCTCGGTGATGTCCAGCGGGATCGTGGTGACCCGCCCTCGCGGGGCGTGGTCCGCCAGTTCCGCGAGTCGGTCGCCGCGGCGGCCGATGGCGATGACGTGGGCGTCGCCCGAGAGCGCACGCTCGGCGACCATCCGGCCGAAGCCCGAGGTCGCGCCGGTGATGAGCCAGGTCGAAGTCATGGGGAACTCCCTGTGGAGGGCCGTGCGCTGCGCACGGCGGCGTGGAATGCGGGACCGCGAGCCGGCGTCCGCGCACTCCAGCAAAACGCCGGCGCACGCCCATGAGGGACGCCGAACCGGCCCGCCGCTTCCTGGGATCCGGAGGACCACCTTCGCCGGGACACGCCGCCCCGGCCCGAGGGACCATGGGGGTATGGAGCGGAACGAAGGGCTCAGCGAGTTCCTGCGCGCACGGCGCGCGGCGATGGATCCGGAGCGACTCGGTCTCGACATGGCGCCACGACGGGTCCCCGGGCTGCGCCGGGAGGAGCTCGCGGCGCTGGCCGGTGTGAGCGTCGACTACTACACGCGCCTGGAGCAGGGCCGGCCGATCACTCCCTCGGACTCCGTCCTCGACGCCCTGGCGAACGCCCTCCGGCTCGACCCGGCGGAACGCACCTACCTCGACGCGGTGGCACGCCCCGTGGCCGGCGGACGCCGCCGGGCCTCGCGTACCGTGCAGAAGGTACGCCCGGGGATCCACGCTCTCCTCGCCCGGCTGGAGAACACCCCTGCCCTGGTGCTGGGGCGCCGCACCGACATCCTGGTGGTCAACCGGATGGGGCGTGCGCTGCTCGCCGACTTCGACGCGATGCCCGCCCGGGAGCGCAACGCCGCGCGCTGGATGGTGCTCGACGAGACGGCGCGATCGCTGTTCGGCGAGCGCTGGGAGAAGGTCGCCTCCGAGTTCGTGGGCACGCTGCGCATGGATGCCGCCCGCTACCCCGACGACCCCCGTACCGCCGAGTTGGTGGGCGAGCTGTCGATGAAGAGCGACCGCTTCCGCCGGTGGTGGGCCGCGCAGAAGGTGGTGCAGTTCAGCCACCACACCAAGCACTTGCACCACCCGGTCGTCGGCCACCTCGTCCTGCGGACCGAGGCACTGTCCTTCCCCGGCGACGCGGACCAGACCCTGCTGGCGTTCCTCGCCGACCCCGGCTCACCGTCGGACGAGGCCCTGACGGTGCTGTCCGCATGGGCCGCCGACCACGGTCGCACGGGGGACGGGAAGGCGCCCACCGTTTCGGGTGTCGCCCCCCGTCCCCGCCGCTGAACCGCAACCGGCGCGGTGCTCCTCAGCTCCGGCCCGGCCGTTACCAGTCGATGGCGACCGGCATGAACGGCTCGTTCTCGGGCGCCTCCTTGCGGGCCTTCAGGGCTCGTTCGGCGGGAGCGCCGGCGGGCACACGCAGGGCGGGCTCGGGCTCCTCGATCGTGCCGGCCACGACCGCGGCGACCTCCTTGGAGGTGATGACCTCGCCGCGCAGAGAGGCGAGCTGCCGGTACAGCGGCGCGTACGGGCTGTCCTCCGCGATGAACGACTGGGCCTGCTGGGCACCGTTCGTGGACACCGCGCCCGGCTGCACGATGCTCACCTTGATGCCGAAGTGGCCCGTCTCAATGGCCAGTGTCTCCGCCATCGCCTCCAGCGCCCATTTGCTCGCGCCGTAGGGGCCGATGATCGGCAGCACCAGTCGTCCCTGGATGCTGGAGACGAAGACGAGGCGGCCGGATCCTCGTTCCCGCATCGCGGGCAGCACTCCTTGGACGACGCGCAGCGCGCCCAAGGTGTTGAGCTGGTAGAGCCGTTCGACCTCCGCGAGCGGGACGCTCTCCAGCGGCGCGCGGACCGTCGATCCGGCGTTGCTGACCAGCACGTCGACCTCGCCGGCGGCCTCGAGGGCCTGGTCGACGCTGTCCTGATCGGTGACATCGAGGCGCAGGCGCTGGTCCACGGGGAGGTCGGCCAGCGTTTCCGGCCGGCGAGCGGTGGCGATCACCCGATGGCCACGACGGGCCAGTTCGACGGCGATGGCCCGGCCGATTCCCTGGGAAGCGCCGGTGATGAGCACGGAAGACATGGTTTTCTCCTCATGGACACGTTCGTAGTTCCCGCGACGGGGGTGACGCGGGTGACGTCGTCCCGCCCCGGTCAGGAGGCCGGGACGTAGTAGGGCCCGCTGACCTCGAAGTCGTGCTGGTGCGCGACGGTGAACTGCTCGACGGACAGCGGCACACGATGACCGATCCGTTCGACGTTGTCGTTCGTGCCGGCGAAGACACCGTTCCGGTAGTCGACGGCGACGTTGCTCAGGTGCTGAACGGTGTGCGGGTGCATCCCGCGTTCGGTCATGGCCGAGGCGAACTCCTCGACGCTGATCGGCTCGTAGCGCACCGGGATGCCGAGCGTCCGGGACATGGTCCGGGCGATGTCGTGGTGGTCGAGTTCGATCGGGCCGTGCAAGGTGTGGACGGCGCGGTCGTGCGGCTCGGGGTCGAGCAGCAGAGCGGCGATCACATAGGACTGGTCCACCGCGGCGATCGGGGCGTGACGCCCGTCGCCGAACGGGAGACGAAGGTGGCCCTCGCCGTCCCGCCGCTCCCACCACAACGAAAGCCACTCGGCGAAGAAGGTCGGCCGGATGTGCGCGGTGAGCAGGCCGGTCCGGTCCAGCAGGCGCTCGCCCTGCCAGTGCTCCCGAGCGGCGTCGCTGCCCGCATCGGGGCGGGCGGAGATCTGCGACATGTTGACCACGGACCGGACACCCGCCCCCGTCGCCGCCCGGGCGAAGCAGGCGGTCGCCTCGATCAGGCCCGGGAGGATCGGGTGGCAGAGGTAGGCGCCGGTGACGCCCCGCACAGCCGCGGTCACGGCGTCGAGGTCGTGCAGGTCCGCCACGGCGATCTCGGCGCCGGCGTCCGCCAGCGCGCGGGAACGCCCGTCCTCGCGGTGCACCAGGGCGCGGACGCCGTGTCCGCGCTCGAGCAGCAGGTTGACCGTCCCGACGCCGGTCCTGCCGGTCGCGCCGGTGATCAGGAACAGCCTGTCGTCGTTGGTCATCAGAACACCTTTCCGGCTGCCGGCCGAATGCTTCGGTGCCCGCAGCCCCTGGCCTGGTTCTGAGGGGAGAGGGACATTGGCAGTTCAGTCACTGAACTTCCTTACCGTAACCCCAGACAGTTCAGTGAGTGAACCATGGGGCGGTAAAGTGGGTGCATGACCCTTCCCAGCACCTACCCGGATTCCAATTGCTCGCTGGCCCGAGCGCTGGAGGTCATCGGCGAGCGGTGGACCCTCCTCATCGTCCGCGACGCCTTCTACGGGGTGAGCCGGTTCGGCGACCTGGCCACGCAGCTGGGGATCCCCCGCGCCGTCCTGACCAACCGGCTCAAGCTCCTCGTCCGGGAGGGCGTACTCACCCGGGACGACGACGGAGCGGGAAGCGTCGAGTACCGGCTGGCCGACAAGGGCATCGCCCTGTGGCCGATCGTGCGCGCGATGATGGCCTGGGGCGACGCCTACTACTCCCCCGCCGGAGCCAAACGCGCCCTGCGCCACGACGTGGACGGAGGCCCGCTCGACCACGAGGGTCGCTGCCAGGTGTGCGGCTCCGTCGCGCCGGTCCCGGAGATCCGGATGGAACCCGGCCCCGGCTTCGACGCGGCGGCGGACTCGGCGCCCGATCCCGTGTCCGCCCGGCTCAACCTTCCGCGGCGACTCCTCGAACCACTCGCACCGGCTCGTACGCGCCAGACGGGCGAACCCGGCGAACCCCACGGCACCCGTGACACCCGCGCCGCTCAGTAGCCGGGGCCTGCCGGCCCTGGTCCGTCGGCGGCCCCGTCCAGCAGCTGGAGGTGTTCGGGCGCCAGGGTGATCAGTGCAGCGGCCGCCGAGTCCCGCACGGTCTCCGGCCGGGTGGCGCCGGAGACGGCGACCAGGGACGGGGACCGGGCGAGGAGCCAGGCCAGGGCGATGCGCGCCGTGGTGGCGCCGTACTGTGCAGCCACGCCCTCCAGCGCCCGGGTGAGACGGGGCCCGGCGGTGCTCATGCCCCGCAGTGGGGAGTAGGCGAGGAAGGCGATGCCGCTTCGCCGGCAGAACGCGAGGACCTCGTCGTCACCGGGGTCGAAGAGCGACCAGGGATTCTGCACGGTGGCGATGTCCGCCTCGCCCCGGGCCAGGGTGAGTTGCCCCAGGTCCACGTTGGACAGGCCGATCAGGCCGATCTTCCCCTGCTGTCGCAGTTCCGCCAGTGCGCCGACGCTGTCGGTGATCGGAACCTGCGGGTCGGGCCAGTGAAGGTGGTACAGGTCGATCCGTTCGACCTCCAGGGCGCGGAGGCTGCCCTCGCAGTGGCGATGGAGCGTCTCGGCCCGGCCGTCCACGGGGAAGGTGTCCCCGCTGCGGTAGTGGCCGCCCTTGGTGGAGACCAGCGGGCGGTCGCCCGCGGGGACGCCGCGCAGCGAGCGGGCGACGAGGCGTTCGTTGTGGTGGTCCTCGGTCGCCGTGGTGTAGGCGTGGGCGGTGTCGAGGAGCCCGATGCCCGAGTCGAGGGCCGCCGTGATGGTGTGGGCCGCTCTGTCGGGATCATGAGCCCGGTCGAAGGACAGCGCCGCGAGGCCGAGGCCCACGGGGTGGACCCCGGTCGCGCCGATGCGGCGCGGCGGCGTCGGGTTCACGCCGTCCTCTCCGGCTCGCCGTGACCGGTCGGCTCGGCGGTACCCGCTCCGCGCGCGGTGCGGGCCTTCTTGCGGGGGGCGGCGGAGCGGGGTGGTCGAGCGCGCATGTGGTCGCGGACCCGGCCCATGATGTCGTGCAGATGACGCAGGTCGTCCGGGCCGAGCGGGGCGAAGAACATCTGCTGGGCGACCGCGATATGGCCGGGCAGGACATCGGCGAGACGGGCGCGGCCGGCATCGGTGATCGTGACGAGGGTGGCGCGTTCGTCGTCGGGGCTGGGCGCGCGGGTGATCAGACCGGCCTTCTCCAGCAGGGCCGCCTGGTAGGTGAGCCCGCTGCGGCTGTAGACGACACCGTCGGCGAGCTCGGTCATCGTGAGGCTGCCCTCGGCGTCGGACAGCCGGGCCAGCAGCTGGAACTGCACATAGCTGAGGTCGCCTTCGGCGCGGAGCTGCTGGTCGATGGCGTGTTGCAGCATGCTGACCGCCTCGGTGAGCGCGAAGTAGGCCGCCAGCTGCTCCGGCTGGGGCGCGTCGTCTCGATGATCGGCCACCTTGCCCACCCTATGTGCCGCCGGGACGCGAGACACAGGTCACACGACCGTCCGGAATCAATTCGAATTCGAAGCAGGTTGAGGAGGGTGTACTTCGAACTCGAAGCAAAGAGAGAAGGGGAGACCATGAAGGCAGTGCGATTCCATCAGTACGGCGGCAGCGACGTGTTGGTGCAGGAGGATGTCCCGGTCCCGGTCCCCGGTGCCGGACAGGTGCTGGTGAAGGTGGCCGCGACATCGTTCAACCCGGCCGACGCCATGCTGCGGACCGGCTACATGCGCGAGATGTTCCCGCTCGACCTGCCGCATGTGCCGGGGATGGACATGGCCGGTCGGGTGGCCCGGGTCGGCGAGGGCGTGACGGGCTGGGCGGAGGGTGACGCGGTGGCGGCGTTCCTGCCGCTGACCGGTGCCGGCGCGTCCGCGGAGTACGTACTCGCACCCACCGAGGTGCTGGCCGCCGTCCCCGAGGGGGTCGACCTGGTCCAAGCGGCGGCGCTGCCCGCGCCCGGACTGACCGCCTGGCAGGCGTTGTTCGAGCACGGCCGCCTGCGGGCCGGCCGGCGGGTCCTGATCAATGGGGCAGGCGGCGCGGTCGGCGGATACGCGGTACAGCTCGCGCACCGGGCGGGCGCGAACGTCACCGCCACGGCGAGCCCGCGCAGCGCCGACCGGGTCCGCGGCTTCGGCGCCGACCAGATCATCGACTACACCGCGACGCCCGTCATCAAGGCCGCGGACGGCGGCTTCGACCTGGTCTTCAACCTGGCGCCGACCACGCCGGAGGAGACCGCCGCGCTCGCCGAGCTGACCGCCGACGGCGGAGTCTTCGTCAGCGCCACCACCCCGCCGCCCGCCGAACCCGGACGCGGCGTGGAGACGGTCCGCATGGCCACCCGCAGCGACGCCGCCCAGCTCGCCGAGCTGCTGGGCCGCGTCCGGTCCGGCGACCTGCGGATCGACGTCGCCGCCCGTAGGCCCCTGGCGGAGCTGGCCTCCGTCCACGCCCAGGCCGATCAGGGCACCCTGCCCGGCAAGACCCTCATCGTCATCTGACCCCGCGCCGGCCGGTGCCCGCTCGCACAGCGGTGCGGGCGCCGGCATCCCCGCGAGAGGGAAGTACACCTCACGGCGACGCAATGGCCCCCTTCTCATAACGGACCCGCCGCACGGAATCCAGCCACACGTGCCTAAGCTGCGCCGGCCAGCTCATTCCGCTCGACCGCACAGTCGCCACACGCTAGGAAACCGGTGTCCCACCGCAAGCACGTCCACGTCATCGGAACGCTCCTCTGCGCCGCCGCCCTGGCCGCCTGCAGCAGCTCCACGTCCCCGACCTCCGCGGGCGCGCCGGCCCCGGCTCCGCGCACCACCGGTTCCTCGGCTGCCGCCGCGTCCCCCGGCGTCTCCCCCAGCGTTGCCCCCGGACCCGGCATGCACTTCCTGGCGAAGGACACACTGGCCGCGGCCCTGCTGCCCGTCTCGGACCTGCCCGCCGGCTGGGCCGCAGGCAAGAGCGGCGAGTCGCTCACCGGCAGGAGCTTCTGCGACTACAAGCAGCCCCACGCGCCGCAGGTCGAGGCATCCGGCACCTTCCGGACGGGCACCGGGCACGACGCGTCGATCGCGGCCGTCGGCCTGCGGCAGTACGCCACCCCGAGCGACGCCGAGGAGGTCCTCGACGCGATGGAGCAGGCTCTGCAGACCTGCCGCAAGGAGACGTACAAGGGCTCCGTCCGCACGTACTCGCCCGTGCACGTCGACAAGCTCGGCGACCGTTCGCTGGGCGTGCGCATCGAGGGCGGCGGGTCGACCGTCCTCCAGCAGTTCACCCTCGACGGGCCCACGCTCGTCAACGCCGGCACCGACGTCACGGCGGACGCCGACGCGCACACCGCCGCGCTCCTTCTCCGCAAGCAGGTCGGCCGCTACGAGGCCGCGGCCGCCCGCTGACCACGCGGGACACCTCGGGCGCCGCGCGGCAGACCGACTGCCGGTGATTCGCCGTGCTCGAACGCGCGGAGCGTCCCGGCCTCGTGCAGGGGTGAGCCCGCGGCGTCAGCACGCAGACGGGCCTGCGGCGGCTCGCCCCGGCGCCCCCGAAAACCAGGTGCGTCCGGCTCCGCCCACCACCTACCGTTCCGGGCATGCGCGTCGTTTTCACCAAGGGACCGGGCACGAGCTACGACATCGCGGTGCATCGCGAGACCGGACCCGAGCTCGCCCCCCGCAACGGACCCGGCGGGCACCGGTATCTGCCGCACGACCTGGTGCACTTCCTGGTCGAGACGGAAGCGGGCATCGGGCTCGGGGTCTACGGGCGGCTGGCCGCCGGTGACAACGGCATGTTCTGGCCCGCCGATCCCGCGGAGCGCGCCAAGGCCGCACGGCGCCGCAAGTCGAATCCGGTGAAACCGTCCCCCCGGGCCCAGGCGGACATGGCCCGCTCCGAGCAACTGGCGGCCATCGCCCTGCCGGTGTGGGAAGTCCGGCAAGGCCACGCGCGGGAGCTGCCCGCGTACGTGCCGGCAGGCGAGGTCCCGGCAGAGGTCGAGCGGATCGTGTCCCGGTTCGACGAGTACGCGGACCGCTGGCACGCGCTGCCGGTCGGGGGTTCGCTGATCCTGACATGGTGAGGACTGCCCGCCGCCTCCCCTCGGGCGCCTCCCTCCCCGCCCCGAGCGGCGCGTACGCTCGACGGACGGCGGTCGGCGATCAGGAGGTGGGCGGTGCGGCGGATGTATCTGCTGTGGACGGTTGCGGCGGCCGGATTCGCCGTGGACCAGATCACGAAGGCGATCGCCGCGGTTGTCGTGGAGGGCCATGAACCCACGCACACCCTGGGCGGTGCGCTGACCTTCACCGCGTTCCGGAACCCAGGAGCGGCCGGCTCCTTCGCACCCCGGGCGACCCTGGTGTTCACGCTCCTGGCGATCGTCGTGCTCGTCCTCATCGCCCGGGTCGCCCCCTCCGTCCGGTCCACCGGCTGGGCCGCCGGTCTCGGGCTGATCTTCGCGGGCGCCGGCGGGAACCTCGCCGACCGGGTGTTCCGCACCCCCGGATTCGGTCGTGGCGCCGTGCTGGACTTCATCCAGCTCGGTGATTCAGGGATCTTCAACCTGGCCGACCAGTGCGTGACCGCCGGCGCGGTGATCGTGCTCATTCAGACGTTCCGCGGCATCCCGCTGCGCACCGTCGTGACGAGCCCTCCCGGCAGCCGTCCACTGGAGCAGTGAGCCCGCGGCGCACCCCGTCACCCCGGGCTTCCGCCGTCCCTGCCGTCAGCTGTCCAGCCCCTCCAGGGTCGCGCGCACCAGGGGCAACACTTCCTCCAGGTCCGCCGCCGCGAGCTCGTCGAGCGTCCCCGTGCCGCGCGCCAGCAGCACCCCGATGAAGGCGGCCACCGCGACCTCGGCCCGCAGTTGAGGCCGGTCCAGTCCGCTCGCCGCGAACCGCTCGCGCAACGGGTCGACCAGGCGCACGTAGAGCTGGGCGCGGGCGGCGTCCTGTACGACCGGGTCGCCCTCGGCCCGTACGGTCGACCGGAAGACCGGGCCCGCGCCGCGCCGGTCCGCACGTTCCAGGAGTGCGCGGAGCCGTTCGGGTCCGAGCAGGTCCGGCGGGGTGGCGTCGCCCAGCTCTGTGCGCAGTACTGCGGTGTACAGGCCGCTCTTGTTGTTGAAGTACCGGGCGATCAGCGCCGGGTCGACACCGGCGCGCTCCCCGATGTCGCGGATGGTGGTCCGGTCGAAGCCGCGCTCGCTGAAGAGCTCGCCCGCCGCCTGGAGCAGCAGTTCGCGGCTGCGCGCGGAGTCCCGCCTGCGGGACGGTGTGCCGTCGGTCATCGCACCGCCTTCTGCCGGGCCGCGTCCTCACCCTCGGTACGGGGCGCGGGGGCCGGCCCCGGTACCGTGGCCGCGACCGCACCGCGCCGGTGCCGCGGGGGCAGGACGGCGGTCACCAGGATCATGGCCACCCACACCCCGCAGGCCAGCAGCGCGGCCGTCCGGTAGCCGTCGCCCGTGGGCAGCACGCTCCCGGCGACGGTGTGGGCCTGCAGGACGGTGGCGCTCAGCACGCTTCCGGTGGAGTAGCCGACGTAGCGCAGCACCTGGTTGAAGCTCATCGCGCTGCCCGTCTCGTGCGCGGGCACCGAACCCACGATCATTCCGGGCATCACGGCGAACATCCAGCCGATCCCGAATCCGGCTACCGCCATGATGGCGAACAGCTCCCAGAGCTGTCCGCGGACGAGGGCGAACGCCAGCACGGCGGCCAGCGAGACCACGCACCCGAGCGGCAGCACGAGAGCGGTGCCGGCGCGCCTGATCAGCAGCGGCACCATCCGGCCGGCGGCCATGCTGGCGAGGGAGAACGGCAGGAGCACCAGCCCGGTGACGGCCACGGAGGCCCCGAATCCGTAGCCGGCCTCGCGCGGCGTCTGCACGAACCGGGTGACCAGGGAGAGCAGCAGGTACATCCCGAGGCCGGCCACCAGCGCGGTCACATTGGCGGTCAGCACCGTGCGGTCCCTGGTCAGGCGGAGATCGACCAGCGGCTGCGCGGTCCGCAGCTCGTGCACGACCCACACCGCGAGCAGCAGCACGCAGACGCCGACCAGGACGAGCAGCCGCGCCGAGTTCCAGCCCCAGAGCTCGGCCTCGCTCAAAGCGAGCAGCAGCCCGGCGAGTCCGGCGCCGAGCAGCGCCGCGCCGGCCACGTCCATCCGCGGTGCGGCGCGGCGCGGGGACGGCGGCAGGACCACGACGGCGGCCACCAGCGCGGCGACGCTCACCGCCGCCCCGAACCAGAAGCCGGCGTACAGACCGAAGGACTGCGCGATCAAGCCGGTGAGCGGGTAGCCCAGGCCGACGCCCGCCACCGTGGTGATCGACAGCAGCGCCACCGCGGGCCGCGACCGCTCCGGCGGCAGGGCGTCCCGGGCGGTGGCGATGGCCAGCGGGGTGAGGCACAGCCCGAGTCCCTGCAGCGCGCGCCCGGTCACCAGGAAGCCGAAGCCCAGCGGCAGCGCCGCCAGAACACACCCGGCCAGCACCGCGACCAGGGCGCCGAGGATCACCGGTCGCCGGCACGGCCCGTCGCCCAGCCGGCCCATCACCGGCGTGACCACCGCGCCGACGAGCAGCGTGACGGTCAGCGACCACTGGGCGTCGTTGAGGGAGACATGCTCCTCGGCGGCGATGGTCGGCACCAGCGGGGCGCCGAGGCTGCTCACCACGGCGACCAGCATGCCGAGCGAGACCAGCACGGGAACCAGTGCCCGCTGCCGCCCGGACCGCGGCTCCGTTGTTGCGGGATTGCCCACGACTCTCCTCGATGTCATCAGTCGACGTCATCAACTGAAGTCATCGCATGATGACATTTATTCCCGGCGCCCTCAAAACCCTGAACCCCGCCCCTGCGCACCGCCTTCAGCAGCCACTCGATCACTGTCCGGCCCCTCGGAAAAATCGGGTGCCGGGCCGACCGGCCGCTGGAACACTGACCGCCGTGACCAGGCCCGAAGTCTCCGAAGTCGACCACCTGCGCGAGATCGAGCGGCTTGCCTGTGCCGTCAGGGACGCCGCGTCGAGCGAGGGCCTGCTCTCGTACTCGTCCGAGGAAGGAAACGCCACCGCCTTGCAGCGGGCGGTCAACGCACTGGCCCGCGGGCTGCGCCACTACCACTTCCCAGGCGATGGCTGCCTCGACGAGGAGCCGGACCGGCCGCTGCTGAAGCTCGCGGGTGTCGTACTGCTTCGGCCGGAGGTCATGCCATCAGGGATGGGGGAAAGCTATGAGGAGGCATGCACCCGGCTCGGCGTCGAAGCGAGGCCGGAGGGCTGGGCTCTGTGGAACACCTGGGGTGACGACGATCGGCTGAAGGTGACGATGGTCGTCTCCGCGGTCGACACCACCGAGGGCCTGCTCGCGAACTGGTCACGCGGAAAGGCCCTGTATCCGGTGGTGCCGTTGCCGTCCCAAGTGGCGCTGATCCATGACGGCTGGGCCCGTCACATGGTCTTCTCGCCTTTCGGCGTGCGGAAACTGGGGCTGGGCGGACAGGGCTGACGCAGGAGGGCGGAGCGACGCTACGGCGAGTCGGACCTGATCGGCCCCGCACCGGCCGGAGCATTGGGCGATCACGGACGACGAACAAGTGCTAGCGTCCCGCGCATGCCTGAACTGATCGCCCCCACACGCCGGTTGCAGTCCTCATGGCTGGCGGCGCGTGACGAGTGGCCCGGTGTCCACCAGGACGGGTCGGGACTGCGCCTCGCGCCCGATGGCGACCTCGGCAGCCCCGAGGTCTTCTCGGAGTGGGTCGCGCGCCTGCGGAAGCAGTCGGACACGTCCGTTCCCGTGGGAGAGGAGCGCGTCCACGCCACGCATTGGTGGATCGTCGAGGACGACAGCTATCGGGGGGCCGTCGATCTGCGGCACTACCTGAACGCCTTTCTGCTCGACGTCGGCGGGCACATCGGCTACAGCATCCGGCCCTCCGCCCGGCGACGCGGACTGGCGACGTGGGCCCTCGGGGCGGTTCTCCCGGAGGCCCGTGCGCTCGGCCTGGACCGGGTCCTCGTCACCTGCGACGACGACAACATCGGGTCGGCGCGCAGCATCGAGCACAACGGTGGCGTCCTGGAGGACGTCCGCCCCACCAGCGGGGGCCTCAAGCGGCGGTACTGGATCACCCTGTAGGCCCGGCCGGCTCCGGCATGGCCAGGACCCCCGTCGCTTCCCAGCGGCGGGGGTCCTGGAGGCTACGGCACGGAAGGGCCCAGCCGGTGTGCCTGCCGTTCCCGAGCCTCTCCTGTCCCAGCGGCCGGCGCACGCCGGGGGCGCCTCACGGGTGACGCGGGGATCCCGGCCGGGATGTGGACCCGGGCCGTCCTGCCCGCTCCGGTCCCCCGCTCAGTGGTGCGCGTGGTGGCCCGCGGACGCGTTCGTGCCCTGCACGGCGGCGGCGTGGTCCGGGTGGTGCGGCTCGTAGCCCGGGATCGTGCCGTCCGGCTTGGCGACCAGGAACAGACCGGCCATTCCCATGTCCGAGTGACTCTGGACGTGGCAGTGGTACATCCAGGCGCCGGCGCCCACGTGTTCGCCCGCGATGATCTGGAAGCCGAAGGAGTCCGCCGGCCCGACGATCTTGTTGTCGACGACGCGGCTGGGGTCGTCCGGGCCGGTCAGGAGGCCCGTTCTGTTGTCGGCCCAGCGATGACCGTGCATGTGGAACGCGTGGTAGTACTCGCCGTGCGTGATCATGACGATCTCGACACGGTCGCCCACCGTCGCCTCGAAGTTCGGGGTCTCGTGAGCGGCCCTGTTGTTGATCGTCATGTCGTTGAAGACGATCGTGAACTGCTTGTCCGGCAGGATGTCGCCCTTCCTGCGCACCACGACCGGGCCGTGGAGGCCCTTGCGGATCCCGCCCGTTCCGTGGTCGGTGCCCACGACGTGGTCGTGGTAGTGCCAGTAACCGGCGCTGCCCGCCTGCCAGGTGCCGTCCTTGCGCCGGCCCGGTGCGTGCGTGCGCCAGGTGTACGTCCGCGTGCCGCCGGGCTCCACGTGGCCGTGGTTCATGCGGGTGCCGTCGCTGGCGACGTCGTAGTCCACACCGTGCACATGGAGGCTGGCGTCGACGTCCGTGGTGTTCTCGAACTCGATGTGCAGCGTGTCGCCCTCGATCAGTTCGATCAGCGGGCCCGGCACGGTGGCCCTGCCCTTCTCCAGGCCGTATCCCATCTGACCGTTCGGCAGGGTCTCGGCGTAGAGCCTGAGATGGCGGACCTGCCCTCCGGCCGGTGCGGTGGGCGGTGGCGATTCCGCGGACGAGGCCGGGGGCGCGGACGCCACGGCCAACGAGGCCGTCCCGGTGGCGGCGACCACGCCACCGGCCAGCAGCCGCCGGTTGAAGCTCCTTCTGTCCATGGCCATTCCGGACACTCCTGTGCCGTGAGGAGACGGACGGGGCGCGAGGACCCCCGGGGGACGGCCACACGGTAGAGCAGGGATCTTCGTTTATCCACACCCGGGACAAAGATGGTGGGATTCCGCCTATTGCCCTTGGCGAACCAGCGAAAGCCGTCTAGCTTCAGCCGCTGTTGCTGTGACACAGAGGGGCGTGAACCATGCAGAGCGCACCACATCACCGGTCGAGATCGCGGCGCGCCGCGGCCGCTGTCCTGGTGGTCGGGACCATGGCGGCGTCGCTGCTGAGCGGCACCGCCGCCACGGCGAGGCCGTATCCGGAGCCGGCACCGACATCGTTATCCCTGCCGTCCCCACCGGGCGGCAAGAACGTCAAGGTCCTGGTGTTCCACGCGTCGGCCACCGAGGAGTCTCCGACCGTCGACGCGGGCATCGAGGCGATCGAGGCCATCGGCCTGTCGGGGCCTGCCCCGCAGCGGTTCAAGACCGTGGCGACCGACGACGCCTCGGTCTTCACCAGCGCGAAGCGGCTGGGCACCTTCAACGCGGTCGTCTTCCTGACCGGCGGCGGCGATGTGCTCGATCCCGAGCAGGAGGCCGGCCTGGAGTCCTACATGGAGGCCGGCGGCGGCTTCCTCGGCATCTACGACGCGGCCAGGACGGAGCCCTACTCCGACTGGTTCGCCGGGCTGATCGGTGCCCGGCCCGCGGCCACCAGCCCGGCGGGCGTGCAGCGCGCGACCGTCGAGGTGCCCGACCGGGTCAATCCGGCCACCAGGAACCTGCCGGTGGAGTGGAAGCGGCCCGACAAGTGGATCAACTGGGCGAGCAACCCGACCGGCAAGGTGCACACCGTCGCCAAGGTCAGGGAGGCCAGTTATCGGCCGGGGGCCGGTGCCAACGGCGTCGACCACCCCGTGTCCTGGTGCCGGGACTACGACGGCGGCCGGTCCTTCTACACCGCGATGGGCGGTACGGCCGAGTCGTTCGCCGAGGCCGACTTCCGCGACCACCTGCGCGGCGCCCTCCAGTGGACGACCCGTCTCTCGCGCGCCGACTGCAAGGCCACCATCGACGCCAACTACAGCGCGGTGCGGGTCACCCAGCCCAACCAGGCCGGTCAACAGGACCAGATCGGCGAGCCGCACGGCCTGGTCGTGGCGCCCGACGGACGGGTTCTGTACATCGGCCGCGGCGGCGGGGTGAACGGCGCGCCGGTCGTGACCGACTGGAACAGCCCCGACATGGGGAAGGGTCTCGGCCAGATCCACGTCTACGACCCGGCGACCAAGAAGGTGACGCTCGCGGGCGCGCTGTCCGTCTTCGGCAACAAGGGCGGCGGCGACGAGCTGACCAAGGTCGAGGAGGGACTGCTCGGCATCGAGCTGGACCCCGCCTTCGAGACCAACGGATGGGTGTACCTGCACTACACGCCGCACTCCGGCCTCGACCGCGACCGGCACGTCGCCGAACGCCGCGTGTCCCGCTTCACGTTGGACCTCGCGACCGACAAGCTGGACCTCGCCTCCGAGAAGGTCCTGCTCACGTGGCCCGTCCAGGTCCACAGCTGCTGCCACGCCGGCGGCGGGATGGCCTGGGACTCCAAGGGCAATCTCTACATCGCGACCGGGGACAACAACTCGTCGGGATTCAGCGACGGTTACTCGGGCAACAACCCGCAGCCCAACTTCAAGGGCCTGTCGTTCTCGGACGCCCGGCGCACGGCGGGCAACACCAACAACCTCAACGGCAAGATCCTGCGCATCCACCCGGAGCCGGACGGCACCTACACCCTCCCCGAGGGCAACCTGTTCACCGGTACGGAGCAGGACGAGGGCGGCGGCAAGACCCGGGGCGAGATCTACGTCATGGGCGTGCGCAATCCGGCCCGCATCTCGGTCGACAAGAAGACCGACATCCTCTACGCGGGCTGGGTCGGCCCCGACGCGGGCGCTCCCAGCACCACCTGGGGACCGGCGAAGTACGACACGTTCGCCGCGATCACCAAGGCGGGCAACCACGGCTGGCCGTTCTGCATGGGCAACAAGCAGCCCTACCGGGACCGCAATCTGCCGGACCCGAGCAAGCCGCTGGGCTGGTACGACTGCGACGCCCCGAAGAACGAGTCGCCGAACAACGACGGTCTGGTGAACCTCCCGCCGATCACGGGCAACACCATCTGGTGCTCCCCGCAGGGCGGCGCGCCCGACTTCCCGCGGGACGCCAACGGGGTGCCCAGCTACAAGAACGAGGAGGCCACGTACCTCCTGCCGTGGCTCAAGGGCGGCGGCCAGGCCACCATGGACGGCCCGGTCTACCGCTATGACGCGAAGACCGCCGGCGCCGAGGCGTGGCCGGAGTACTGGGACGGCAAGTGGTTCGTCGGTGACTTCTACGACGCCGACAACCCGCGGCACGCGGTGCTGACCGACCCCAAGACCGTCGGCAAGGGCGGACTGCCGGTCACCGCCGAGTCGTTGAAGAAGATCATCCCGGTCGGCCAGGGCGGCATCCGGAACCTCATGGACTGGAAGTTCGCTCCTGACGGCTCGCTGTACGTCCTCGACTACGGGCGCGGCTTCTTCACCTCCGACTCCCAGTCCGCGCTGTGGCGTGTGACGTACAAGGGCGGCGAGGCCACTCCCGCCGCCGCGGATCTGGCCAGGAAGGCGGCACAGTGAGACAGCGACCCCTACGCCTGTGGACGGCCCTGCTCGGTACGTTGCTGATGATCGTGGGGCTGACCTCGACGGCCGCGTACGGGCGAAGCGGAGGCGCGGCGTCGTCCGACGGCACCGCGGCCGCGGCCCAGGTGCTGACCTGGACGGCGAGCTCGCGCACCGACCAGTACGCGAGCTTCCCGACCACGGCGGTGGCCGGCCCGGCGACGCTGGTCTTCGAGAACAGCGCCGCGACCGGCAATGACATCGGCATGCCGCACACGCTGACCTTCGACGTGTCGGACCCCGAGTACAACCACGACGTGCCGGTCAACATCCTGGCCAACCCCAGCGACGACAGCGGCGGCAGGCACACCGTCGACGTGACCCTCACGCCCGGCCGCTACCGCTTCTTCTGCAGCATCCCCGGTCACGGGCAGATGCAGGGCATCCTCACCGTGACCGAGCCGGGCGGCGAGGACACCACCGCGCCCACCACGGCGGCCGAGGTCACGGGCCAGAAGAACGCCGACGGCGCGTACGTCGGCTCGGCCACGGTCACCGTGACCGCGACCGATGAGGGCTCCGGGGTGAGGACCACCGAGTACGCGGTCGGCGCGGACGGCCCGTGGCAGCCGTACACCGCTCCGGTGGTCGTCGACCAGGTCGGCTCCCACACCCTCCGCTACCGCGCCACCGACCAGGCGGGGAACGTGGCGGCAGAGAAGTCCGTCGCCTTCGATGTGGTCGCACCGCCGACCGATGACACGACCGCCCCGGAGACCTCGGCGACGGTGAGCGGCGAGAAGGACGCGGCGGGCAACTACCTGACGATGGCCACGGTCACCGTCACCGCCTCGGACACCGGGTCGGGCGTCAACACCATCGAGTACGCCGTCGGGACGGGCGGCGCCTGGCAGGCGTACACCGGGCCGGTGATGGTGCATCAGCTCGGCGCCCAGACGGTCCGCTACCGGGCGGCCGACAAGGCGGGGAACGCGGCGGCCGAGAAGTCCGTCGCCTTCACCGTCGTGGCACCGCCCACGCAGGACACGACCGCGCCGGAGACCTCGGCGACGGTGGCCGGCACGAAGAACTCCAACGGTGCGTACGTCACGAGCGCCAAGGTCACCGTGACCGCGGCCGACTCGGGCTCCGGCGTGGACCGGACCGAGTACTCCCTCGACGGCGGCCCGTACCTCGCGTACACCACCCCCGTCATCGTCGACCGGATCGGTTACCACACGTTCTCCCACCGGGCGACGGACAAGGCCGGCAACACCTCCGCGGCCCGGCAGGTGACGTTCACCATCGCGCAGGGCGGCGGCGTTCCGGCGCCCGACTGCCCTGAGTACGACGAACGGCTGACCGTCATCGTGGGCACGGTGGACTCGGGGGTGCCGAACCGGCTCACCCGCGGCCGCTGCACGATCAACGAGCTGATCGAGGACGAGAGGGACTGGTCCTCGCAGGCCCTGTTCCTCAAGCACGTCGACGGCGTGCTCGACAAGCTGCTGGCCGACAACGTCATCGACCAACGGGAGTTCAACAAGATCACCAAGGCCGCCAAGCAGTCGAAGATCGGCAAGCCCGGCCGGACCGAGGGCTACCGCGATCTGTTCGACGGCACGGAGGCGTCCCTGGTCAAGTGGGAGCAGGTCGGTGGCGGACGGTTCACACTGTCCGGCGACGGCGCCATCACCAGCAGCACGACAGTGCCGGGCATGGGCATGCTGTGGTTCCCGGAGCGCAGGTACGGCGACTTCTCGCTCAAGCTCCAGTTCCGCGACGACGCCCCGGGCACGGGCAACGCCAACGGCGGTGTCTTCGTCCGCTTCCCCAACGTCCACGACCACCCCGAGGAGTCCCGCCCCGAGTGGGTCGCCATCAACTACGGGCACGAGATCCAGATCCTCGACCGCCCGGACGGCGACATGTACAAGACCGGTTCGGTCTACGGCTTCGACCGCGTGGGCCTGGGCGGTGCGGGCGTGACACCGAAGGGCACCTGGAACGACTACGAGATCCGCGCGGAGGGCCAGCACTTCACCGTCCTGCGCAACGGCGTCGTGATCAACGAGTTCGACAACGTGGGTGGACAGGTCTTCGCCCCGCCGCGCTCCGGTGACCCGGGCACCGACGGCCGGCGGTACGCCACCGGCTACATCGGCCTCCAGGTCCACAGCACGACGGACGTGATCTCCTACCGCGACATCCGCATCAAGGAGCTGTAGTCCGGCACCCCCACGGGGGCACGCGCCGTTGACGGACACCGCCCGCGCGGTGGCCGTCAACGGCGCGGACGCGTCCTGCGGCGTGCGCCGGGTGCTGTCCGTGATGCCTCGACGGCCAGGCCGTCGGGAAAAACGTCCAGCCCGCCGGGTGACCGGGCGGGCACGGGGCCGCGGATCCGCCGGCCGGCTCCTTCACAGCGGCTCGACCAGCCCGGCCCGCCACTCCGGCGAGGGGTCCGAGCCCACCTCGCTCCAGTACTCACGTCCGGCCGCGAGCTCTCCGTCCCGCACCGTCCAGAACGACGCCACTCGGTGCAGGCCCATCGTCTCGTGCGGAACCTCCACCTCGGAGACCACCTGGTCGCCGTCGGCGACGACGCGCAGCACCCGGATGGACCACCCCTCGGGATACTCCGCGTTGATGCGCACGTACCGCTCCGGCCCGACGATCCGCTCGCCGCTGACCGGCCACTCCACCACCAGGTCCTCGGCGAGCAACTCACGCAGCCCCGCCCAGTCCCGGTCCTGCATCCGCTCCCACAGCGCACGAACGATCTCCGAAGGGTCCATGGCCGCATCCTGACAGCCGCCACTGACAGGCGCCGGGTGTCAGCGACCCGCCGATGCCGTCTCCGGCACGGCTTCGCACCGGACCGCGCGGGTCAAACGCGGGACCCGGGGAATGCCCGTTCGGCGTACAGATTTCTCAAGCTTTCGTTTTCGGTTGCCGATGCACCCGGCAGGAAGGGGGGACTCGAGGAAGGTTGGTTCCTGTGACGTCAGCATCGACGCCGCAGTCAGTTGCGGGCCCGGACACGGTGGCGGCGGCCATCAAGGACCTGCAGGCCGGCCGGCCCGTCATCGTGGTCGATGACGCGGACCGTGAGAACGAGGGCGATCTGGTCATGGCGGCGCAGTTCGCCACCCCGGAGGCCCTGGGCTTCTTCGTCCGGTACACCGGCGGCCTGATCTGCGCCCCCATGGCGCCGGAGATCGCCGACGCGCTGAAGCTGCCGCTGATGGTCCCGCGCGGGACCGGCAGCGGCGCCGACACCCCGGCCTTCACCGTGTCCGTGGACGCCGCAGGTGTCGGGTCCGGGATCTCGGCCGCGGACCGGGCGCTCACCGCGCGGACGCTCGCCGCCCCCACCACCCACCCCGACCAGCTGATCCGGCCCGGGCACGTGTTCCCGCTGCGGGCCCGGCCCCGGGGCATCGCCGAGCGTCGCGGCCACACCGAAGCCACCGTCGACCTGCTGCGCCTGGCCGGGCTGTCGCCGGTCGGAATGATCAGCGAGGTGTGCACGGACGACGGCTCGGTCGCCGGACCGGACCGGCTGCGCACCTTCGCCGGCGAGCACGGCCTGACGCTCGTCTCGATCGAGCAGCTGTCGAGCCGGCTGCGGCTCGCCGGTGTCCCGACGGCGTGACCGGATGCACCGCGCGACGATCTTCGACCTGGACGACACGCTGATCGACAGCGGGCACGCGTGGTCACGCGTCTGCGCCGTTTTCGCCGCCCGCCACGGCCACCGCTGGAAGCCCGAGGACGACGTGGCCCTGCACGGCAACGGCGGCTGGGCGACGTTCGTCGCGGGCCTGTGCGGCGGAGCGGCGAGCCCCGCGGAAGTCGTCGAGACCTGCACCACCGCGATGACCGGCGAGGTCGCCGCGGGCCGTGTCCGGGCACTGCCCGGGGCGGTCGACCTGGTCCTCGAGGCCGAACGTCACGGGCCCGTCGGGCTGGCCACGGCCAGCCCGCGCCGCTACGTCCTGGCGGTCCTCGACACGCTGGGCCTGGCGGGACGGGTGCGTGCCGCCGTCTGCGGCGAGGAAGTGGTTCGGGGCAAGCCGGCACCGGACGCGTACCTGCTCGCCGCCGCCCGGATCGGCATCCCGCCGTCCGCCTGCCTGGCCGTCGAGGACTCCCCCAACGGCATCCGCTCGGCGACCGCGGCCGGCATGCCGGTCCTGGCCATTCCCCGCGGCGGAACGCCACTCCCCTCCGCTATCGCCCACCTGCCCGCCGCACAGGCCCCCGACGCGACGGCGGCCCTCCCCCTCCTGACCCGGCTCCTCACACCCCGCCCTCAACCCGGGCCCCTGGTCCACGAACGCACACCCTGAACCACCACCCGCCGGTCCGGAGCTCCCGCCCCGGGCCGGCGTGGGTGGGCTCCACGCGTGACAGAGGTTCGTCCCGCCCGTCCGGAGGACGGTGACGCGCTCGGCGAGATACACGCCACCGCGCGGGAGGCGTCCCATGCGCCCTTCTCCGCGCCCGAGTTCGCCGCGGACGCCGTCCGGAGCAGGCGTACGAGGTGGCACGAGCGGATCGTGGAGGGGACCGGGACGATCCTGCTCGCGGAGCGGGACAGTCACCCCCCTGGCGCTTTGCTGGCTGCGGCTCTCCCCGACGCGACCGGGTCCGGGAGAAATCTTCAGCTTCTACTGCCATCCCGACGGGTGGGGCGGTGGCATCGCCCACGCCCTGATGGCCCAGTCGCTCCGCCGGCTGCGCGACGACGGCCTTCCCCGGGTGCATCTGCGGACGCTCCGGGACACCCCGCAGTCGCGCCGCTTCTACGTCAAGTGCGGCTTCACCGAGTCCGGCAGCACACGCACGTACGACTACGGCGACGGCAATCCCGTCGACCAGGTCGAGTACGAACGAGCCTGCTGACCAGCAGGAGAACCCCGCGGGGACGGGTCCGCGCGCCAAATCCCCGCCCTCCCCGCCGCCATGGCGTAAGCTGATGTCACCGACGCGGGGTGGAGCAGCTCGGTAGCTCGCTGGGCTCATAACCCAGAGGTCGCGTGGTTCAAATCCCGCCCCCGCTACGAACCTTCGGCCCCCTTCGACGTCATGTCGAAGGGGGCCGTCGACGTCGTCACCTACCCTGTGGATCGTCCGATCGAGCAGAGCACGGCGAGGCATTCGTGACCCGAGAGCTGTACAACATCCGCATGGTGCCCGCGGAGGACACCCCCACGCCGCTGACGGAGGAAGAGGAACAGCGCGCGCGGACGACGCTGTTCTTCGACCTCGGTCGTGTGATCGCCGATCGCGGCTGGGTGCGCTTCCCGGCGTATTCGCGGGAAGAGCGGCGACGGCTGGTGGCCGTCGCCCAGCGTCTGAGCGCCCATTGGGGGTGCGAGGTCCGCGTCGAGGCCGAGGACCACTGCGCCCTGAGGCTCTTCCTCCCCGGTCACGGCCCGCAGGCACCCGCCTGACGGACCGCGGCGGTCAGCGGAGCGACGCGGGCAGCTCCTCGCGGTGGACGATGCCCAGGCGCTGCGTCGCGCGGGTCAGCGCCACGTACAGGTCACTGGTCCCGAACCGCCCCGGCTCCACGACCAGGACATGGTCGAATTCCAGGCCCTTGGCCTCCCGCGGGCCCAGCAGCACCACCGGACGGGTCAGGTCGGGTTCGGCGCCGGCCGTGACACCGTCGAGGGATGCCGCGATCTCCTCGTGCAGCTCACGCGGTGCGATCACCGCGAGCCGCCCCTGTTCGGGCGTGAGTTCCACGACGGCCCGCGCCACCGCGCCCGCCAGGTCCGCCCCGGCGTCGCGCGTCCACGGCTTCTCGCCGGTGGAGCGCACCGACCCGGGCGGCTCGAACGAGGGGTCCTTCGCCTGCACGACCCTTGCGGCGAGCTCCATGATCTCCGCCGGCGTGCGGTAGTTGACCCCCAGCCTGACGTGCTCGAAACGGTCGCCGACGTACGGTTCGAGAATCTTCTCCCACGAACCGACGCCCGCTTCCTCGGAGGTCTGCGCCGGGTCGCCGACGAGGGTCAGCGAGCGGGTCGGTGAGCGGCGCATCAGCAGGCGCCAGGCCATCGGCGAGAGTTCCTGCGCCTCGTCGACGATGATGTGGCCGAACGCCCAGGTCCGGTCGGCCGCGGCCCGCTCGGCCGCGCTGCGGTGGTCGGCCTCCTCGTGCCGCTCGGCCATCCGCTCGGCGTCGATGATGTCGTGGGCGGCCAGACGCTCGGACTCCTCGTCCTCGAACTCGTACGTCTCCGAACCCCGGGACAGTTCCAGGACGCCCTGGGCGTAGGCGACCCGCTCCTGGCGTTCGGCTTCGGCCGCCGCGCGGGCGGCGCTGTCGTCCGCCCCGAGCAGTTCGGCCGCCTCGTCCAGCAGCGGGACATCGGCCGGGGTCCACTCCCCCTCGTCGGGACCGCGCCGGACGGCCTCGGCGTCGCCCTGCGGCAGGTACACCGGCGCGGCCAGGTAGCCCGTGACGAACTCCTCGGGCGTGAGCAGCGGCCACAGGTCCGCGATGGCGGCCCGCACCTCGCGGCTCGCGGCGACGCCCTTGCCGAGCAGCGCGATGTCGTCCGCGCCGAGGAAGTTCGGTCCGCCGTACGGGTCCGCGCCGATGCGGTCGGCGAGCTGTGCGGTGAGGGCGTCGATCACGTGGAACGCGAAGTAGGGGCGCGCGAGGTTGTGCGGCAGCCGGGTCTCCCGGGCGGCTTCCCGGGCCTGGTAGGCGATCTCCCAGTCCAGGACGAGCTCGCCGTCGTCGTGCGCGATCACCACCGGCGCGCCGGGCTCGGGCAGCTGCTGCCGGTCGAGCACGGCCAGGGCGAGGACCTCGGCCATTCCCGCCCCGCCCTTGACCGCGGACGCGCGGGCGGTGTCGGTGCCGCGGGCGTGGACACCGGGGAAGAGCTCGGCCTGTGTGGCCAGCATGACCCCGGTCTCGCCGAGCGCGGGCAGCACCTCGCCGATGTAGCCGAGGAAGGCCGCGTTGGGGCCCACGACCAGCACCGCGCGCTTGGACAGCAGCTCGCGGTGCTCGTACAGCAGGTAGGCCGCGCGGTGCAGGGCGACCGCCGTCTTGCCCGTGCCGGGGCCGCCCTCGACGACGAGGACCCCGCGGTGCGGGGCACGGATGATGCGGTCCTGTTCGGCCTGGATGGTCCGCACGATGTCGCCCATGCGGCCGGTACGGGCGGAGTCGAGCGCGGCCAGCAGCACGGCGTCGCCACTGGGATCCTCGAAGCCGCTGCGTTCGGCGTCGTGGAGATCGAGGATCTCGTCGTGCAGTTCGGTCACCGTGCGGCCCTCGGTGGTGATGTGCCTGCGCCGGCGCAGGTCCATCGGCGTGTGACCGGTGGCGAGATAGAACGGCCGGGCGACCGGTGCCCTCCAGTCGATCAGCAATGGCGTGCGGTCGGGGTCGTCCTCACGAATTCCGATGCGGCCGATATGGTGCACGGCGCCGTCGCACAGATCAATGCGGCCGAAACACAGCGAACCGTCCACCGCGTTCAGGGCCGCCAGCAGCCCCGAACGCTCCGCGACCAGCACATCACGTTCGAGACGTGCCTGAAGACCGTTCCCCACCGGGGTCAACGCGTCCTCGACACCGTGCGCCGCGACCCCGCGCAGGATGTCGACACGGTCGTAGACCCGGTCGATGAATTCCTGTTCCCGCTGCAATTCGACGTCCCCGCGAGTTGACAAAACGGCTCCCTGCCCGATATGCTGTTCCTTGTAGCCCCCGGTGAGGGGCTTTTTCTGTGGGTGCACAGAACTACTCAATATACGTGACGCATTCCCCGCCCCGCAATTGCGGAGCGGGGAATTGCCGTTTCTGCGGGCCTCCCGGCGGCGACCGCCTTGCCGGGGACTCCGCGCACGCGCTCGGAAATCGCTTGGCCGCGTCCCGGGCGGGTTCTAGTCTCCCCTGCATCGGCGTGTAGCTCAGCAGCAGAGCACCGGGCTCTCAACCCGGAGGGCGCAGGGGCGGAACCTGCCACGTCGGCGTATGAACGATGACGCTGAGCAGCAGCTCCTCGCCGGGTCCGACGGATCCGTCAACTACCCGTACGGCAGGCTGACGCAGGCCTTCCTGACCGCGCTGACCCACCCTGACGCCGAGACCCGGAGCCGTGCGCGCAGCGGCGCCCGGCGCTGGCGGGCGGTGATCGACGGGATGGCCGACGGACGCCTGTCCATCGGCTCGCGCACTCCCGTGGCCGGGCTGCCCGCCTGGGTGACCCCGCAGGTGCTGCGGGGCGGATTCGCCACACCCGACGCGAGCGCCGGGGGTCCGCTGCTCGCGTACGAGCGTGAGGCGGCACGTTCGGCAGGGGTCCCGGCCGATCGCTCGGCGCTGTTCGCGTACTGCCTCACCGAGCGGGGACTGGACCGGTTGTACGCGCTGCTCGACAGCGGCCGCTACGAGGTGGCCGTGTCCGAGGAGGCCGCGCTGCTCACGGTGGCGTGGCTGGTGCGGACCGGTGACGTGACCGCCGCCGTCGGCCTCGTCCGCGTGCTGGAACCGTTCGCCGACCGGCTGCGCTTCACGCCGCGGCCGGCCGCACGGCCCGCGCCGGACCCCCGCGCCGTCCACCGCCGCACGGTCGGCGACGCCGGTGCGTCCCTGGCGCGCCGCCGGCCCCATGCCGGCGTCGAGGCGCAGCGCGAGGCACTCACCGTCTGGCAGCCGTTCGGCGACGAACTCCTCGCCCACTGGCTGGAGACCGCGGGCGCCGGCCGCGTACTGGACCACCTGCCCGACGACGTCTGGCGGGAACGAGGTGCGGCGCTCCTGCGCCGCTACCAGGAACTCGCCGCCGCCCACACCCGCTGCGGCAAACACCGCGACCCGAAGGAGAACCTGGGCATCCTGCGCGGCGCCCTGGAGGAGACCGCCGCCGGGCGGCCGCTGGACGCGCGCCGACTCGGCCTGCTGCGGCACGCGGCGGAGTCCATGGTGCGCCGGCGTGACCGTCCCGGCTCCGACCGGCACACACAACTGCGCGCCCGGCAGGCGGCCCAGGCGGCCCTGCCCTCGCACCACGCCCTGGCCCAACTCGTCCTGCGCAGGCTGTCCGCACTCCCCCAGGAAACCGGCGCGGCCGACACGGCACGGCTGGTCGCGAACGTCACGGAGCCCGAGGCACGGGACAGCGGCCTGCCCGCGGGCACGGTGATACCGCCGTCGGTCCGGCGCGTCGTGGAAGCGGCTCTGAGCGCGCCGATCGGCACGCTCGTGGAACGCGGGGTGGTGCCCTCGGCCGAGGTCCTGGCCGAACTGGTGCCGCAACTCGTCGCCGCGGCCGGAGCACAGGCCTACCCCGACCCGGCACTGCGGCACCTCGTGGCCGCGAACTACCGGGCGTTCCGGAACCGCCGCTCGCTGCTCCTGCTCGGCCTCGCCCATCAGGTACGGGTCGAGGAACTGCCCTGGGTCCGGGCGGTGGAGGGGCACCGCGCGACGAAGGGGGTCCGGGAGCCGGCGGAGATCGTCCTGCGTGAACTGGGCGAACTGGCCGTGCAGGCGTTTCCGGGCACGCTGCTGCCCAACCCGCTGGTCCGCGAGCTGGGCGTGCTGGCCCGGCAGGCCGAGACCGGTGCGCCGTTCGTCGAGGAACTGGCCGCTGACATCTTCGAGGGCACCTTCACCCCGAAGTTCCTCACGGCGGCGCGAGTGGCCGCGGAACTGCTCGGCGGCAGCCTCTACGAGCGGTATTACGCCATCGACTACGCGGCCGTCCGCAACCTCGCGATCACGGAGACGGGCACGGCGCTCACCCGTGCCGGTTCCCCACACGCCGCCGGTTCCACGGCATTCGCCGAGCTGTGCGCCCAACGGGCCGGCCGGCCCGGCGCGGGGGGCTGGTCAGTGGCGGCCAACGGCATGGTCATCGAGCAGGCCCAGATCCTCACCACGCACAATCTGGCCACCCTCGTCGGCCGCGTCGGCATCACGCCCGAACCGGGCTGGGACGACCTGGCCCGGCGCTGCTTCACCACCGTGTGCCGCACCACGGCCCGGGTCCACAACAACCCGCGGCCACTGCCCACGATCAAGGAAGCGGCCTACGCGTGGCGGCAGATGCTCTTCTACCTGTCGCTGTGCGGACCCGCCGCGCAAGGGGAATTCATCGCCCACCTGGACGAGGAAGCAGCCCACCACCCCGGCCATGTCGCGGCCCGCCTCGCCCCCGCCCTGACCGGCCTCCGGCACGTCGCCGCCGGCGGTGCCGCCGACAGCGGCACCGGACGCCACTTCCTGGGCTGGACCACCACGCGCCACTGGCTTCGATGAGCGGGACCGGGGCAGGGGACCGTGAGCGGCGGAACCCCACGCGTCCGCGGCGACATCCCGGACAGCGGGTGCGCGGCCGGCCGCGTCAGGTCGGCGGAGGCAGGGGGATGACGTCCGGCTTGCCTCGATGGTGCAGCGTGGCGGTGTCCGCGGCCGAGTGGGTGTGCAAAGTCCGGGTGATGACCTCGACGCCGCGGGCGAGGTCGTCACGGATCAGGATGCCGAGGTTGTACTGCACGAGGACGTAAGTGCCGTTCTGCGGGCGCAACGCGCTGCCCCCCAGGTCCGCGCTGCCGAGGTCCGCCTCCTGGAGAGCGGCGTTGAGCTCCTCCGCGACCTGTGGTCCGAAACGCCCCGGCCGTCCCTCGACCGGCAGGGTGAGCGACAACCGCCAGGACTGACTGCCCGACAGCGGACTCGGGCCGAACCACCGGGCCACGAGCTCGCCTTGGGGCATCCCGGCCAGGGTCTCCACGACCCAGCATGCCTCCGCCCGGTCTACGGGATCGCCGACCGCGCGCAGCAGCACGCGGTTGCCGTAGCCGGCCGCGGCAAGCGCGTCCGCGAGTGCCGGCAGGTGTTCGTGTCCGTCGGCGGCAAGGCAGCGGTCCAGGGCCTCGCGGACCGCAGGCTGCGCGAGGACGGGATCAGCGGCCGTCGCGGCCGTGCGCGCACGGGCGTAGGTCAGGAGCGCCGACCACGCAGCGAACGGGAACTGCTTCGAGGACGGCGTCCGCAGGGAGTACAGCGGCAGACCGTCGGTGCTGTCCTGGCCGACCGCTTCGTGCCCGTCGGCGCGGGTCGTCCACGCCAGCCCCGTGCCCCTCAGATCCCGCAGGTCGAACCAGTCACGCGTCTCCTCACGCACCCTGCCGCTGCCGCCGACGCCGGGGCGCATGGACTCGAACGCGGCGTCCACCAGGGGCGTGATGGTGTCCAGGTCGTCGTTCTCGGCCAGGAAGGCGAAGCGGCACAGCAGCGCCAGCATCGGGCCGGGGTGACGCAGTTCCGTGTCGTGGAGGGCGACGGCCCGGCACAGCAGATCCAGTTCCCGCCAGGGCATCACATGCGGGTGGAAGTGTGCCTGGTCGTCCCAGCCGACGTTCGCCGGCTCCGGGAGGCCGGGTGCCTCCACAGCGAGTTCGACGTACTCGGCGGGGGTGAGGTCGAGGACCAGCGCGAAGCCCCCACCGGTCGGGAACCGGGTGATGTACGCCTCCTCGTCCTCCGCGTCGTGGACGTCGGGCGCATCGTCGTCGAAGAGATACCGGGGCCAGAAGTCCGGATCGGCCATGCGGGCCGCCAGTGCGTCATCGAGAGGCATGCGGGTCAGGTTAGAGCGCGGGTCCGACACGGCTCCCTGCGGATACGGAGAGGCCGGAGACGGTGGCCGCCGGCCCGGCGCCCTTCGCGGCCCTGGAGAACACGCAGGCGCCGACGGGAGAGGCGAAAGTGCGGGTCGTGTCGATCCGGAGCGTCGACGCGGCCCATCTCGTCCTGACGGATCTCGACCTGTCCGACTGTCGATTCGCCGGCGCCGTCCATCTCGACCAACTGCGGCTCGAAGGCCGGTGCGTCTTCGACACTCCGCCCTCGGGCATTCGGCGACGCGGAGTGGTTTTCGAACGGTGGACGCCGCGCCGCACACTCGCGGAGGAACACTACTGGCGCACGGGGCAGGGCAGGAGCGGCTGGAAGACGGCACCCGGTGGGGGCGACGTGCCGGGGCCGACGACGGTCGCCCCGCTGTACCGCCAACTGCGTAAATCCTTGGAGGACGGCAAGAACGAACCGGATGCCGCCGACTTCTACTACGGCGAGATGGAGATGCGCCGCAACGACCCCGACCGGCCCCGCGGTGAACGTTTCCTCCTCGCCGTCTACTGGGCGCTCTCGGGGTACGGGCTGCGTGCCTCCCGAGCGGTCGGGTGGCTGCTGGGCGCCATGGCGGCCACGGTCCTGGCGATGATGCTCTGGGGACTGGCGGCGCAGGACATGGACCCGGTGAGCCGTGGGACTGTGGACGGCCGGCGGGTTCAGCTGACCACGAGGACCCCCGACCCGGTCGATCCAAGCAGGCCCTACGCGCGGCGGCTGTCCGGCGACCGGTTCGAGAGGTCGTTGCGGGTGGTCATCGACTCGGTGGTGTTCCGGTCGTCCGAGCAGGGCCTGACGACTGCCGGTACCTGCATCGAGATGGCCTCCCGGGTGACGGAACCGATCCTGCTCGCTTTTGCCGCGCTCTCCGTCCGTAGCCGCGTGAAACGGTAGTGGCCGGCCGCCGGCGAGATCACCGGCTGCTGCCTTCCGATACGTTCGTGGGGTGATCGATGGCTTCGACGTGGCCCGTGCGCTGGACGGCGGAATCCACGACCGGGAGCGGGCCTGGGCGTTCGTCCGCAGCTTCGCCGCCGCTTGGGGCGAGCGGCTGAGCAAGGACGACGGCACTCCCACCGAGGAACTGACGCGGGCGGAGGCGGCGCTCGGCCTCCATCTGCCGACCGCGCTGCGCGAGTTCCACACCCTGGCAGGCGCCCGGCGCGACCTTGTCGCCAACCAGGACCCCCTGCTCCCGGCTCATGCGATGTTCGTGCACGAGGAGCCGGACGGTGTCCTGGTGTTCCGCGCGGAGAACCAGGACTGTGCCTTCTGGGGCGTGCGACTGACGGACCTCGACCAGGACGATCCGCCGGTGCTGGTCGAGACGCGGCAGGGCTGGGTTCCGTTCCTGGACAGGCTGTCCCTGGCCTGCGTCGAGCTCGTACTGGGCGAAGCGCTGTTGGGGGGCGGGGGGCGGCTCTACAACGCATGCGAGCTGCCCGCGGACCTGCTCGACACGGTGCCCGAACACTTTCGGCGGGCGCCGCTGCCGGACTACCCGTTGTGGACCGGGCCGGAGGACTCTCCCGTGCGCTGGTTCTCCGCGCCCGGCAAGCTGCTGCGTCAGGACGGCTCGGGCGCCCACAGTTGGCTGCACGTCCGGGGCCGGACCCGGGCGGATCTCGACGAGATCTGCGAGACGATCCCTGGGCGGTGGTCGCTGGGATACGACGAGACGCCGGGCTTCCGGCCGCTGCCCTCGTGAGCGGGAACGGGCGGAGGTCACCCCCCGCCCGTCACGACCGGAACGCGAACCCCGGCCGGCGCTGCCGGCTCAGGGTGCGGGCTGGGCCTGGTGCGGACCGGACCGGGCACCGGGTTCGCGGTGGAGGGCGCCGACCGCGTCCGGGTCCGACCAGAAGCCCGTGAGCAGGTCGACGACGGCGGGCGCGGCCTCCAGCAGGGGAGCGACGTGCCCGGCGCCGGGCAGAACCGCCCAGCCGCCTCGGGGCAGTCGGGCGGCGGCGGCCGCCGCGTCGTCGGGGGTCCAGGTCGTGTCGTCGGCGCCGGCGGCGAACAGCGTGGGTGCGGGGACCGAGGTCAGGGTCGGGGTCAGGTCCTGCCGGTCGAGGCTCGCCGAACGGATGGCGCGGGCCATTCCTCCCCGCTCGGGGCCGGAGAAGGCCTCGGCGACGAGGGCGATCGCCTCGGGATCGGCGGCCGCGCCCAGCAGCGCCGTGGTGAGGGCGCCGAGCACGGGGCGTACCGGGCCGACGGCACGGTACAGCGGGACGAGCAGGTTGATCTGGCGTCGTTCCGGGGCGGTCAGCGCGTGGACGGGCGCACCGATGGTCGCCAGGCTCCGCAGGTGCCGGGGGTGGGCGGCGGCGAAGGTGATGCCGACGTGTCCGCCCCATGCGTTGCCGACCCAGTCCACCGGCTCGTCGATGCCGAGGTGTTCGAGGACGTCGAGCGCGGCGCCGGCACAGTCGTCGAGGGTGAACAGGTGCTGCGGAGCGGCGCTGCGGCCGTGGGCCGGGCCGTCGACGATCACCAGTCGGCGCGTGGCGGCCAGCTGCTGCCTGACGCGCACCCAGGTGGTCGAGTCGACGAAGAGGCTGTGCCACAGCAGTGCCGGCGGGCCGGATCCGATCGTCTCGACGCTCAGTGGCCCGAGCCGGGTGGGGACGGACTCGACTGCACCGGGCGAAGGCCGGTCCATGGTGCCCTCCAAAAACGTTTCGGTAGCCGAAGCTTCGGTACCCGAAGTATCCTTCGGTGCTATGCCCTCGTCAAGCGATCTGCCGGTCGACCGTCTCGCCATCGGTCAACTCCTGGTCCGCCTGCTCCGGGAGTTCAGGACCGAGATGTTCGCCCCCGCCGCCGCGCGGGGCTACGCCGATCTCCGGGAGCCGCACCTGCAGATCTTCGGCAACGTCGGTGTGGACGGGATCCGCCTGACCGACCTCGCCGCGCGGGCGCAGTTGAGCCTGGCGGCGACCTCGGAACTGGTCAACGAGCTGCAGGAGCTCGGCTACCTGGAGCGCCGCCCCGACCCCGGCGACCGGCGGGCGAAGCTGATCTTCCCGACCGGGCGCGGCCGCCAGGCCCTCGACGACGCCGGCGGCCGGGTCGCCGAGATCGAGCAACGCTGGTCCGAGGCTGTGGCACCGGGGGACTTCACGGCGGCGTGCCGAACCCTGCAGCACCTGCTGGACGCCCTCACCGGCGCGCAGGACGACCACGGGCCGGCGCCCACGTCGTGAGTCCCCGCGCCGTCGGTGACCCCACAGGTCAGCCGGGGTTGCCCGCGCCCGCGAAGGGGACGTGCGCCGAGTGGGCCGCCTGCTTGCCGACGGGGTGCTGCCACAGGCCCTGGGCCTGGAGCTTGGGCAGGACGCCCTCTCCGAACCAGTACGCCTCCTCCAGGTGCGGATAGCCGGAGAGGACGAACTCCTCGATGCCGAGGGCCTGGTACTCCTTGATGCGTTCGGCGACCTCGTCGTGGCTGCCGACCAGCGCGGTGCCCGCGCCGCCGCGCACCAGGCCGATGCCCGCCCAGAGGTTGGGGTGGATCTCCAGGCGCTCGCGGCTTCCGCCGTGGTGCAGGGCGAGCATGCGCCGCTGACCGTCGGACTCGCTGCGGGCCAGCCCCGCCTGGATGGCCGCGACGCTCTCCGGGTCGAAACCGTCCAGGATGCGGTTGGCCTCGGCCCATGCCTGCTCGGAGGTGTCACGCGTGATGACGTGCAGTCGGATGCCGAAACGCAGGGTGCGGCCCTGTTCGGCCGCCAGTCCGCGGATCCACGCGATCTTCTCGGCGACCTGGGCGGGCGGCTCGCCCCACGTCAGGTAGACGTCCACGTACCTGGCGGCGACCTCGCCGGCGATCGGCGAGGAGCCGCCGAAGTACACGTCGGGAACCGGGTCGGGCACCTGGGCGAGCTGCGCGTTCTCGACCTGGAGGTGCTCACCGCGCATGTCGACGGACTTGCCCTCCCACAGTCTCCGCACGATGTCGAGGAATTCACCGGTGCGGCGATAGCGGGCGTCCTTGTCGAGGAAGTCGCCGTAGGCCCGCTGCTCGTGGCTCTCGCCTCCCGTGACGACGTTGAGCAGCAGCCGTCCGCCGGTCTGGCGCTGGAAGGTGGACGCCATCTGCGCGGCCAGCGTCGGCGAGACGAAGCCGGGTCGGAAGGCGACCAGGAACTTCAGGCGTTCCGTGTTCTGGCTGACCATGGCCGTGGTCAGCCAGGCGTCCTCGCACCATGCGCCGGTGGGGGTCAGCGCGCCGACGAAACCGAGGTCCTCGGCGGCACGGGCGATCTGGCTCAGATAGGCGACGGTCGGCGGCCGGTCGCGCCCGGACCGGGTGGCCGGGGTGCCGTGGCCGCCGCCGACGACATGGCGACTGTCGCCGTTGGTGGGCAGGAACCAGTGGAAGGTGAGGGGCACGTCGGGTCTCCGATCGAGGTCGTCCGTCACAGCAGGCCGTGCCGGGGCGGCTTGGTGCCGTTGAGCACGTAGCGGCCGATGTGCTGGACCTTCCAGCGGGCCGGGTCGTGCAGGGTGTGGGTGCGGGCGTCCCGCCAGTGGCGGTGCAGGCCCAGGGAGTCGAGTGCCGAGCGCGTGCCGGAGACCTCGAAGAGCGCACTGGCGACCTCCACGGCTGCCTCTCCCGCCGTCACCTTGGCCGCGGCCACCGCGATCGACGCCTCGGCCGCCGAGTCCTCGGTCAGATCGGCCCGGGCGGCGTCCACGGCCCGGGCAGCGGCGTCGAGCAGCGCGTCGCAGGCCCGCACCCGGATCGCGAGTTCGCCGAACCGCTGGATCAGCAACGGGTCCTGTGCCGCTGTCTCGTGCCCCTCGTCGACGCTCTCGAACCACGGCCGGCTCTTGGTGCGGACGAACTCCGCCGCCTCCCCCAGCGCGCCGAAGGCGATACCGGCGTCGATGGCGGCGTGCAGCAACTGAGCCATGGAGCCGTGGAGTTGAGGACCCTGGAAGGTGAGGTGGTGCGGCACCACCCGGTCCGCGGGGACGGGCACCGACTCCAGCCGGACCGTGCCGCTGGCGGTCGTGCGCTGCCCCATGCCGTTCCAGTCGTCCACGACCGTCACACCGGGCGCGTCCCGCGGCACGTACGCCACGTGCAGGTTCTCGTCCTCGCCGCGGGCGAGGACCGGAATCCAGTCGGCGAACAGGGCCCCGGTGGAGTAGTGCTTGACACCGTCGAGTACGTACCCCCCGTCCGGGAGGCCTACGAGCCGTGTACGGATGTCCTGCACGTGCTTAGTGCCCGCCTCGGACTGCGCGTTGCCGAACCGTTTCCCCCGCAGCACCTCGCCGAAGAAGAACTCGTTCTGCTCGCGAGTCCCCTGCCGACGCAGCACATTGACATACACGAAGTGGCTCTGCGGGATCTGGGCGAGGCTGGCGTCGGCGGCGGCCAGTACCCGCAAGACCCGGGCCAGCGTCTCCGCGCTGACGTCCGCACCGCCGAACTCGGCGGGCACCGTCACCGCGAGGAGACCGGAGGCGGACAGCCGCTCCAGCTCCGCCTCCGGAAGCCGGCGCCGCGCGTCGCGCTCGGCCGCGCCCTTGCGGAAATCCGCGGCCAGTTCGGTCGCGACGGCGAGGGCCTGGGCGTCGCCGGTGATCACTGCCGCGTCGCTCATGCGGTGGCCGCCAGCAGGGTGGGGCGCCCACCGAGCGCACGCGAGAACTGGTCCGTGACCTGGGCCAGTGCCTCGGCCGGGGCCGGCGCGACGTTCAGCGTGCCGTCGGCGTCGACGGAGATGTCCTTGTCGAGAGTGAACCAGCCCGGTGTGATGTGTCCCGCGCCCATGGAGCTCAGTACGGGGCGGAGCGCGTAGTCGATGGCCAGCACATGGGCGGTGGTTCCGCCGGTGGCCAGCGGCAGGACGGTCTTGCCCGCGAGCGCGTACTGCGGGAGCAGGTCGAGCAGCGACTTCAGCAGTCCGGAGTAGGCCGCTTTGTAGACGGGTGTACCTACGACGACCCCGTCCGCCCGCTGGAACGAGCCGACGGCCTCGACGATCGCCGGATGACCTGTGTCGGCGTGCAGCAGTGCCTCGGGCGGGAGCGAGCGGACGTCCAGCGGTATCACTTCGTGGCCCTGGGCCCTGAGCCGGTTGTCCAGGTGACGCAACAGGTGCGCGGTGCGCGAGGTGGCGGAAGGGCTTCCGGAGACGGACAGGACGGCGGCCATACGGGGACCTCTCACGGATGTCGGATGCGGTCGGCGAGTGGTGCTGGTGGTGACGGCGAGTGCGCCCGCCCCGGTGGCACGAGCCGATGTCCGGCGGGTCCCGCCGGCTCGACCACGCCGCCGCTCACGACCGGCACCCGGTCGGCGAATGAGCGAAGGCGCGAAAGCGCGCGAGCAGGTGAATGCGGTGATCTGAATTCAGGCCTGCCACAACGGCGGCCCTGTGCAGGCCTTCATCGCGACGGCGAACGGCCCCGGGTGGGCATCATGAACACAAGCCCGCGCGTGTGCGAGGGTTTCCCTCGGGTGCGCTCAAGCCGAACGGCGACAGCGGGCGCTGGAGACACGCCCGAGATCTACGTGGCGTCGCCGCGTGAGCTCCTGTCGCTTCATGCCATCGATACAACCAGCGTCGAGTCCGGCCGGTCAAGAATGCCCGGAGCGGATTCCACATGCTGAGAGTCGGTATTCACGAGGCCGTGACAGGGTTTCCCTTGAACTCGACGCGGTGAGGTCGGCAGTCTCCAGTGGTGCGCATCGAACAGCTGGAATACATCGCCGCCGTGACACGGCTCGGGTCGCTGCGGCGCGCCGCCGAGGAACTGCACCTGTCCCAGCCCGCGCTGAGCGAGACCGTGCGCAACCTGGAGCGCGAGCTCGGCGTGGACCTGCTGGAGCGCAGGCGGACCGGGGCGAGGATCAGCGACGAGGGCGCGGAGTTGCTGCCGCACATCATGAGTGTGCTGGACGCTGTCGACCGGCTCCGCGACGCTGCGGGCGACCAGCACCGCATCAGCCGCATGGTCCGGCTCGGCACGGTCAACACCGCCACTGTTCCATTGCTCATCCCGACCGTGCGCGAGTTCCGGGCCTCGCACCCGGTCACCCAGGTCGAGGTGGTCGGCGCACAACAGGCGGACATCCACCGCGGACTACTGGAGGGCGCGTTCGACCTGGGGATGGTGAACCATCTCCAGGGCGACGACATGCCGCCCGGCTTCGAGGCCACCGAACTCCTGCGGGGGCGGCCCGTGGTGTGCGTGCGCCCCGACAGTCCTCTGGCGGCCCTGGAGGCCGTGGACGCGGACACCCTGCTCGCCGAGCCTCTGATCGTGATGCGGTCCGGCTACGTCATGCACCGCTTCGTGCACCGTCTACTGGGCGGCCGGACACCGGCCTTCTCGTACTCCACCGACGGGGCGGAGATGGGCAAGCTGATGGTCGCCGAGGGTCTGGGGGCCACGGTGCTCCCGGATTTCAGTGTCATCGGCGACCCGCTGGAGCGGCACGGTGTGATCACCGTACGGCCGCTCGCGGGCGACGCGACGGAGGTGCTGCTGGTCCTGCTGCGCCGCCACTCCGGTTCCGTCCCGCGGGCCGTTCGTGATCTCCACGAGCTGTTCGTGCGCAACGCCGCCGGGTACGACGCCTCTCCGTGAGGCGCCGTGGTTCCTGTCACGGGCATGCGGACGGCCCACAAGGGTATCCGCGCCGAAGTGCCGCAACAATAGGCGTCTACACTCTCCCCGCAACGGCCCGCGCGACCGTGGCCGAGAGCGGGCAGCTTCTGCCAGACCCGAAGGGTATTCGGCGTTTTGATACGGATAGACTCAGTTACCAAGCGGTACCCGGACGGCACGGTGGCAGTCGACCGGCTCTCACTCGAGATACCGGACCGCTCCATCACCGTCCTCGTGGGACCGTCGGGCTGCGGCAAGACCACCACGCTCCGAATGATCAACCGGATGGTGGAACCCAGCGAGGGATCGATTCTCCTCGACGGTGTCGACATCCGGGAGCAGCCCGTCAACACCCTTCGCCGGTCGATGGGTTACGTCATCCAGAACGCCGGGCTCTTCCAGCACCGCACCATCCTGGACAACATCGCCACCGTGCCCCGGCTGCTCGGCTGGGACAAGCGGCGCGCGCGGGCCCGGGCCGCGGAGCTGATGGAGCGGGTGGGGCTCGACACCTCGCTCGCCAAGCGCTATCCGTACCAGCTGTCGGGCGGCCAGCAGCAGCGCGTCGGCGTGGCGCGGGCGCTCGCCGCGGACCCGCCGGTGCTGCTGATGGACGAGCCGTTCTCCGCCGTCGACCCGGTGGTCCGCAAGGGCCTTCAGGACGAGCTGCTGCGGATCCAGGACGAATTGGGCAAGACCATCGTCTTCGTCACCCACGACATCGACGAGGCCATCAAGCTCGGCACGACGGTCGCGGTGCTGCGCACCGGCGGCAGGCTCGCCCAGTTCGCACCGCCCGCGGAACTGCTGTCCGCCCCGGCGGACGAGTTCGTCGAGGACTTCCTCGGCGCCGACCGCGGCATCCGCCGGCTGTCCTTCTTCTCCTCCTCGGAACTGGAGTTGAGGAGCGAGCCCGTCGTCGCCGTGGACGCCGCCGCCGAGCAGATCGCCGCCCGCACCACCGCGGACGTGCCCTACCTGCTCGTCACGGACTTGGACGGCAGGCCGCTGGGCTGGAGCGAGCCCGGTGTGCTCACCGCGGGGACGATCGATCCCGGTCGCCTGCTGCCCTTCGGGCGGCCCTTCGAGCACGGCCGGGAGTCGCTGCGGGCCGCGCTCGACGGCGCCGTGCTGTCGCCGACCGGCTGGGCCGTCGGCGTGGACGCCACCGGCCGGGCGGTCGGCGTCGTCTCGCAGCGGGCCATCGGCGAGGCCATCCGCACCGCCCACGCCCGGGTCCACGAGACGGGCGAGGTCCGCGCCGGAGCCGAGGCCGCCGGATGAGTGGCTTCTTCGACATCCCGAGCGACCTCCAGCACAGCTGGTTCGGCCTGATCGGACTGCATCTGCGCGAGGCCCTGCTGCCGGTGCTGGCGGCCCTGGTGATCAGCCTGCCCATCGCGCAGCTCTGCGTCCGCTACCGCTGGGTCTACGCCCCGACGCTGGGCGTGACGACCGTGCTGTACGCCATCCCGTCACTGGCCTTCTTCGTCGTCCTCATCGACTACACCGGCCAGACCGAACTGACCGTGATGATCCCGCTCGCCGTGTACAGCCTGGTGGTGCTGGTCCCGGCCATCGTCGACGGCGTCCGCTCGGTGCCGCAGGAGACCTTGGCCGCGGCGACCGCCATGGGGTTCGGGCCCGTACGCCGTTACGTCCAGGTGCAGCTGCCCATCGCGGTGCCCGCGATCATCGCGGGGCTCCGGGTCGCGACCGTTTCCAGCATCAGCCTCGTCAGCGTCGGCATGCTGATCGGCAACCAGGGCGCGCTGGGCAACCTGCTCAACGACGCGCAGATCTACCACCGGCCCGAGCTCGCGGTGAACTCCGTGGTGACGACGGCCGTGCTGGCGGTCGTGGTCGACGCGGTCCTCGTCGCCCTGCGCCTGCTGCTGACCCCCTGGATGCCGAAGGAGAGCGCGGCCCGGTGAACGTACTGCACTTCATCAACGCCTTCTTCAGCGACAGCGCCCACTGGCACGGCTACGACGGCATCCCCACCCGCGTCGTCGAGCACATCCGGTACTCCCTGGAGGCGCTCGCACTGGCCGCCGTCATCGGGCTGCCGATCGGCCTGGTCACCGGTCACTACGGACGCGGCGGCAACACCCTGGCCATGACCGCCACGGCCGCCCGGGCACTGCCCACCTTCGGCCTTCTCGTGCTGGTGGTCACCTGGCTGGGCTTCGGCCTGGGGCCGGTGATGATCCCGCTGGTCGTGCTCGCCGTCCCGCCGATCCTGGTCACCACCTACGAGGCGGTCCGCTCCGTCGATCCCTCGTCGGTCGACGCGGCGCGGGGCACCGGCATGCAGGAGTCACGGATCCTCTTCACCGTGGAACTCCCGGCCGCGCTCCCGCTGATCCTGAGCGGACTGCGCTCGGCCGCGATCCAGATCGTCTCCACGGCCACCATCGCCGCGTACGTGGGCCTGGGCGGGCTGGGCCGGTACATCATCGACGGCCTCTACCAGCGCGACTACGAGAAGGTCGTGGGCGGAGCCACGCTGGTGGCCGTGATGGCACTGGTGACGCTCGGGGTCTTCTGGGCGATCGCACGGCTCACGGTGTCCCCGGGAGTGCGCCGCGCCGTCTGACGCGCGCGGCGGTGCGGACCGCGGGCCCGGGGCGATCCACCATCGCCCCGGGCCCGTCCGCCTGTTCCGTGCCACGGCTCAGCCGCCGGTGCGCTCCAGCGCCAACTCCAGCACCACGAGTAGCGCGTCCCGCACGGAGCCGCGCTCGCGGGCGTCGAACACGACGACCGGTACGTGCTCGGCGACGTCCAGCGCCCAGCGGACCTCGTCCAGCGTGTGCTCGACGCGTCCGTCGAAGGCGTTGAGCGCGACGGCGAAGGGGATCCGCCGGTGCTCGAAGTAGTCGACGGCCGCGTAGCAGTCGTCCAGGCGGCGGCTGTCGACGATGACGAGACCGCCGACCGCGCCCTCCACGATGTCGTCCCACATGAAGCCGAACCGCTCCTGCCCGGGCGTGCCGAACAGGTACAGCTTCAAGGTGGGGTCGATGGTGAGGCAGCCGAAGTCCATGGCCACCGTGGTCGTGGTCTTGCGAGGCGTCTGGCTGAGGTCGTCCACGCCGGCCGCCACCTCGGTGATGGCGGCCTCGGTGGTCAGCGGCTCGATCTCGGAGATGGAACCGACGGCGGTGGTCTTGCCCACGCCGAAGCCGCCCGCGATCACCATCTTGACCGGCAGCGGCGGTCGTACGACGGCCTGCGCGGCCGGGCCGGCGCCGAGGAGCGGTTCAGTCGGTGTCACGGAGTACCCCCCGGGAGTCGGGGACGGCCCGCAGGCCATCGATAACCCTTCGCAGGACGGACGCGTCATGGGTGGCACCGGTGTCCGGCACATGGACCGTGAGCTGTCCCGCGGCGCGCAGGTCCTCGGCGAGGACCCGCACCACGTTCAGATGCAGCCGCAGCCGGGCCGCGAGTTCCGCGATGGACTGCGGCTGCCGGCAGGCGGCAACGATGTCGTGCTGCTCGAAGGCGAGCTTGTCGAGCGTCTTGAGCCCGGCGGCCGTGGCCACCACCTGGGTCTCCACCGGCACCGGACGGCCGGACGCGGGCGCCACCCGGCCGGCCGTGAGGAGGAACGGGCGCACGGCAGAGGCGGGGCCGACCGGCTCGGGGGCCGGGGGCGTCACGCCGTCCTCGCCGGCCGGTGTGCGGCCGTCCGCCATAAGTCGTGTCTTCCTCTCCGGACCGGGGGGACGGCCGGTCAGCGGGCCGACGCGGCGCCGACGGTGTTCTTGAGTTCGAGCACCAGCTGCGGGCTGAGCGCGGTGCCGGCGCGGTTGGCGAACAGCGTCATCTCGTAGGCGATGTTGCCGAGTTTCGCCTCCTTGTCGGTGACGACGCCGAGCACGGCGCCGCTGCCGATCGCGGAGACGATGACGTGGCCGCCCTCCAGGTCGATGATGACCTTGTTCAGGCCGCCCAGGCCGTAGTTGCCCGAGGCGCCCGCGGCCAGGCTGGTGATGCCGGAGACGATGGCGGCCAGCCGCTCGGAGTGAGCGCGTTCGCGCAGCTCCGACACGGCGATGAGCAGCCCGTCGGAGGAGACGGCGATGGCGTCGACGACGCCGGCGGTCTCCGTGGCGAAACGGTTCAGCAGCCAGTTGAAGTCGGCTGCGGCGGCCTGCAGGTCGGTCGTCGGAGTGTCACCTGTCGGCGTGCTCACTGCTCGGCTCCTTCTGGGAGGTCGTTCGGGCGGTGCGTGGTCCCGGTTCCGGGGTCCGCACCGGTGTCGGTGCGGAGGTCTCCTATGGCGTGGGTTCCGGTGTCGCTGTCGCGGTGGGCACGCTCGACGGCGGCCTCGAACTCCTCCAGCGCGGACCGTACGGCCTCGGCGTCCGCGGGTTGCGCGGGTGCGTCCTGGAGGCCCGCCTGCTCGGCGGCCGCACCGGTGGTCGTCCGCAAGGTGGCACCGCGGACCCGGCGGCGCAGGCCGGGCTGGCCGGCGGAGTCGTCGGCCGGTGTCTCCTTCCGGGGCCCGGGCACCAGCGGACGCTGTCCACCGGATCCGCTCGCCTCGCGCCGGGGGACGCGCCGTGGGAGCGGCGTCCCTTCCCCGGTGGCGGCCGCAGTGGTGGCGGCGGCGTGCGGGCCCGTGGACGGGACGACGTCCGCGACGGGGGCGGCGGCTTCAGGGTCCGGCGCGGGCTGCGGGCCACTGCCGGCCGGGCTCGTCGCCGGGGCGCCGGAGCCGCCCACCGCGCTCATGCTCAGGAGCAGCGTCGCCGGGATCGCGACCTCGGCGGTCACACCGCCGCCCGGGGTACGGGAGAGGGTCACCCCGACCTCCCAGCGGCGCGCCAGCGTCCCGACCACGAACAGGCCGAGCACCTTCGTCGGGACCAGGTCCAGGCGCTCGCGGCGGATGAGCCGGGCGTTCTCCTCGGCGAGGCGTTCTGCGCTCATGCCGAGGCCGTGGTCGGCCACGGCGATCAGGGCGTCGCCGTCGCCGGAGCGCACGGTCACCTCGACGGGGCTGCCGACCGGGGAGAAGGAGACGGCGTTCTCGACGAGTTCGGCGACCATCAGCGTGAGGTCGCCGATGATGTCCGGCTCGACCATGGACTCGGTCTCGGCGTACAGCCGCACCCGCTGGTAGCCCTCGATCTGGCCGAGCGCGGCCCGCACCACGTTGGTGAGCGCGGTGGGACCCGAGTCCAGGACGGTCTCCCGGATGCCCGCCAGCAGCATCAGGCTGTCGGCGTTGCGGCGCAGGCGCACGGCGATGTGGTCGATGGAGTACAGGCGCTCCAGGAGTGCCGGGTCGGTCTCGCCCCGTTCGACCGCGTCGATCAACGCGAGCTGACGAGTCGTCAGGTTGCTGACCCTGCGTCCCACGTTGCCGAACATCTCGGCGACGTTGCGGCGGCTGAGCACCTGGCGGGCCAGCAGCGCGGTGGCGGTGGTCTGCACCTGGTTGAACGCCTGGGCGAGCTCGCCGATCTCGTCCCGGGCCGTGACGGGCACCTCGCGCACGCGCGGCGGTCCGGTGTCCTCGGTGTCGTCGTCGGCCACCCGGGAGAGCTCGCGGCTGGTGGCGGCCGAGACCTCCTGCGCGGCCGCGGTGAGCGCCTGCACCGGGCGGACCACCGACCGGCGGACCACGACCGAGAGCGCCAGCCACACCAGGAAGCCGAACAGCGCGACGGCGAGCAGCAGCGCGGCCCGCCACCACGCGTCGCCGGAGGCGTCGTCGGCGCGGTCGGCGATCTGGTCGATGAGCGAGGAGGTGATCCTCAGCCGGTTCGCCGCCTGCGCGGGGTAGGCCGGGTAGTCCGTCAGCGCGCCCCGGAACGCCCGGTGGATCTCGGCCGGGGTGTCGGCCTGCAGGGAACTGGGGTCGATCTGGAGCTCGGCGTAGGCCTGCGCGATCCGGCTCTGCGGGTCGCTGTGCTCGATCCCGGAGAGCTCGTCGGACTGATCCTCGGTGGCGAACCGGGCGAACCGGTCGGCCTGGTAGGCGTACAGCTGGTACGAGCCGACCGCGGCGTTGAACTCGATGAGGGCGTTGGCGTCACCGGTCGTCGCCGAGAACACGCTCGTCTCGAAGGAGCTGTGCGCGGCGTCCGCGCGCAGCAGGGAGTCCAGCAGGTTGCCCGTGAAGGTGGCCGCGAGCGCCGCGTTGCGGTCCAGGCCGAGGCCGTCGATCAGCCCCTTGGCCACGCCCGTGTAGGCGGGGTCGATGTTGTCGGCGGGCAGGTAGCTCTGCTCCACCGTCTCGCGCAGGCTGGTCAGGCCCTCGATCTCGCGCAGGGACTGCGCCTCGGTGTCCGGCAGCCGGTCACCGAAGGCCCGGCGCACCGTCGCCACCTGGGCGTCCACCGATCGCTGCGCCGTGCGGTACGCCTCGATCGAGGGCCGTTCGCCGCGGCCGGCGGCCTCGTACCGCACCGAGAGCAGGATCGCCTGCTGGTGCTCGGCCTCCACCCGGTCCGCCAGTGCCGCCACTTGGGCGCTGTCGCGGACCAACTGGGCCGCGGACGCCGCGTCCCGCGCCCGTCCCACCTGGTCGGCGATGAGGTAGGTGAGCAGCACGGCCACCACGGCCAGCGGGACACCGACCAGGAGGTTGAGCTTGCGCCGGAAGGGCCAGCGGTCGGCGAACCCCAAGGGCCCGTCGCCCCGCGGCGGGGCAGCCGGGCGGGTGGGTACGTCCACCTGCACCGTGGACACCTGGCCTCCTTCATGGGGGTGTGGTCGATGATGCGCGACGACATCGAAGCGGCCCCCGCACACAGCTGTGGCCGATGCAACAGCGGTGAATGTATCGCGCCTTCGAAGCTGCGTTCGCCACGCCCCATGTCAAGAGTTCGTTACAAGGCGACCGTCCACTCTTCACATTTGTGCACCAAGGAGGCCAATCGGCGATCCGAATGCTCTTGACTGACGGGGAACCGGCTGGATTGGATCAGGATCGTACGTGTCCCCGCACGCCGCACGCCCTGCCACGACCCAGCCTCCACCAACCTCAGAGTCCGGAACGGGAATTGTGACTTCTAACGCGAAGAGCACCAGGTCAAGCACGCGAAACCGCGGCGTGGCCGCCGTCGCACTCGCCGCCGCCGCGGCACTCGTCGCCGGGTGTTCGTCGTCCTCCGACGACAAGTCCGACAACCCGCTCTCGGAAGGCAAGGCCAGCGGCAACAACGTCGTCGTCGGCTCCAACAACTTCGCCGAGAGCATCCTGCTGGCCGACATCTACGGCGAGGCCCTGAAGGCCAAGGGCATCAACGTCACCTACAAGCCCAACATCGGCAGCCGTGAGACCACCTACGGCCTGCTGAAGAACGGTTCCATCACCGTCCTGCCCGAGTACAACGGCGCGCTGCTGGCCTACCTCGACAAGGACGCCACGCCCAAGACGGTCGAGGAGACCACGGCCGCCATCGGCGGCAAGCTGGACCCCAAGCTGACGCTGCTCGACCCGGCTCCGGCGCAGGACAAGGACTCGGTCACGGTGAACGCGGCGACGGCCGCGAAGTACAAGCTCACCGAGGCGTCCACGATCGCGGACCTGAAGGACATCGCCAAGGACCTGGCCATCGGGGCCTCCCCCGAGTTCCAGACCCGGCAGCAGGGCCTGGTGGGCCTGAAGGACGTGTACGGACTGGACTTCAAGTCCTTCAAGGCGCTGGACGCGGGCGGCCCGCTGACCGCGGCGGCGCTGACGAAGAACACCGTTCAGGTGGCGGACATCTTCACCACGGACCCGACCATCGCCAAGGAGAAGTTCGTGGTCCTCCAGGACCCGAAGAACCTCTTCGGGTTCGAGAACGTGCAGCCGCTCGTCTACAAGTCCGGGCTGGACCAGAAGGGCGTCGACGCGCTGAACGCGGTCTCCGCCAAGCTCGACACGGCGGCCCTGCTCGACCTGGACACCCAGGTGCAGTCGCAGAGCAAGGACCCGCTGGACGTGGCGCAGGCCTGGCTGAAGTCCGTCGGTCTCGGCTGACCCACCGCAGATGGACACGACCCTGAACGGCTCGACGCGGGTGCCCCCGGATCCCGAGGGCGCCGGCGTCGAGCTGGACGGGCGTGGCCTCACCGTGCCGGATGTCGTGCGGCTGGCCGACGCGGCCGCCGCTCCGGCCGTGCCGCCCGGGGCTCTCGACCGGGCCCGGCGCTCCTGGCAGGCGGCCGAACGGCTCGCCGCCGCGGGGCGCCTGTACGGCCGCGGCACGGGCGTGGGCGCGCACCGCTCGGTGCCGGTCGCGGCTCAGGACGAGGCCGAGCACGGTCTGCGCCTTCTGCGCAGCCACGCCGGCGGCGCCGGGGCACTGCTGCCGGCCCGCCAGGTCAGGGCGATGCTCGCGGTCCGCGCCAACCAGCTCCTCGCGGGCGGATCCGGCATCCAGCCCGCCTTCATCACCGCCCTCACCGACGCCCTGCGCCTCGGCGTCCATCCGGCGGTCAACGAGTACGGCGGCCTCGGCACCGGCGACCTCACCGCCCTCGCCGCGACGGGCCTCACCCTGATCGGCGAACGCCCCTGGCTGACCGACCGCCCGGACGGGTCCGGGCCGCCGAGTGGTGACGACGGGGGTCACCCTCGGACGGAGGCCGGCTTCCTGCCGCCCGGGTTCCCCGTGCAGCGGCATGGTGGAGCCGCGGGGACGGGGCCGGGACACACCGCGGAAGCATCTCCCGCCGGGCCGTCGTCCCCGCTGCCCGCGCCCGTGGTGCCGCAACCCGGCGACGCGCTCGCGCTGCTCAGCAGCAACGCGCTCACCCTGGGGCAGGCCGCTCTCGCCTGCCACCACCTCGATGTTCTGCTGCGGGCCACCCACGCGGTCGCCGCCCTGTCGCTCGCGGCGGTCTCCGGCTCACTGGAGGCGTACGCCCCCGAGGTGCACGCCCTGCGCCCCTATCCCGGGGTCGCCCGGGCCGCCGCCGAGGTGCGCAGGCTGCTCGGCGTGCCCGGCCGGGCGTACGGCGCGGGCCGCCGGATCCAGGACCCGTTCGGTTTCCGCGCCTTCCCGCAGGCACACGGCCCCGCCCTGGACGCCGCCGGCGCCCTGCGCGGCATCGTGGAAGTCGAGATCAACTGCCCGTCGGAGAACCCTCTGATCTCCGCCGACGGCACGGCGGCCCATCACCATGGGGCGTTCTACGCCGCCCCGCTCGGTCTCGCCCTGGACGGGCTGAACCTCGCCGTCCTGCAGACGGCCCAGCTGTCCGCCGCCCGGCTGACCGCCCTCGGCCGCCCCGACCTGACCGGCCTGCCCGGATTCCTGGCCGCGGGCCCGGCGAGCAGTTCGGGCGCGATGATCCTGGAGTACACCACCAACTCGGCCCTGGCGGAACTGCGCTCCTGCGCCACGCCCGCGTCGGCCGGCCACGCGGTGCTCTCGCACGGCCTGGAGGAGGCCGCCAGCTTCGCCTCCCAGGCGGCCCGCCAGTCGCTGCGCGCCGTCGACGCGTACACCACTGTGCTGGCCTGCGAACTCGTCACCGCCGTGCGGGCGTTGCGGCTGCACCCGTCGCCGCCGCCCGTGCCGGTGTTCACCGTCGCCGCCGCCGTGCTCCCGGCCGGTACCGAGGACCGTCCGCTGACGGCGGACGTGACGGCCGCGGCGGAGGTGCTGCCGGTACTCGCGGATCTGTGAGGGCTGCTGCCCCGACGGTCATCGGGTACCGGGGAGCTTCGGTCGTCCGGCGGCCACGACGGCGGTGATCTCCGCCGCCTGACGGCGGGCCTGTGCGTGCGCCTCCTCCAGGCAGGCACGGTGCGCAGGGAGCAGGTGCCGAAGCGGCTCCATGGCGGGGGCATAGGTCAGTTCGGGCGTGATCGGGCGGACGTCCAGGGACATGAGGTTCGCGTCGCCGAGAATCGTCCGCAACGCGGGGACCAGGAAGTCCTTGCCGTGCTGGGGCGCACCGGGGCCATAGCCGCCTCCCCTGGCGGAGACGACGACGGCGGGGCGGCCAGCGCTCGGGGCGCCGCCGGCGACGCCGATGGTCCTGCCGACGATCATGATCTGGTCCAGCCAGGCCTTGAAGACCGACGGCATCGAGTAGTTGTAGAGCGGCACCGCGAAGAGGTACGCCTGCGCGCCGAGGAATTCCTCGACCAGCTCGTCCTGGAGGACTGCGGCGGCCTTCTGCGCAGGGGTGTGGTCGTCGGCGGGGATCGTGCGGGCCGTGATGCCGGCCGTGTCCAGGTGGCCGACGGGGTCGAGCGCGAGGTCGCGGCGGACGATGTCCCCGCCCCAGCCAGTAGTGAAGGAGTCGGCGACCTGGCGGGATATGGAGGCGTCGCCGGAGGCGGAGGCGTCGATGCGCAGCAGGTAGGACACGGTGGTGGCTCTTTCCTGTCGATGGGTGGGTGGTGACCCGCTCGCCGGGCGCCGGCGAGCGGGCAGGGGTGGATCGTGGCGTCAGGGCACGGGGGGCGGGGGCACGGCGCAGCCCTCCGGGCCGCAGACCCCGTCGGCCGCGCCGGGTACCTGCAGCGGCCGCGGCACGGGGCGGGCTGCCTCCCATGCCTGGGCCATGGCCGACAGCAGCGCGTCGGTGCCGACGGCGCCGGGGACGGCGTACCGTCCGTCGATGACCATGAAGGGCGCGCCGCGGGCTCCCAGGCGCTCGGCTTCCCGCTGGTCGGCGGCGACCCGGGCCCGGTAGCGCCGTTGGTCCAGCGCCCGAGCGGCCTCCTCGCGGTCCAGGCCGGCCCCGGCGGCGAAGTCGAGCACCTGCTCCTTGGTCCACAGTTCGCGCCGCGCCCCGAAGTGGGCACGGAACATCGCCGTCCACACCTCGCCGCCGCGGCCCTTGTCGGTGGCGAGGGCGAGCAGCTCGTGGGCGTAGTCGGTCGGGCCCAGCGTCCGGTCCAGCGCGTGGAAGGGGTCCAGCCCCTCCGCGTGGGCGGCGCCCTCGATCGACGCGAACATCCGCTGCGCGTCCGGTGCGGGGATGCGGTGCGTCCGGAGCAGTTGCCGCTGGGAGACGCCCTCGCGGGGCAGGTCGGGGTGGACCTGGAACGAGCGGTGCACGACCTGGACCTCGTCGGCGTGCTCGAACCGCTCCGCCGCCAGCCGCAGCCGGTTGTCCATCAGGCCGCAGTACGGGCAGACGATGTCCGACCAGAACTCGATCTTCATGGTGGGCTCCTCCCGAAACTCACTATCTGTTCGTAGCCCCACTGTGGATTAGGATGACAAGCAATACAAAAGGCACATTGATGTGCGTGGAACACGAGGGAGGCGGCTGACGTGGGCGCCGGCGGCGAGCTCCGGCAGGGGCGCACGAATGTACGGGCGAACGTGCGACGCGTCCCGGGTCCCTGCGCGCGCTGGGACGACGAGGACGCCGACTTCATCCGCGAGGTGCTCGACCTGGTCGGCGACAAGTGGAGCGTGCTGATCGTCGGGACGCTGTCCGACGGACCCGTGCGCTACTCCGACCTCGCGCACGCCATCCCCGGCATCTCCCAGCGGATGCTCACCCTCACGCTCAAGCAGCTCCAGCGCAGCGGACTCGTCGATCGCACGGCCTACGCCGAAGTCCCGCCCCGCGTCGAGTACTCCCTGACCGGGCTCGGCACGTCACTGCTGTCCACCGTGCTGGAACTGGCGGCCTGGTCCGCCGACAGGCACGCGGAGATCCGGCGCCACCAGGGCGACTACGACGCACGGAACGCGTAGCCGGCGACCTGCGAGACGGCCGGCCGACACCTCGACAGGCCGGTGGATCGGGGTTTGGGATACCGATCGGCCGTCATGGACGGTCCCCTGAGGCACATGCGTTGACTCACGACGCGATATCACACAACTCTCACGATTCCGCGCCAACCTGACCGGGCATATCTACAGATATTCGTCAGCATCGGCACCTTCGGCTGGTTCCGTCGCCCGTGCTCATCGGCACCGGGCGGCAGTCACTGGGAGGGGTGGGCATGTGGGCATCGTTTCTTTGATCCTGACCGTCTCGGTCCTCCTCCTCGCGGGCATGGCGTGGCGGCTCCACCGCTATCCCGGGGGCTGGAGCTACGCGTTCTCCGGCAGTCACGGCATCGACAGGAGCGGCCTGGACCGCGAACGGCGGGCCGTTCGGCAGGTGCGGAGCAGGGCCCGGCGGGAACTGGCCGTCGCGGAGGGCCGGGTGGCACGGGCCGAACAGGCCTACCGGAGCCGGATCAGTACCGCCGAACGACGGCTGAAGGGGCTGCGCCGGTCGGGCAACGGCGCCTTGCTCTCGGCGATGGGTCACCTGTCCCTGCACGAGCACGTGGTGGTGATATCCGGGCCGGGGACCAAGGTGCTGCCGCTGGGCGGTGCGCAGGTGCAGTTCGAGCACAGCCCGATGGGCAACCACATCTACCTCCGACGTCCGGACGGTGTGCACTGGGAGTCCTACGCGACCGGCGAGCACAGCGAGGACAGCGTGCGCCGGTTCAGCGTGCGCATCGAGAACCAGGTCGCCAAGGAGAACCGGCTTCTCACCGAACGCGCCGCGGCGGTCAAAAGGGCCGAGGACGAGCTCAAGGAGGCCCGGGCCGACACCCGGCCCGCCGACCGGGCCCGGCGGCATCTCAGCGCGGTGACCGCTCGCCAGAGCCGCGACAGGTCCCTGGACGAGGCGCTCACGAGGCTCGAGAACGCCCGGGACCGGTGGCAGCGACTCACCGGCCGGCGCCCTCCGCGCTGACTCCCGGCCGGTGTCGGTCGGCTCCGTCCGGTTGGTCAACCGCCGCGGGAGCGGGGCGGTTGCCCGCCCCGCCGCGACCGACCCGGCGCAGGCCGCCGGGCAGCCGTCACTCCCGCCCGGGTCCTGACACGGGCGTGCCGTGCGACGCCGGCTCCGGAGCGGTCCTGCGGACGTGCAGCACACTGCCGTCCAGGGGCAGCGGTGTCCGGCCCACCAGGGTCAGGCCCGCGTCGGCGAACAGCCGGGCGTAGTGGTCGGAGCGCCGTTCGCGGCCGCCGACGTTGCACATCATGTGCAGGTCCCAGGCCGTGGCCAGCGAGGCCGAGCCGTCGGAGGGCAGGACGCGCTCGACGACGAGCAGATCGGCGGTGTCCGGCATCGCGCGGGCGCAGTGGCGCAGGATCTCGCGGCAGCGGTCGTCGTCCCAGTCGTGCAGGACCCGGGACAGGACGTAGACGTCGCCGCCCGCGGGCACGTCCGCGAAGTCGCCCGCCAGGAAGGCGCACCGCGCCGCGTGGCCGGCCCCGCCGAGGAGCCGGCGGGCGGTCTCGACGGTGTGCGGGCGCTCCAGCAGGAGGCCGCGCAGGCGGGGGTGCGCGGAAAGGATGCGGCCGAGCAGTTCCCCGTTGCCGCCCGCGATGTCGACCACGGTGGCCCCTTCGGCCGCCGCGGCCAGGACCGGGTGGGCGGGCAGCGGGTCGAACATGCGTGAACCGGCGGCCATCGACCGGTCGAAGAGCTCGGCGAGTTCGGGATCGCGGGCGAAATGGTCGAAGTGGTTCTCCCCGAAGCGCTGCTCGAAGGCGACCTCCCCGGTGCGCACGGTGTGCCCGAGCCCGGCGAAGGACTCGTAGAACGGTCCCCCGTACATCAGCGCCAGCGGCCGCATCGACCCTTCGGCGTCGGCGCGCAGCAGTCGGCCCGTGTCCGTGAGCCGGAAACCGCCGTGGTCCTCGCGCACCACGCCGAGCATGGCGAGGTAGCGCAGCAGGGTGGCCAGGTTCGGGGCGAAGGCACCGACGTCACACGCCAGTTCGGCGACACCGGTGCTCCGCTCCTCGTCCATCGCGTCGGCCACCTCGAGCCGGGCGAACGCTGCCAGGGCCTGTGTCGTCCAGGCCCCGGTCAGCAGGCGCAGCAGGGCCTCCGGGGGCTGCCGCCTGCGGTGCTCGTCGAGGTGGGCGGCGAGGACGTCGCGGTGGTCGCCGGGGACGTACAGCTCCACGCGCCGGTAATCGGCCTTGGCGTCCGCGGGAGCGGTGAAGTAGAACACCGTGCCGTTCTCGTGCGGGTTGTAGCCGCCGCCGTCGGGGGTGGCGCCGTACCGTCCGAAGGCGGCGCACAGGCCGCGCAGCACCAACGGGTCCGGCGCCTCGACCTCGAAGGCGACATGTGCCTCGTGCTGCCGCTCCCGCTCGTGCGCGGCGATCGTGTCGAGGTCCGAGCCGGGCGGCACGGTCAGCGCGAACACCTCGACCACGCGCCGCGCCCCGTCCCGGCAGGGGACCGCGGGGCGCAGCACGGCGACGTCGAGTTCCGCCACCGACCGGTGGTGCCGCGCGGCCAGACGTTCGCGCACCACGACGCTCGGCCGGGGCGGCTCGTCCGCGTGCAGCCCGCAGTCGGCGAGCGCTGTCTCCAGCGCCGCCTCGTCGGGCGGGAAGACCAGCAGCGCCGCGTGCGAGAAGTCGCAGCGCTCCACCAGGGTCCGCAGCTCCGGGCCGTCGAGCCCGGGGAGCAGGAGCGGGAGCAGCCTGGCGGTGTCCTGTTCCTTGACGAAGTCGACCGTCGCGCGCAGGCGGGACGTATCGCCCGACAATGCCGTGATCATTGCGGGGGGATCCTCATTCCGGGGTTCGGATGTACGCATACGGATGTACGCGGATGCGGAGCTCGGGAGGACGGGTCAGACGCCGACGTAGTGCTCGGCGAACCAGTCCTGCTGGCTGCGGGAGGTGCGCAGCGAGGTGAGGCGCGCGCGGCGCAGGGAGTTGTGGAACAGCGACTCGCCGTCCGCGCCGGACGGGCCGTGCAGCAGCCCGATCATCCAGTGCGAGAACTCCTGCGCACGCCAGATGTGCGTCAGGCACCGCGCCGAGTAGGCGTTGAGGCCCTCGGGGTCCCCGACGGTGAGGTCGTCGATGAGGGCGCGGGCCAGGATCTCGGCTTCGAGGACCGCGAGATTGGCGCCCTTCGCGGCGGACGGGCTGATCAGGCCCGCGGCGTCGCCGGCGAGGAACAGCGCGCCGTGGCGCAGCGGTTCGAGCACGTCGGACTCCAGGTCGACGACGGCACGCTGCACGAGGCGGCCGCGGCGCAAGGGGCCGTACTCCCGTGCCCGCATCCGCAGTTCCAGCTCGTCCCAGATCCGTTCCTCGGACCAGGCGCCGACCGGGGCGCCGCGCTCGCACTGCAGGTAGTAGCGGGTGATCTCGCTGGTGCGGGCCATGTGCCCGGCGAACCCGCGCTCGTGCACCGCGTACCCGACGGCGTCCAGACTCGGCGGCGCCTCGGCGAGCAGGCCCAGCCACGTCACGCCGTGATCGCGGTGGTGGCGGACCGCCCCGGCCGGCAGGGAGCGCCGGGCCGCGCCGTGGCGCCCGTCGCAGCCGGCCACGTACCGCCCCCGCCACCGGCCGGGCCGCCCGTCGGCGTCGCGTACGTCCACCTCGGGCCGCCCGCTGTCGGCGCCGTGCACGGCCACGGCCTCGGTGTCGAATCGGATCTGTCCGCCGCGTTCCAGGAATCGGGTCAACAGGTCGGTCACCAGATCCTGTTGGGGGTAGACGGTGTGCCGCTCCCCCTGCCCGAGCCCGCTGTAGTCCAGCCGGAAACGGCCGTCCTCGGTACGGAACTCGCAGGTGCTGTGGAGCTGTCCGCGCCGGTGCAGCCCCTCGGCGAGACCGTGCTGTCGCAGGATCCGCACGGTGTTGGCGGCGAGGAAGCCGGCGCGGGCGCGCGTCTGCACATGCGCGCGCTCGGCCCGTTCCAGGACGACGCAGTCGATCCCCCGGTCCAGGAGGATGTTGCCGAGCACGAGCCCGGCCGGCCCGGCCCCGAGGACGACCACATCGGTCGTGTGGTCCACCGGTCGCCGCCGGCTCATACCGTCTGTCACGGAACCAGATACTAGGTAACCGAAAATCTGTGGTTGCACCGAAATCACCTGAATGCGCGGCCCGAACGGCAAAATGATCACAGCTCCGGCCGGCACGCCCGGGCCCGCACCGCCCGGCTCAGGAGGCGTCGGGGTCCAGCCGGGCACGCAGGGCCGCGGCGATCTCGCCCGCGACGGCCAGCTGCTCCGCCGTGAGGGGATCGACGAACAGTTCGCGGACCGCCTTGAGGTGCGGCAGCGTGGCCCGCCGGAAGCCCTGGGCGCCCTCGTCGGTGAGCAGCACCTCCGCACCCCGGTTGTCGGTGACGCACTCCACGCGCCGGATCAGCCCGCGGCGTTCCATGCGTCCGAGGTGGTGCGACAGCCGGCTGCGTTCCCAGCCGACGGCCGCCGCGAGTTCCGAGGAGCGCAGCCGGTGCCCCTCCGCCTCCTGCAGCGCCAGGAGCACCGAGTAGTCCCCGGTGGACAGCCCGGAATCGCCCTGGAGACGTGACGCCAGCTCCGAGCGGAGCCGCTCGGTCGTCTCCACGAAGTCGCGCCAGACCCGCAGTTCCTCAGTGGTGGGCAACCGCCCGTGCCGCCGTTCCATGACCGACCCCTCTGTTTGACATGTCAATCATATCGATGCATGCTTGACGCGTCAATGACTGGGCCGCCGGGCGCGCAACCGTTCCGGGGGCGGGGAGGAGAGGACCATGACGGCCACTGCCTTCGAACTGGGTCTGAACTCGTTCGGGGAGGTCGCGACGGACGGCGGTCGCGTGCTCAGCGACGCCGAAACCGTCCGGCTGCTCGTCGAGGAGGCCCGCCTGGCCGAGGCGGCGGGACTCGACGTCTTCAGCATCGGCGAGCACTACCGCCCGGGACACGTCGACACCGCCACCCCCGTACTGCTGTCCGCGATGGCCACGGCCACCGAGCGCATCAGGCTCGGCACCTCGGTGACCGTGCTCAGCACCAACGACCCCGTACGGCTCTACCACGCGTTCTCCACCCTGGACGCCGTCTCGGACGGCCGGGCCCAACTGGTCCTCGGGCGGGCGTCGGTCACCGAGTCCTTCGCCCTGTTCGGCCACGACGTCGCCGACTACGACCGGCTCTTCGACGAGAACCTCGACCTGTTCATGCGCCTTCAGCGGGAGGAGGCGGTGACCTGGTCCGGCACCGTCCGGTCACCGCTGGTCGACCAGCGCCTGCTGCCCCGGATGCCGAGCGGCGGCATCCCCACCTGGATCGGTGTGGGCGGCAGCCCCAACTCCACGATCCGCGCGGCCCGGTACGGCCTGCCGCTGATGCTGGCCGTCATCGGGGGCCGTCCGCAGCGCTTCGCCGGCCACGTGGACCTGTACCAGCGGGCCCTGACGCAGTACGGACACCCCGTCCTGCCCATCGGCCAGCACTCGCTGGGCCTGGTCGCGGACACCGACGAGGAGGCGGCCGACACCTGGTGGCGGTACTGGGAGCCGGTCGTGACCGCACTCGCCGAGGAGCGCGGGTTCTACAAGCCCACACGGGAGCGCTACGAGGCGGAGATCCGCGACGGCGCGCTGTACGTCGGCTCACCCGGGACCGTGGCCCGCAAGATCGCCCGGACGGCCCGCGACCTCCACCTGAGCCGCTTCGACCTGAAGTACGACATCCTCCACCTGCCCCGCCGGGCCCGCGCCCGCACGATCGAGCTCCTGGGCCGCGAAGTGGCCCCGCTGGTACGCGAACTGCTCACGAAGGAAACCGCTGATGTCTGACCTCGTCTTCGGCCTCGACACGTTCGGCGACGTGCCGGTGGACGACACCGGTGCCCCCGTCTCCCACGCCGCGGCCATCCGGCAGGTCCTCGACGAGGCGGTCGTGGCCGACCAGATCGGCGTCGACGCCATCGCGCTCGGCGAGCACCACCGCCCCGAGTACTCGGTGTCGACCCCGGAAACGGTGCTCGCCGGCATCGCCACCCGCACCGAACGGATCAAGCTCGCCTCCGGCGTGACCGTCCTCAGCTCCGACGACCCCGTCCGCGTCTTCCAGCGCTTCGCGACGGTGGACGCGCTCTCCAACGGCCGTGCCGAGGTGATCCTCGGCCGCGGGTCCTTCACCGAGTCCTTCCCGCTGTTCGGGTACGACCTCAGCGACTACGACGTGCTGTTCGAGGAGAAGATCGAGCTCTTCGCGAAGCTCCTCGACGAGAAGCCCGTGACCTGGAGCGGCACGACACGGGCGCCGCTGAAGGACGCGGACGTCTTCCCCAAGACCGAGTCCGGCCGGCTGAACACCTGGGTCGGCGTGGGCGGCTCGCCCCAGTCGGTCGTCCGCACCGCGCGCTACGGCTTCCCGCTCATGCTCGCCATCATCGGCGGCGCCCCCACGCGCTTCGCGCCCTACATCGACCTGTACCGGCGCGCGGCGGAGCAGTTCGGCACGACCGCCCATCCGGTGGGAATGCACTCCCCCGGCTTCGTCGCGGACACCGACGAAGAGGCACGCGAGGGGTTCTGGCCCGCCTACAAGGTGATGCGCGACCGGATCGGCAAGCTGCGCGGCTGGCCCCCGGTCCGCCGCGAGGAGTTCGACGCCGAGGTCGAGCACGGCTCCATGTACGTCGGGTCGCCCGAGACCGTGGCCCGCAAGATCGCCGCGGCCGTCGGCGACCTCGGGGTCGGCCGGTTCGACCTCATCTACACCGTGGGCCCCCAGCCGGCCGGCGCCCGTATGCGTGCCGTGGAACTCTACGGCACGAAGGTGATCCCCATGGTCCGCGACATCCTCGCGAGCTGACGCCCGAAGGCCCCGTAGAGGGCGCACAGAACGGAGCAACGACATGAACACCGAGGGCGTGCGCACGATCGGCATCCTGGGCGCGGGGAAGGTCGGGACCGTACTGGGCCGGCTGGCCCTGGCCGCCGGTCACCGGGTGCTGATCGCGGGCTCGGGCGACCCGTCGGCCATCGGGCTGACGGTGGAGGTCCTCACCCCGGGCGCCGTCGCGGTCACCGCCGCGGAGGCCGCGGCCCGTTCCGACGTCACGATCCTGGCGCTGCCGCTGGGCAAGTACCGCAGCATTCCGGCCGAGGCGCTGCGGGGCAAGCTCGTGATCGACGCGATGAACTACTGGTGGGAGGTCGACGGCATGCGCGAGGACCTGACCGACCCCCGCACCTCGTCGAGCGAGACCGTCCAGGCGTTCCTGCCTGCGTCGCGCGTGGTGAAGGCGTTCAACCACATGGGGTACCACGACCTGGAGGACGGGGCACGGCCCGCCGGAGCACCCGGGCGCAAGGCGATCGCCCTCGCGGGCGACGGCCCCGACGACCTGGCCGAGGTCGCCGGCCTCGTCGACGCGCTCGGCTTCGACCCCGTCGTCGCCGGCCCGCTCGCCCACGGAGTCCGCCTCGAACCGGGGACCGAGCCGTTCGGCGCCAACGTCGACAGCGAGGAACTGACGGCCATGCTCGCCCGCTTCCCGGAGACCGAGCGCGGCCGTGCCGTCGCCCGGGCCAGGACCGGGGCTTCCACCGCGGACCCGGTCGGGTAGCGCTGCCGGTCAGTGCAGGTCGGGGCAGATGAACTTCTCCGCCGCGCGGACGATCCGCCGTGCCTCCGTCGTGGCCACCTGGTGGCCCGAGTTGCTGAAACGGTCGGCGGTCCTGGCGATCACGGCGTCGTGGGCGACATCGGCCGCGAGGAGTACGCAGATGTCCCGGCCCGCCCAGACGGCCGGGTCCATGCCTCCCGCGTCCAGCGCGGGATCGATGTCGCCGATGGCCCGGAGATAGGCGTCGCGATGCGCGGGGCCGAGGTACGAAGGGACGTCACCGTCGGCCACCGCGTCCGCCAGCACGTCCTCGGAAACCGTGGTCCCCGACGTTGTCGGCTCGGTACGCGTGGTACTCGCGGCGCACGCGCAGACGGTGATCAACGTGGTGACCGCGGCGGCGAGGCGGAGGATTCTCATCGCCCCACACTCACCGATCGCCGCCCTCGATGTCGGCGCACCAGGCGACGTGGCCGGGCCGCTCAACCGAATGGAGGACACGGGCCGGCGACGTGATCACGGCATGCGGGGCGTCCCCCGCGGCCCCGTCCTCACACGGGGGCCACCAGATCGAACCCGGCCTTCCCCTGCGCCACACCGTTGATCTGCAGTTCCAGCAGGTGACTTCCGGGATGGAGGACACGCGTGCTGATCCGTTTGAAGGAGTGCCGACGGCTGATGGACAGCCGCTCCCCCGCCTCCAGGGTCCTGGTCGTCAGCTTGAACACCTTGGGGGCCGTACGACCGTTGGCCTTCTGGTAGTGGATGACGTAGTCGATCGCCAACTTGGCCGGGGTGTCGCCCGTGTTCTCCAAGTGGAAGGTGAAGGTCAGCTCTTCACCGACCGTCACGCGCCCCGCGGCCAGTTCGAGGCCGGTGAGGGCGACATCGGCGGCGGGTTCGAATCCCAGCAGGGCCAAGGCGCCCGGGTGGCCCTTCTTGACCGCGGTGCGCAGGGCGTGCCGGACCAAGCGGGGGGTGTGGTCGTCAGGGGCGGCCGCCCAGCGGGTGACCACGTCGACGGCGAGGTCGGGGTCGGCGTGGCTGATGTCGTTGACGTGGTTCGCGACCGAGCGCCGGACGTACTCGGAAGGGTCGCGGTAGAGGGCGTCCAGGATGCGCAGCGTCGCCTGGGGGCGGGCGAGGATCTCCGGGACGCGGATCGCCCAGGGCAGCCTGGGACGGGTCCCTTCCGTGGCGAGACGCCGGACGTGCTCGTCCGGGTGGCGCACCCACGGCTCCACGACCGCGAGAGCGCGGTCGAGGTCCGCGACGAGTACACGCCGGATCGCGAATTCGGCCGTCAGCCGCGGAGTGAGGTCGGCGAGCAGTGCCAGGGCGGACTCGAAGGCGTCGGGCTCCGCGGCCTCCAGAGCGCGGGAGACGACGGCTTCCGTGACGGGCCAGATCATCCAGCCGGTGAATTCCGGGTCCCGGAGCGCGGTGCGGACGACCGCCTCCACGGGTGGGTAACCGTCGGGCAGGTCCACCAGCAGCGCGTCGCGCAGCAGGTCACTGCGTTCCCGCAGCGCCAGTCCGTCGAGTCGCGCCGCGGCGGCGCGCACCGCGTCCGCGCCCCGGGGCCCGTTGGCCCTGTCCAGGCAGGCACCGAGTCCGGCCGCGGCGGCAGGACCCAGCAGTTCTTCCGCGAGGGGCACCGACGCGGTCCTTTCGGTCTCTCCCGGCCCCGTACGCGCGGGCGGGAGGCGGGTGGGCGTCGCGCGGCCGAAGGGACGGCCGGGCGACTTCGATCATAGCAGTCACTCGCCGCGGGCCCTTGTCCCGCCGCGTTCATGCGCCACCCAGCAGCGCCCCCAGCGCCGCGGCCGTTTCGGGGTGGCGCGCGACCAGCACCGCGCCGGACGAGCCGGGATCCGCCGTCAGCCACGTCCCCTCGCAGCCCAGGAGGTCCGCCACCGCGTCGCACGTGGCCGGGTGGGCGGCGAGCAGCGTGCCCGCGCGGGTGCCGCCCGCGGGCAGCGCCCGGTGCGCGGGCTCCGGCTCGGGCCGCGCGCGCCACGGCGGCACCCACGCGTCCAGCGCTTCGAGCCGGCCGGGGAAGGTGCGTCCGGCCTCGCGGATCAGCAGCGGGGCCGCCTCGGCGCCACTCGATCGCAGGTGGGCGATCAGCACGGGCAGCCAGGGCAGCAGCACCGGGTCCGGCAGCCGTGCGAACGCGTTCGACACCGCCTCCACGACGAAGCCGGCGAGCCCGGGAACGGGCTCCAGACTGTGGAGGAAGCCGCTGAGGTAGCGCGGGTAGGCGGGCACCACCAAGGGGTTGCCCAGCAGTTCGTCGCACCGCGCCCGCAGGTCCGCGCGGGAGAGGTCCCCCAGCTGTACCCGGGCCGCCCACAGCAGGGCCGTCTTCGACGGATCCCGCGGATGCGACTGGGCGACCGCCAGCTCGAGTTGGGTCCGGTCGCAGCCCAGCGACAGCGCCAGGCCCTCCATGCCGAACAGGAAGCCCAGCATCGCCGCCACCTGGCCGACCGTGGCGTCGTCGTCGGTGAACGCCGTGGGCAGCAGGGTGCAGTAGTGGGCGTATCCGGTCTTGGTGAAGGACTCGATCCACGGGGGCAGCACGGGTTCGCTGGTGCGGTAGTACGAGAGCAGGCGTCGTACCCGGCGCAGCACCTCGGGCGCGCCGTCGACGCCGCGTTCTGACGACAGCACGTCGAGCGCGTGGTGGCCCAGTTCGTCGGCGATACGGCGGCTGCGCAGGTACAGCGTCGCGTCCTCGACGGCCTCCAGGACGGTCGCGGCGGTGGCCTGCGGGCCGTACGCGGAGCGGCGCAGGCGCTGCTCCAGGACCTGCTCGATGCTGACGCCCTCGTAGCCGAGCTCGATGAGCGCGCGCTGGTGGGTGCCCAGGGCCAGGTCCCAGGACTCCTGGATCGGCCGCTCGCCGAGCTTGCGCTCGCCCATGATCGGCCGTGCGGTGCCCGGCGGCATGAGGTGGCGCAGCATCCACAGCACATCGGAGCACCGCGCCAGTTCCGGCCGGCCGGCGATGTCGAGCAGCGCCCGCTGCACACCGCGCTGCTGGAGCCTCAGGTTCAGGGGTGCGAGGCGGTCGTGCACGTCGCGGGCCAGAGGTGGCAGCGCGTCGTAGCCGACCTGGCCGATCCGGTCGCCCCCCATCATGATCTCCACGAGCCGGCGCACGTCCCGCCGGCCGGGCACGGAGTCCTTCTCGATGCAGGTGACGGCCGCGTCCTGGAAGTCGTACGGCGTGGGCCTGGCCCGGTCACGCATCCCGGCCAGCAGGATCGACGTCTCGAACACGGCGATGGCGTCGGCGGTGGAGGCGAGGTAGCCGTTGCGGCGCGCGGCGCGGACGATGTCCACGGACCAGCCGAGCAGTTCGGCCTCGTCCAGCCGGTCCAGGACCGGCGGTCGCTGGAGGAAGCCGGTCAGCTGGTCCATGGGCGGGACCTCCGCCACCGGAGCGTTCGCGGCCTTCTTGACCGGCGCCGCGCTGGTGCCCGCCTGCCCGGTCAGCCGGTAGGGCTTCACATGCGTCCGCTTGAGGTTCTTCGCCCAGACCGTCGCGGCGATCGACACCGAGCCGGCGGCGAGGCCGAACTGCGCCTCGATCGCCGCGTGGCTGGACGGGATCAGGCCGTGCAGCCACTTGGTGGCACTGCGCGGGCCGATCTGGAAGGTCTCGGTGCCATGGACGCCGAACTCCGCGACACGACTGGCCGCATGGAAGGCACCGCAGACGTAGAGGCACTCCGCGGGATCGGTGCCGGTCGCGGCCAGGTGCTCGCGCATCCTGGTCCACATGTGGCGTTCCCGGTCCTCGTCCACGCGCACCCGCCGGGGGTCGCCGGGCGCCAGACGCCGGAAGAGGCTCCCTATCAGGAGCATGACCTGCCGATAGGTGTCGTGGTCACTGTCGCCGAGCGGCAGTTCGACGTACTGGTGCCACCACTCCGACCAGTGCCGGACCCGGCCGTGGCGCAGCAGGTGTTCCTCCAGTTCGGCGAAGCGCGGCCGCAGGTCGCCGATCTCCACACCGACCGCGTCGCCGTGCAGCGCGGCCTCCTCCTCGGCGGGCGGCGCGTCCGGATCGCCGGGCGCGTCGGAGTGCTCCGCCGATGCGTCCCATTGGAAGACGTGGTCGGAGGAGCGGTCGACGAGCACCAGCTCCACCCCCGGGGTGTCCAGGGCGTAGGCGATGGCCTGGTACTCGGCCGAGGCCTCGGTGATCGGCGCGACCACCGACAGCGGGGCCCAGTCGGCCGGGAAGCCGTCGACCTCGGTGGCGAACGCCTGGACCGCCACCGGGAGCCTGCAGTTGCGCAGTTCGGTCAGCAGCGGCGCCATGTCCTCGCACAGCTCCAGGTAGACGACCTTCGGCTGCTTCTCCCGCAGGCGGCGCGCCATCGCGACCGCCGAGGCGGGCGAGTGGTGGCAGACGGGGAAGATCTCCAGCGGCTCGCGCACCGCGCGGTCGACGTCGTCGACGATGCCCAGGAGGATGCCCTCCAGGGTGTCGGGCCCGTCGGCGAAGGTCGCGGCGGCCTCCTGCAGCTGGGTGCGCAGCGCTTCGAAGGTGCCCTCGTGCGTGCCGGTCATGACAGGGTGGCGATCGCGTCGCGGCCGCCCTCCAGGAACTCCGGCCAGGAACCGCCCTCTTCCTTGCTGCGCGGCTCGACGACGCCGTGCAGGTACTTGTTGAGGATGGCCAGGTCCTCGGGCGCGCGCCGGGCGAGGGACCCGACGAGCGACGACGCGAGGGTGTGGGCGGTCAGGGCGCGCTCGCCGAAGAAGTTGCTGTGCAGGATCGAGTCCTCGAGCACGCCGATCTGCTCCGCGGTGGACAGCGCGGACTCCAGCTTCTCGTCGTCGCTGCCGGCCGCGGCCGCCGAGGCCCGCAGGTCGGCGAAGCTCTGCAGCAGCACGTCGAGCAGCGTCGGCGGCACGTCCAGCTCGATCCGGTGGCGGCGCAGCAGTTCCTCGGTGCGGAAGCGGACGATCTCCGCCTCGCTCTTCTTGTTCGTCACCATGGGGATGCGGACGAAGTTGAAGCGGCGTTTGAGTGCCGACGACAGGTCGTTGACGCCCCGGTCACGGCTGTTGGCGGTGGCGATGACCGAGAAGCCGGGCTTGGCGAAGACGATGCCGTCGCTGTCCAGTTCGGGAACCGAGATGTACTTCTCGGAGAGAATCGAGATCAGCGCGTCCTGGACGTCGCTGGTGGACCGGGTGAGTTCCTCGAACCGGCCGATCGATCCGGTCTCCATCGCCGTCATGATCGGTGAGGGGATCATCGACTCCCGCGACTGGCCCTTGGCGATGACCATGGACACGTTCCAGGCGTACTTGATGTGGTCCTCGGTGGTGCCGGCGGTCCCCTGGACGACCTGGGTGGAGTTCCGGCAGATCGCGGCGGACAGCAGTTCGGCCAGCCAGCTCTTGCCGGTGCCGGGGTCGCCGATGAGCAGCAGGCCGCGGTCGGAGGCGAGCGTGACGATGGAGCGCTCGACGAAGCTGCGGTCGCCGAACCACTTCTGCGGGATCTCCCGGTCCAGGCCGTCGGAACGCTCGGAGCCCAGGACGAACAGACGGACCATCTTGGGCGACAGGCGCCACGAGAACGGCTTGGGGCCGTCGTCGACGGACTCCAGCCAGTCCAGCTCCTCGGCGTACTCGGTCTCGGCGGGGGCGCGCAACAGGTCGGACATGAGGGGCCTTTCCAGGTTCTAGGCGAGGAACGTCTTCAGTTCGTGGACGAGCTTGCGGATGTGGCCGGAGACCACCGGCGTACCGAGGGCCTTGAAGCGCTCCCGGAACCACGGGTTGACCTCCTGGCGCCCGGAGCTGGTGACCGACCCGACCGGGATGAACCTCACCCCGGCGCGGTGGACCGCCTCGATGCCCTCGAACAACGGCTGGGAGCGGTCGAACTCGTAGAAGTCCGAGATCCACACCATCACGGTGTTCCGCGGCTCGGTGATCTTCGGCAGGGCCATCGCCATCGCGACCGGGCCGTCGTTGCCGCCCCCGAGGCTGGTGCGCAGCAGCACCTCGAACGGGTCGCCGACCCACGGGGTGAGGTCGAGGGCGCGGGTGTCGTACGCGATCAGGTGGACGTCCACCTTGGGCAGCCCGGCGAAGATCGATGCCAGAATCGTGCAGTTGACCATGGAGTCGACCATCGAGCCGGACTGGTCCACCACGACGATCAGCCGCTGCGGCGTGGTCTTCCTGGCCGTGTGCCGGTAGTAGAGGCGGTCGACGTACAGCCGCTCTTCCTCCGGGCTCCAGTTGGTGAGGTTCTTCCAGATCGTGCGGTCGAGGTCGAGGTTGCGGAACACCCTCTTGGGCGGCACCGAGCGGTCGACGGCGCCGACGGTGGCCTTCGCCACCTGCGTGCGCAGCACTTCCGCGACCTCGTCGACGAAGCGGCGGATCAGGGCCTTGGCGTTGGCCAGGGCCACACCGGACAGGTTGTTCTTGTCCCGCAGCAACTGCTCGATGAGCGACATGCTCGGGGTGAGCTGGGCGGCGAGCCTGGGGTCGGCCAGCACCTCGCGCAGCTGCATTCGCTTGACGAGGTCGGCCTCGATCGCGCCGAGTTCCGGGCCGATCGCCGGGATCAGCCGGCTGAGATCGGGCATCGCGCCCGCGGCGCCGGTCCCGGTCGCGCCTGCCCCGGGTGCTCCGGCCGGTCCCTTGGCGGCCGCGCCGGCCCGGCCGCCGCGCAGCTCGCCGGGAGGGCAGCCGAGCGCCCGCTCCAGCCAGCCGGCGTCGGCCTGCCAGCGCGCCAGCTGTCCGGCCGTGACCGTGCCGGAGCCGGTGGCGAAGACGTTGAGCAGCACCTTGGACACCAGCGCCGCGCGCCGTACCTCGGCGGCACGGTCGCGTGCACCGGCGTCGGCGTCGGCGTCTGGCTCAGGGACCATCAGGCCGTCGAACTCCGCGGCCAGTTCCGGGTGACGCTGCACGACCGCGTCGACGGAGGCCTGCGGGTCCAGGAGCGCGGACGGCAGCCCGATGTCCTCGACGACGGCGAGGCTCGCCGATTCCAGCGCGACCTGCTCCTCCGGGTCGAAGAGGCGGGCCAGGAGCCGCCAGTACAGGACCTGGCGGCGGTTGTCCTGGGCGGCCGCGTCGAGGCGCCGCACGGTGTCGTCCGAGGTGGATCGTTCGGTGGTGTGCTCCGTCATTTCCGCAGCAGCCTTCCGGCGCGTTCCCGCAGTACGGCCACGGCGTCGGTGGCGGCCTTCTCCGCCTTGGCGCCCGCCTTGTCGGTCGTGCCTCCGGCCCACCCTCCGGCGTGGAGCGCGACCGCCTTGTTCCGGACGGTCGTCTCCACGGCGAGGGGCTGTACGCGATACGTCCCGGCGTCCCAGCGGAGCAGCCCGATGCACGCGCCCGACGCGGCGACGGCCTCGGGGGTGAGGGGTCCGGCGGTCGGAATGCGGTCGGTGTCGACGGCGAGAGGCTGTCCCGCGACGGTGAACATCACCGTGTCGTCGTCCTTGCCGGCGGCGTACCCCTCCAGGAAGACGGGTACGGCGATGCGCGCCGGGTGGCGGTCCAGGGGTGCGGTCACCGTGTCGGTGGCGGTGGGCAGGGCGACCCGGGCGGTGGCGAAGGCGTCGGCGGGCTCACCGGCGTTCGCGTTCTCGTCGTTCCAGAGCAGGTCGCCCTCGGCCGTCACCGGCATGGCGTGCAGCTCCATCGAGCGGCCTTCGCCGACGGCGGCGAGGAGTGACATGTGGGCACGGAGCAGTTGCCAGATACCGGCTCCGACGACCGTGTCGGGCTTCGGCACCGACACGCTCGCCCGCACCAGGCGGGCGGCGGTTCCGTCCGCCGGCTCGAACACCGCGTGGACCTGGGCCTGTACGGCGGTGTCGTGCTCGTGCAGGTCGACGCCGAGCGGCAGGAGACGGCCGGTGACCGTGCCGGTCGCGGGGGCGTCGGCCGCGCCGGGCACGGTCAGCAGGATCGCGCGCGACCAGAGGTCGGCCCATCGGCGCACCGGGAAGCGGTCCACGGCCGCGCCCGGGCAGGAGGCGGCGAGTTCGGCGGAGAACCCGTCGAGCAGCGTCGCGAGGCGGCGCAGGGCCGGGTCCGGGAGCATCGCGGAGACCACCTGCGCCGACCCGGAGACCACGTCGTGGTCCATGCCCTGCCACCCCGAGCGTGCCAGGTCGCAGAGCCAGGAACGGGCGGCGGCGAGCAGGTTCGCCGCCTGCTGCCCCTCGTTCGCTGCCGGAACCGGTTCCTCGCCGCTGGACCGCCCGGTCGCCTCCGCGACACGGGCCGTCAGCGCGTCGTGGACGGAGCCGAGCAGCGCGGTGCGTGCGGCGGCGAGAGCGACGAAGTGGTCGTCGCCCGCGACTCCGCCTGCCGCCTTCTCGGCCGCCTCGGCGACCCGTGCGGCCAGCGGTGTTCCCGCGACGGCGTGGGCGAGTTCCGTCAGACCTGCGGCCTGGGCGGGCTGGGGACGGAGCAGACCGGCGACGAGGACCTCGTCGAAGGCGTCGACGGCCGCCAGGGCCTCTTCGAGCCCGGCGATGCTCTCGCGGAGCAGGTCGGCACGCATCACGCCACCGCCCTGGTCGGCGGGAACCACTGCATCTCCGGCAACGGCGCGGTGGTGGGGGCGAGTTCCAGGTAGGCCAGATGCCGCAGGAACCGGCTGAAGACGAGCGCGGCCGCCTGGGTGTCTCCCTGGGCCGGACGGGTGCCGCTCATGACGTCGGTGATCGTCTGCGCGCTCGGTTCCTCCCCCGCCGTCGCGTCGACCCGCAGGTAGCGGCCGACGCGGTCGGCGCCGTACTGCAGGACCGCCTCGCCGATCAGGGCCCGGATGTGATTGCAGAAGCCTCCCCGCGCGCCGCCGCAGGGCCGGTTGTTGTTGGTGCTGCAGGCGTACGCGTAGGTGCCGGCGGTGACCGACGAGACGTACACCCGCTCGACGTCCGAGCCGCTGGACACCACGCCCTGCAAGCGCCCGTCGGCCAGCTCGACGAACGGCACCTTGGCGAGCTTGCGCGGCCGCGCGGGTGCCGTCACCCGTGCCGTGCTCGACCTCTCCCGATCCGACAACGCCCATCTCCTGTGCACCGAGGGGGAATCCACGCCACACCGGCGGGACGCGACTGAACATACTTCCGATCACTGACAACGCCGCTCGAGCGGGTTCGGCCGTGGCGGGGCGCGAGCGGACCGGCCGGCGCCGCCCCTGTTCCGCGCTACGGCGACCCGCCCCCAGGTCCATCACACGATCTCCGTATGATCACCACACCTGATCCATCGATGAGACCACCCGGGGGACCGCCATGACCTGGTCGATCGCAGCGATCTGGCACGCATGGACGGCACGCAGACAGGGGTGGCACCCGGACATCGTGCGGGCGCTGCGGCTGCCGGTCCCCTCCCCCGTCCAGGACACCGCCCGCAGCCTGATCCACGCCCGCCGCTGGAGCGACGCCGTCGACCACATACGGCAGTCCACCGGACACAACCGGCGTGACGCCCGCTGCATCGCCCTCGCCCTGCAGTACGGCTGGCGGCTGCCCCTCCCGCGCGACGGACGGCCGGCAGGTCGCACCCGGCGCTGAACGGAACCCGCCTCACCGCTGCTAGCGTGCGCCTGTGCCTTCAGCGATACCACGCCTGGTCGACGAACTCGTCACGCAGATGGAGTCCGGCTCCGCACCCGCATATCGAACCGCGCTGCGGCAGCTCGCGGAGACCGCTCGCGCGGGTGGCCCCGAGAGCCTGACCGCCGCTGTGGAGGCACTCGCGCCCTTGCTGCCGGGGCTGAGCGGCGACTTCGCCAAGACCGCGGTCCTGGCAGGCGCTTGCGTCGAGTGGGGCGCGTCTCCCATGGCCCTCGTCGACGTCCTTCCGGCACGCGCCGCGGAAGCCATGATGCTCAACGCGGTTGTGCCGGAATTCTGGGAGAAGGCAACCTCCCCCGCACGGCCGCTGCCCGAACCGGTCAGCGCCGGCACGGCGGAGCTGGTGCGGACATTGACCAGGCTCAGCCGATGGCGCCGGGGCATCGACAAGGAGACCCTGACACGGATCGCCATGTCCTGGTCCGACATGGAGGACTGGCTCAAAGCCCTGATCACCGTCATGGCTCACACGGACTTTCGCGCCGCCGTGCCCGAGGACGTCAAAGCCGAGTTGCGCGAGTACGCCGCCGCGGTCGCCGACCGGTCCCAACGTGCCGGCTGGGTCGGCGCCCTGGCCGCCGTCCTCGATGACGAGCCCTTGATCGTTGTGGACCCCCGCACCCGCCGGGGATATGCCCTCACGATGACCGGCGTCGGGGACAACGGCCAGTTGCACATCCTCCTCGCGGACCGGCTCATCGGGGATCCCGCACAGGGATGGGTCGCCGGGCAGCGCCCCGCCCGGTCCTGGGTCGGCGCGGCGACCGACGGCGACCCCCGCCTCGGATTCGACGACGCTGCCATCCGTGCCTTCCGGCTCTTCGACGGCAAGGGCAACTACGTCGGCCCGCAGGGCGCCCCCGCCGACATCGAACCTCTCGACGGCACCCGTGTCCTCGTCCTGCATCCGCCGAACGGCACGTTCGGCCTGAGCGTGGGTCGAGTGTTCGAGAGCATGACACCGAACCTTCGACTCGACCGGATTCTCGAACCGTCCGAGACCGAGCAGTGGCTCGGCCGTCTGTCCCCCGCGGTTGAGGACGACCTCATGGCGCGTTAGGCGGTGCGGGAGTCTTCGACGCCGCCCGATCCGACGTGTCCCCGAGGCCCGGGGGCCGCCCCGCCACGTCATCGGGCGTGCCTTGTCCGGGAGTTGATCCGGCGTCGGGAGGCCGGTCGGTGCCAGGGCCGATGCCCGGCCCGTGGGGCGGATCTGGTAGATCTACCGCGGGTGGGTGTTGGTCTTGTACGAAGGGTTCAGTGTGGACGCTGTTGCCGATGTCGCGGGGTCGGACGCCGCCTCGGGCCGGGTGGTGGTCGACTGGTTCTCCGATGCCCTCGACAAGACGTACTTCCAGGGGGTGTTCGTCGGCAATCTGTCGGCCCTGGCCCTCGACCCCGAGGGCCGCATCGCCGCGCTTTCGGACCGCTCGACGCTCTTCACCCTGGACGCCGCGACGTATGAACCCGTGGGTGTCATGAGGCTGATGGACGAGCACGGGCGGGAGGCGGACTTCGAGGCGCTGGTCTTCGACCACGACGGCTCGCTCCTGGTCGCTTCCGAGAGGTCGGACATCCGGCGCTGCACGCGGCAGGGGACGTTCGTCCGCATGCTGCCGGCGCAGGACAGCCTCAAGGTCGCTCCGGCAGGGCGCGCCAGGGTCAAAGAGACGTTCGAAGGTCTCGCGCTGCAGCCCGGCGGTCTCACGCTGGTTGCCTCCATGGAGGGTTCGCTGGTGGGGGACGACCGCCGGCTGGTGCGCTTCCAGACCTGGGAGCGCGACGGACTCGACGCGGAGTTCCGGATCGCCGCGCAGTACGGCTACGAGTGCGACGCGGGTCTGGCGATATCGGACATCAGCGCGTCGGGCGACGGCAGGCTCCTGGTGGTGGAACGCGGCTTCGACAGAAGCGTCGGCAACATCATCCGGCTCTGTCTCGCCGACCCCCGCGGTGCGAGCGACGTGAGCGGCGTCGAGAACCTGACGCGGCGGGACGACGTCCGGCTCATGGGCAGGACCTTGCTGGTCGACATGGTGAACTGCCCTTCGCTGGGCGCCACCAACCCGCAGCCGCAGGCCAACCCGCTGCTGGGCAATATCGAGGGAATGACCGTCACGGGCCGCATCCAGGACGGCCGTCTGAAGCTGCTCATGGTGACGGACGACAACCAGAGCGCGAACCAGATCACCCGGTTGTACGGACTCACCGTCCGCCTGCCCGGGCTCTAGCGCCGACGGGCTTCGCGGTGCCGCCACTCGGGACGGGCGGCAGGAGTAGCCTGAGGCGATCCGGCCGTCTGCAGAAACGGGACTGACGTCGTGGAACTCGTCTTCGCCGGCCGTGTGATCGAGTGGCGCGGACCGTCACCGTACTTCTTCGCCGTCGTACCGGACGACGAGTGCACGCAGATCCGCGAGGTGGCAGCGATGGCCTCCTACGGCTGGGGGGTGATCCCGGTCGAGGCCCGCATCGGAGAGGTCGCCTTCACGACCTCGCTCTTCCCCAGGGACGGCGGTTACCTCCTGCCGCTCAAGAACGCCGTCCGCAAGCCGCAGGGCCTTGTGGCAGGCGACGAGGTGACCGTGGGCATGACCGTCCGGCTCTAGGGCACGCGTCGAAAGCCGATCTGCGATGTGAGCGGAGTCCGTTGCGGGGGTGGCGCCCGGCGGCCGTCTTTCCAACACTGGTGGCAGACAGGCGACGGGGGGCACAGACATGGCGACGCGCGCGGAACCGGCGCAGGCACCGCTACCGCAGCGGCGGCCGGAGCTGGACGCGATCCGGATGGTGGTCGTGATCGGACTGGTCTTCTTCCACTCGGCGCTCGTATTCGCCACCGACGACGACTTCTACGTCAAGAACGCCGAGACCACCGAAGCCATCATGATCATCGCCGGGTTCGGGGTCGTCTGGGCTATGCCCTTGCTGTTCCTCATCTCCGGCCTCGGCGCCTGGCACTCGCTTCAGCGCCGCGGCGCGGGCGGCTTCGCCGGCGAGCGGCTGCTGCGGCTCGGCGTTCCGCTGGTCTTCGCGACCCTCGCGCTGAACCCGCTGCCGCAGTGGCTGCGGCTGCGCTCGGCCGACGCCGACTACCACGAGTCCTACCTCGGCTTCCTGCCCCGCTTCTACGACGTGCACCTGGAGCTCAAGGAGTTCCCCTTCCTCGTCCAGGGCGAGCACTTCGAGACCGGCCATCTCTGGTTCGTCGTGCTCCTCCTGGCGTTCTCCCTCATGCTGGTGCCGTTCCACCGGTGGATGCCGCGCGAGCGCGTCCGCCGCATCCGCGACCGGGTGGCGGAGGCGACCCTGCACCGGCGGGGCGTCGTGTTCCTGCCGGCCCTCGCCTTCGCGGCGATCTGCGCCTTCGCACGGCTGGAGGAGGACTACGCGGGCTGGCACCGCTGGTCGTACCTGCTGTTCTTCGTCGCCGGCTTCGTGCTCGCCTCCGACGACCGCTTCCGCACCGTGATGCGGCGCGACGCCGGGACCGCGGCCTGGCTCGGCGCCCTGCTGTTCGCGGCGGCCGGCCCCGGCTTTGCCCTGGCCGACGAGCCCTTCACCGAGATGACCGCCCTGGCCACCGCCTCACGGGCACTGTTCGGTGCGGCCGGATGGTGCCTGGTCGTCGCCATCCCGGGCCTCCTGGACCGTCGGCGGGCGGAGCAACCGCGTGCGGCGCCGAACCCGACCCCGACGACGCGTCAGCGCCTCTACGGCTATCTCGCCGCGGCCGTGCTGCCGCTGTACGTCCTGCACCAGCCGATCGTGGTCGCCGTCGCATACTTCGTGATCGGCTGGTCCGCGCCGATCCTCGTTGAGTACGCCGTGCTCGTGGTGATCGCCCTCATCCTCACCCTCACCGCGTACGAGCTGCTGGTCCGCCGCACGCGGGCGACCCGCTTCCTGTTCGGCATGCGACCCTGAAGGCCTGTCGAACGCGCCGGTCACAGCCACTCGTTGACAGCGCCACGAGGACGGTCGCCTCGGCCGGGTGTCCGTGTATCGCGGGCGTATCGAAAACCGCATACGGCACCGCAACCGCCCGCCGGGTCCCATGGGCGCCATGAACCATGACACACCCTTGTCGGCACCGCCCCGCCGCATCCGCGGGATCGTGCTCCTCGCACTGGCGGTCCTCGTCCTGGCGGGCGGCGCGTTCGTCATACGGCGGCCGCTCATGATGTCGGCTCCGGTGTGCATGGCCGGGCGGTGGCACGGCTGCTTCGACACGTTCAACGGTGTGGTGCTCATGACGTTGGCCACGATGCCGTTGTCCCTGCTGGTGGTGTGGGCTCTGGCGGCCTGGCGGCGGGCCGCCGGGGGCACCTCGGCGTGGCGGATGTCGCTGGCCGAGGTGGGCATGGTCCACGGGACGGTGCCGTTCCTCTGGATGACCCTGATGCCGGGCGGCGGCGCGGGCGTCGTGCCCGAGCGGGTGAGCCTGGTGCCGTTGCGGGACCTGGTCACGATGGGGGCGGGCGGGATCGTCGGCAATCTGCTGGTCTTCGCGTCGCTGGGGTTCTTCGCCCCGATGCGGTTCACGGCGCTGGCGTCCCTGCCGCGCATCCTGGCGCTCGGGGCGGGCTGCTCGGTGCTGGTCGAGACCGCGCAGTACGTCCTGCGGCTGGACCGGGTGTCCTCCGTGGACGACGTACTGGTCAACGCCGCCGGCGCCGTGCTGGCCGCCCTGGCGTCGCGCCGCTGGTGGCGCACGAGGGCGGAAGCGCCCTCGGACGGGCAGCCCCGCCCCGTCCCGGAACCGGTCGGCTGACCGGCTCGACCGGGGCACGCGCGTCCCGCATACGTCGGCGATATCGCGTGCTGCTTAGGCTTCGGACATGCGCGTACTGATCGTGGAGGACGAGCCCTACCTGGCCGAGGCCGTCCGTGACGGCCTGCGGCTGGAGGCGATCGCCGCCGACATCGCCGGCGACGGCGACACCGCCCTGGAACTGCTCAGCGTCAACTCCTACGACCTCGCGGTCCTCGACCGCGACATCCCCGGCCCCTCCGGGGACGAGGTCGCCCGGCAGATCGTCGCGTCCGGCAGCGGCATCCCGATCCTCATGCTCACCGCTGCCGACCGGATCGACGACAAGGTCTCCGGGTTCGGGCTCGGCGCCGACGACTACCTCACCAAGCCGTTCGAGCTGCGGGAGCTCGTCCTGCGGCTGAGGGCGCTCGACCGCAGGCGCGCGCACACCCGGCCCCCGGTCCGCGAGATCGCGGGCCTGCGGCTGGACCCCTTCCGCCGGGAGGTCTTCCGCGACGGACGCTACGTCGCGCTCACCCGCAAGCAGTTCGCCGTGCTGGAGGTCCTCGTCGCCGCCGAGGGCGGGGTCGTCAGCGCCGAGGAGCTGCTGACGCGGGCCTGGGACGAGAACGCCGACCCTCTCACCAACGCCGTGCGCATCACCGTCTCCGCACTGCGCAAACGGCTCGGCGAACCGTGGATCATCGCGACGGTGCCCGGCGTCGGCTACCGGATCGACACCGGCTCCGAGTCCACCCGTCCCGGCCGTACGCATGCCTAGACGCCCAGGGCTCAGCGCCCGGCTGAAACTCGCCGTCAGCTACGCCGGATTCCTCGCCGTCGCCGGCGCGCTCCTGCTGACCGTGGTGTGGATGTTCCTGCTGCGCTACGTGCCCGACAACTCCCGCGGCCTGCTCGGGATCTCGCCCAACCGGTACCTCCTCGTGCACACCTTCGCCCCCGCCGCGGCCGTGGCGATGGCCTTCCTGCTCGTCTTCGGCCTGCTGGGAGGCTGGCTCCTCGCCGGGCGGATGCTGGCACCGCTCACACGGATCACCGACGCGGCACGGACCGCCGGGACGGGGTCGCTTTCCCACCGGATCCGCATGAAGGGCCGCCAGGACGAATTCCGTGAACTGTCCGACGCGTTCGACTCGATGCTGGAACAGCTCGAGTCCCACGTAGCCGAGCAGCAGAGGTTCGCCGCGAACGCCTCCCACGAGCTGCGCACCCCGCTGGCGATCTCGCGCACGCTCCTCGACGTCGCCCGCAAGGACCCCACGCGCGACCGGGGCGAACTCATCGAGCGCCTGCACGCGGTCAACACGCGGGCGATCGACCTCACCGAGGCCCTCCTGCTGCTCAGCCGCGGCGACAGCGGCACCTTCACCCGCGAGAGCGTCGATCTCTCCCTCACCGCCGAAGAGGCCGCCGAGACCCTGCTCCCCCTCGCCGAACGACGCCGGATCACGCTCGACGTCTCCGGCGGGGCGGCCCGGACCAGCGGATCCGGGGAGCTCCTGCTGCAGATGGTGATGAACCTCGTCCAGAACGCCATCGTGCACAACCTCCCAACGGGCGGCACCGTGACGGTCCGCACCGAGGCACACGCTGACGCGAGTGTGCTGCGGGTCGAGAACACGGGCCGCCGGCTCGCCGCGGAACTCGTCCCGACCCTCACCGAGCCCTTTCAGCGCGGAACGCAGCGCGTCCGCACCGACGAGCACGCCGGCGTCGGCCTCGGGCTGGCCATCGTGCGCAGCATCGTCCGCGCCCACGGCGGGACCCTCGACCTCGTCCCCCGGCCCGCCGGCGGGCTCCTCGTCACGGTCCGGCTTCCGGCCATGCCGTAGGCCTCGCGCGGGCGGGACGGACTACCAGGCGCCGTGGTGGGCCAGGCCCAGGATCAGGGCGGCTGCCGCGGTGGCCAGGAACACGATCGCGCCCACGATGTCACGGGAGCCCACCCGCAGGTGGGCGATGATCGCGCCGATGAAGTACAGCACGAGACCGGATGCGGCGAGGGTGCCCGCAAGGGGCACGGCGAGACCGGCCGGCAGGCCCACGGCGCCCAGTGCGAGCAGCGTGCCCAGCACCGGCACCCACGTGCGGGGCAGGCCCTTCATGTCCGCCTGGGCCTTGGGGTATTCATGGCCGATCAGGTAGGTGACGGCAGCGGCGCCATTGAAGACCGCGCCGAGGACGACGACCGTGACGTAGGCGGCGAACACGCTTCTCCGCTTCTGTGGGAACGGGACACTGCCGCTCGGCTCCCCGTGTGCGGATGCCGTTCTCCCGGCACGACGACTCGGCGGCACTCGATGGGTGGCATCGACGGCCCACCGAGTGTGCCACCGATCTCCCCCACCCGATAGCCGTCGGCTCGGCTCCGGGTACGCGAACGCCCGCCGGGCAGGGGCCCGGCGGGCGTGGCGTGGCCGGAGCCGGAGAGGTCAGGGCTGGAGCCACCAGGGGCTCGAGTAGGCGACGCCCAGGTCGTTGCAGGCGTGGCCGGCGGGACCGGGCTGGGCGTTGGGCTGTGAGGGGTCGGAGACACGCAGGACGACCCAGTTGCCGTCCGCGACGTCGAGCGGCACGGTGAACTCGGCCAGGCCGCCGGACGCGGTCGGGACGACGTCGACCACGGTCGGCGCGTTGGAACCGGGGCGCAGGACCTGGACGTTGAGCGACTTGCCGGCCCAGTCGGGGCCGCGGTCGAGGTCGACGGCGAAGCGGACGTCGCCCGCGGCGAGCGACAGCACGCCGCCCATCTGGACGCCGTTCGCGGTCGCGTCGAGGCGCAGTCCGGAGTACCGGGTGGCGAAGAAGCGGCGGGCGCGCATGGCTTCGAGCACACCGGCGCGGGTGTTCTCGGTGACCCAGAGGCCGGCGCGGCCGACGCCCTCGGCCTTGCCCCACTCGGTGCCGTGGTGGTCGCTGACGCCCGTGACGCCGGTGCGCCAGCCCGCGTTCAGAACGGCGTTGAGGTGGGAGGACTTGCGGTCGGACCAGCCGTCGAAGAGGTAGTCGTCGCCGCGGTTGAACATCTCGACGCTGACCATCTTGTCGCGTACCGCGGCCGAGTAGGAGAAGTCGTTGAAGCGCCCGATCTCACGGCCCGGGTGGTTGAAGCCGGCGACGGCGTCGCGGCCGCCGATCCAGTTGTAGAGGGAGCCCATCGAACCGGCCCCGCCGAGGTCGACGAACTGGTCGGTGAACCAGACGTTGGCGTGGCCGAGGAGCGGATGCGACCACTCGAAGCCCCGGATCGCCGTGTAGCTGCCCGGATCGTTGGCGGCGTCCGCGAGCTGCCGGGTGCGGTCCCACTCGCCCTTGGACAGGCCGTTGATCGCGAGGAGGGTGGTGTGGTCGGTGAGGGCCGCCACGTCGAGCCCCGCGTCGCGCATGGAGGCGAACGCGAGGGCCGGGTCGCCGTCGCCGTCCGACATCAGCGTGTGGTTGTGCAGGTCGGCGTGGACGAGTCCGCTCCCCTGGGTGACCCGTGAGGCGCGGGAGGCGCCGGCCCGGCTCGTGGCGGGGGTGTCCGCAGCGGTGCGGGTGTCGGCCGCCTGGGCGGTGCCGGGCATGGAGGCGGCGATCAGCAGACCGCCCGCGCCGGCGAGGAGGGAACGCCGGCTGGGTCCGTGAGAGTGCGTGTGCGCCGTGTGGGCGTGGGGTTCACTCATGACCGCCATGACAGCAGCTTGGCAGGAGCATGCCTAAAATTTGGGGTTCCCGAGGGGTGAACGCCACGCGCCCGCCCGATGCTCGCCCTACGTGCCGGCGCCGATGTCGTCCTGGCGGGCCACGAACCGTGTCGTGCCGTCCTGGACGTGGTACAGGAACCAGCCGCCGTCCGGGGTGGTCCGCAGGTACTGGGACTGGCTCTCGTAGCTGTAGCGGCGGGTGACGCCCTGCCAGGGGGCGCGTAGGAGTTCCGCGCGCAGCGACTCGCGCCGTCCGTCGCCGCCCGGCGCGGCGAGTCCGTGGGCGGCGAAGCGGACGGCGTCGTACGCCTCCGCCGCCCAGGGCCCCGGCGTGCCGCCGTGGCGGGCCCGGTACGCGGTCGCGAACGCCCGCAGCCGGGGGTCGGCGCCCGCGTCGGCGTACCCGGTGCCGATCCACCACCCCTCGCCTTCGCGCAGGAAGGACGCGGACAGCACGTACTCGTCCGCGGCGCGGACGCCCCTGTGGTCGGCGGCCCGCAGCGCCTTGGCGCAGGCCGCGGCGCGGGACGGGGTGATGCCCGCGAACAGGACGGCGTCGTCCGGGCGGGCGGCGATGGCCTGCGCGGCGGCAGTGAAGCCCTCGTCGGCGGCGACCTGCACGACGTCGACACGGCCGTTCAGATTGCCGTGGACGGTGACGATCCGGACGGTGGGCAGCCCCTCCTCCTCGTCCGCGAGGTCGTGCACCACGACCGTGCGCGACGGGCGGACGACCCGGTTCAGGTAGCGCACCACGGCACCGGGACCGGCGGTGCGGGTGGAGCGCAGCAGCAGCGCGCTGGTGCTCTGGACGACGTTGAGCTGCGTGGTGTCGGCGCGGGTCACCAGCAGGCAGACGCCCGCCTTGGTGCACACCGGCACGGCGGCGGGCACGGCCTGGTTGGTGCCCGCGCCGATCACCGCGTGCACGTCGGGGTCGCCCGCGAGCCGGGCGGCACCGGCGGCGGAACCGGCCGCGGTGCCCAGGTCGTCGACGGCGCGCAGCGCGAGGTCGAAGGCCCGGTCCGCCCGGCTGTTGTGCTCGGCGACCGCGATCCCCGCTCCTCGTTCCTGGGACCGGACGACCTCGGTGGAACGGTCGCCCAGGAGGCCGATGACGCGGGTGGGCAGCGTCCGCCTCCCCGTCCCGCCCCCGGCGTGCGGGCGCCCCCACCGCCACCAGGCGGTGCCGCCGCCGATCGCGCCGACGCCGAGCGCGGCCGACACGGCGAGCAGGCGCCGCCGGGACGTCGCGGGCGGAGGGTCCGGGACAGGGGCGGCGGGCAGCGCGGTCGGCTCCGGCACCGGCAGGTCGAGGACGCGGCCGGCGCGCTCGGCGACCACAGCGGGCAGTCCCCCGGGCAGCCACGACCGGGAGTCGAACGCACCGAAGAGCTCGCGCAGCCCGGCCACGGTGGGACGTTCGTCCGCGCTCTTGGCGAGGCAGGACCGCAGCAGGGCGTCGAGTTCCGGGGGCAGGCCGGCCAGGTCGGGTTCCTCGTGCACGGTCCGGTACAGCACGGCCGCGGCTCCACCGGCACCGAACGGGGGGCGTCCGGTGAGGGCGTGGACCAGCACGCAGCCCAGGGAGAAGACGTCGCCGGCGGGTCCCACCGTCGTCCCCCGGGCCTGCTCCGGGGAGAGATAGCCGGGAGAGCCGATGACGGAGCCGTCCGCGGTGAGCGCCGTCGCACCCACCGCCAGCGCGATGCCGAAGTCGATCAGGCGCGGTCCGTCGGCGGCGAGCAGGACGTTGGCCGGTTTCATGTCCCGGTGGACCAGGCCGGCGCGATGGACGTCGTCCAGGGCCGCGGCCAGCGCGGCCGCCAGCGTGCGTACCTGGGGCAGCGGCCAGGGTCCGTGCAGGGCGAGGGCCTCGGACAGCGGCAGACCGGGGACGTAGGCGGTGGCCAGCCAAGGTGAGCGCGCCTCCGCGTCGGCCGTGAGCACGGGCACCGTCCACCGGCTCGACAGACGGGTCGCCAGCTCCGTCTCACGGCGGAAGCGCGCCAGGAAGTCCGGGTCCTCGGCGTACTCCGAGCGGATCACCTTCAGCGCGACCCACGCGCCGTGCGGAGACCGCGCCAGATACACGACTCCCATGCCGCCGGCCCCGAGCCGCGCCACGAGTCGGTGCCCACCGACCCACGACGGGTCGGTGGCCAGCAGCTGATCCATGGTCCTACTGGTTCCCCTGGCTCGGCAGGATCGGCCCCACCTGGCGGAAGCGCCCGCCGCGTACCTGGTGGACGTACGTCTCACTGCCCATGTTCTGCGCCGTGACGGCGTACTGGTGGTACTCGCTGAAGGCGTAGGTGCGCGCGACACCGTGGTACGTGGCCTTCTGGAGCCGCGCGGCGAGCGCGGGCCGGGCCGGACGCCCGCCTCCGGAGGGCACCGTACGGGCGAACTCCCGCAGCACCATGCGGACGCTGTCGTACGCCTCGGTGGCGTACGGCTCCGGGGTGCTCCCGTAGCGCGCCCGCCAGGCGGCCGTGAAGCGGGTGGCCTCCTTCGTCCTGAGCACGGCCGGGTCGACGGCGGGGGTGACGACGTACCAGCCCTCGCCCGCGGCGCCCGCGAGGCGCGGGAAGTCCGATCCGTACAAGAGGTGGGACATCCACCGGGGGCCGGTGAAGCCCGCCCGGGCGAGTTGCCCGGCCGCGCGCACGGTCGCCTCCAGGGGCGCCAGGTACACGAAGTCCTGGACACCGCGCGACAGCAGTTCGCGCACGGCCGCCGGGCCGTCGTCGGTGTCCTCGGCGACGACCCGGGGCAGCACCTCGGCTCCGAGGGTCTGCCGCCACGAGGTCACCACGACGTTGCCCTGGTCGTGCATGATCGACCCGCCGGCCCGGTCGATGACGACCCCGGCCCGGCCCACCTGCCCGGACGCCAGCGCGCTCAGCGCGATCGCCGTGCCACCCGCCTCGTGGGGCGCGCCGGTCTGGAAGGTGACCGTCGGGGACGACACGAAGAAGTCGCTCTGCCCGGTGGTGCTGGAGACGTTGGTCAGGTTCGCGGCCGCGTAGACCCGCGAGGCCGCCCGCATGGACACCTCGCCGGTCGGCCCGAACACGGCGAACACGTCGCGGTCGGCGGCGAATTCGTGGGCGACCGAGGTGGCCCCGTCGACGGTCCCGTCGTCGTCGCGGACACGGGTCCGCACGGTGAAGGCGCTGCCGGCGGCGGCGTTGTGCTCGGCGACGGCCAATTGCGCGGCCCGCTCGCAGGCCTTGCCGAGGTTCGCGTCCGGTCCGGTGCGGGTCACCTGCACGCCGAGCACGTACGTGGGCTCGGCGGCCGACTTCGCCTCGCCGCCGGTGTGGTCGGTGTCGCGGCCCGCGGCCCACAGCGCCGCGCCCGAGGCGCCGCCCGCCAGCAGCACCGCCCCTCCGGCCACCAGCAGACGGCGGCGCGACGTGAGGCGCTTGCGCGGTCGCGAGGCGTCGCCGGGCTCGTCCACCACGGTGGGTTCGATGTCCGGCAGGGCGAGGCTCTCGGCGGAACGTTCCGCGACCGTGCGGGCCACCGGGTCCGGCAGCCAGGCCGAGGGAGCTGCGGGGGCGTCCTCGGCGAGCCGGGCCCGCAGTTCCTCCGGTGCGGGCCGGGCCCGCGGGTCCTTGGCGAGGCAGGCGTCCAGGACCGCGCGCAGCTCGCCCGACACACCGTCGAGGTCGGGCTCGTCGTGCACGGTGCGGTACAGCAGGGCATCAGGGGTGCCGCTGCCGAACGGGGTCCGGCCCGTCGCGGCGTACGCCAGGACACAGCCCAGCGCGAACACGTCGCTCGCGGGGCCGGCCTGCTCTCCCCGGGCCTGCTCGGGGGCGAGGAAGCCGGGCGTGCCGATCACCAGGCCAGAGGCGGTGAGCGCCGTGTCGTCGGCGGCCCTCGCGATCCCGAAGTCGATCAGACGGGGGCCGTTCACGGCCAGCAGGACGTTGCCCGGCTTCACGTCACGGTGCACCAGTCCGGCGTCGTGCACGGCCCCCAGCGCCTCCGCCAGCAGCGTTCCCAGGACCCGCACCGCGGACGGCGGCAGCGGGCCGTGCTCCCCGACCGCCTCACCGAGCGAGGGACCGGCGACGAACGCGGTCGCCAGCCACGGCTCGGGCGCCGTGGCGTCCGCCCCGAGCACCCGGACCACCCAGGGGCTCTCGACCCGTCCCGCGAGCTCCGCCTCCCGGGCGAACCGGACGCGGAACTCCTCGTCGGCCGCGCTCTCCGCCCGGATGACCTTCACGGCGGCCAGCGCACCGGCCTCGGAGCGCCCCAGGTAGACGACGCCCATACCGCCGGCCCCGAGCCGCCGCAGCAGCCGGAAGCCCCCCACGGCCAAGGGGTCGGAAGGCCGCATCGCCTCACTCATCGCCCGCGCCCTCCGCGTCGCCACTGGGCACCTGGGCGCCCTTCGCCTCACCACTGGGCGCCTGCGTGCCCTGCGCCTGCCTGCCCAGACGGTCGATGTCGGCGGTGACGTATCCGACACCCGCCAGGGCCTGCTCGGTGACGGCCGTCTTCTCCTCCTCCGTGCCGCCGGGGGCGTGCCGTACGGTCGCGGCCACGGTCACCGGGCCGAGGCGGTGCTTGAACCAGTCGAAGCGACGGGGGGTCCCGTCGCCGTCCGCGACGTACTCGCCGAACTCGGTGAGGTTGTCGTCGGACGTGGCCGTGCGCTGCTCGGTGAACGGGTCGCCGCGCGAGGCCATGTGCTGCACCCGCTCCGTGGCGGTCAGTTGCTGCGTCGGGCAGCGCAGGGGTTCCTCGAGGGAGACGGCCATGTCCCTGCGCGCCGCGACCACCGAGGCGTGCACGGTGACCGTCAGAGACAGGTAGGCCGGCCCCTTTCCGCCGGCGGCCGGCCGGACGAAGGCGCGCGTCAGACTGGCCAGCACGGTGGGTGCGAGCGACTCGCGCCGCCAGATGCAATCGTCGCCGAGCACCGTCCAGGTGGCCGGCCCGGTCTCGTACGGGTCCCGCCTGCGGTATCCGGACCCGAAGTAGTCCGGCCGCACCGTGAGCCCGCGGACGAAGTCGGCCGCGGCGGACCGGGTCTTCGGTGCCACGCTCTCGGCCAGGGTCAACGGCTCGTTCGCCGGTGTCGCCGACGGGGACGGGCTGCCACTGCTCCGGCCGCTCGCGGAGGCTCCCGGTAACGAGACCGTGCCCTCGTCCGTCGGGACCCCGCCCGTGCAGCCCGCCAGCAGCAGTGCCCCTGCCGCCGCGAGCAGCACCGGCTCACGTCTGTTCACCCGTACCCGCCCCCATCATGCTCGCCGTGCTCTCGTCCACCGGTCATCGCTTGCCGCACGCATGTGCCATCATGCGCCAACTGGGCTGATCCAGCTACGCGTTGGGCTGAACAGTGACCGCTCGAGCACCACTGGGGAACACGGGATCCCCCCCCGATGCGGGGATCAGACCCGGGCTGCCGGCCGGTCCTCCCACGCCTGCTCCAGCGCCCGGGCGAACAGCTCCACCGGCTGCAGGCCCGTGACGCCGTACTTCCGGTCGAGGACGAAGAACGGCACACCTCCCGCGCCGAGTTCGGCCGCGAGCCGCTCGTCGGACCGGACGTCCTCGGCGTACGCGTCGGGGTCGCCGAGCACCGCGCGCGCCTCTGCGGCGTCCAGCCCCACCTCGACGGCGAGGGCGACGAGGGTCTCGGTGTCGTGGACGGAGCGCTCGTCCGCGAAGTTGACCTCGAAGGCGAGGTCCCGCAGCTCGGCCTGGCGGCCGCGGGCCATGGCGAAGTGCAGGAGGCGGTGGAGGTCGAAGGTGTTGCCCTCCACACGGCCGCCGATCCGGAAGCCCAGCCCCTCGGCGCGCGCCTCGGACGCGGCCTGCTCCTCCCGGGCGATCTGCTGCTCGCGGGTGCGCCCGTACCGGGCCGCCACCGCGTCGATGATGGGGGTCGCGCGGTTCTCGGCGTCCGGGTTGAGCTCGAACGACCGGTGCACCACCTCGACCTCGTCGCGGTGCTCGAAGCCTGCGAGGGCCCGCTCGAAGCGGGCGTTGCCGATGTAGCACCAGGGGCAGGCGATGTCGGTCCAGATCTCGACGCGCATGTGTCCGTGTCTCCATGAGTAGACGTTCAGTCCACTACAAAATAGACGACCGATCGACTAGCACCAAACAAGGGTGTCGCGCGCGACCCACGCCCCGGGCCGTACGAAAAAAATAACGAGCAGTTCGACATATTCGGGATGAGCCTCCCGATGTGACGCGTTCTATGGGAAAGCGTCAAACGCCGATTCCCGATTACCTCCTGGTGATCCCCTAAACGGCACCCGGCGCCAGACAGGGCACTGGACTTCCAGCCCCCGTCCCCCATTGAGGTGTCATTCGTGCAATCGATCCGCCTTGGCAAACGCTTCGCCGTTCTCGTCCTCTCCGTTGTCCTGTTCTCCGGCCTCCAGGCCGCCCTGGCCGTGGCGCACGTCTACGTCATGGGACTGCCCGAGTACTCCGTGCTGATCCCCGTGGTGGCCGGCGCCCTGCTCCCGTTGCGGCAGACGGTGATCGTGGGCGTACTCAACCTCGCGGCCGTCTCCGCGGTCTACGGGATCCTCCGCCCGGACCTCGGTGCCGACAGCCGGATCACAGTCGTCGCGGCAATCGCGGCCGCGGTGGGTATCAGCGCGGCCGTCTGCCGTGTCCGCGTCGCCGGCGAGAGGCGGCTCGAACGGCTGATGATCGCCCGTGACCGGTTGAGCCTGCTGAGCGAGGCCGGCAGCCGGATAGGCAGCACCCTGAGCGTGACCCGGACCGCCGAGGAACTGGCCGACGTGGCGGTTCGCGGTTTCGCGGACGACGCCACCGTGGACATCTTCGACTGGGTGCTGCGCGGCGTGGACGACCCCACCGGGGCCGCCGGGCCCCGGCTGGGCGACGTCACGCTGCGCCGCACGGCCCGGCGCTCGGGCTCGGCCGACCCCCAGGCGCCCGCGCGGCCGGGCGAGGCCGTCACCTATCCGCAAGGGTCGGCACCGGCCCTCGCCCTGAGGACGGGCGAACCCATGCCGGCGCGGATCCCCGGTCCCGCCGACGCCGTCGGCGGCGGCGCGGAGGCGGCACACTCCACCCTGGCGGTCCCCCTGCGCGCCAGGGGAGTGACCGTCGGCGTCGCGCTCTTCTCGCGCTCCGGGCAGCGGGCCGCCTTCGACGCCGACGACGTACTGCTGGCCCGGGAGATCGGGGCACGGGCCGCCGTGTACGTGGACAATGCGCGTCGCTACACCCGCGAACGCAACACGTCCCTGGCACTCCAGCAGAGCCTCCTGCCGCAGGTGGCCGCCCAGCAGCCGGCGGTGTCGGCCGCCACCCGGTACATCGCCGCGGACTCATGCGCAGGAGTGGGCGGCGACTGGTACGACGTCATCCCGCTCTCGGGAGCCCGGGTCGCCCTGGTGGTGGGCGACGTGGTCGGGCACGGCCTGCACGCCTCGGCGACGATGGGGCGGCTGCGCGCCGCGGTGCGCACCCTCGCCGACATCGACCTGCCGCCCGACGAACTGCTCACCCACATCGACGACCTGATCATCCGGCTCGGCACGGACATGGAACGCGTGCAGGCGGACGACAACGGCGCACCCCAGGCCGGCGAGCTCGCCGCGACCTGCCTGTACATGATCTACGACCCGGTCTCGCGCGTCTGCACGGCCGCCAGCGCCGGCCATCCCCCGCCGGCCCTGGTACGTCCGGGCTCGCCGGCCGAGTATCTCGACATCCCCGCCGGTCCCCCGCTGGGCGTGGGCGGACTCCCCTTCGAGACGGCCGAACTGCACGTCCCCGAGGGAAGCCTGCTCGCCCTCTACACCGACGGTCTCGTCGAGTCCGCGAGGGACGGGCTGGACGAAGGACTCGAACGGCTGCGGAAAGCCCTGTCCGAGCCGAGCCCCTCCCTGGAGGACACCTGCGACCACGTCCTGAACCTGCTGGTGGACGTGGACTCGAAGGACGACGTCGCCCTCGTCATCGCCCGCACCCGGGAACTCGACGGCGAACAGGTCGCCGACTGGGAGGTGCCTCCGGATCTCGCCGAGGTCGCACACGTCCGCGACCTCGCCTCGCGCCGGCTGGCGAGCTGGGGCCTGGAGGACATGGCGTTCACCACCGAGGTCGTCATCAGCGAGCTGGTCACCAACGCCATCCGCTACGGCGTGGGGCCCGTGCAACTGCGCCTGATCCGGCAGGACACCCTGATCCTCGAAGTGTCGGACGGCAGCAACACCGCTCCCCATCTGCGCAGGGCCCGGGTGTTCGACGAAGGAGGGCGCGGGCTGTTCATCGTGGCGCACCTCGCCGAACGCTGGGGCACCAGGCAACGGCCCGACGGAAAGACCATCTGGGCCGAACTGGCCCTCTAGAAAGGCCGTGCCATGCACAGCGACTCGAACACGGCGCGCGACGACGCACGGCCGGCGATCTCCCCGACCGCCACGGCGATCGTGGACCTGCTCAACTCCCGGCCGCACGGCACCACCCCCGCGCTGCCCGAGGCGCTGGGGACGCACCGGGCGGCGGGCATCATCCTGCGCCCGTTCGGGCACCCCGACACGGCGGTGCCGTCCGCGGAACGGATCGCCGAGGTCCGCTCCCTGCGCGACCTCCTCATGCGGATGGTGGTCTCACGGGACAGCGAGGAGGCGGCGCCGGTCCGGGCTCAGCTCACGGAGCGCGCCGCCGCCGTCACGCTGCGGCCGGCGTTCGTCGCGCCAGGACAGGTACGCCTGCGGCAAGTGGACGGCGACCCCGTGATCGGCGGCATCTTCCTCGCGGTGGCCAGGCTCATGGGCGACGGCACCTGGCCGCGCATCCGCGCCTGCGGCAACGAGCTGTGCACGCACGTCTTCTACGACACCACGCGCAGCGGCACCCGGCGCTGGCACGCGTACGAGTCGTGCGGCAACAGGCGCAACGTCGCCGCCTTCCGCGCACGTTCGAAGGCCCGGCCGGGTGACTGAACACCCCGCGCACAGCAGACGCGGCGCAGGGCCGGCGCGTCCACGGCCCGGTCGCCCCTCAGCTCTGCGCGATACGCACCTCGACCTGGCCGTCGGGCGATATCCGGCACTCGAAGCGGGGCTGCGGCGCGGTCGCGGGGCCCTGGACGTTCATGCCGTCCGAGAGCCGGAACTGGCTGCCGTGCCAAGGGCATTCGAGGCAGCCCTCGAGGACCTTGCCCTCGTGCAGGGGGCCGTCCATGTGGCTGCAGCGGTCGGCCAGGGCGTAGAGCCGGCCGTCGTCCTCGTGCACCACGACGACCGCCACCTCGTCGGCCATGCGCCGCACCGGCTCGCCGACCGGGAACTCCTCCGGCACCCCGATGCGGTGCCAGCCGGGCTCGACCAGTACGGACACCGCCTCCGCGTGGTTGACGCCGGCGCCCTGCCGGTACGCGAGATGGCCGCCGAGCACGCCGCCCACCGTGGCGATGGTCATGCCGCCGAAGCCCAGTGCCTTGCCGAGGAAGGGGCGTCCCTTGATCCGGGCCGTCAACGAGCCGGCGTACGCCGTGACGGCCGCGAGGTTGGCCACCGCGTGCACCAGGCCCACGCGGGCCTGCCGGGGACGCTGCTCCGCCCAGTCCACCCATCCGGCCAGGGCCGCGGGCCCGGCGGAGACCAGGCCCACCGCCACCAGCCGGCGGGCGGCGCGGCTCTCGCCGGGGAGCAGGTCGAGGATCCCGGCGGAGGTCCAGGCCCCGATCGGTATCTGCACCAGGACCGGGTGCAGCGGGTGGCCGAGCCACAGGCCGCGCAGCGCGTCCCGCCCCCGGCCCAGTGGAAGGGCCCGTACGGCCTTGCGGACGATCCCGGCCGGGCCGTCCAGCCACGTCCCTTCCTCGAGGGTGTCCACCGCGCGCGGGAGCACACCGCCCGGGGTGCCTCGCGTTGTCGTCGTCAGCGTTGTCGGCGTCGTCGGCCTCATAGGGAGCGGCCTTCCTCTGTGGTCCGGGACGGGCCCGGCGTCGGGTCGCGCAGGGACGAGCGTCCGCTGCGCCATGCGCTCAGCAGGTGGTCCTCCAGGCGTTGTTCGAGCAGTCCGGTGGCGCGCACCCCGAACACGGCGTCCGGTGTGAGCGCGGGTTCGCGCGCCAGCAGGTCACCGACGACGTCGCGGCGCATGACCTGCTCGTGCACCGCGTCGGCCTCGATGTGCTCGCTGTAGAAGTGCCGGCACGCGGGACCGCCGTCGCCGAGGCGGTCCAGCGCCCGCACCATGCGGCGGGCGCTCGGCGCGGTGGAGATCTCCCCCGCGGCGAAGTGCCCGACGAGCGCGCCGCGCAGCCGGCGGTGCAGGCCCAGGTGGGACATCAGATTGACGGTGGCCAGCGTGACCGCGGGGACCGAGTCCACGTAGTGGCCGTAGGCCGGGTCCAGATCCGCGTCGCGCAGCAGGTCGGCGAAGAGCTGTGCGTGCACGCGCTCGGCACGTCCGCTGCCGAACTCGTCGTACTCGACGGCGACCAGCGCTGCCTTGGCGCGGCCGGTCAGCCGCGGGATCACCCAGGCCTGCGGATCGGCCTCCTTGAGCTGGTACACCGACCGGTGGACGAAGTACTCGCGCATCTGCTGCCATGTGCCGTCGTCGCGCAAGTGGTGGGAGACGCCGTGTCCGTCCACGGGCTCGGTCAGGAGCGCGTCCAGCTCCGCTTCGAGCGCCGGGCGGTCGTCGGCGCCTGCCGTGTCCGCCCGCAGCGCGCTCTCGAAGACGGCTTCCATGCCGGCGCGCAGTCGCAGCAGGGAGGGATCCCATTCCCAGGCGGGGTCGACGCCGGCGAGTCCGCGGTAGTGCAGTTCGTAGCAGACGTGGAGGGCCAGGTGCAGGTCCTCGCCGTAAGGGTGCGCCCGCTCGACCGCCGCGCCCGGGTCGGGCAGCGGGGCGGCGGGCGGCCCCGCGGTCAGCGCGTCCAGGACGGCCGCGGACAACGGCCCGCGTGCGGCAGGGGCCGCGGGTTCGTTCCTCAGGTCGGGGGCGATGGTCATGACGCGCCTCCCCTCGCTCCGCCGGGTCGGGCCACGGGGACGCCTGCCCAGGGCCCGGCGCTCCATGCGGGACGCGCGGCCCGGGCCGCGGCATCGGCCGCGCGGAAATGGAGGCGGCGGGCGCGGCCGCCGTGCACCGGGACCCCCGCGACCTGCCGGCCCGTCTCGACACCGATCCCCTGTGGCGTCGACCGCCGCGTCGCAGGCAGCACGTTTGATCGCGAACGTCTGGGTAGTGGCGCTTTATGCGGCTTTTGTGCCCACCGGGGGTCTACCGGCCACAGGACGACACGCTCCTGCTGAGGGACGCGCTCAGGCGTGAGCCCCTGCCGGACGGCATCGCCGTGCTCGATCTGGGGACCGGCTCCGGCGTGCTCGCCCTGGCCGCCGCCGAGCGCGGTGGCGCGCAGGTGACCGCCGTCGACGCCTCCGTCGGTGCCGTGTGCACGACGTGGTGCAACGCGCGCCTGAACGGGCTGCGCGTCAGGGTGCTGCGGGGCGACCTCACCGAGCCCGTCGCCGGCCGTCGCTTCGGTCTGGTCGTGGCCAACCCGCCGTACGTGCCGTCACCGCGGGCCGGGCTGCCCCGCCGTGGCCGCACCCTGGCCTGGGACGCGGGGCCCGAGGGCCGGGCGCTGCTCGACCGGATCTGCGCGGAGGTACCGCCGATGCTGGCACCGGGCGGGGTGCTGCTGCTGGTGCACTCCGGGCTGTGCGGTGTGGAACGCACCCTGATCCGCCTGCGCCGTGCCGGGCTGCGCGCGGTCGTCACCGAACGCCGCTGCGTCGCGTTCGGGCCGGTGCTGCGCCGCCGTGCCCGCTGGCTGGAGTCCCGGGGGCTGATCGCGCCCGGCGAGGAGAAGGAAGAGCTGGTGGTGGTCCGTGGCGAACGCGAACGGTGAACCGTCCCCGACCCGCGTGACGCTCACCGCGGACGGCCCGATCCTGATCGAGGGTCCCGTGGAGGTGGTCCTCGACGACGGCCGGGTCGTGCGTTCCGACCGGTTCGTGGTGGCCGTCTGCGCGTGCCGCCGCAGTCGCAGCTACCCCTGGTGCGACACCAGCCATCGCCGCCGCGCCGGACGTCCCGGAGCGGACGGGACGGGGGCGGCCGCGGGCCGTTCGGGCCCCTCGTAGGGAGCCGACCGGAACGGGACGGTCGCGTCGCGGGTCCCCACGACGCGACCGTCCCCGACCGCACAGGTCACGTGGTGCGGCGGGCCACCGTGAAGTGGTCGATGCGCTGCCCCGTCTCGGCGATCGCGGAGACGGTCAGCTTCGCCTCGTGCCCGGAGCGGGCCGGCTCGACGTCCACGGAGATGAACGAGTAACCGGTGTAGCGGACCCGCGACCAGTGCACGGTGTCCACGACCTGGCCGCCGCCCTTGGCCGAGTGCCAGGTCGGGACCGGGTCGACCTCGTTCTCGTGGCCCTCGTAGCTGTCCGCGACCGGGAAGCTGTACAGGCTGCGGCCGGCGCCGCCCGCGGTGATGTAGACCGTGCCGTCGGTGGCGGGGCGCGTGGTGTCGCCGATCCGCACCTGGTGCGACACCGCGCCCTTGCGGATCGCGTCGGTCCGCTCGTAGACGTGGTTGTGGCCGTTGATCACCAGGTCGACCTGGTGCTTCTCGAAGATCGGCACCCACTCCGCCTGCACACCGCCGTCGGAGGCGTGGTTGTTGGTGGTGGAGTAGGCGCAGTGGTGGAAGAACACCACCAGGAAGTCGATGCCGCGCTGCTTGCGGTAGCCGGCCAGGGTGCGGTCCAGCCACGCGGTCTGCTTGCCGCCGGTGATCCCGTAGTTGGCCGGGATCTCGTAGGACACGTCGTTGGCGTCCAGCGCGATCACCGCGGTGTTGCCGTAGACGAAGGAGTAGGCGCCCGGCTGGGTCTCCGGGGCGTGGCCGGTCGCGGGGAGCGTCCAGCGGGCCTCCTGGCCGCCGTAGCCGTTCGGCGAGTACCAGGCCTCCATGTCGTGGTTGCCGGTCGTCACCATCCACGGCACGCGCGAGGCGACGGACTCGGTCTGCGCGAGGAACTGGTCCCAGGTGCGGGCGTCGTAGTCGGCCGAGTCGCTCTGCTGGCCGGAGCCGTCCGGGTCGGCGTAGCAGATGTCGCCGGCGTGCAGGTGGAAGGCCGGGTTCCGGGCCAGGATCAGCGAGTCGTTGGCCAGGGCGTGGTAGCTGACGCCCTGGTCGCCGAAGGCGGTGAAGGTGAAGCGCTCGTTGTGGGCGGGCGCGGTGGTGAAGGAACCTATGGTGGCGAAGGCCGCGGCGCCGGCCGGGTCGAAGCCGTCGTGACCCACGCCGTAGTAGTAGGTCGTGCCCGGGCGCAGACCGTGGACCTGGGCGTGCAGGTAGTACTGGTCGACCGGCGGCAGCTTGCTGTTGAGCAGCTGCGGGGTGTGCAGGTCGCGGACCTCGGCCTCGATCTTGTGGCTGAGCGACCACGGCTGCAGGCCGATCCGGACGAACGGCTTGCGGACCGCCAGCGGGACCTGCCAGGAAATGGTGAACTGCGTCTTCGGGTCGGCGCCGAACTGCAGGTGCCGACCGAACGGGGCGACCAGCGCGCCGTCCACGTGGCCGGTGGCCGGCTTGGTCAGCAGCGAGGGGGTCGGGGCCTGTGCCCGCGCGACCCCGCCGAGCATTCCGGACGCGGCGACGGCGCCGGCGCCGGCGATCCCGCCGAGCACCACGCGACGCCGCGTCACCTTCGAGCGCAAGTACTCGTGCTGCTCCGCCATGCTCATCTTCGCGGCGAGCCCGGCATCGATACCCATGTGAGGTGTCTCCATGCCGCGCAATTTCGCACCGTCCGGGGTCAAAGGCCCGACCTGACAATGAACGGTCCGTGGCTGCCGGTTCTGGCTTGTGTCAAGAATTGCCAATGGTCGTCCATTGTCCGGAAGATCACACGCACCCCGGACGCCCGCGGCTTTTACGGACCTTCGACCCGGGACCTTTGGCCGGCGTGGTCGATGTGAGGACTTTCACACACCATGTCCGCTTGGCTCACAAGGCGTTCATAGCAGCCCAATTGACATCCCGAGTGGGGAATTAATCAGGGATGCACCTTTCATGGCCGCTTGGCGGGAGTTACCTTCGTGCGAAGTACGTGTGTTCGCCATCGGCTCGATCCGGGAGGTGGGAGTGTCCGCTGGGAGGTCTTCGCACTTCATGCACAATCTCGCGGGTTCCTGGGACCACACCTCGTGGTCCCTCGGTCATTTGCACTGGTACGGAGTGGCCGTCGGTTCCCTCCTCGCCCTCAAGCTGCTGCTGTCCATACGCCGGCGCCGCCGTCCGGAGCTGACGTTCGACGAACCGGCCGGCCGCCTTCGCATCCACGGAGTGGTCACCGCATACAACGAGGCCCCCGCGATGCTCCGCCGCTGCCTGGAGTCGCTCCTCGCGCAGACCCTCACGCCGCACTCCCTGACCGTCGTCGACGACTGCTCCTCGGACCACTCGGCCGGCGCCCTGGTCGAGGAGATGCGTCCCCAGTTCCAGCGCGCCGGGGTGCGCCTGGACTTCATCCGCTTCCCCGCCAACCGCGGCAAGCGTCACGGCCTCGCCGCGGGCTTCGGGCAGGAACCGCACGCGGACGTGTACCTGTGCGTCGACTCCGACACCGTGCTCGACCAGCACGCCGTCGCCGAGCTCGCCGAGCCCTTCTCCAAGCGCCGTGTGCAGTGCGTCACCGGGCTGGTGCTCGCGCACAACCGCGACACGAACCTCCTCACCCGTCTCATCGACATGCGCTACGTCAACGCCTTCCTCGGGGAGCGGGTGGCGTACTCACGACTCGGCTCGGTGCTGTGCGCCTGCGGGTCGCTGGCGATGTACCGGGGGTGGGTCGTCCGCAAGCACCTGGACGACTTCCTCGACCAGCGTTTCCTCGGCCGCCCCGCGACCTTCGGCGACGACCGCCGGCTGACGTACTACTGCCTCACCGAGGGCCTGTCCCTCATCCAGCCCTCCGCGGTCGGCTACACCGACGTACCCGAGCGCCTCGGCCACTACGTCCGCCAGCAGATCCGCTGGGGCAAGTCGTTCATCCGCGAGGGCTCGCTGCTCCTCGGCAAGTTCCGTCTGCGACGCATGTACTGGTGGCTCAACCTGGTCGAGCTCGCCAGTTGGGTGGCCTTCACCGGCGCGCTGTTCGCCTCGCTCGTCGCGATCCTCATGAACCCGCACGGCTGGACCCTGCTGGCCGGCTACGTCGCCTACATGTGCGTCATGGCCTGGGTCCGCTCCGTCCACTACCTGCGCGGCGCCGCGCAGGTGGGCATCGTCGACCGCGTGCTGACCTTCCTCGCCGCCCCGCTGTACGCGCTGCTCAACCTCGGGCTGCTGCTGCCGCTCCGGCTGTGGTCGCTGGCCACCCTGCGGAGCACGAACTGGGGCACCCGCGCCAAGATCGAGGTCGGCGGCGTCGGAGCCGACGCCCCCGATGTGACCGCCCCCCAGCCGGCGCCGCAGGCCGCCGTCCCGGAACAGCGGTGGACCACCGCCGAGGACTCCTGGAGCCTGCCCGCCCCGGGCCGCGCCTCCTAGCCCGCGCGGGCCCGCCGCCCGGCCACAGAGACCGACGAACGCACCGCATGCCCTCGGCATCGCCCCTCCACCGAGCTAGGAGCCTCCGTGGGTTCTGCCCGCCCCTCCACTGGTTCCGGCCGCCCCGGCCGTCCCACCCGTCCGACGCGCCCCACCCGTCCCGTGGATGCCGGCCGACGGAGTCCGCGCCGGCGTGCGTGGGGAGTGGTGAAGCTCCTGCTGCTGGTGGTCGTTGTGGCCGCGGGCGGCACGGCGCTCTACCCCGTGTGGAGTGACGCGCACCAGCCGCCCCCCGAGCTGACCGTCCGGTACAAGGCGGGCGCGCCGGCGACCGCCGCGGCGGCACGACCGTGGCTGGAGATCGTGAACACCTCCGACCACCGGGTGAGCCTGGGCGACGTGGCCCTGCGGTACTACTACACGGCGGACGGTCCCTCCCCGTACGCGTTCAACTGCGTCCAGGCCTCGACGGGCTGCTCCGACATCGTCGGGAAGTCCGTCGCGATGGACACCCCCAGCCCCACCGCCGACCACTACCTGGAGATCACCTTCACGAAGGCCGCGGGCACGCTGGCCCCGGGCGCGAAGAGCGGGGCCATCGGGCTGCAGTTGTACCGCCCGGACGGCGGGAAGCTGAACCAGAGCAACGACCGCTCCTTCAGCCCCGCCCACGACACCTTCCAGGCGTCGAAGCTGGTGACCGGGTACGTGGACGGCAGGCACGTCTGGGGCGACGAACCCGACGGCGGTGCCGCCGACTCGTCGGCGTCCCCGTCCTCGGCCGCGTCCCCGTCCGCTGCGGCGTCCGCGTCAGCCCGGGGCTCCGCCGCCCCCGCCGTCCGGCCCGCGCCTCCGTCCGGGATCATGTTCGACGACTTCCACTACAGCGGCCCCGGCGACCCGGCGCTCCACGCGCACGGCTGGCTGGTCCGCACCAGCGAGGGCGGCCCCGGGATCCGGAACACCTGGTCGGCCGGCGGCGTCAGCTTCCCCGCCGACAAGGACGCACTGGGCGGCCAGGTCCTGCAACTGCGGGCCACGACCGACGGGACGCGGCAGGGCACCACCCAGGCCGAGGTGCACACCACCGGCATGAAGTTCGTGACGGGGACCTACGCCGCCCGTATCCACTTCAACGACCGCCCCACGAGCGGCGCCAACGGCGACCACATCAACGAGAGCTTCTACATGATCTCTCCGCACCACCGCGCCCGGTACAGCGAGCTCGACAACGAGTACCAGCCCAACGGGGGCTGGGGCGCCCCGGGGCCGAGGCTCGACACGACGACCTGGCGCAGCGCCGTGGAGGGCGACCGGGTCACCCGCGCCACCGACTCCAGCCTCGACGGATGGCACACGATGGTGACGACGGCCGCGCATGGGGTCGTCACCTACAGCATCGACGGGAAGGTCCTGTACCGCACCAGCGGCGGGTACTACCCGACCGAGAACATGTCGGTGAACTTCAACACCTGGTTCGTGGACCTGCCGTTCACCGGGAAACGCACCTGGGACATGCAGGTCGCCTGGTTCTACCACAACGCCGAGCGGGCCCAGTCCCTGCCGGAGGTGCAGAAGGCCGTGAGCGGCCTCGCCGGCAGCGGGACGAGCTATGTGAACACCCTCGGGACGCCCTGAGCGGACCCCGCCGCCCCGCGGGCCGCCGAATGTGACGCGGACCACTGAGCGGGCATCGAACTTCTCCCCGCCTCCCGCGTCCTGTCGGCGACACCGCACCACCGGGCGCCCGGCACGCCGCGCCCGGGCCACCCGAGGAGACGCCATGTCCGACACCCACGACACCTCCGGGACCTCCGCGACCGCACCCGGCTCGCCGACCGTCGACCCGCTCGCCCTTCCCGCCCTGCTGCGGCCCGCCATCGAGGCCGCGAGTGAGGAGGCCGACCGCCGGGCCTACGTCCCCGCGGAGCTGTACGGGGCGCTCCGCGACGCGGGAGCGTTCCGCCTGCTCACCCCCAGGGAACTCGGCGGATCGCAGACGCCGCTGACCACGGTGCTGAAGGTGTACGAGGAGTTCGGCCGCATCGACGCCTCCGTGGCGTGGCTGGTCTGGAACGCCAACTTCGGCTTCGTGGGGGCGCTGCTGGACGAGTCCGCGACGGAACGGATCTGGGGCCGGGGGCACGAGCCCGCCTTCGCCAACTCCGGGATGCCCGGGGCGGCCGTTCCCGCCGAGGGCGGCTACCGGGTCTCCGGCCACTGGAGGATCGTCAGCGGCATCAACGCGGCCCAGTGGCTGGTGGCGGTCGTCGTCGTGATGGAGGACGGCGCACCGCGCACGACCGCCGCGGGCACGCCCGACGTACAGCTGTGCGTGCTCAGCCGGGACCAGTGGTCGGTGAAGGAGACCTGGGACGTCAGCGGCATGCGCGGCACCGGCAGCAATGACGTGGTGGTCGAGGACGCCCTCGTCCCCGCCGACTTCCTCTCGCCCCTGGACGCGCCCCTCAGGATCGACGAGCCGCTGTACCGGGGCTTCCTTCCCGCGCTGGTGCTGCCCGGCTGCACCGCGATCGTCCTCGGCGTCGCGCAGGCGGCCCTCGACGAGACGGTCGCGCTCGTGCTGACCAAGAAGAACGCCACGGGCGCGACGTTGGCGGAGTCCCCGCGCACCCAGTACCTCCTGGCCGACTCCGAGGCGGCGCTCCAGGCCGTCCGGCTGCTGCTGACCTCCGCCGCGCAGGCCCTGCAGGACGCGGCCGAGCGCGGGGACACCCCCACGCTCGAGCAGCGGGCCGCCCTGCGCGCCGCCATGACGCACACCGCGCAGGTGAGCCGCCGGACCCTGGTGGCGCTCTACGAACTGGCCGGTTCCACCCCGCTCTACCGCGGGAACCGGATGGAGCGCCTCTTCCGCGACGGCATGGCCGCACTCCAGCACGCCAACCACTCCGCGCTCCCCATGGAGGCCGCGGGCCGCGTCCGCCTGGGCATGGACCCCGGACTCGGCCTGTTCTGACGCCCCGTCCGGCGCCGGCGCGGCCGTGCGTCTACTCGTAGCCCCGCGCCCTCAGCCATCGGCCGAGCGCGAGGACGTCGAGGGTCACCGACAGCGTCTCGGCGCGGGTTCTCTCGGCGTCCTCGGGCGATTCGGACCGTATCAGCGGCCCTTCGCCGGCCGTCGCGCCGAGTATGTGGAGGCGGGTGCGCTCCCGGTACCAGGCCGCGAGCCGGCGGGCGTCGCCGGGATGGAGCCGCCCCGACTCCCGCCATCGTCGCGCGGGCTCCGCCGCCGCCTCGGGTCCGAGCTCGCCGAACCAGACCTCGACCAGCCGGGCCGCCGTGGCGGCGTCCTCGTCCGGTGCCTGCTGTCTCTTCGTACGGCTCCCCCAGAGCTTCATCCGCCCCCCCGCTCCCCGGCCAACAACTGTAGGGAAGCGGCCAGTTCGGCAACAGATCTCCGGGTGAACGGGTGGGGTCCCCGGCTCCCGCGCGGGAGCCGGGGACCCCACCGGGGATCAGTCGGCCGTGCGCCGGGCGGCCAGGCCTGCCGGTGCGCCGCTGATGGTGAACTGGGAGCCGGGCTCGATGAGTACGTTGCCCTGCGCCGAGTTCGTGATCGTGACGCTGGTCAGGGCGGCGCTGCCGCGGGCGCCGCTCATCGCGAGGATGCCGGAGCCGTTGACGGAATTGTCGATGCGGACGTCGGTGACCTTGACGCCGGGCATCGAGCCGCCGCCCGTCTTGAACTGGATGCCGTCGTAGGTGGAGTCGTGGATCTCGGTGTCCCGGATGGTCACGCCCGGGATGTCCGTGCCCTGGGCGAAGAGGGTGATGGCGCCGAACTCCTGCGCCTCGCCCCAGAACGCGCCGCCGGTCCGGTACAGGGCGTTGCCCGAGATGGTGGTCTGGCCCGAGAAGGGGATCGGGTCGTGGTCGGTGGCGAGCATGATGCCCGGGTAGTTCATCGTGTCGGAGACGATGTTGTTCTCGATGGTGTTGCCGTATCCGCCGTACACGGCGATGCCGTTGGCCCGCCAGGGCAGCTGGACGGTGTTGTTGCGGAAGTGGTTGTCGTGGCCGACGTCGACGGAGGTGTCCTTCACGTACTTGCTGGCCCACACCGCCAGCGCGTCGTCGCCGGTGTTGCGGAACGAGGAGTTGTAGACGGTGGAGTTGCGCGAGCCGTTGGCGAAGTTGATGCCGTCGGCGTAGGTGTCGCGAACGCGGACGCCGGTGAACTCCAGCCCGTCGGCGGGGCCCCACAGCTCGGGGATGTTGGAGTAGTCGCGGCCGACCCAGACGCCGACGTTGGCGTGCTCGATCCACACGTTGGTGATCTTCGTGTTCTTGCCGAAGCGCCCGTTGAGGCCCACGCCGCCCTCGGCGTTGCCGTCGCCGCCCCGGATGGTGCCCGAGCCGAAGATGGCGATGTCGGAGATCTGGGTGTTGTCGTCGATGTCGAAGCCGAAGTTGCCCTCGTGCGGGTGGTTGATGCCGCCGGCGTTCTGCGGCGGGGTGAGGGTGTAGAGCTGGGAGTGCCACATGCCCGCGCCGCGGATGGTGACGTCCCGGATGCCGACCTGGTTGTACTGGCCCCGGTTCAGCGGGTCGTCGGTGAGGATCTTCTGCTCCTGGCGCCACTGCCCGGCCGGGATCCACACGCAGGAGATCTGGCCGTTCTGGTCGGCGGTGACCGCTCGCTGGATGGCGTCGGTGTCGTCGAGCCCGTCGCCGGGGACCGCCCCGTACGCGGTGATCGAGGTGCAGTTCGCCGGCTTGGCCGCCGGAGGGGCGACCTGCTCCAGGTCGATCAGGTCGATGATGTAGTAGGCCGCCGAGTCGCCCGCGTCACGCTGCAGACGGAACGTCGTGCCCTGCGGATAGGTCCGCGACAGCAGCGCGTGCGCCTCGTCGAAGAGCCGCCGCGCGTCGCCGCCCGGCCGGTTGGTGAGCCCCTCCGGGTCGTCGGTGCTCCCGTACAGCCAGCTGTACTTGGACGACAGGTTCAGCTTCTGCACGAACGTGCCGTCGGCGTACAGGCTGATGGTGGCGTCGGCCCCACCGCCCGCCGAGGCGTCGGGGACGGAGTTGCGCACCACGATGGAGTTGGTGGAGGTGGTCGAGGTGAACTCCACGTACTGGCCGCCGGAGTCGAGCCGGACGGACCTGCGGCCCGAGGACTCGGTGGCGAAGTTGGTGTGCCCGAAGGTCCGCTTGGCGTCCGCGGCGAGCAGGGTGCCCGTGTAGCGGCCGTCCTCCGCCTCGTACTCGGTGTACGGCACGGCGGCGCCGCGCCCGACGACGAGCGACTTGGTCAGCACGTTGTTGTTCTCGTTGGTCTCGGTGACCACGCCGGTGGCGTCCGCGGTGGCGGTGAGGGTGGCACCGCCGGAGGTCGCCGTCCATGTGCCGCCGATCGCCACGTCGACCGTGGCACCGGCCGCGACCTGGCCGGTCGTGCCGTTCAGCGTGGTGGTGCCGGCCTGGAGCCGGGTCACCGAACCGGCCGCCGCGGCGGTCGTGCCGCGGTTGTGCACGGCGACGGTGAACGAGACGGGCGAGCCCACGGCCGGATTCGCCGGGTTCGTGGTGATCGCGCCCACCTCGAGGTCGGGGCCGGGGGCCTGGCTGACGACCAGCCGGCTCGCGGCGTTCCGGCTGTTGTTGGTGTCGTCGAGTTCGGCGACCGTGTTGCGGGGGTCGACCACCGCGGCGACCGCGTAGCTGCCGGCCGCGCGGGTGCCGGTGGAGACGGCGACGGTGGCGGAGGCACCCGGGTCGAGGGCGGGCACGGCGGCGCCGCCGGCGACCGTCCCCTCCACGCTGACGTCCACGGTCGTGGCGGCCGACCGCGCGGTGCCGGCGTTGCGGACGCCGGCGTTCACGGTGACCGCATCCCGCTCTGACGGCGCGGCCGGTGTCCAGTCCAGGCTCGTGACGGTGAGGTCGGGCGCGGGCGCGGCGGTGCCGACGACCTGGAACTCGGCGACCTGTCCGCCGGGCGCGCCGGAGTTGGAGAAGATCCGGAGCCGCACGTCGGCCCAGCGGCCGCTGACCGGAATGGTCACCGCGTTGCCGGTGCCGGGGCTGAAGGCGTAGTCGGCGCGGTCGCGCAGCGAGGTGAAGCCGGTGTCGGACGCTCCTCGGCCCAGCACCTGGATCCCCTGGGTCCTCGGGCCCCACGCCGGGTCCGGGTTCAGCTTGACGACGACCGCGGTGACGTCGGCGGCGGCCCCCAGTTTGACGGTGAGGTCCGCGGGGTTGCCCGCCGCCTCCCAGTAGGTGGAGGTGGAGTCGTCGGTGGCGTTGGCGGCGACGTAGGTCTGCGTCGACGAGGTGGCCTCGACCGGCTTGTTGCGGGCCAGGTTGGTGCCGGTGGGCGGCGGGTCGGTGGGGCCGCCGTCCTCGCCGTACACCTCCAGTTCCGACAACTGCGCCGCGTTCCAGCCGGTGTTGCCGGCGACGTTGACGCGCACGTACCGGGCGTCGGTGGGGGACGTCAGGTCGACGGTGACGGTGTTGGCCTGCGCGGGGTTGAACACCCGCCCGGCCGATCCGGAGAGGGTGGCGAAGGCGGAGCCGTCGGTGCTGCCCTGGAGGGAGAGCGTCTGGGTGCGGGTCTCCCATCCGGAGGGCAGCTTGAGCACGACCCGGTCGACGGCACGCGTGGCGCCGAGGTCGACCTGGACCCACTGGGGGAAGGAGCCGGTCGGGCCCTCCCAGTAGGAGGCCTGGGCGCCGTCGGTCGTGTTCCCCGCCGGGTACGCGCCGAGTGAGCCGCCGGCCGTGGCGGGACGCCCGAGCGCGAGGTTGACGTCGGCGGCCGCCGCCCGCGCGGTCGGGGCGGCGGCCTGGGCGGCCGAGGCGAAGGGCAGCGGTAACAGTCCGACCGTCATGAGCCCGGCCAGAACGGCGCCGGACAGCGACCGTCGGCCGAGGGGTCTCCATTGCATGGGGGTCCTCTATTCCGTGGAGGGGGGAACGCGGCAGGAGGGCGAAGGGGACGAGCCGTGCACGGCGCTTGAGCGAGTCAGTCGACTTCTTGCGGAAACTGCGTCATCAGGTTTCTAGCGTGTCTCCGCTTTGTCAACGGCTCGTAATGTCACGGCAGTTGTGGCGGCTGACCGCTTACGCGGCCTGCTTTCCGCTTGCGTTCACCGGCCGGCACCCGCTTACCGCACTCAACGGGGGTGATTCCTCCGCGTGATCGCGGCGAGAGGACACCGCCCCCGCACGGGACCTCACAACGAGCGCAAATTATTGAGCAACTTTACGTAAGATCGCTGTTATTGATCCCGCTCGGAGATCCTCCGGCAAGGCGGCCCGCGACCTGGACTTCGCCTGCGTCCTGTGCGAGCATCAGCGCCCGTCAGGTGGTCGGCCGACTGCCTGACCGCATCGATCTCCCTGCCGGCAGGTAAGGGGGTCCCTCTCGAAGGAGACCCTCGTGCCTGCCGTTCGTCATGTCGCTCAGCCCGCGCAGTGGCCGCTCTATCTGAGCGCGGTCGTGGACATCGCCTTCCCCGCCCACACGGTGCGTGTCGCGCCGGGCCCCGCCCCGCGCGACCTGGCAGGTCTGCCCCATCCGCTCCCCGACGGACGGGCGATCCACATCCTCACCGCCTTCAACCCCGCCGGCCGGCCCACCACGGATCGGGCCAACCTCCGGGCGCAGCACGACCTCTTGGGCCGGCTCCACACCGCCGGCCTGCGGTGGTGGCCGGCCGTGGGCGGTGACCGGGCCGGCACCCACCGCGAGATCAGCGCGGCCGTCACCGGCTTGACCGACTCCCGAGCCCGGGCCCTGGGGCGGCACTTCGGACAGGACGCCGTCTTCGCCTGGTCGCCCGCCTCATGGCGGCTGCTGGCCTGCGACCCCGCAACGCCCGACGCCGCCACCGCCGACTGGCACGCGACTCCCCTTCCGCCCCTCTAATCCGGTGGCGGACGCGCGCCGCCGCGGTTCACCAGGGGAACCCGACCGCGCCATCGGTGAACGTCGCCCCGGCCTGCTCCCGATGGCCTCCTTCTCGCACGCACGGCTCACCGACGCCGCGGAGGTGCGCGGCGAGTTCGCCCGGGTCCACGTGTGCCGCCGCTTCTCGATGCCCCTGTGAGAGCCGGTGGGCCGGTCCCGCGCGGGACGCGGCGGCTCAGCGGCCCGCGAGCGCGGTGTCCACCAGGTCGCGGAGCGGCTCGGCGAGTTCGGCGGCGGTGGCCGAGGCGAGCGGTTCGAGTCGGGTGGAGGAACGCAGCAGCGCCACTCCGAGCGAGAGCGCGAGGACGAGCTGCGCCCGCAGCATGAGCGTGTCGTCCCCGGGGTCCCCCGCGGGGCGACCGGCCGCCGCGGCCAGGCGTTCGCTGTAGCCGCGCAGCACGTTGAGCCGCAACCGCTCGGCGCGCTCGTCACCGGACGAGCGCAGCAGGAGCATCAGCATGACCTGGTTGGGGCCTTCCGGGCCGGCCTCGGCGGCGCCCCTCGCGATCATCTCGGAGATCTGACCCAGGTCCTCCACGGCGTCCGCCGCGCGGCCGACCTCCTCGACGCTGGTGGGCAGGCACGCCTCGAACAGCCCCTCCTTGGACTCGAAGTAGCGGCTGATCAGCGCCACGTTGACGCCGGCCTCGTCGGCGATCTCCCGCACCGTGGTGGCCGCGTACCCCTGGGTGGCGAACCGCCGCCTGGCGGCGTCGAGCAGGAGCCGCCGGGTGTTGGCCGCGTCGCGCCGTCGCTGCGGCGCCGGCCGGGCGGACGACGCCGGGTCCTCACGGGTGGAGAGGTGCGGGGGGATGCTCGCTGTCATGGGTTCCTTCCGGTCTGCCACCAGCGTAGCCCGCACGGGGCGACCGATGTAAACGTGCGTTGACTTCACTCCCCCGGCCTGACTAGGCTTCAAGTCAGCGGATGTTTACATACGACTTCGAGGATCCTCGTGACGCAATCTGTAGAGGAGTCGGGCGACCTCGCCGACTCAAAGGGCGCACCGGAAAAGGCAGTCGGCGGGCATACCAACGGCACGATGCTGGTGCTGTTCCTCTCCCTGGGCGGCCTGGCCTTCGCCGTCCTGCAGTCACTGGTCGCGCCCGCACTGGCGACCGTCGGGCGCGAACTGAACGCCTCCACTGGGAACGCCAGTTGGGTGATCACTGCCTATCTGCTGTCCGCGTCGGTCCTGACGCCGATCCTCGGCCGTCTCGGTGACATGGTGGGCAAGCGCCGGGTGCTGATAGCCGTCCTGGCGATCCTCGCCGCGGGGACCCTGCTCGCCGCGCTGGCCCCGAACCTGGTCGTGCTGATCGTCGCCCGCGCCCTGCAGGGCGCCGCCGGCGCGATCCTGCCGCTGTCGATAGGGATCGTGCGCGACGAACTGCCGCGGGAGAGGGTCGGCGTCACCGTCGGACTGCTGTCGGCGATCTTCGGCGTCGGCGCCGGTGTCGGCATCGTGGCCGCGGGCCCGATCGTGGAGCACCTGTCGTGGCACTGGCTGTTCTGGTTCCCCCTGGCCCTGGTCGTCATCGCGCTGCTCGGGGCCGTCTTCGGGATGAAAGAGTCGCCGGTTCGCACGCCGGGACGCCTCGACGTGCTCGGCGCCGGGATCCTGTCGGTGGCCCTGGTCTCGCTCCTGCTGGCCATCAGCAAGGGGCAGACCTGGGGCTGGGGCGAGACCAGGACCGTAGGACTGCTCGTGCTCGGCGTGGTCGCCCTGGCCGTCTTCGTCGCGGTCGAGCTGAGGGTCCGTGAACCGCTCGTCGACATGCGCCTGATGAAGGTCCGCGGTGTCTGGGCCACCGACCTGGTCGCACTGATCCTCGGCTTCGCGATGTTCGGCACGTTCCTGCTCGTCCCGACGCTGCTGCAGCTCCCCGCCGCGACCGGTTACGGCTTCGGCAAGTCGGTCTCGCAGGCGGGCCTGTTCCTGCTGCCCACCGTCCTGACGATGATCGTGTTCGGCCCGCTGGCCGGCGCCCTGGACCGCCGGTTCGGCCCCAAGGTGCCGATGCTCATGGGGGCGGTCTGCGTCGTGGTCGCGTTTGTGCTGCCCGCCCTCGGGCACGGCGCGATCTGGCAGGTGCTGGTCTCCGGAGTGCTCACCGGCGCCGGTATCGGCTTCGCGTTCGCGGCCATGTCCAACGCCATCATCGAGAGCGTGCCCGCCGCGCAGACCGGTGAGGCCAGCGGCGTCAACACGATCGCCCGGACGATCGGCAGCAGCATCGGCACCGCCGTCGTCGCCGCCGTCATCACCTCGCACACCACGGCCCAGGGCCTGCCCACGGACGCGGCGTTCACCTCCGGCTTCTGGACCTGCGCAGGCGTGGGCGTCCTCGCCGTGGTCGCCGCGCTCGCCCTGCCCTCGGCGCGGCGTTCCTGACGTACCGCTCGCGACGCGGCCCCCGAGGTCAGGGGGTCGCGTCCGGGGCGTCGAGCAGGGCGCACTGATCGAAGTTCATGCAGCCGCATTCCAGGCAGTCCGCGACCGCCTGGCGGAGGGCCTGGGTCTGTGCGATGTGCTCATCGAGTTCGGGCAGCTTGCGTTCTGCCATGTCCCGCCACTGGCGGGTGGCGGACGGTGAATTGTCGTCGGCCAGCAACTGTGTGATCTCGGCGAGGGTGAACCCGGCCCGCTGGGCCATCTTGATCAAGGCGACCCGGCGCACGGCGCTCGCGGGCCACACCCGGCGCCCGCCTTCACGGTGCGCGCCGGGCAGCAGCCCTCGCTCTTCCCAGTAGCGCAGCGCTGAGGCGCGCACGCGGGCCCGGTCCGCGAGCTCACCGATGGACAGATACCGCAATTCCCGCCCCTTTCCCGGTCTGGCCTTGACTTCAAGCACGCTTGAAGCACGAGCGTGACCCGCATGTTCTCAGCACAACCGGGACGACCGGTGCCCGGACCGTACCGCTCGCTGTTCGCCGACCGGACCTTCCGGCGGCTGATGCCGGTCTTCGCGCTGTCGGACCTGGGCGACGGGATGAGCGTCGTCGCCGTCGCGTGGCTCGCGCTCACGCTGGGGCCGGACGGCGGTCAGGGGTCGCTGGTCGGTGTCGCTGTCGCCGCGTACGTCCTGCCCGGCGCCCTGGGCGCACTGCTCCTGGGCAGATGGACACGGCACCTTCCCGCTCAGCGGCTGCTGGTCGCCGACTCCGCGGTGCGCGCCGTGCTGTTGGGGGCCGTTCCGGTCGCGCATGTGGCGGGGGTGCTCACGCCGGCCGTGTACGTGGGGCTCCTGGGCGCTTCCTCGCTGCTGCACGCCTGGGGCAAGGCGGGCAAGCACGCGCTGTTCGTCCCCCTGCTCCCCGCCGACCAGCGTGTGGCGGCCAACAGCGTCCTCAGCACGAGCCTGTGGGGCGCGACGACCGCGGGCCCGGCACTCGCCGGCCTGCTCGTAGGGGTGGTGTCCCCGGTGTGGATCATCGGCCTGGACGCCATGACGTTCGCGGTGCTCGCCGTGCAGGTCGGCCGCACCACCCTGCGCGATTCGGCGACACCACGGCCGAGGCCGGCCACCGGCACCAAAAGCGGGCTGAGCATTCTGTGGCACCGACCGGAACTCCTCGGCCTGCTCCTTGTGACCTGGGTGTTCAACTTCGCCTTCGGCCCCGTCGAAGTCGCCCTGCCCCTGTTCGTCTCGGGTGACCTCGACGCCGGTGCGGGGCTGCTCGGCGTCTACTGGGCCGCCTTCGGCATCGGCGCCGTCACCGGCGCCCTCGCGCTGGGCGCGGCCAGACGTCTTCCCCTGTGGCCGGCCATGCTCGGCATCATCGCGGGCCACGGCGTCGGCATGCTCCCCTTCGCCTTCACGCACACCGCAGTCCCCTCCCTCATCGGCTTCGCTTTCGCCGGACTCGTCTACGGCCCCTACTCCGCGCTCTCCTTCACCCTGATCCAGGACCGCGCGCCCGCCGACTCCCTCACCACGGTTCTGGCCGCGCGTGGCGCCGTACTGCTGACGGCCTCACCCATAGGAGCGGCGCTCGGCGGATTCCTCCTCGACCGCACGAGCGCCCCCTCGATCCTCGTCGGCTGCGGTGCCCTGATGATCGCCGTCGTCCCCGTCAGCGCCGTCGTACTGAAGCGTTCCGCAGACCGTCCACGGCCCCATCGGCCCGCGCACGGCCCGGCCGAGCACGCGAGACGCACCGCCTGAGAGGAGGTCCCTGCGGGGGTCCCGCACCGAACCACGGTCCGCCCGAGGGTGATCACTCGCGCACATGTGCTCGTGGAGCCCGGGGCACGCCCCGACCTAGAGTTTTGTCGTGGCCGTCCTCCCGGAGAGCGGCCGCCGGCGGGACATGGTTCGGTTCGGCGTCGAAGGGGGCCGCTCGTGGCCAGTGCGTTTCAGGAGCGCAAGCTCAAGGGGATGTTCGCCGCGTTCGACGCGGACAGTGACGGCTATCTGCGCGAGGAGGACTTCAGGGCGCTCGTCGCCCGCTGGAGCCGGCTGCCGCGAGTGGGCCCCGGCACGGAGCTGCGGGCGCGGGTGGAGACGCTGCTGATGGGGTGGTGGGCAGCGCTGCTGGATGTCGGGGACACGAACGGTGACGGCGCGGTCGACATGGGGGAACTGCTGTCGCTCGTGGACAGGTTGCCCACGATGACCGCGGACGTCACCGCCACCGCGGAGACCGTCTTCGACGCCGTGGACGCCAATGGCGACGGCCGCATCTCCCCGGAGGAACACCACAGGCTCGTCGAGACCTGGAACGGGCGGCCCATGGAGTTGACGGGCATCTTCGAACTGCTCGACCTGAACGGCGACGGCCACCTCAGCCGTGCGGAGTTCGCGCTGCTGTGGCGTCAGTTCTGGATCAGCGACAACCCGGTGGAGCCGGGCAACTGGCTCTGCGGCCGCATCCCGGCCGCCTGATCACGCCGCGTTTCACGTCACGTTGCCCGGCCACGGTCGGCGGCCCGTGCGGGGCCGCCGACCGTGGCCGCGTGTCCGCCCCGTTCTCGTCCGGCAGCCGGCGTGAGCACGAGGTACGCGAGCGCGTCAGGCCGCGGGCTCGTGCGAGCCGGCCGGTCCGGACAGCAGCCGCGCGTTCACCCGGTCCGGCCTCGGCCAGCGCACGTCGTGGACCCAGCCCAGCTTCTCGAACATCCAGATGAGGCGCGCCGAGGGGTCGAGCTGGCCGGGCAGAACGCCGTGGCGCGCGCCTGTGGGGTCGGCGTGGTGCGAGTTGTGCCAGCTCTCGCCGAAGGACAGCAGGGCGAGCGGCCAGAAGTTGGTGGCCTTGTCCCGGCTGATGAACGGGCGGTTGCCCGCGACGTGGCAGACCGAGTTCACCGACCAGGTGACGTGGTGCAGCAGGGCCATCCGGATCACGCCGGCCCAGAAGAACCCGGTCAGCGCGCCGGTCCAGGAGCCGGTGACGAGCCCGCCGATGAGCGCCGGGACCAGGAGCGAGACGGCGGTCAGCAGCCCGAAGAGCCGGCCGACGACCTGCATGTCGCGATCGGCGGCGATGTCGGGCGCGAACCGCGCGCGGTTGCTCAGCTCACGCTTCAGCATCCAGCCGATGTGGGCGTGCAGCAGCCCCTTGAGGAGCGCGCGGGTGTCGGAGCCGTAGCGCCACGGCGAGTGCGGGTCGCCCTCGCGGTCGGCGAAGGCGTGGTGGCGGCGGTGGTTCGCCACCCACTGGACCGGCGAGCCCTCGACACCCAGGGACCCCGCCACGGCCAGGGCGATCCGCAGGCCGCGCCGCGCCTTGAAGGAGCGGTGCGTGAAGAGACGGTGATAACCCACCGTGAGGCCGAACCCGGACACCAGGTAGGCGACCACCGCCATGCCGATGTCGAGCGTGGACAGGCCCCATCCCCACACGAACGGCACCACGGCGATGAGGGCGAGCGGCGGACCGACAACGAAGAGCCACATCGCCACCCCCGCCGCGGACGTCTGCGGGGCGTCGAGCAGCGGCCTGGCCTCGGCCGCGGGTTCGGCGTCGCGCTCGGCGACGACCTGTTCAGCGCGGTCAGCGTCGCTCGGGTTCATGGGTTCCTCGCCGTTGCTCGAGCCATTTCGGAGGTGGTGCCGGACCGACCGGGATCATGCGCACCTGTGCGCACGTTGAAACGCACTCGCCGGCCCAGGCACAGAATCCCACCGGACGGCATCGGCGCAGGTCGTCGCCGATGTCCAGGGTGTGAACGGCGCGGGACCGAAATTCGCTTGACACGCCTCGCGGCACTGCACCCGTCCCAGCCTGCCCACCCGCGCCGTCGGTCACCTCCCGCGCACGGACCGGGTGTCAGACCCCCGCGACATGATGCAGCGCATGACGACAGTGATCGCCGCACCGCCGGCCTCCCGGGACGACTACGACTCCGCCGTGGACACGGCCCTGCGAGCGTGCGCCGCCTACTACCGTGACGGGACCAGCCCCCTCGACGACGCCGCCTACGATCTGCTGGCGGCCGGGATCCGCGCCTACGAGCTGGAGCACCCGGACCATCTGCGGGCGGACTCCCCCACGGGCAAGGTGGGCGGCGGGGCGGCGCCCACCGGCGATGTCGCGCATGTGGTGCCCATGCTCTCCCTGGACAACGTCTTCAGCGCCGAGGACCTCGTCAAGTGGGGCGCCTCCGTGGAACGTCGGCTCGGCGGCCCGGTGCAGGGCGGCTATGTCGCCGAACCCAAGCTGGACGGGGCGGCCATCGCCGCGCGCTACGTGGACGGTCGGCTGACGCAGTTGGTCACCCGTGGCGACGGCGCGCACGGCGAGGACATCTCCCACGCGATCGGTTCCGTCGTGGGTCTGCCCGCACGGCTCACCTCACCGCTGTCGTTCGAGGTGCGCGGCGAAGTGCTGCTCACGCGCGAGCAGTTCGACAACGCCAACGCCATCCGGCGGGCGCACGGCGCGAAGGTCTTCTCCAACCCGCGCAACGGCACCGCCGGGACGCTCCGCGCGAAGGACCGTCCGTACGTGATCGAGACGACCTTCTACGCCTACGGCGTCGTCGGCCTGACCGGTGACACGCACGCGGCGATGATGGCCGCCGTGGCGGCCACAGGGGTGCAGACCACGTCCGCGACGCCGGTGGGGCTCCAGGTGTGCGCCACGCTGGAGGAGGTGCAGCGGCGCGTCGAGCAGATCGCCGCTCTGCGTGCCGAACTGCCGTTCGGAATCGACGGCGTGGTCATCAAGGCCGACGCCGTCGCCGAGCAGGAGAAGGCCGGTCTCGCCACTCGCCACCCCCACTGGGCCACGGCCTACAAGCTTCCGGCCATGGAGCGCCGGACGAAGCTGCTGGCCGTCGAGTGGAACGTCGGCCGCACCGGCATCATCGCCCCGCGTGCCGAACTCGAGCCCGTGGAAGTGGACGGCAGCATCGTCCGCTACGCCACACTGCACAACCCCCGGTTCATCCGCGACAGCGGACTGATGATCGGCGACACCGTCAGCGTCTTCAAGGCGGGAGACATCATCCCGCGCGTCGAGGCCCCGGTGGTGGACCTCCGAACCGGCGCGGAGACGCCGATCGAGCTGCCCGAGGCCTGCCCGAAGTGCGGCGGCGACATCGACGCCTCCGGCGAGCGCTGGGAGTGTGCCGGCGGCACGGGCGGCGGCTGCGGGCTGCTCGCCGCGCTGCGGTACGCCGTGGGCCGGGACCAGCTCGACATCGACGGTCTCGGCACCACCTTCATCGAGGCCCTGGCCGACAGCGGGGCCGTCGCCGACGTCGGCGACCTGTTCACTCTCGGCCGCGAGCAACTGGTCGAAGCGACCAGGAGCGAGAAGCGTGCCGACACCGTGCTGGCGCAGATCGAGGCGGCCAAGGCCAAGCCGCTGAACCGCGTGTTCTGCGCCCTCGGTGTGGTCCGCACCGGACGCACGCTCTCCCGCGAGATCGCACGGTACTTCGGCACGATGGACGCGATACGCGCCGCGGACGCCGACACTCTGGCCAGGGTGCCGAAGCTTCCCGCCGCCAACGCGCCCAAGATCGCCGCGCACATCGCCGCGCTCGGTCCGGTCATCGACAAGCTGGTCGCTGCCGGAGTCACCATGACCGAGCCGCCCGCCCCCGTCGTGGCGGGGGGTCCCCTGACCGGCGAGACCGTGGTGGTCACCGGCGGAATGAAGGGAGCGCTCGCCGGAAAGAACCGCACCGAAGTGAGCGATCTCATCCTCGCGGCCGGTGGTACGACGTCGGGCACCGTCTCCCGGAAGACCACGCTGCTCGTCGCCGGGGAGAAGGCCGGCTCGAAGCTCGCCAAGGCCAAGGAGCTGGACGTCAAGGTGGTGACCGAGGAGGAGTTCGCCCAACTCCTCGCCGACTTCCTGCCCTGACCGGCCGTCGGCTGCCTTGGTCACCGGCCGCCGGCCTCGTCCTGAGACGCGCGTCACATGCGTCCATGTCACAGCGTGCCGGGCTGTTCCGTCCAAGAGACGTAACCGCCAGCAACGACACAGGAGTGCACCATGGAAGCTCGGTTGAACATCATGGCCAGCCCGGTCGCGGCCAAGGCCATCAAGCACATCATCGCCGCGGGCCAGGCGCTCGCCGAGTCGACGCTGCCGGCCGCGACCCGCGAACTGGTGAACATCCGCGCCAGCCAGATCAACGGCTGCGCCGGATGCATCGACATGCACACCAAGGACGCGGCCGCGGCCGGCGAGACCGCCGTACGCCTCAACATGGTCGCGGTCTGGCGCGAGGCCACGGTCTTCACCGACGCCGAGCGCGCCGCGCTGGAGCTCGCCGAGCAGGGCACCCGCATCGCGGACGCGGCCGGCGGCGTCCCGGACGAGGTGTGGGCCAACGCCGCCAAGCACTACGACGAGGACCAGCTCGCCGCCCTGGTGACCCAGATCGCCGTCATCAACGCCTTCAACCGCGGGAACGTCATCACCCAGCAGCCCGCGGGCGACTACCAGGTCGGGCAGTACCACTGACGGCACGTCAGTGACCGCTGCCGGAGCCCGGCTCCGCCAGCGGCGGCGGCACACACCCCGGGTACCACTCCGCGGAGCGGTACCCAGGGTGTCGCGGGCCGCTCCCGCGGGTGTGGTCGAGCGGGCAGCCGCCGACGTCCGGTGCCGATCCGTTCGCCCCTCCCCTGTGAGCGGCAGGCGGCGACAGGCCCGGGGAACCGCCCGTTCGGCGCCGGGGCATCACGTGACGTGAGCAGCCGATACACGGGGCACCGCGGCACGCCGACGGTCTCCCCGATCGGCCGGTTCTCCACGTACGATCACCCGATGGCCGACAAGACCGAAACCACGCCCGGCTGGCTGTCTCCCGAGGATCTGGAGCTGACCCGCGCACGTATGCCGATCCTGTACGTCGACGCCGTGCCCGTCCGGGTCGACGACAGCGGAGAAGTCACCCACGTCGGTCTCCTGCTGCGCATCGGGCCGGACGGGACCGTCAGCCGCGCCCTCGTCTCCGGCCGGGTCCTCCACCACGAGCGCGTCCGTGAGGCGCTCATCCGCCACTTGGAGAAGGACCTCGGGCCGATGGCGCTGCCCCGCATCCCGGCCTCCCCGCAGCCCTTCACCATCGCCGAGTACTTCCCGACGCACGGGGTGACCCACTTTCACGACCCCCGGCAGCACGCGGTCTCCCTGGCCTACGTCGTCCCGGTGGTCGGCGACTGCCACCCGCGGCAGGACGCTCTCGACCTGGTCTGGTTCACCCCTCAGGAGGCGTCGTCGCCCCACCTGCAGCAGGAAATGCCGGGCGGCCAGGGCATCCTGCTCAAGCAGGCCCTCGCGCACGTGGGCTGCCTGTCCTGACCTCCGCGGCGGTGCGGGCGGGGTCCGTGAGCACCGGGGGCGGCGGCTTCGTCGCCCCCCCCGAACCCCCCTCGCGGCGGCAACCCCGGTGCCAACCGGCCGGACCGGTGATCCGGTCCGGACATCCGATGTTCCATGTAAGGACCATTTACATCCAGGGCGGTGTTGCCGGGACGGACCAGCGTGTCTCCGATCTTGCACCTTGGCGCATCCGCGCCTCGCACCGTCGGGACTTACATGTCTGATCTGCCCGTGTCGTCCGGCTCCACGCACGACGCCTGCCACCACACCGGCGTCGGCCGCCGCGGCTTCCTCGGTCTCGCCGGCGGCACGCTCGCCTCGGCCGGACTCGCCTCCCTGCTGGGCGCCGCACCGGCGAACGCCGCACCGGCCGTCCAGCCGGACGCGCCCCTGCGCTTCGCGCTGGTGACCGACACTCACGTGAACGTCGACACACCGCAGTCGACCGTGTACCTGACCCAGGTGTGGGCCTCGATAGCCGCTCGCACCCCGGACCTCGTGCTGCACTGCGGCGACATCACCGACACCGGCCGTCCCGACGAGTTCGACCGTTACGCCGAGGTGCTGCCCGCCGCCCTCCACGGCCGGATGCACTACTCCCCCGGCAACCACGACGTGCGGTGGGACCCGTCCGCCAAGGAGCAGTACCACTCCCACTTCGGCCCGGGGCCCTACTCGTTCGACGCCGGCGGCGTGCACTTCATCGGCTTCGACCCCACCCAGGTCCTGCAGGAGCCCGGGCACTTCGGCCCCGGCGGCCTGGAGTGGCTGGAGGCCGACCTCAAGAGCCTGCGTCCGGGAACGCCCGCGGTGCTCTTCCAGCACTTCCCGATGGGCAACACCTTCTACTACGTCGACGACCAGCCGGCCGTCCTGGACCTCCTGGCCGACCACGACGTGCGCGGCATCTTCGCCGGCCACATCCACAAGGAGGTCGTGAGCCGGTTCAACGGCCTCACCCAGATCGGCCTCAACGCGGTCCGCAACGGCGCCCTCTACTACTGGGTGGAGCGCACCGCGGCCGCCGACGGCACGCCCGTGCTGCGGGTCAGCCGGGTCAACGTGGCCGCCGACGGGACCGAGACCGAGGTGCCCGTCGCGGACATGCCCCTGGCCGGCGACGGCCTCGGCCGCCCGCAGCGCCCGCGCGGAGTCCGCCTCGGCACGGTCGCCGACGGCCTGCTGCCGGTCTCCGTCCGGCTGGACGGCGACGCCGCCCCCGCCCAGGTCGCCGTGGACCTCTACCCGCAGTCGGTCTTCGGCGGTGCCGCCACCCCCGCCTGGAAGCCGCTCGCCCCCGAAGCCGGTTCGGACCGGCGGTGGGAGGGCAGCGTCGACGTCTCCTCCGTGGTCCCCGGCACCCAGCGCCTGCGCCTGCAGGTGACCGCGGCCGACGGCACCTGGTGGGAGGGCACCGCCCTGTTCGACGTGGCGCGCGGCGCCGCCGACCCGAAGCCCCGCTGGGAGTACCAGCTGCCCGGCTCGGTCCAGGGCGGCATCGCCAGGGTCGGCTCCGGCGACGAGCAGACCGCCGTCATCGCTTCCAGCAGCGGCGACGTGGTCGCCCTGCGGCCCCGCCACCGCTCCTCCGCGAGCCGCGTGTGGCACACGCAGGTCGGACCGGTCTACCGCCTGCCCGCGGTCGACGCCGCCTCCCGTACGGTCTTCGTCCCGTCCGCGGACCACCGGCTCTACGCCCTCGACGCCGCCGACGGCCGCCAGAAGTGGGCCTTCGACGCCGGGGCGCCGGTACTGAGCGCTCCCCTGGTGACCGAGGTCGACGGCCAGGAGCGGCTGTTCGTCTCGGCCGGCCGCACGCTGTTCGCGCTGGACGCCGCGAGCGGGAACGTGCTGTGGTCGGTGCCCGGCCGCGGCTTCTCCTCCGGCCGTGCCGCGAGCGACGGCCTCCGCGTCTTCACCGCGGCCGACGACGGCTTGGCCCGCGCGCACGACGCGGTGACCGGTGCGCCGCTGTGGTCGTTCTCCATGGCCACCGGCACCGAGAACCACATTGCTCTCTACAGCGGTTGGGACAACGTCGTCGCGGTCGGCGACGGCGTCGTGGTCGTCGGTTCGGTCTCCAGCTCCTGGGGCCTGGACGCGGCCACCGGCGCGCTGCGCTGGAAGCTGGCGGGCAGCGCCATGTACGCGCCGACCCTCGTCCTCGGCGACGGCACCGCGCTGTTCACGACGGAGGTCGGCGTCATGACGCGCGTCGAGCTGGCGACCGGCACGGTGCGCTGGAAGACCGACCTGGCGGTCCGTGTCTTCAACGCCGGTGCGGTGATCGCCGACGGCGTTGCCTGGGCCCAGTCGGCCGACGGCAAGCTGCTCGGGGTGAACCTGGCCGACGGCTCCCGGCAGGGCCGGCTGCAGCACAGCCTGGTGTACTGCTTCAGCACTCCGGCGGTCGTCGGCGACGTCCTGGTCGTCGGCAACCAGAACGGCCTGGTGACCGGCGTCGAACTGCCGTAGGCGGTGGACGATCCGGGCCCGCCCCCGCCAGGGCGGGCCCGGACACGTCGGCTCGACCACCGCGGCGAGAACGAGCCATCACGTCCGGTGCCCTGCGGCACGACCGGAGAGGCGGCCCGCCGGCTCCGAAGGCCCCGGCGGGAACGGCGCGCCGGGCGGAAGGTGATCTGCCGGAAAAGTGCCATGAGCCGGAAACACGGTGGTCGGTCCCGGTCCGGCGTCGGCGGGGCCGACCGGAGCCGGGGGTGCCGCGGCGGGCAGGGAGTACGGAGCCCGAGCGCCGCGTGACGGTGTTCCGAACCGGCTTCGGTCGTCACAACACGTCAATGTGCGGTACACGGTCCCTTGCTGTCCGAAGACGCCTGGAACAAACTTGCGGCGCTTCGCACACAGGCTCGACTCGGTGGCCCCGAGGTCGCCGCAGTCGCGCCCGCCAAGCCGGCCACACAATCACTGTACGCGCCATCCAACCAGGGGGAACCATGTCCGCACGTCCCTTGCGAAAATCTCTGGCCAACGCTGCCGCCGCCTCCGGCCTGGCGCTGGCCACGATGTTCGCGAGTGCCGCGATCGCACCGAGCACGGCCGCCGCCGACACGGGCGACCGCACGCAGACCGTCGGCTGCGCCTCGCTGTGGGTCAACGACTCGGCGGGAGCGACCCACGCGCGGCTGCAGAGCTGCACCGTCACGTGGGGGAAGAACATCTTCGACGGCTCCTACTGGCAGACGGTGAAGTTCCAGCTGCTCGACGCCAGGACCGACGGCGTCTGCGCCAAGTCGAACGTGATCCTGTCGCCCTCCGGGTCGAGCGCGCAGGCCAGCGAGTGCAACGGCGTCTGGACGACGAAGACCGCGAGCTTCAACGGCCGGGCCACGAACATCTTCATCCGCATCGCCTACGGATCCAGCTCCTCGTACGGCAACGTCAGCACCAACGTCACGCCTCCGTCCGGCTTCTGAGCACCGAGGGGATCAGCCATGCGAACCACGCAACGGGCACAGCTGGCGGCACTGGCGGTCGGCGTGCTCGCCGTGCCGGCGGGGCTGGTGGTGGGCACGGCCGGAACGGCGTCCGCGAACGCCTCCTGCGGCCGCGCCGGAATCATCGCCGACGGCACCGACGTCAGGATGCCGGCCGGGGTCAGCGCGAACATCCGCAACGGGTCCAGCACCAACTGCTCGGTCGTCGGCTGGGCGGACAACCAGGATGTCCTGATCTACTACTGCTGGACGTCGGGCCAGAACGGCACCTGGACGTACCTCTACGACCAGCACGACGACCGCTCCGGGTGGGTGAAGGACTCCCTGCTGCCCAACAACGGGTCCTACGTGTCGTGCGGCTTCTGACGTAACGGCCACCCCGGCCCTCACCGGGCGACGACGTCGGCCCGCGCCCAGGCGCGGGCCTTCGTCGCGCCCGCGCCCGGCAGCCGCACGACCCCTTTCAGGAGCCCACACCATCACGCGTGCGGCGCTTCCTTTCCGCGTACAGCGCCGGACCCGAGAAGCCGGCGAGACCCAGGCCCACGACGACGAACCCGGACGGGACCAGCAGCGCCCCCTTTTCGATGTCCCGCGCCGCGACGACCTCCTGCGGATGCCCGGACCGGTGGACAACGGCGATGGGGTCGCCGTCGTCCACCGCCCTGAGGTCGGTCCTACGAGGCAGTGGACGGGTGACCACACCGTTCGCCGTGCTGAAGGTCACCCACAGCCGATCGTTCTCGGCGCCCCGGTAGTGCTCCCGGACGATTCCGGTCGTGCGCACACCGTCGCGGAACTCGAGAGCGTCCCGCACCGCCATGGTCAGCAGCACCGCGCCCACGGCGAGGAACAGCACCCCGACCACAAGGGTCGGCAGAGGGCTTCGCATTCCGCCGCCGGAATTCCTCCCGGCGTTCGCCGCGCGGGAACACCCGCCCGGAACACGCCCCGTTGAAGGCCCGGCCGAGCAGGGCCGGGACGCATAGCATCGCAGCCGTGACGACGTTGACCGACGACAGCATTCACCCCTTCCGTGTCGACATCCCCCAGGGCGACCTGGACGATCTGCACGAGCGGCTCGACCGGACCCGCTGGCCGGACGAACTGCCCGGCGTGGGTTGGGCGTACGGCGTTCCGCGCGACTACCTCAGGGAGCTCGCGCGGTACTGGCGGCACGAGTACGACTGGCGTGCCGCGGAGGCCCGGTTGAACGAGTGGCCGCAGTTCACCACGACGATCGACGGGGCCGACGTCCATTTCGCGCACATCCGGTCGCCGGAGCCCGACGCGACGCCTCTGCTCATGACACACGGCTGGCCGGGATCGATCGTCGAGTTCACCGAGGTCGCCGGTCCGCTGACCGACCCGCGCGCCCATGGCGGCGATCCCCGCGACGCGTTCCACCTCGTGCTTCCCAGCATCCCGGGGTTCGGATTCTCGGGGCCGACGAAGGAGACGGGCTGGGAGTACCGGCGCGTGGCGGCCGCGTTCGCGGTGCTGATGGAGCGCCTGGGCTACGCGCGGTACGGGGTGCAGGGCGGCGACTGGGGAGCGGCGGTGTCGCGGGAGCTCGGCCGCACCCGGCCCGGCCGGGTCGTGGGCGTGCACCTGAACCTGCTGCCGGACTCGTCCGCGAAGCAGTCCGACGCGGCCGAGTGGGAGCGGCTGGGCCCGGCGGAGCGCGAGCGTGCGGCGGCCTCCGCCGAGAGGCTCCGGGCGTGGACCCGCGACCGTCAGGGGTACGCGGACATCCAGTCGACCCGGCCGCAGACGCTGGCGTACGCACTGGTCGATTCACCGGTGGGTCAATTGGCCTGGATCGCGGAGAAGTTCAAGGAGTGGACCGACTCGCGGGACCGTCCGGAGGACGCCGTCGACCGGGACCGGATGCTCACCAACGTGATGCTGTACTGGCTGACCGGCACGGCCGGTTCGTCCGCCCGCATCTACTACGAGCGCGCGCACGCCGACTACTGGGGCACGCCGCCCGAACCGTCCACGGCGCCGACCGCCCTGGCCGACTTCCCACGCGACAACTTCATCCCCGTGCGGCACGTCGCGGAGCGGACGAACACCATCGTGCGGTGGACGAGCTTCGACCGCGGTGGCCACTTCCCGGCGATGGAGCAGCCGGACCTGCTGGTGGCCGACATCCGGGCGTTCTTCCGGCAACTGCGTGAGGCGGGGTCCGAGCGCGATTCCGCGTAGGCGCCGACTCTGGAGAACACGTAGGGTGTACGTCCTGTCACTTTCCGCAATGGGCGTGCAGCGCGCGCCGGGTCCGGCACCGGCGTAGAAAAGGAAGGGGGCCCGGTACGACTCAGGGAGTGACGGGCCATGCAGATGGTTGTGGACCTCACGCGCTGCCAGGGCTACGCGCAGTGCGTCTTCCTCGCGCCGAAGGTGTTCGAGCTGCACGGAGAGGGTTTGCTGTACTCCCCGGCCGTCCCGGACGACCAGGCCGAACGCGTGCGCCAGGCCGCGGCCGCGTGCCCGGTCCAGGCCATCCTCGCGGGCGAGGGGGTGGGCGCCGGTGCCCGGTGAGCCGCAGGACGGCCGGATCGTCGTGGTCGGCGCGTCGCTCGCCGGGCTGAGGGCCGCGGAGGCGCTGCGCGAGGAGGGCTTCACCGGGTCGCTGACCGTGGTGGGGGACGAACCGTGTCCGCCCTACGACCGGCCGCCGCTGTCCAAGCAGGTGCTGCTCGGGAGAGCACCGGCGGACAGTACGGGGCTGCCGATGCGCCGGGACCCGGACGCCGAGTGGCGGCTGGGCGTGCGTGCCACCGGCGTGGATCCGCTCGGGAAACGGGTGCTGCTGGCCGACGGCGACTCCCTGCCCTACGACCGGCTGCTGATCACCACCGGGACCCGGGCCCGGCCCTGGCCGAACCCGGAGGAGGCATCCCTGGACGGGGTGTTCACCCTGCGCACCCGCGACGACGCCGCGGCGCTGGCGGAGCGGCTGGCCGCCGGACCGGACCGGGTGCTGGTGATCGGCGGCGGCTTCACCGGTTCGGAGATCGCCTCGGCCTGCCGGGAACGCGGACTGGACGTGACGGTCGCCGAACGCGGCGTCGCGCCCCTGGTGGGCGCGCTCGGCGGCACGCTGGCCAAGCTCGCGGCCGTCATGCACCGCAACCACGGTGTGGACCTGCGCTGCGGAGTGACGGTCACCGCCCTGCACGGGGACGGGAACGGCCGGTTCACCGGTGCGGACCTGTCCGACGGCAGCCGGGTGGACGCGGACGTGTGCGTCGTGGCCCTGGGAGCCGTCCGCAACGTCGAATGGCTGGCGGAGTCGGGGCTGGCGGCCGGTCCGCGCGGCATCGCCTGCGACGCCGGGTGCCGGGCCTTCACCAGGTACGGCATCGTCACCGACGACGTCTTCGTGGCGGGAGACGTCTCCCGCTTCCCGCACCCGCTGTTCGGGTACCAGATGCTCTCCTTGGAGCACTGGGGGAACGCGGTCGAGCAGGCCGGGATCGCGGCCCACAACATGGTCTGCCCGGGACCGCTGCGCCGCCCGCATCTCGCCGTCCCGACGTTCTGGTCGACCCAGTTCGGGCTCAACATCAAGTCGGTCGGCGTGCCCATGTACTCCGACCACGTGGTCATCGCCCAGGGGTCCCTGGAGTCGCGCCGGCTGGCGGTGGTCTACGGCTACCGGGGGCGGGTCACCGCCGCGGTCACCGTCGACATGGCCAAGTCGCTGGACTACTACCGGCACCTGATCGAGACGGCCTCCGCGTTCCCGCCCCCGCCCGGCGCCGCGGACCGCGCGATGGCGGCCGACATCCCGATCCCGTCCGACGTGCCGGACCCGAAGGGGCTCTCCCACGGCCCGACCGTGACGCTCACCGGTCATCTGCCCGATCGCCGGCTGACGGTGGTGCAGCCCACCGACTGACCCACGTCCCGCCCGACCACGAGGGGCCACCATGGACTCCGACACCCTGCTGGCACGGATCACCGACTACGCGAACCGCCCCGACCCCTACCCGCTGTACGCGGAACTGCGCGAGGCCGGCCCCGTGGTGCGGCAGGCGGACGGCAGTTACCTCATCGGCGGCTACCACGAGATCGCCGCGCTGCTCCACGACCCCCGGATGAGCGCCGACCCGCGCTCCCGCCTCACCCCGTCCGCGCCCGAGGACGCCCCGAAACCGCCGTTCCTGCGGCTCGACGACCCCGAACACCAGCGGCTGCGCGACTCGGCCATGCGGCCGTTCGGGCCGCCGCACAACCCGGACCGGATCGACGCCCTGCGCGGCGACATCGCCCGGCTCACCGAGGAGCTGGCGGAGGCCTTCGGGCCGGGCCGGCGGATGGACCTCGTCGACGATTTCGCCTACCCGCTGCCCGTCACGGTGATCTGCCGTCTGCTCGGCGTCCCGCACGAGGACGAGGCGCTGCTCCAGGCCTGGACCGACTCCATCGTCGCGTCCGCCGACATCGGTCCCGGCGGTGACGCGGCCGAACGGGCCCGGAAGGGCCTCCAGGCCCGGCAGGAGATGGGCGCGTACCTGACGGGCCTCGCCGAACAGCGCCGCGGCAACCCCACCGGGGACATGCTCTCCGACTTCGTGAACGAACCCGACCCCGCCCTGCGGCTCACCACCGAGGAACTCGCCCAAACGACCGTTCTGCTGTTCATCGCCGGACACGAGACCACCGTCAACCTGATCACCAACGGCGTGCTCACCCTGCTGCGCCAACCCGGCGAACTGGACCGCCTGCGCCGCGAACCCGGCCTGCTGCCGCGGGTGGTGGAGGAGCTGCTGCGCTACGAGCCGCCGGTCCACATGCGCGAGCGGATCCCGCTCGCCGACCTCGACGTCGCCGGCACGACGATCCCCCGGGGCACGTCCGTCGTCCTGGCGCTGGCCTCGGGAAGCCGGGACCCGAAGCGGTTCCACGAGCCCGACCGGTTCGACCCCACCCGCCAGGACAACGAGCACTTCGGCTTCGGCAGCGGTGTCCACCTCTGCTACGGCGCGCCCCTGGCCCGCGTGGAGGCCGAGGCCGCGCTGGCCGCGCTCCTCCCCCACCTCGGCTCGGCCCACCTGGTCGAGGACCCGCCCCCCTACCGGCAGAACGCCATGCTCCGCGGCCCCCGCCACCTGGCCGTGCAGCTATGACGGAGCGGGATCCAGCAGGTGGGGGCCGTTGTTGCGGACACTGTTGACGGCGGTCGACACCGGGCGCGTGACCAGGTGACCCTCGGCGGGGGCGGTGAGGAGGGCGCGGAGTCCGTCGGGGTCCTGGTGCTCGGGGTCGAGCCAGGCGTCGTAGTCGGCGGCGGCGATGGTCAGCGGCATCCGCGGGTGGACACGGCCGGCGGCGTCGGTGGCCTCGGTGGTGATGATCGTGCACGTCGTCCACCACGCGCCCGGCTCGTCGTCGCCGGCGATCTCACGATCGCGCCAGAACTCGTACAGCCCCGCGAAGGCCATACCCTGCCCGTGCCCGCCTTCGGGACTGATGAAGTACGGCTGCTTGTGGGCCTTGGTCGTCCCGGTCGCCGCGACGGCCTGCCACTCGTAGAAGCCGTCGGCCGGCAGCAGGCAGCGGCGCTTGGCGAAGGCCCGGCGGTAGGCGGGCTTCTCGTGCACCGTCTCCACCCGCGCGTTGATCATCTTCGAGCCCGCACTCAGGCTCTTCGCCCACGACGGCACCAGCCCCCACCGCAGCGGCCGCAACTGCCGCTCCAGCGCGCCGGTCCCCCGGTCGACGCCTTCCAGAACGGCCCACACGTCATCGGTCGGCGCGACGTTCCAGTTGGGCGCCACCAAGGCCTCGGGGTTCCACTCGGTGACCTGGAACTGCTGGACCAGGTCTTCGGGACGTCGGGTCGAGACGTAGCGGCCGCACATGCCCCTACCCTGCCACGCCCCTGTGACAGCCGCGGTGACCGCGTCACCGCGCCCCCTATGGACTGAGCGGCTCGGCCGCGCCCGGGTGAGGGGTCACCGGGGCGCGGCCGAGTGGGGTCAGCAGGTGGCGTTCA
>NZ_JBIARB010000016.1:0-179955 GCF_042889545.1 Streptomyces sp. NPDC002574
GCCGAGTATCTGGTGGTGCCGAAGGTGGATGCGCTGGAGGCGGCTGTGAGGGTGGTGGGTCCGGTGGCGGTGTTGGTGCCGTCGTCGGGTGAGGGCAAGGAGGTAGCGGCGCGTTTGGCGTTGCGGCTGGGTTCGGGGTTGATCACGGACGCGGTGGATGTGGTGGCCGGTGAGCGGGGTCCGGTGGTGACGCAGTCGGTGTTCGCGGCGTCGTTCACCACGAGGTCGCGGGTGACGACGGGGGTGCCGGTGATCACGGTGAAGCCGAATGCGGCGCCGGTGGAGGCTGTGGCGGCGGCGGGTGCGGTGGAGGCGTTGGAGGTGGAGTTCGGTGCGTTGGCGGCGGGGACGCGGGTGGTGGCGCGGACGCCGCGGGAGTCGACGGGTCGTCCGGATCTGACCGAGGCGGCGATCGTGGTGTCGGGTGGCCGGGGTGTGAACGGTGCGGAGAATTTCGCGGTGATCGAGGCGTTGGCGGATTCGCTGGGTGCCGCGGTGGGTGCGTCGCGGGCGGCGGTGGATGCGGGGTGGTATCCGCATACCAATCAGGTCGGTCAGACGGGTAAGTCGGTGTCGCCGCAGTTGTACATCGCGGCGGGTATTTCGGGTGCGATTCAGCATCGTGCGGGGATGCAGACGTCGAAGACGATCGTGGCGGTGAACAAGGATCCGGAGGCGCCGATCTTCGAGTTGGTCGACTACGGCGTGGTCGGTGACCTGTTCAGCGTGGTGCCGCAGCTGACCGAGGAGGTCACCGCCCGCAAGGGCTGACCCCCACGAGCACTCCGACGGAGCCCCGTCGTGCCACCAGGCACCGCGGGGCTCCGTGGCGTCGTTGACGGCCCGGCTGGGTGGCCGTAGCGTTGTTTCAACGGTTTGTTGAAGCGCGGAGCACTGGAAGGCGCCAGATGACCCAGGACGGGACCGTCCGCACCTCACTCGGCGACGCGGTGCGCCAGGACATCGGCGCGTCCCTGGCCGGTGTCGACGCCGAACTCGCCCGCCGCTACCCGGGAGACCCCGGCACCCGGCAGCCCGTGCACACGGTCTACGTGCCCGCCGACGCCTTCGCCGCCGACACCGTGCGGACCTGGGGCGACCGCGCCCTCGCAGCCCTCGACGAGCACGCGCCGGACGCCGCCTCGCTCGCCGGGGTGCTCGGCCTTCCGCCGGAGTCCGCGGCGGCGGTCCACGACCGCGTCCGCGCCAAGCTGCGGCGCGAGCCCGTGGAGGACCTGCGCATCGACTTCGAGGACGGCTACGGTCCCCGGCCCGACGCGGAGGAGGACGCCGCCGCGGCCGCCGCGGCACGCCTCGTCAACGCCGCCGTGGCGGACGGCAGCGCGCCTCCGTACATCGGCATCCGCATGAAGTGCCTGGAGGCGGCGGTCCGGGACCGGGGCATCCGTACCCTGGACGTCTTCCTCACCGGCCTCATGGACGCCGGGGACCTGCCGCGGGGGCTGGTGCTCACCCTGCCCAAGGTGACGTTCCCTCAGCAGGTCACGGCGATGGTCCGGTTGGTGGAGGAGTTCGAGAAGGCCCGCGGGCTGGACGCGGGACGGATCGGCTTCGAGATCCAGATCGAGACGACGCAGTCCGTCCTGGGCCCCGACGGCACCGCCACCGTCGCACGGTTCATCGACGCGGCCGGGGGCCGGGTCACCGGACTGCACTACGGCACCTTCGACTACAGCGCCGCCTGCGGCGTCAGCGCGGCGTACCAGTCGATGGACCACCCCGTCGCGGACCACGCCAAGGCCGTCATGCAGGTGGCCGCCGCCGGCACGGGCGTGCGGCTCTCCGACGGCGCGACGAACGTCCTCCCCGTCGGGCCCACCGCGCAGGTCCACGACGCCTGGCGCCTGCACTACGGGCTCGTCCGCCGCTCCCTCGCCCGCGCCTACTACCAGGGCTGGGACATGCACCCCGGCCACTTGCCCAGCCGCTACGCCGCCGTGTACGCCTTCTACCGCGAGGGCCTCCCCGCTGCCGCCGCCCGCCTCGCGGCGTACGTCGCCCGGGCCGGTGGCGACGTCATGGACGAGCCCGCCACCGCCAGGGCACTGAGCGGCTACCTGCTGCGCGGCCTCGACTGCGGCGCCGTCGACCCGGACGAGGTCACCGCCGCCACCGGACTCTCGCGAAGCGACCTCGACACACTGGCGGGTGTGCCCGGTCGGGGCTAGCCGCCGTTCCGGCCGCGGCCGGCGCTCGCGCGTCCCGCTAACCGAGCTCCCGCAGCACCTCGGCGATGTTGGCCCGGTAGGTCCGGAGGGCCCGCAGTCCGGCCGCGTAGCCGTCGCGGTGCCGGGCGATGTCCGCGGCCTGCTTCCGCGCCCGTACCGCGTGCCAGACCTCGGCCGTACGGTGGCGGCGCTTGCAGGTGACGTCGGCGACGGCGGTGGCCCGTTCCCGCTGCGTGTGCCGGGTGTTGCCGTCGCTTGCCCGGTCCCAGGCGGCGTCCGCGAAGGCCGCGACGGGGTCGGGGTAGCGGGTGAATCCCGCGTCCGCCACGCAGCGGGACCACGCGTCCCAGGCCGCGCGGACCCGTGGGTCGCGCTTGACCGCCTTGTCGACCTCGACCGCCCGCTTGCCCGCGTAGAGCCAGTCGTGCTCGAAGTCGATGCCGCGCAGCAGCCGCCGGGCCGCCTCGCTGTCGCACGCGGGCAGGTCCGCGTACTCGGCGGTGGTCATCCGGCGGCCCTTCGGCTCGGCGGTCGGGTGCCGTGCCGGGTCCCAGCCGTAGCCCCATCGGCGGGCGGTCTCGGGATCGAGTACGCCGTAGTCGGTGGTGACCGCGGTGCCCACGACGGTGGCGCCGGGGTAGCGGGGGTCGAGCGGGAAGTCCGGGTGGCCGCGGTCCGCCATGCACCGCCGGACCAGCAACGCCATGGCCCGCTCGTACTGTTGGTTGTCCTCCGGCGTGCTGCCGTACCGCTCGGCCGGGAGGGGGCCGAGGTCCGACGCCGTGCTGATGGGCTCCTGGCGTTCGGCGCCCGAGGCGCAGACCGCCGCCAGCACCGCCGCCCCCGCCGCGGCACCCGGCCGCCACCCCCGCCTCGCCATGCGAACGGATGCTAGCGGGCGGCGGGTACGCGATCGGCGGCGCCCCCTCCGCGGGCGGGTGACTACCGGGCCGGGCCGTCCGGCGCGAGGCCGAGCCCGCTCAGCCAGCGCATCTGCTCCAGGGGCTGCGAGCCACGGCCACCGGCGTGGTCGCCGAACTGCCAGACCCGGATGTCCTTCTCGCCGGCGTAGCGGTTGTACGCCGCGTACACGGTCGAGGGCGGGCAGACCGGGTCCATGAGGCCCACGCTGAACAGAGCGGGGACGCTCGCGCGCGGGGCGAAGTGGACGCCGTCGAAGTAGGAGAGCGTGCCGAACACCTCGTCGGGGTCGACCCGCCGGTGCACCCCGAGGTACTGCGCGAGCTCGGGGTACGGTCCGTCGGCGGCCGTGTCCGCGCCGCGCCGGAAGTGGCACAGGAACGGCACGTCCACGAGCGCCGCCGCGATCGCGCCGCCCGTCAGCCCGGCGACCGCCAGCGCGAGCCCGCCGCCCTGGCTGACGCCGGAGACGACCACGCGCGCCGGGTCGACGCGCGGGTGCTCGCGCAGGGCGTCGACCGCGCGCACGCAGTCCGCCATCAGCCGTCGGTAGTAGTAGTGCTCGGGGTCCTCGATGCCCCGCGTCATGAAGCCCCCGACGTACTGCGGCCCGGGCATCGCGTCCGGGTCGGGGGTGTCGTGGCCCTGGCCGCGGCTGTCCACGACGAGGTGGGCGTACCCGGCGGCACTCCACAGCAAGTGCTCGTGGTGCAGGCCGCGTCCACCGCTGTAGCCGATGTACGTGACGACGCCGGGAAGGGGCTCGGTCGCCCCGCGCGGCAGCAGCAGCCACGCCGCGACGGGCTGCCCGCCCCAGCCGGGGAAGCGCACGTCGAAGACCTCGACGGTCCGCAGCGGTGAATCCGCGACGGGCCGGAACTCGGCGGCGCCGCCCGCCGCCTCCCGGGCGGTGGCGATCGTCTTGGCCCAGAAGACGTCGAAGTCCTCCGGCTCGGCTGTCTCGGGTGCGTAGGTGCGTAGTTCGTCCAACGGCAAATCGGTGAGCGGCATGACGGTACGTCCCCTCCTTGATCGGCGGCCATCGAACCGCTCGGTACCCCCGGTGTCAACGGGCCGTCGTGGCAGCGCAGTCCGAAGCGGGTCGGGTGCCGATGTCCCGGGCCGCCGGGGACGACGGCCCGGGGACGTGGCGAAGCCGTCAGGCCATGGGCGGGAGTTCGCCCGAGCCGCGTGCGACGAGCCGGCAGGGGAGTTCGAGGCGGTCGGGCGCACCGGCGGCGCCGTCGAGCCGCTGGAAGAGCAACCGCGCTGCCGTGCGGCCGAGTTGTGCCGGGTCCTGGGCGACGACGGTGATCGCGGGCCGGAGGAGGTCCGCGAGTTCGAAGTCGTCGAAGCCGACGAGCGCGACGAGCTGCGGGCGGTCCGCCAGTACGCGTACCGCGGTCACGGTGATCCGGTTGTTCCCCGCGAAGATCGCCGTGACGGGTTCGGGCCCGGCCAGCATCCGGTCGAGCTCCGAGCGCACCCGGTCCGGCGCGGTCGTTCCGCAGGAGATCCAGCCGTCGTGGACGGGGAGCCCGGCGTCGGCCATGGCCTCGCGGTAGCCGCGCAGGCGCTCCGCGGCCGTGTGGATGCGGGGGAGGTCACCGATGAAGCCGATGCGCCGATGGCCGTGGGCGATGAGGTGGGCGACGCCTTCACGGGTGCCGCCTGCGTTGTCACTGACGACCACGTCCGCGTTGATGCCCCCGGCCGGCCGGTCGACGAAGACCGTGGCGACCCCTGCCGCTATCTCCGGCTCCAGGTAGCGGTGGTCCTCACTCGCCGGGACGATGACCAGTCCGTCGACACGCCGGGCGCAGAACGCCAGCACCAGCTCCTGCTCGCGGTCGGAGTCCTCCGCGCTGGACCCCGTGAACAGCAGCGTGCCGTGCGCCCGGGCGAGGTCCTCGACGGCCCGGCTGAGCGGGGAGTAGAAGGGGTCGGCGAGGTCCTCGAGGACGAGCCCGATGCTGGCCGTCCGGCCCTTGCGCAGCAGGCGGGCGCTGTCGTTGCGGCGGAAGCCGAGGGCGTCGATGGCGGCCTGCACGCGGGCGATCGTGTCGTCGGTGACCCCCGGCTCCTCGTTGACGACGCGGGAGACGGTCTTCAGGCCGACACCGGCCCGAGCGGCGACGTCCTTCATGGTGGGCCGGGCGGTACGCGGAATATCGGTCACGCCCGGATCCTATGGGCTGGACAACGTTGTCAACAAAGGGCGACACTACGCCCATGCCGTTCGAGAGCACAGCTGAACCCACCGCACCGCCGTTGCAGGCCGCAGACCGGGGTCCCCTGGTCGCCGCCGTGGACGTCGGGGGCACGAAGATCGCGGGCGCCCTGGTGGATCCCCATGGGCGGCTGCTGCTGCGCGCCCTGCGTCCGACGCGAGCCGACCGGGACGCGGAGACCGTGATGGGATCGGTCGCCGAAGTGCTGGACGAGCTGCGCGCGGCGGCCGAGTGGCCGCGCGTCGTCGCCGTCGGCATCGGCAGCGCCGGACCGATCGACGCCTCGCGCGGCACGGTCAGCCCGGTCAACATCGGCGCCTGGCGCGACTACCCGCTGGTGGCTCAGGTCGCGGCGCGGGTGGACGGACTGCCCGTGGTGCTGACCGGCGACGGTATGGCGATCACCGCCGCCGAACACTGGCGGGGCGCGGCTCGCGGCCATGACAACGCGCTCTGCATGGTGGTCTCGACCGGCGTCGGCGGCGGCCTGGTCCTCGGCGGCGCGCTGCACCCCGGACCGACCGGCAACGCGGGCCACATCGGCCACATCAGCGTGGACCTCGACGGCGACCTGTGCCCTTGCGGCGGCCGGGGCTGCGTCGAGCGGCTGGCGAGCGGCCCCAACATCGTGCGGCGTGCCCAGGAGGCGGGCTGGCTCCCCGCGGCGGGGGAGGCTGCCGACGCCGCCGCCGTGGCGCGTGCCGCCCGTGCCGGGGACGCGGTGGCGCTGGCGTCCTTCGACCGCGCCGCGCAGGCGCTGGCCGCGGGCATCGCCGCGACGGCGACGCTGGTGGAGATCGACATCGCCGTGATCGGCGGAGGCGTCGCCGGCTCGGGCGCGCTGCTCTTCGATCCCCTGCGCACTCATTTGCGCCGCTACGCCACGCTGTCGTTCGTGGCCGGGGTGAAGGTCGTGCCCGCGGTGCTCGGCACGGACGCGGGCCTGGTCGGCGCCGCCGCGGCGGCCGGCGAGGCGCTGGGCCTGGAGGCGTTCGGGGCGGTGCGCTAGGCCCAGCACTTGTCCGCGGGCGTCCGGCCGCCCCGATCCGCTGGACGCCCGGGCCGGCGGGCGGCACGCCGCCCCGCCCGGCCGCATGTCGTGGCGCTCACCCGCCGCGCAGGGGCGGCGGGTCCGTACGTCCGGGAGAGTGCGACGGACCCGCCGCCGTGGTGGACGCGGTCGCGTGACGGGCGTCGGCAGCGACCAGGCGCGCGTGGACCCGTGGAACGCGGGACCGCGCGCGGTTCGTCATGCCCCCGGTATGTGCCCTGTCCCGGGACACCCGGAGCGGTCCGGATCGACGTCCTCCGACACGTCCTGCTCGTGGCCGGATCGGTGCTCTTGACACTGTCGGCGGTCCTGGCCGACCCGGTGCCGCGTGAACCGTTCACGGCCCTGCTCACCCGGGATGCCAACAAGAGCTGAGCTCGGGGTACGCGGGTTCCGAGGCCACCGGTATGCGCCGATGGCCGGGTCTGTGCGTTTGCCGACGCCGATGATCCGGGCAATTCGTAGGGGGCTACCGGGCAACGGAAGAGGGGGCACCGTGATCGTCTGGCTCAACGGCACGTTCGGCGCGGGCAAGACCACTGCGGCACGCGAACTGCTCGATCTGCTGCCGGGAAGCGTGCTCTACGACCCGGAACTCATCGGCACCGGGCTGCGGCTCATGCTCCCCGAGAAGCGGTTGGGCGAGGTCTCCGACTACCAGGACCTGCCCTGCTGGCGCCGACTGGTGGTCGACACGGCGGCGGCGCTGCTGAGCGAGATCGGCGGCGGGCCGCTCGTCGTGCCGATGGCCCTGCTGCGCCAGGAGTACCGGGACGAGATCTTCGGGGGTCTGGCGGCTCGCAGAATCGCTGTGCGGCATTTCGTGCTCGATGCTGAGGAAACGGTTCTGCGGGAGCGGATCGAGCAGCGCGCGGACATCCCCGGCGACCCGGCGGCGAGCGCGGAGGTCCGCGGCTGGTGCCTGGAGCATCTCGCCGCCTACCGTGAGGCGCTGCCCTGGCTCACCGCGGACGCCCATGTCGTCGACACCACCGGCCAGAACCCGCGGGCCACGGCGGAGCGCGTCGCCGAGGCGATACGCGAGGGCGCCGGCGTCTGCGACATCGTGCAGACCCCGGAGCCCACCGCCGAGACGCTCGCCGCGGGCGTGCTCCTCTTCGACGAGGAGGACCGCGTACTGCTGGTCGACCCCACCTACAAACCCGGCTGGGAGTTCCCCGGCGGGGTCGTCGAGCCCGGTGAGGCCCCCGCCCGGGCCGGGATGCGCGAGGTCGCCGAGGAGCTCGGCCTGCACCTGCCGACCGTTCCCCGGCTGCTCGTCGTCGACTGGGAACCGCCCCTGCCGCCCGGCTACGGGGGCCTGCGGCTGCTCTTCGACGGCGGCCGCCTCGGGGCCGCCGAGGCCGAACGCCTCCTCCTGCCGGGGGCCGAACTGCGCGGCTGGCGCTTCGCCAGCGAGGACGAGGCCGCCGCCATGCTCCCGCCGGTCCGCCTCACGCGCCTGCGCTGGGCCCTGCGCGCCCGCGAGCGCGCCACCGTCCTCAACCTCGAGGCGGGCGTGCCCGTGGGCAGCTGACCGCGTAGGGCGCGCGGCCTGCCCGGCCGGTCGACCGGCCGGGCAGGCCGCCGGGGCGGCGTGCCGGGGCCGGCCGGGGTGTCAGACGGCCCGGGCGTCGGACGGCGGCCGGGGTGTCAGAGGGCCTTGCTCTCGGCGTAGCCGCGGAGGAACAGCGCCTCGGCGAGCGAGAGCTTCTCCAGTTCCTCGGGGGAGACGCTCTCGTTGACCGCGTGGATCTGCGCCTCGGGCTCGCTGAGCCCGATGAGGAGCATCTCCGCCTCGGGGTAGAGCGTGGCAAGGGTGTTGCAGAGGGGGATGGAGCCGCCCATGCCGGCGATCTCGAGCTCCTTGCCGTAGGCGGCGCGCATGGCGTCGGCCATGGCGGAGTACGCCGGGCTGGAGGTGTCGGCGCGGAAGGCCTGCCCGCTGCCGGTCTGGGTGACCTCGACGTGGGCGCCCCAGGGGGCGGCCGCCTTGAGGTGGGCGATGAGGAGATCGGCGGCTTCCTGGGCGTCCACGCCCGGCGGGACCCGGAGGCTGACCTTGGCGCCCGCGGTCGCCTGGACGGACGGGGTGGCGCCCACGACGGGCGGGGCGTCGATGCCGAGCACGGTGACCGAGGGACGGGCCCAGACGCGGTCGGCGACCGTGCCGCCGCCGACGAGGGAGACACCGTCCAGGACCCTGGCGTCGCCGCGGAAGTCCTCCTCCGGGTACTGCAGCCCCTGCCACGAGGCGTCCATGGCGAGCCCCTGGACCGTGGCTGCCCCGGTCTCGTCGTGCAGGGTGTGCAGGATACGGATCAGGGCGCTGAGCGCGTCGGGCGCGGCGCCGCCGAACTGACCGGAGTGCAGGTTGCCCTGCAGCGTGCTCACCTTCACCTCGACCATCGCCATGCCGCGCAACGTGGCCGTGGCGGTGGGCAGCCCGCAGCGGAAGTTGCCCGTGTCGCCGATGACGATCGCGTCGGCCGCGAGCAGCTCGGGGTGCTCCTCCGCGTAGCGCTCGAGGCCGCCCGTGCCCTGCTCCTCCGACCCCTCGGCGATGATCTTCACGCCCACCGGCACCCCGCCGTTCTCACGCAGCGCGCGCAGCGCCGTGAGGTGCATGATCAGGCCGCCCTTGCAGTCGGCCGCGCCGCGCCCGTACCACCTGCCGTCGCGCTCGGTCAGCTCGAAGGGCGGGGACAGCCAGCCGGCCTCGTCGAGCGGCGGCTGCACGTCGTAGTGCGCGTAGAGCAGCACGGTGGGCGCGCCCTCCGGGGCGGGCAGGTAGCCGTAGACCGACTGCGTGCCGTCCGGGGTGTCGAGCAGCGCGACGTCCTGGAAACCCTCCCCGGTCAGTGCGTCCGCGATCCACTGCGCGGCCTTCTCGCACTCGCTCTTCGGGAACTGCCTGGGGTCCGCCACCGAGCGGAACGACACCAGCTCGGCCAGCTCGGTCCGGGCCCGCGGCATCAGGGCGGCGACGGTTGCGGCGAGTGGTGCGGCGGACATGGGCGCTCCTGGTGGGTGCGTGTTCGGTCGAACGCGTGGTTCGGGTACTGGTGCTCGGGATCGATGGTGCCACAGCCGTGCCCGCGCACCCGCGGATTAGTATGCGGCTGAGCAGGGGTGACAGCAGCCTGCGGGTCGGACGGGAGCGGGAGCACGTGAGCAGCGAGTACCAGGCGCAGGACGGCGGTTCGGCGGACGGCGTCGAGGACGCATCGGTGTGGGATGTCGTCGTGGTCGGGGCGGGGCCCGCAGGGGCGTCTGCGGCCTATGCCGCGGCCGCGGCCGGACGCAGCGTCCTGCTGTTGGAGAAGGCCGAGCTGCCGCGCTACAAGACGTGCGGCGGCGGCATTATCGGGCCGTCCCGCGACGCCCTCCCACCGGGCTTCGAACTTCCGCTCCGTGATCGCGTGCACGCGGTCACCTTCAGCCTCAACGGGCGCCTCACCCGGACCCGCCGGTCCCGGCACATGCTCTTCGGCCTGATCAACCGGCCCGAGTTCGACGCCCAGCTCGTCGACGCGGCCGTGGCCGCGGGCGCCGAACTGCGCACCGGCGCCGCGGTCTCGCGGGTCGAGCAGCACGGCACCTCCGTCCCCGACCGGCGCACGGTCGCGGTGGTCCTCAACAACGGTGAGACGGTGCTCGCGCGGGCGGTCGTCGGCGCCGACGGCTCCGCCAGCCGCATAGGCGCCCATGTCGGGGTCAAGATGGACCAGGTCGACCTGGGCCTCGAGGCCGAGATCCCGGTCCCCCCGGAGGTGGCCGAGGACTGGGCGGGCCGCGTTCTGATCGACTGGGGCCCGCTGCCCGGCAGTTACGGCTGGGTCTTCCCGAAGGGCGAGACCCTGACCGTCGGTGTGATCTCCGCGCGCGGCGACGGCGGCGCCACCAAGCGCTATCTGGAGGACTTCATCGGCCGGCTCGGTCTGGCCGGGTTCGAACCGAGCATCTCCTCGGGGCACCTGACGCGTTGCCGCGCCGACGACTCCCCGCTGTCCCGCGGCCGCGTGCTGGTCTGCGGGGATGCCGCGGGCCTGCTGGAGCCGTGGACCCGCGAGGGCATCTCCTTCGCCCTGCGCTCGGGTCGTCTCGCGGGGGAGTGGGCGGTGCGGATCTCCGAGTCGCACGACGCGGTCGATGCCCGCCGTCAGGCGCTCAACTACGCCTTCGCGGTCAAGGCCGGTCTCGGTGTGGAGATGGGGGTGGGCCGCCGCATGCTCGGCATCTTCGAGAAGCGCCCCGGTGTGCTGCACGCCGTCCTCACCACCCTTCCGCCGGCGTGGAACACCTTCGCCCGGATCACTCGCGGTTCGACCTCGCTCGCCGAGATCGTTCGCACCCATCCGCTGGCCCGTCGTGCGCTAGAGTCATTCGACCGCTCCTGATCTTCATCTGTCCATCTACTGCCTGCCTTAAAGAGGGTGTTGAGGGGCAGACACCTTCTTGGAGGTAGCCCTGACATGCCGTTGAGGAATGAAGAAGGCCGACTGCCCTGGTGGGCCCGGTGGTTGACCGGGCTCATAGTGCTGGCGGGCCTGCTGCTGCTGGTCGCCAAAGCCGACCTGATACCCGGCCTGCCCAACCCCTTCGCCGAGGAGACCAAGGACCGCACCGGCCCCGTGGTGCTCAAGGCGATCCAGGACATGAACCGCTTCGAGGGAGCCAGCGGCGACTTCCAGGTCGTCGTCGACCTGGAGAAGGACGCCAAGTTCCTTCCCGACGCCCTGCGTGGCCGGCGCACGCTCTACGTCGGCGCCGGCAGCGTCGACGCCTATGTGGACCTCGGGGACGTGGGCCCGAAGGGCGTCCAGGTCACCGACGACCGCAAGTCGGCGGTACTGACCTTGCCGCACGCCCAGTTGGAGCGCACCTCGCTCGACCCGGACCGCTCCTACATCGTCGCGGAGGAGCGGGGCTTCTTCGACCGCCTCGGCGACTTCTTCTCCTCGCACCCCGACGACGAGCAGCAGATCCAGCAGCTGGCCGCGAAGAAGATCCAGGACGCGGCCAAGAAGACGGAGCTGGCGCAGCGGGCTGAGACCAACACCCGCGCCATGCTGGAACGTCTGCTGATCTCGCTCGGCTTCGAGCGCGTGGAGGTGCGGTTCAGCTGACGGCCGTGATCCGGAAGACGGGGTGCTTGGGGGCTATCGCCCGCAGCTCCTCGTCCGTGGAATCGGGGCCGACGCCTCCGAAGAACACGCCGACCTCCGCCTTCCAGCGCTTGAGGTAGGCACGGAGCACCTCGGGCTTGGCGTCGTCGCCCACCTCGGCGGCGGTGAACTCCTCGACGCGCTTGCCCAGCAGGAGTTGACCGCCGCCGGCGGCCCGCATGTTGTGGGTCCACTGCACGTGGCCGCGGGGAGCGACGAGAAAGCGCTCCCCGCCCACGGTGAGCAGGTTCACCGGTGTGCGGCGCCACTCCCCGCTCTTGCGGCCCTTGACGGCCAGTACGCGGGAACCCCACACGCTCACACCGCGCCGGGTGAGCCAGGCGACGAAGCGGTTGAAGACGTTGACGGTGAACCAGCCGGGCTTCTTGACGTGCTCCGACATCTCGGACATGGGGACCCCTCCGTAAAGTGTGAGCGGTGCTCTCGCTTGAGAACAGTGTGCGGCATTGAAGGCTCCGAAAGCAAGAGCAGTGCTCTCGATCTTGGTCGGTCACTCCGATCCGCTTACACTGATCCTCATGAGCGTGATCAGGACGGCCAGGGAACGGGCCCGCGGTGAAGTGACCGCAGCCATCAAGGAAGAAGCGCGCCGGCAGCTCGCGGACGAGGGCGCGGCGCGCCTCTCCCTCCGCTCGGTGGCCCGGGAGCTCGGCATGGTCTCCTCGGCCCTGTACCGCTACTTCCCCAATCGGGACGAGCTGCTGACCGCGCTGATCGTCGATGCCTACGACGCGGTCGGCGCCGCCGCCGAGACGGCGTTCGAGGGGGTGGGGGACGCCGACCCCGTCACGAGCTGGATCGTCGTCAGCCGGGCCGTGCGCGGCTGGGCGCTGGAACACCCCCATGAGTACGCCCTGATCTACGGATCCCCGGTGCCCGGGTACAGCGCGCCGCTCGACACCATCGGCCCGGCCTCCCGAGTCGCGCTGGTGCTGCTCACGGTGGCCGAAAGGGCCCACGCCGGCGGCCGCCTGGCCCTGCCCGCGCCGGACGCGCCGCTGGGCGAGGGGGTGCACGCCGACGCGTGGCGGCTCGTCAAGGACCTCGACCAGGAGCTGCCGCCGCAGGCGCTGCCGGCGTTGATCGCCGCGTGGGCGCAGCTCTTCGGCCTGATCGGCTTCGAGCTCTTCGGCCAGTTCAATAATGTGGTCGAAGCACGGGACGAATTCTTCGACCACGCCATGGCAGGCCTGGCGCACCAGGCCGGTCTGCGCCGCGATCCCGTACTCCCGGGGGAGTAGACGAGGTCACCGCCGTGATCGGACGCCGACCGCCGGTCCGCCGTTCTAGCGTGGCCGCATGAATGACGACGCAGCCGGACCCGCGCCGCAGGGCGGCCCCCGCTGGGGTCCGCCATGGGAGCGCCACGGCGGACACGGGCGCGGTGGCGGCGACGGTCTTCCACGCCGACCCTGGATCGCGTCGATCGTCCTCGCGTTCGTCCAGGTGGTCGGCACGACCGCCGCCTCGCACAACGGCACCGGTCATGTCCCGCTCGACCACTTCGGCTACCTGCTGCTGTTCGCCGGCCCTGTCGCCCTGCTGTGGCGCCGGCGGGCGCCCGTCGTGGTCGCCGCCGTCGTGTCCGCGGTGACGCTGGTCTACCTCGCCGCGGGCTATGCCTACGGCCCGGTCTTCCTCAGCGTCGTCGCCGCCTACTTCTCCGCGGTGGCCGCCGGGCGGCGCCGATCCGTCTTCGTCGTCGCGGCCGGCCTGTACACGGCGTATGTGCTCGTCACGCTGTGGCTGTACCGCTACCTGCCGCCCGCCGGGGACGAGCGGGCCTCGTGGGCGCAGGTGTCCGGCGCCGCGGCATGGCTGCTGGCCATCCTCGCCGTGGCCGAACTGTGGCGGCTGCGCCGCGAGCAGTACGTGCGCGAGCGACGGGAGCGGGCCGAGGCCGAGCGCCGCCGGGCCGACGAGGAGCGGCTGAGGATCGCCCGCGAACTCCACGACGTCCTCGCGCACAGCATCTCGGTGATCAACGTGCAGGCCGGGGTCGCCCTCGCCCTCATGGACGAACGACCCGAGCAGGCCCGCCAGGCCCTCACGACCATCAAGGCAGCCAGCAAGGAGGCGCTCGGCGAGGTCCGCCAGGTCCTCGGCACGCTCCGCTCCCCGGGCGAGGCACCCCGTTCCCCGGCGCCGGGCCTGGATCGCCTGCCGGAACTGCTCGATCAGGCCGCCGGCGCGGGTCTCGGCGTCGACGTGACGCGTGAGGGAACCGCTGTCCCCCTGCCTCCCGGTGTCGACCTGGCGGCGTTCCGGATCGTGCAGGAGGCACTGACCAACATCATCCGGCACTCGGGGGCGCGCACGGCACGCCTCGGGATCGTCCACCGCGCGCGGGAGGTCGAGCTGTGCGTCGAGGACGACGGTCCCGCCACGGCCGCCGCAGGGCAGTCCCCGTCCACGGAGACCGGCGGCGGCAACGGGCTGCTCGGCATGCGGGAGCGCGCCGCCGCGCTGGGCGGCGAGGTGGTGGCGGGACCCCGTGCGGACGGGGGCTTCCGCGTGCTGGCCCGGTTGCCCTTCGACGCCGTCGCGGCGACGGCCGTCCTCGACAAGGAGATCCGATGATCCGGGTGGTGCTCGCCGACGACCAGGTGCTGGTACGCGCCGGCTTCGCCGCGCTGCTGGACGCCCAGCCCGACATCGAGGTCGTAGGGGAGGCTCCCGACGGCTCGGAGGCCCTGCGCCTGGTCCGCGAACTGGCCCCGGACGCCGTGCTGATGGACATCCGCATGCCGGTCATGGACGGTCTGGAGGCCACCCGCCGGATCACCGACGACCAGGCGCTCGCGGAGGTCAAGGTGGTCATCCTCACCACCTTCGAGCTGGACGAGTACGTCTTCGAGGCGATCCGTGCCGGCGCCTCGGGCTTCCTGGTGAAGGACACCGAGCCCGAGGAACTGCTGCGCGCGGTCAGGGCGGTGGTGGAGGGCGACGCGCTGCTCTCACCGGGCGTGACCCGGCGCCTGATCGCGGAGTTCGCGGCCCGCTCCAAGGCACCCGCGGTCGCGACGGAGCTGGAACGGCTCACCGAGCGTGAACGCGAGGTGATGGCCCTGGTGGGGATCGGTCTGTCGAACGAGGAGATCGCCCGGCGCCTGGTGGTCAGCCCGCTCACCGCCAAGACGCACGTCAGCCGCACCATGGTCAAGCTCGGCGCCCGCGACCGGGCCCAACTGGTGGTCCTGGCCTACGAGTCCGGCCTGGTGCGGCCCGGCTGGCTCGGCTAGACCGTCCGGACCCGCGCGCCCCCGTTCGCCGCGCGGGTCCGGACGGCGGTCCGGGTCTCAGTCGCCCACGGTGACCCGCTCGGCCTCGGCGGCCTTCCGCGTGCCGTCGGACGAGGCGACGACGAATCCGTACGAGGCCCGGCGGCGCACTCCGGTCAGCGTGATCAGCAGTCCGGCCAGCGCGATGACGCTGACGACGACGAGTCCGGGCCGGAAGCTGTCGAGCACCGCCTGGGGGGTGGCGGCGGCGTGCCCGTCGCCTGCCGTGATCGCCGCCGTCACGACGGCCAGGAAGATCGCGCCGCCCACCTGGAACGAGGTGTTGAGGAGTCCGGAGACCATGCCCTGTTCCTCGTCGCGCACGCCGTTGGTGGCCTGGATGTTGAGCGACGGGAAGACCAGCGCGCAGGCCGCGCCGAGCAGCAGCATCGAGGGCAGGATGACGGCGGCGTAGTGCGGGGTCAGGTCGATCCGCAGGAAGAGCACGTAGCCGATGAACAGCAGGGTGAACCCGGTGGCGATCACCCGGGGCGTGCCGAAGCGGTCCACCAGCCGTCCGATGCGCGTCGAGGCGAGGGCGACGAGCGCGCCCGCGGGAAGGAACGCCAGTGCCGTCTGCAGCGCGGACCAGCCGAGCAGGGACTGCATGTACTGGGTGACCATGAACTGGAAGCCCACGTACGAGCCGAAGAACGCGGCACCGCCGAGGTTGGCGCGGATCTGCTGCGGGGAGCGCAGCACGCCCAGCCGGATCAGCGGGTGACTGCTGCGGTGCTCGATGACGCCGAACGCGGTGAGCAGGACGGCGACGGCGGCGAACGAGAGCAGCGTGCGGGCCGAACTCCAGCCCGCCTCCGGGGCGGAGACGACCGTGTAGACCAGCAGCAGCATCGAGGTGGTGCCGGTGAGGGCGCCCGGCAGGTCGTAGCCCCGGCCGTCGCCCTTCTCCCGCGGACTCGACGGGATCAGGCGCAGTCCCGCGACCAGCGCCAGGATCGCGACCGGGGCGGGCAGCAGCATGGTCCAGCGCCAGCCCACTTCGGTGAGCAGGCCGGAGAGCACCAGGCCCATGGAGAAACCGGTCGCACCGCAGGTGGTGTAGATGCTGAGGGCCCGGTTGCGGACGGAGCCCTCGGGGAAGGTCGTGGTGATGATCGACAGCCCGGCGGGGGCGGTGAACGCCGCGCTCAGGCCCTTGATGAACCGGGTGGCGATGAGCAGTTCGCCGGAGTCGACGAGGCCGCCCAGCAAGGAGGCGGCGGCGAAGACGCCCAGCGCGATCAGGAAGACCCGGCGCCGGCCGAGCAGGTCGGCGGCGCGGCCGCCGAGGAGTAGCAGGCCCCCGTAGCCGAGGATGTAGCCGCTGACGACCCATTGCAGGGACGAGGTGGTCAGGTCGAGGTCGTGGGCGATCGACGGCAGGGCGACGCCGACCATCGAGACGTCCAGGGCGTCGAGGAAGAGCGCGGCGCAGAGCACGAGCAGGGTGCCCCACTGGCGAGCGCTCCAGCGGCCTTCCGTACCGGGGACGGTGGTGTCGGGAGAGGTCATGCCGAGGACAGTACATGCATGTGCATCAAATGCAAATGCATTTAATGTGTGTACATGGATTGGCGGATTTCTGCTATCCTGCGCCCATGACCGGCGTGAAGAGTGAACATGCGCTCGTGGAGCGGTGGCGGGAGGTCCTTGCCCTGCACGCGCGGACCGCGTGCGAGCTCGACCGCGAACTGCACCAGCTGGGCCTCGGCGCGAGCGACTTCGAGGTGCTCGACATCCTCGCGGAAGGCAGCGTGGTCGAGGGCTGCACCTTCCGCGTCCAGGAGCTCGCCGACCGCGTGCACCTCAGTCAGAGCGCCCTGTCCCGCCTGGTCGGCCGGCTGGAGAAGGAAGGGCTGGTCAGCCGCGGGAGTTGCAGCGAGGACCGGCGAGGGGTCCGGGTGGGCCTGACGGACGCAGGGCGCGCACGCCACGAAGAGGCCAGGCCGGTCCAGCGTGCCGTCCTGGAGCGGATCCTCGGCGAGTCCTGACCTCCGGCGCGCCCGCTCGCGGCAGGCCCTCGGGGTTCAGCGGGCGGCGGGCTTGCGCCGGACGTACAGCTGCTTGCGCACCTTCGCCACGATCGTGCCGTCGTCCGCGACCACGTCGTTCTCGAACCACATCAGCGCCTTGTGGCCGTGCGCGGTGAGCTCACGCATCTCGTCCAGCCGGTCCTCGGTGAGCTTGAAGTCGGCGAAGACGTCGCCCCGGCCGGGCGAGACGAACTCGATCTCGGCGGCACGGTCCCACACCAGGTAGTCGCGGCCGAGCCGGTTCATCGTGAGCAGCATCCAGAACGGGTCGGCCATCGAGAAGAGCGAGCCGCCGAAGTGAGTGCCCACGTAGTTGCGGTTGAAGCGGTGCAGGCGCAGGCGGACCCGGGCCGAACTCCAGTCGTCGGCGATGTCGAGCACCCGGATGCCCGCGAAGAGGTAGGGCGGCCACCAGTTGATCGCGCGGCGCAGGCGTGCGGGGGCGAGGGAGCGTCGTGCCATGGACGTGACGGTAGCACGCGAAGTTACCCGCCGGTAATGCCCCTCCTGCAGGCGTCCTTCAGGTGATGGCCCCCGTGCGCCGCCACAGCTCCAGGAGCGAAGAGTCGCCGGTGACCTCGAGCTTCTCGTACGGAGCCCGGTTCCACAGGGCGAGGTACAGGTCGGCGGCGGTGCCGCTCACCGTGCAGTCCGCGTCGTCCTCGACGGCGTGCTCGACCACCAGGGGATCCGCCGACACGTGGGCCAGCCAGTCCCCGCGCTCCGCGGGCAAGTCGACGGCGCGCACGCGGAGCGTTCCCGGTGCCTCGTTGCGCACACGGCTCTTCGATCGCGCGTGGAAGCCGGTCAGCAGTTCGTCGATGCCGTCGGCCGCGAAGACGGGGTCGACAGCGGTGGGCGCGCGGCCCGCCGCGATCTCCGCGTCGACGCGGTGCACGGCGGTCTCGTGCGCCTGCCGCCGCGCCCAGAAGCCCAGCGGGGAATCGGCCCGCAGGAAGTGCCAGCACTCCAGGTCCGGCGGGGCCGACTCCAGTGCGGACACGAGACGCTCGTGCCCGTCCCGGAACCAGCCGAGCAATTCCGCGTCGTCGGCCGGCGTCCCGGCGGCGATCGGCTCCGGCCGCATCCGTCCCTCGGCGACGAACCGGGTCGCCCAGCGGTGCACGATCCCCTGATGAAGGACCAGATCGCGCACCCGCCAGTCCGGGCACGGCGGCACGGCGCCCTCCAGACCGGCCCGCTCCGCCGCGTCGGCCAGCAGTGTGCCGTCCCGGCGGATCGTCTCGATGAACTCGGCGGTCTCCATGAGGTGATTGTGGCACCGGGGTCGGACAACGACGCCGCGCCGCGGTGATCAGCGCGGCTGCGGACGCCGCTTCCTGGCCCGGGCGATGATCCCCAGCACCGCGGCGTTCAGCACGGCCGACAGCAGTGCCGCGAGGACGGCCGTCCACCAAGCGCCCCAGCCGTACGCGGCGTTCGCCGCCTCCTGCCCGCCGGCCTCGGCGAACAACCGCCAGAACATGGGCATCCACGGCAGGGTCAGCAGTACGAGCCAGACTCCGGAGAACGTCGCGTCCTCGTGCGAGACGAAGGCCGTGTCGACGAGCAGGAACACCATGGCCGCTGTCACCAGGCCCAGGTAGACGCGCGAGACGCGCTCTCGGTACACCGACCGGGCCGCTGCCCGGAGCCGGTGAGGAATCGACATGTCTCCTCCGGCGGCTGCGTGCGATCCACAGGGCTGACGACCACCATGGCCCTCCCGGCCGTCCTGATGGGTGGAGATGACGCGTCAGTTTCCGTCGGATCCCGCGAGGTGCCGTGCCGCGCCGGCGATGACGGCCGCCGTCGCGGCGAGCACGGCGACCGTGGTCAGCGCGACGGGCAGACCGAAGGCGTCGGTGAGGAAGCCGATCGCCGGTGGACCCAGCAGGAAACCGCCGTAGCCCAGGGTCGAAGCCGTCGCGACACCGCTCGGGCCGCCCAGGGCACCCGCCCGGGCGATCGCCACGGGGAAGATGTTGGCCAGGCCGAGGCCGGTCAGTGCGAATCCCGCCAGTACCAGCCACACCGCCGTCGCGAGCGCCCCCACCAGCATCCCGGCGCACGCCGTCAGCCCGCCCACGACGACCGCCCGGGTCGGGCCGAGCCGCATCAGCAGGGCCGTTCCCGACAGGCGGCCGATCGTCATGGCGAGCGCCACCGCCGCGTAGCCGGCCGCGGCGAGTGCGGGTCCGGTGTGCAGGTCGTCCTGCAGGTGCAACGGGCCCCACTCGGCGAGGGCACCCTCGCCGTAGGCCGTGCAGAGGGCGATCAGCCCGAACACCGCGACCGGCCAGCCCGTGCGTGCGTGGGACGGCCCGGCGCCCGTGTCGCCCGTGGCGGTCCCCTTCCCGTCGGCCGGACCGTCCGCGGGCCGCACCAGGGGGTACGCAAGCAGTGCCCGCCCGAGGAACGCCGTCGCCACCAGGCCGAACGTCGCGACCGCGAAGAGGTGCTGCACGGGCGTCAGGTGCGCCGCCAGCGGCCCGCCCACGCCGGCACCGATCAACGCGCCGAGGCTGTACGCCGCGTGGAAACCGGGCATGATGGGGCGCCGCAACGCGGCCACCAGGTCGACCGCGAGGCTGTTCATCGCCACGTTCATGCCGCCGAAGCCCACGCCGAGGAGCAGCAGCACCAGGCCCAGCGCCAGAGGGGAGTGGGTCATCGGAGGCAGCGCCACGCTCAGTGACAGGACGACGGCCGTGGCGATCGTGACCGGAGCCGCGCCGAAGCGCCGGCACAGCCACCCGCTCGGGATCATCGTGCCGAGGGCGCCCGCCGATACACCGAGCAGCGCAAGGCCGAGCGCGCCGGCGGACGCGCCCACCTGCTCCTTGACCGCCGGGATGCGCACCACCCATCCGGCGAAGACGAAGCCGTCGAGGGCGAAGAAGGCCGTCAGCGCGACGCGAAGCCGCCGAAGAGGAACCGGGGAGGTTGTGTGATCTTGCCCTGCGAGTACGCTCCGTATTTTGTTTAGGCTCGGCACAAAGTGAGAATAGGACTGTGACCCAGACTCGGACAAGGTTGGAGAGAGGCCGGGGCGCGCTCGGTCCCGCGCTGTCGCTCGTGCACACGGGACGTGCGCCCACCCGCGCCGTCCTCACCGCCGAACTCGGCGTGACGCGCGCGACCGCGGGTGCCGTCGCCTCCGAACTGGAGGCGTTGCGGCTGATCCAGGTCGACACACGGCCGGGCGGTCCGGTCGGTGCCCAAGGCCGCCCCTCGCATCGGCTGGCGGTCAACCCCGAGGGCCCGGTCGTACTGGCCGCGCAGATCCACACCGACGGATTCCGGGCGGCGCTCGTCGGGCTGGGCGGTCACATCGTCGCGACGGCGCCGGTCAGCATGGCCGTGCCCGCCGACCCAGCGCACGTGCTCGCCGACGTGGTCGCGGCCGGCGCGCGGCTGTTGAGCGAGCACGGGCGGATCTGCGTCGGGGCCGGCCTCGCCGTGCCCTCCGCGGTCGCCGAGCCCGAGGGCACGGCGCTCAACCCGTTGCACCTGGAGTGGCCGGCCGGCGCGCCGGTGCTGGACATCTTCAGGGAGCAGGTCGCCCGCGGCGGGATCATCTCGCCCGCGGGCACGCCGCCGTTGTGCTTCGTCGGCAACGACGTCAACGTCGCCGCGCTCGCCGAGCACCGCCATGGTGCGGGGAGCGGCGCCGAGCACCTCCTGGTCGTCGCCACCGGCCACCGCGGCGTCGGCGGCGCCCTGGTGCTGCATGGCAAGCTGCACACCGGAAGCTCCGGGCTCGCCCTGGAGGTCGGGCACCTCACCGTCAACCCCGAAGGACGCGGCTGCCATTGCGGCAGCCGTGGCTGCCTCGACGTCGAGGTCGACCCGCTGGCCTTCCTGGAGGAGGCCGACCGCGCTCCCGGGCCGGAGGTCTCGCTGCTCGAGCAGTCGGTCACCCTGCTCCGTGAGGAGTACGACGACCCGGCCGTCCGCCGTGCCGCACACAGCCTGATCGACCGACTGGGCCTCGGTCTGGCCGGTCTGGTCAACGTCCTCAACCCCGACCGGATCCTGCTCGGAGGCCTCCACCGCTCGCTGCTCGACGCCGATCCCGAACGGCTGCGGGCCGTCATCGCCGACCGCAGCCTGTGGGGACGCAGCGGCAGCGTTCCGGTACTGGCGTGCGCCCTGGACCACAACAGCCTGGTCGGCGCGGCGGAACTGGCCTGGCAGCCGGTCCTCGACGACCCGCTGACGGCGCTCGGCGTCTAGGTCGCGGACCGGGCAGCGGTCAGAAGAGCGGCTCGGGGGGCTCGTCCGCCCTGCTCAGCGGCCGCATCGGCGGGGCGGGCCGGCCCTGGGCCGCGGCCGTGAGGGGCCAGCCCGACACCAAGTGGGCATCCAGGAGCACCACATCACCGGGTGCCCCGGGCGTCCGGACGTAGAGGTCGGCGCCCGCCACCGCCTCCACCGTGCCGCCGAGGGCGGTGCCGGGCTGGAGGCCGGTGACCGCGGCCGTGGCCCGCGGCGGATCGGGTTCCAGCCCGAACACCGCCGCGTGGTCGACCACTTCGAAGGAACAGGGCGTCAACGTGTCGCGCCAGTCGGGCACGGCGAAGGCCGCGTCGCGCACCGCGCGCAGTTCCGCGTGCCGTACCTCCGGCGGTGACAGCACGTCGCGGGCCGTGCGCTTGGTGGCGGCGGCCACCCGGTCGGGCACACCCAGGGCCGTGCCGAGGACGGACTCCGCGCGCCGGGCCGCCATCAGCGGCCCGCGGCCGAGGAACGAGAAGCACACGGCGGCCTGTTCGAGCAGCCGGGCGGAGCCGCGCTCGTCGGCGGTGATGCCGACCTTGCACAACCCGGAACCGAACCAGGCCAGATACAGCGCGTAGGGCCGGGGGTCGTCCAGGCGGGTGTCGGCCGCCACCGACCGCGAGCGGTCCAGCGCCGCGCACTCCTCGCACTGGTCGCGCCGGGCCTGGGGCGGCAGCCTCCGCGCCCGCGGGCACGGCGTCCACCGGCCCGCCCGCCACACCCCTAGGCACACGCGTTCCGCGCCCGGTTCCACCGCGAGGGCCAGCGGATCGCCCAGGCGCACCGGACTGCTCCGCTCGCCGTGGCCCGGGTGCCACCACGCCCAGGCCGGGGCCCCGGACCGCCACCGCAGACCTGTGCACCGCCACATGATCCGCATGCTAGGCGCAGCCACTGACAGCCCGCGTACTCCCCGCGGGGTAGCCGCAGTGCCGCTGGCCGTACGACGACCCGGAGCGCTCCGCCGACCAGGCTCGGAGATGGCACACGATCCCGCCGTCACCAAGGAGATGAGTCCGCATGGACACCACCGCACTGATCCCGCTCGCCGACCACTGGGGCGGCGGCGGTCCCGGCCCCTGGGTGCTGTTCTTCCCCCTCGTCTGGGCGGCCGTCATCACGGGTGTCATCCTGCTGCGCCGCACCCTGTGGCGTACGTCCGGCCGCGGACCGTGGCACCCCAGGGCCGCGCTCACCGAGCACTCGCCCATCGCGGTCCTGGGCCGACGCTTCGCCGCCGGGGAGATCGACGAGGACGAGTACTGGCGCCGCCTGTCCGTCCTGGACGAGCAGTTCGGCCGCAACGCCAAGGGCGGCGACCGATGACCGCCGCCCGCGTCGTCGACGCGGTCAAGACGTACGGAACGGGCGACGCCCGTGTCCGCGCCCTCGACGGGGTCACCGTCGACTTCCCCGCGGGCCGCTTCACCGCGATCATGGGGCCGTCCGGTTCCGGCAAGTCCACGCTCATGCACTGCGCGGCGGGACTGGACACCCTCAGCTCCGGCAGTGCCTTCATCGGCGACACGGAACTCGGCAGCCTGGGCGACCGGCAGTTGACGCTGCTGCGCCGCGAACGGATCGGTTTCGTCTTCCAGGCGTTCAACCTCGTGCCGACGCTCGACGTCGCGGAGAACATCACGCTGCCGCTGGACCTGGCCGGCGCCCGGCCCGACCGCGAATGGGTGGACGCGCTGATCGACGTCGTGGGACTGCGTGACCGCCTTCGGCACCGGCCGGCCGAGCTCTCCGGCGGTCAGCAGCAGCGGGTGGCCGTCGCCAGGGCACTCGCGGGCCGGCCCGACGTCGTCTTCGCCGACGAGCCGACCGGCAACCTCGACTCCCGCTCCGGGGAGGAGGTGCTGCGGCTGCTGGGCCGGGCCGTCCACGAGATGGGCCGCACGGTCGTCATGGTCACCCACGACCCGGTCGCCGCCGGCCACGCCGACGAGGTGGTCTTCCTCGCGGACGGGCGCCTGGTGGACCGTATGCCCGACCCAACCGCGCAGAAGGTCCTGGACCGGATGAAGGCGTTCGACGGCACCAGGGACGCGGCTTCCGGCCTGCCACTGGTCCAGGGAGCGGCGTCATGAGCGGCACCGCACCTGCCGCCCTGCGCCTGAGCCTGTCGTCCCTGCGGGCCCACAAGCGGCGCTTCGCGGGCACCTTTGCGGCGGTCTTCCTCGGCGTCGCCTTCCTCGCGGGCACCATGGTCATGGGCGACACCCTCAGGGCGAGCTTCGACACCCTGTTCGCGACTGCCAACACCGGCACAGCGGTCGTCGTGCGCAGCGCGGACGTCGTGACCGTGCCGGGCGAGGGCCTGGGCACACGGGAGCCTGTCGACATCGCGCTCGTCGATCGGCTGCGCGGCGTCCCGGGCGTGGCCGCCGCGGTTCCCGACATCGAGGGCGCGGGTCAGCTGATCGGCCGCGACGGGGAGCCGATCGGGGGACAGGGGCCGCCCACCCTCGCGGGGAACTGGATCGACGACCCGGGACTCAATCCGTACGCCTTGGCCGAGGGCCGCGCCCCCAGGACGGCCGGAGAAGCCGTGGTCAACCGGGGAGCCGCCAAGGCGGGCGGCCTGCGCGTCGGTGACACCACGGTGCTGCGCACACCGGATCCCCTGCGGGTGAGGATCGTGGGCCTGGTGACGTTCGGCGGTGAGGACGGCATGGGACAGACCACCTTCACCGGCCTCACCCGGAGCGACGCCGAGCGGTATCTGATGCCCGCGCCGGGCAGGGCGTCCGCCATCAAGGTGCGCGCCGGGCCGGGGGTCGGTCAGCAGCAGCTCGCCGACCGGGTGACACGCACGCTGCCCGCAGGCGTGGAGGCGATCACGGGACAGCAGGCGACCGACGAGAACCTCGACCAGGTCTCCGGCCGCTTCCTGTCGCTGTTCACCACGCTGCTCACGGTGTTCGCCGGCATCGCGCTGCTGGTGGCGACCTTCAGCATCCACAACACCTTCGCGATCGTCGTGGCCCAGCGCACCCGGGAGAACGCGCTCCTGCGGGCGCTCGGGGCCTCCCGCCGCCAGGTGGTCGGCGCGACGCTCACGGAAGCCGTCGCCGTTGCCTGTGCCTCGTCCCTGGCCGGGCTGCTCGGCGGGATCGGCATCGCCGCCGGGCTGCAGGCGCTGTTCCCCGCGGTCGGCTTCCCGTTTCCCGACGGGGGACTGGTCGTCCACGCTGCCGCGCTGGCCGTGCCGTTCGCCGTGGGACTGGTCGTCTGCACCGGCTCGGCGCTGGTGCCGGCCGTCCGCGCGGGCCGCACCGCCCCGCTGGCCGCGCTGCGGGAGACCGCTGTGGACCACTCGGGCGCCTCGCGGAGCCGGGCCGTGCTGGGCGCGGTCCTCGGCGCCGCCGGTGTGGCCCTGACGGTGGTGGGGGCGACCGGCGCACCGAACGTGTGGCTCACAGCCGCGGGGGCCTCCTCGGCCGTGGTCGCTTTCGTGGTGCTCGGCCCGGTCGCCTCCTCGTACGCCGTACGGGTCCTGGGGGTCCCGGTGGCCCGGCTGCGGGGCGTGACCGGCGCCCTGGCGCGACGCAACGCGCTGCGCAGTCCGAAGCGCACGGCGGCCACCGCGACCGCGCTCATGATCGGCGTCGCCGTGGTGTCGCTGTTCACGGTGTTCGGCGCCTCGCTCAAGGCGACCATGGACCAGACCGTTTCCCGCACCTTCGCCGGCGATGTCGCGGTGACGGCGTCCGGTTTCGGAGCGGGGGCCAACGGGCTGAGCCCGGGCCTCGCGCCGGCGGTGGCCGCGCTCCCCGAAGTCGCGACCGCGGTCGGGCTCGGCAAGGGTGTCGCCGAAGTCGACGGCGGTGGGCGGCAGCTGACCGTCACCGACCCCGGCGCGCTCTCCCGCGTCCTGGACCTCGGCGCCGTGGACGGCTCGCTCGGCACCCTGGGACGCGACGGCATCGCCGTCTCCCGCCGTGAGGCCGACCGGCGCGGATGGGCGCCGGGCAGCACCACGGTGCTCGCCTTCGCCGACGGCGACCGGCAGACGTTCACGGTGCGTGCGGTCTACCAGGAGGCGGGGCTCACGGGTGACTACGTCATCTCGCGCGCCGCCTGGGCGCCGCACAAGGTGCAGGACTCCGACGACCTCGTCGCGGTCGCCTTCAAGGACGGCGTCACCACGGACCGGGGCAAAGCGGCGGTCACGAGGCTCGCCGACCGCTACGGCAACCCGCGGGCGCAGACCCGCGACGAGTACGCGGACTCCGCCGCCTCGGGGGTCGACATCATGCTCACCCTGGTCTACGCCCTGCTGGCGCTGGCCGTGCTGATCGCGCTGCTCGGCATCGCCAACACACTCACCCTCGCCGTGCACGAACGCACCCGTGAGCTCGGGCTGTTGCGCGCGGTCGGCCAGACCCGGGCACAACTGCGCGCCATGGTGCGCTGGGAGAGCGTGCTCGTCGCCGCCTTCGGCACCGCGGGCGGCCTGGCCCTCGGCGCCTTCCTCGGCTGGGCCCTGGTCAGGGCCTCCGACAGCGCCGGCACCGGGGCCTATGCGGTGCCCCCGGTGCAGCTCGCCGTCGTCCTGCTGGTGGGGCTGGTCGCCGGCGTTCTGGCCGGCTGGCGTCCGGCCCGCCGGGCCGCCCGCCTGGACGTACTGCGGGCCATCGCCGCGGAGTGACTGCGCGGGCGACAGCCTTGTGGTCCACGGCCGCCGTGCCCACCGGGGGTGCGGCGGCCGCGCGGGTCAGACGAGCAGCGGCACGGCGTCCGCGGCCTCGCGCTCGACCTCGGGGGTCCAGCGCTCCGACGGCTCCGGCAGGGCCGTCTCCGCACGCGGCGAGACCTTGCGCGCGGTCACCGACGAGGGCTCGGCGACCTGCCGTGCCGGGACCGTGGCCTCCGCGCGCAGTGTGAACCACACGACCTTGCCGCCGTCGGGCAGCGACTCGGTCCCCCAACTGTCACTCATCGAGACGACCATTGCCAGGCCGCGGCCACAGGTGGCCAGCGGCTCGAAGTCGCGGACCCGCGGCAGGCGCGGATCGTTGTCCGAGACGGCGATGGTGAGCCACCCCGACGCGAAGCTCAGCTCCACGGAGCAGCGCTTGTCCGGCCGGGCGTGCCGGTGGACGTTCGCGAGCAGTTCGGTGATACCCACCAAGGTGGGGTCTATCAGAGGATGCAACCGCCAGTACCGCAGCTGAGCGGCCACGATACGGCGGACCTGCTGGATCCGGGACGGCAGTGCCTCCAGCTCCAGAGCGCACTGCCTTTGGTTTCCTTCGGTGCTGATCACGGCTGCGACTCCCTCCGCGGGAGAGCGCGGCCCCTTTGACCGGGGCCGTGCCCCGCCCCGCATGGAATGGGAACACCTTTGCGGGATTGCTGTGAGTGACTGCTGCAGTGACTCCGTGATGCCCCTACAGGGTCACCCCGATGGATGCGGTCCGCAACTCCGTGTACGCGGAGAGTCCCATTCCGTTCCTGGCGAGTTCCGGTCAGCGCCGACCGGTGACCCTTTGCCTGGCAGTGTGCAGCGCTTCCATGAATCGGCTCGCCGAAGTGGCGCCCTGCTGGCGCAGAGTGAGCAGATACCCCGTTCCGTTGAGCCTGGCCAGGGTCCGGCGCTTCACCGCGAAGCGTGTGGTCAGGGCCCGCACGTCCTCCACCGGGGCGCTGTCGATCTCGCGGCCGCGACTGGTGAGCAGCACCAGCCGGCCGTCGCGGATCAGGACCTGCCCGCCGCGGGTCAGCGAGCGCAGCCGCCGCCCGATGCGCACTCCCGTCGCGGTGAACTCCGCCTCGGCCACGGTGATCCCCCTCCTCGGTCCGATCGCAGTCTGCCCGGCCCGGGCTGCCGCGCACCAGGGGCTGCCTATGATCGGCACACGGGGACCGAGGGAAGGGCGAGCGGGTGAGCACCATCGAGACGGGCGACGAGGGCGCGGGCACGGCGACGGGAGCGGGCGTGCCGTCGGCGTCCACGCTCGATGTGGACCGCACCGATCCCGCGTACCGGGCGTGGCTGAAAGACGCCGTGCGCAAGGTGCAGGCCGACGCCAACCGCTCGGCCGACACGCACCTGCTGCGCTTCCCGCTGCCCGAGGCGTGGGGCATCGACCTGTACCTCAAGGACGAGTCGACCCACCCGACCGGCAGCCTCAAGCACCGGCTCGCCCGCTCCCTGTTCCTCTACGGCCTGTGCAACGGCTGGATCCGGCCGGGCAAGCCGGTCATCGAGGCGTCCAGCGGTTCGACCGCCGTGTCCGAGGCGTACTTCGCGGCGCTGATCGGAGTGCCCTTCATCGCGGTCATCCCGCGCACCACGAGCTGGGAGAAGCAACGGCTCATCGAGTTCCATGGAGGGCAGTGCCACCTCGTCGACGATCCGCGGACGGTCTACGAGGTGTCCGCCCGACTGGCGCAGGAGAGCGGTGGACACTACATGGACCAGTTCACCTACGCGGAACGCGCCACGGACTGGCGCGGCAACAACAACATCGCGGAGTCGATCTACCAGCAACTGCGGCTGGAACGGAACCCCTGCCCCGCGTGGATCGTGGCCACGGCCGGCACCGGCGGTACCTCCGCGACCATCGCGCGGTACGTGCACTACATGCAGTTGGACACCCTGGTGTGCGTCGCGGACCCCGAGAACTCGGTCTTCTTCGACGGCTGGGTCAGCGGTGACGACTCCGTCGCCTGTGAACGCGGTTCGCGCATCGAGGGCATCGGCCGCCCCAGGGTGGAGCCGAGTTTCGTGCCCGGTGCCATCGACCGGATGATGAAGGTGCCCGACGCCGCCTCGGTCGCGGCGGTGCGCACTCTGGAAGCGGCCATCGGGCGCAAGGCGGGGGGCTCCACCGGCACCGGGCTCTGGAGCGCCTTCAAGATCATTTCTGAGATGGTCGCGGACGGACGGACCGGAAGCGTCGTCACCCTCATCTGCGATCCGGGTGACCGTTATCTGGACAAGTATTATTCCGACGCGTGGTTGGCCGAACAGGGGCTCGACATCGCGCCGTACTGCGCCACTATGGAGACGTTCCTCGCCACGGGTGCCTGGCCGGGCTGAGGCTTACGTCCGTTCCGTTCTGTGACGTCGTGGTCACCTGAGCGCCGCCGGAGTTCCGTATTCCCTTCCCCCTGCGCTTTTAGTTTCCGTGTATGACGATCTCTCAGGCGGCACCTCCGGCGGTCGTCCCACCGTCCTCCGTCGTTGCAGGGGCGGCACCCGCGCCGGCCACCCGGAACGGGCGTCGGCGCATGCCGCCGCCGGTGCGGCTTCTGGTGCAGACCTGCGTCACGCTGGTCGCCCTCGTCGCGCTGTGCGCGGCCACGGTGGTCGGCGCCCTCGCCGTGCGGTCCGACGCGCAGGAGTTGCGCGACTCCTCGGCGCACCGCGCGGCCGCCGCGGCCGAACTGCGCTTCTCTCTGGCCGACCTGGACGCGCAGCGGGCCAATCAGCTGGTGCCCGGCTACGACCCGACCGACAAAAACGCGCTGGTCGGCAACCGGCTGGTGGCCCTCATCACCGCCCACGAGCGCCGCGCCGAGATCAGTGACCTGCTGCGGCAGCTCGGCGGCGACGACGCGCACGCCGACCAGGTGCGCGAACTGCTGGACGCGCTGGGACGCTACGACGACGCCAGCGGCCGTGCCGCGTACCTGGACGAGAAGGAGCCCGATCGCGCGGCGGGCCACCCGCCGAAGGTCGCCCTGAACTTCTCGGCGGAAGCCGGCGAAATCATGCACAGTCAGCTGCTCCCCGAGGCCTCCACCTTGGCGAAGGACTACGACGAGCAGGCCGCCGACGCCGCGCGCGCGGCCAAGGACACGGCACTGCGCTCCGCGCTCACCGTCGGCGGACTGGGCCTGGTCACCCTGCTCGTCCTGCTGTGGTGGCAGCGCGACCTGGCCCGCCGCCACCGTCGCCTGTTCAACCCGGCACTCGTGGTCGCCACCGTCGCTGCCCTGGCCGTCACCGTCGCCGGGGCGGTGTCCTTCACCTCCTCCGCCGGCGACCTGGAGTCGGGAGTGTCCGAAGGTCTGCGGCCGTGGTCCCGGCTGGCCCAGGCGCGGGCCGTCGCGGCCGAGTCCGCCGCCGCGCAGAGCCGCTGGGTGGTCAACGACGCCGATCCCGAGCGCCGGGCCGAACTGGACTCCCTCATGAAGGGCCTGGACGGTCTGCTGGCACCGGGCACCTACGCCTCCGCCGCGGAACGCCCCGCCTATGCCGACGTCTCCACGCGGTACGGCCACTTCCGGGCCGACGACCAGAAGCTGCGCGAGCACATGGCCCGAGGGGAACTCGACGGAGCCGTGGACATCCTGACCAATGTCGGCGGGGGGAAGGTCGGATTCGACTTCTGGGACTTCGCCACCACCCTGGAGCGACTCACGCAGGCGCAGCAGGCCGACTTCGCCTCCCGCACCTCCGACGCCCGCTCGGAGCTGGACGGCTGGCCGGCGATCCCGTTGGGGGCACTGGGACTTGCCGCGGCGCTCGTCCTGGTGGGTGTCCGTCCGCGACTCGCGGAGTACAGGTAAATCCCCGGAGAACATCGTCGTCGTCGCTTGTGGGGAACGTGTGTTCGTCGGTACAAAGTGCTGAGCATTCTGTATTCGATCACATGAAAGGGCGCCGGTGTCCGCCTCGCCTCCTCACCCCGACGACGTTCCCTCCGTGCCCGACGACGTCTGGGACCGGTTCGTCGAAGACTCGGAGGCCGCCATCAGGGCTTCCGCGCCCAAGGAGCCGTCGGCCCGCGCCCGGATGGTCACCGAGCGCCTGCGGCAGCAGGACGCCCTGGCCGCGCGCGAGGCCAAGCGCCGCGGCCGCGCGGCGAAGGCCGCCGCACGGCGGCCGCAGGCGCAGCCGGAGGTGTGGCGTGCCGGCCCCGATCCGTTCGCCGAGGAGGTGCGCAGGCCCAGGCGCCGCAGGGGACTGGGCATACTCGGTGTCCTGGTCGCGGTGGCCGTCCTGCTCGTCGCGCTGAATCCCGGCGCCGCGCTGTCATGGTTCCGCGGTGGCGACCGGGCGGACTCCTCCGGTCCGGGGCCGTTGGCCTTGGAGACCGAGCGCCCGACGGCCCCGCCTTCGGAACAGTCCTTCCCCGGAAGGCCGACGGTCGACGCCCCGTTCGCGGGATCTCCCGCCGAGCGCTATGCGGAGGGCGCCGCGGGAATCGTGCCCCCCGAGGCCAAGGCGGTCGGCTGGATGACGCGCGAGCAGGTCGCGACGTCGCTGAAGCAGGCGAAGGCCTTCCTGGTCAGTGGCAACATCGACCCGTCCACGCTGCGCGGGGCGCGTCCCGAGGCCGCCCTCGCGCTCGTCGACCCGCGACAGGGCGGTATCCAGTCGCTGTACGACGTGGCCTTCAAGAAGCCGGACAAGAAGCACGACCCGCTGTGGATCGCCTCCCGCTTCGACCCCTCGGAAGTGCGGGTCCTGGGGAACGCCGTGCGGACCCGCGGGCGTATGACCTTCGAGGAGGGCGAGCACCGGGCGTTGGCGGTGCACGCCGACTACACCTTCGTCTACCCGCTGATCAAGGCGGAGGGCGGTTCGCGTGAGGTGGCCCGGACCATCGTGCGGCGCGTGATCGACTTCGAGGTGCCGGACCCCACGCGGTACGGGGTCACGAAGGGCATGTTGTACATCAGCCACTACAACCAGGAGATGTCCAACTCGGCCTGTTATGTCGACGACGGTTTCCTGCACCCGGAGTTCGGCTCGGATGCCAGGACCGGCGCGCGGGCGACCGGCGCGCCCGTCGACCCGTACGACCGCAGCAGGGACCTCGTGTCGGGCCCGGGTGAGGGGTGCCGGCGGTCCTCGCGGACCTGAGGCGGCGCCGAAGGGCCACCGCTGCTGTTCGCGGCCGCCGACGATGCCGTCGGCGGCCGACCGGCGATCCGTCAGCCGTCCGCGGCGTGGGCTTCCGTGGCCGGGCGATCGGAATTCTCCGGGTCGCCGGCGACGATCAGGTGCGAGAGGTGCTCGGAGATCTCGGCGCGCAGCACCTCGGGGATGCCCGCGTCGGTGACCAGGGTGTCCACGTCCTCCAGAGCCGCGAACGAGCTCAGGCCCACCGTGCCCCACTTGGTGTGGTCGGCGATCACGACCACCCGGCGCGCGGAGCGCACGAAGCGGCGGTTGGTCTCCGCCTCGGCGAGGTTGGGCGTCGACAGGCCGGCCTCGACGGAGATGCCGTGCACCCCGAGGAAGAGCAGGTCGAAGTGGAGCGAGCCGATCGCCTGGTCCGCGACCGGGCCGACCAGTGAGTCGGAGGGCGTGCGCACACCTCCGGTGAGCACGACCGTCGCGGCGCCCTCGCGGCCCGCGCCGCCCGCCGTCCCGGTGCTCCGGGCGGCGGAGTGGAAGACATCGGCGACGCGCACCGAGTTGGTGACGACGGTGAGGTCGGGAACGTCGAGCAGATGATGCGCCAGTGCGTACGTGGTCGTACCGCCCGAGAGCGCGATGGCGCTGCCGGGCACGACCAGGCGGGCCGCCGCGCGCGCGATGGCCTCCTTGGCCCCGAGCTCCAGCCCGGCCTTGGCCTCGAATCCCGGCTCGTGGCTGCTGGCGGGCGCGACGGGGACGGCGCCGCCGTGCACCTTCTCCACCACGCCCTGACGGGCGAGGGCATCGAGATCGCGGCGGACGGTCATGTCGGAGACGTTGAGTTTCCGGGTCAGTTCGTTGACCCGGGCACCGCCGCGCCGCCGGACCTCGTCCAGGATCAGCGCGCGCCGCTGTTCCGCGAGCAGGTTCTGGTTGTCGCTCACCCGAGGTCCCGTCCCATCCTCCGTCGTCCCGCGCCGTCCTGTACCTGTCCTGTCCAGGCACCGGACCTGTCCTGTCCAGGCACCGGCGGACTCGTCATCCTTCCACGCCGGCCCGCCGATGCGTGGGGGCGAGTCGCTCGGCGTGATGGGTCACACACACAACGCGCGTAACTCGATCGGGTGGGATCGGGGCATACCCCTGTCCAATTCGCGTACGCGTGCCCGATTCTGAGTACGCGCGTTGCCGTACACGCATGACGGGGAAAGTACGGGAAAATACGTGAAAGTACGGGGAGGCGATCGCCATTCGGTCGGATGCGGTAAGAGCCGAGCTCTCGCTCGAACTGCTGGTGCACGGCGTCGGGGGTACGACCCCGCAGACCATGCTCAACGACCCACGGATCACGCGGGTCTGCGGCGACGACACCGCCGGGATATACCGCCGTGCCGACGACGCCGACGCCGAGAGCCGCCCCGGCGACTACGCGGGCGTCCCCGTGCCCGACGCCTACTCGTGGTGCAACCTGACCTCGGGGGACGGCAGTCGCGCCCTGTGGCTGCTGCTGCTCCCCTTCATGGTCGCCAATCTCGCCCACTGGATGCGTCCACCGGTCGACCGCGGCCGGTTGGACCGGGCCTACGACGTGCTGGTGCGGCTGCTCGCCCTCTCACTCACCGTGCTGCTGGTGGCCGCGGCGTGCGAGGTCGCGATGGATCTGGTGGCCTGGCAGTGCGCGGGCAACGCGGCGTGCGTGGGCGGGAAGAGCTGGCTGACCTTCCTTGCCAGCGGCGAGCCGGGGCGTCGCGTCGCCGCGGGCGCCGCGCTGCCGGTCGGCCTCACGCTCCTGCTCTGGTGGCTCTCCCGGCACACCTGGTACGCATACGAGTCCCAGCGCCCGCTGCCGCTCCCCCCGACGGCCCAGGCCCCACCGGCGACCGCGGACGTCACCCCGCTGTCCCGGCGCGGTTTCTGGTACGGGCGGCGGCTGGTGGCCCGGCTGCGAGCCGCGCACACCGCGGCGGGACTGCTCACGGTGGCGATCGCCCTCGTCGTGCCCGCGCTGCAGCACGACATGGCGCCGCGGGGCGGCACGGTCCTCGCGGTCCTGGGATGGCTGCTCACCGGGGGCCTGGCCGGGCTGACGGTCGCTGTGGTCGCGGTGACCTGCGGGATGGGCCGCAGCGAGCACGCGCCGGACGAGGCGCTGGACCCCCGACTGGCCCGGGCGATGATGGGCGGCACGGCCGCCGCGCTCCTCACCGCGGCCCTGTACGCCTGCTGGCACCGTCCGGACTGGGTCTCCACCGGCAGGCTTCCCGTCGGGGACGCCTTCGCCTGGATCGCGCTGCTCCAGGTGTCACTGCTGGCCGTCCTCGGCGTCGTCTCCCACCGGATGTACCGGGTCGGAGGCGGGCCCGGGGAACTGAGCGGACTAGCGGGCCCCGTGGTGGCGCTGCTGGCCTGCGCCCTCGGCGGCGTGCTCAGCGGCGGCGTCGCCCAGCGCGTGGCGGACTGGCTGGACCGGGGCGGGATGCCGGGCGCCGCGGGCAGCACCGTGGCCGGGCCACCGGTGCTGCTCTCGTGGCAGGCGGCGGTCATTCCGGTGCTGCTGCTCGTGCTGACCGTGGTCGTCGTGCTGCGGTTGCGGCGGCTGTGGCACCGTGCGCGGGAGTTGACGCCCTTGGTCGAGGCAGACTACCCGGGCGAGGAGCACGAGCCGGCACGCACCCGGCAGATCGCCATGGCCCGCGCACGGGCCGAACTCACCGATCAGGCATCGGTGTTCATCGGGGTCACCGGAGTGGTGTCCTTCCTGCTCGGCGCGGGCGCGCTCGCCGGGGCATGGCTGAGCGACGCGGTGCCGGGCGACGCGAGCGACGGCGCGCCCGCGGTGGTGCGTACGGCCGCGCAGACCGCCCAGGCCCTGGGCTCCTGGCTGGTGGGCGCCGGCGTGGTCGCCCTGATCGCGCTGGGCCGCAGGGCCTATCGCGACGCGGGGGCACGCCGGACGATCGGGATCCTGTGGGACGTCGGCACCTTCTGGCCGCGCGCGGCACACCCCTTCTCCCCACCGTGCTACGCCGAACGGGCCGTCCCCGACCTCACCTGGCGCATGACGACCTGGACCGAGGCACACCGCGGCCCGATCATCCTCTCCGGGCACTCCCAGGGCAGCGTGCTGGCCGCGGCCGCGGTGTGGCAGCTCGATCCGGCGACCAGGGGCCGGATCGCCCTGCTGACCTACGGATCGCCGCTGTCCCGGCTGTACGGGCGCTGGTTCCCCGCGTACTTCGGGCCCGGGGCGCTGACCGCCCTCCACCGGGACCTTCAGGCATGGCGGAACCTGTGGCGCAGCACCGACCCGATCGGTGGCCCGGTCCACCTGGACGAACCCGGGCCGCCGGTCGACCGCGGGCCGCTGCCGGACCCGGCGGCGTACGGGCGCACGGAGCAACATCCGCTGCCCGCACCGTTGCTGACGCACTTCGACTACCAGGCCGACCCCGCCTTCGCGGCGGAGCGCGGCGCCCTGCTCGCATGGGTCTCGGAGCACCGGAAGGAGGCGGTGCCCGCGCAGGCTCAGGGCAGCGCCGGCAAATCCTCCGGGTAGAGGAGCTGCAGCTCCTCGTGGCTCGGCTCGCTCACCTGCGCGAGGCGGCCAGCGTGGCGCTCCACCATGGCCTCGAAGGTCTGCCGCGCGGTGCGTCCGTTGCCGAACGCCGGGCCCTTGGGGATGGCGGTGAAGTACTTGTACAGCGCCTCGGCGGCGTCGTCGGCGAGTTGGTACTCGTGCTCCTCGGCCTGCGACTGCACGATGCGCAGGAGCTCGACCGGGGTGTAGTCGTCGAAGGTGATGGTGCGGGAGAAGCGGGAGGCGACACCAGGGTTGGCGGACAGGAAGTGCTCCATCTCCGCGGTGTAGCCGGCCACGATTACCACCACGGCCTCCCGGTGGTCCTCCATCAGCTTGACCAGGGTGTCGATCGCCTCGCGCCCGAAGTCACGCCCGGAGTCCTCGGGGGCCAGCGCGTAGGCCTCGTCGATGAACAGCACACCGCCGCGCGCCCGGTCGAAGGCCTCCTGCGTGCGGATGGCGGTGGAGCCGATGTGCTCGCCGACCAGGTCGACACGGGCGACCTCGACCAGGTGCCCGCGTTCCAGGACGCCGAGCGCGGCCAGGATCTCCCCGTAGAGGCGGGCGACGGTGGTCTTGCCGGTGCCGGGGGAGCCGGTAAAGACCAGGTGCCGGCGCGGCGAGGGGGCCTTGAGCCCGGCCTTCTGGCGGCGACGGCCCACGGCGATCAGGTCGATGAGCGAGCGCACCTCGCGCTTGACGCTGTCCAGGCCGACCAGGGCGTCGAGTTCGCCCAGCACCTCCTCCGAGGGCCGGCTGTCGGGAGCCGGGGCCCCGGGCGCCGAGGACGCGGGTGTGGTGAAGGTGGGCCGTACGGGCACACCGCCGAGCAGCCCGAAGGACTGTGTCGCGGGCTGCCGTTCGGGCGCGGGCGAGGCGCCGGAGGGGATGGTCTCGCCGGTGGTGCCGAGCTCGCCGCTCTGGTCGCTCGTGCAGTCCTCGGTGACCGGGCCGGGCTCGGCGAACTCGTAACCGCCGCGTGCGCAGCGTTCGGTGCGGCAGCGGGTGAGGGTGGAGCGGCACCCGTCGATGATGTGGAAGCCGTAGCCGCGACTGCCCGTGACCCGGCACCCGGTGAAGGTGCCGCGGCCGCCCGCGGAGACGTAGAAGCCCGCTTCCGCGGGGTTGGTCACGACGCACCGGTCGATGGAGGGGTCGGCCCCCTTGGTGACGATGACGCCCGTGGCGGTGTCGTCGATGGTGCAGCCGGAGAGGGTGCCGCCGCTGCCGTGGTCGCGGAACCAGGCGCCGGTAGAGGCCTCACGGATGCGGCAGTCGTCGAGCTGGACGGTGGCGCCGTCGCTGACCGAGACGGCGGTGTTGCGGACCTGGGTGATGTCGCTGTCGACGACGTCGGCACGCGAGCCCCGGTCCAGGACGAACAGGGCGTCGGGCACGTCGTGGACGCGGCAGGACTCGAGGACGGCCGCGGCGCCGTCGCTGACCCAGACCGCGGGGTAGTCGCCCTGACTGTCGTGGATCTCGCACTGGTTGGCGTCGGCGCGGGTGCCGGGGTCCCAGACGGACAGGCCGTTGCGGCCGAAGCGGCGCACCGCGGTGCGGGTGAGGGTGAGCACCGAGCGCGAGCGCAGGTCGATCGCGTTCTCGGGGATGTCGTGGATGTCGCAGTCGGAGAGGGTCAGCACGGCGTCGGTGTCCAGCGTGATGCCGTCGCCGGTGGTGCGGTGCACCTGGCAGTCGGTGAGATGCCCGGCCGCGCGGGAGGCGACCTGCACGCCCGTGCCCTTGACCTCGTAGATCTCGCAGCCGATCGCCTCCGCGGTGGTCCCCTCGCCGGTGAGGGCCAACCCGGCGCCCGAGGTGTTGCGGATCCTGCAGCGCTCCAGCCGGGGGGACGCCCCACCGCGCACGGAGACGCCGCTCTGGCCGGCCGCGACGACCTCGCAGTCCTCGAAGAGCCCGCCCGAGGCGTCCAGCACGCTGATGCCGAGCCCGGCGGGGTTGTCCACCGTGCAGCGGCGCACCGTGGGGCGGGCGCCGCCGCGCACCTCTATGCCCACCGCGGAGCGGGTGCTGACGCGCAGTCCGGACAGTTCGGGAGTGGCGGAGCCCTCGATCAGCAGGGCGGCCGCGGAGATGTCCTGGCCCTCGACCGACAGGTCCTGGACGGTCGCCGACGCGCACACGGTGAGCGCCACACCCGAGGGCGGGGCGATCCGCACCGACCCGGCGCCCTCGGCTCCGCGCAGCGTTATGGCCTTCTCCACGACGAGGTTTTCCCGGTAGGTGCCGGGGTTGATCGACAGCACGTCACCGTCGGCGGCCGCTTCCAGGGCGGCAGCCAGGCTTTCGTACTCTCCCGTGCGGCGGCGCCACCGTGAGCTGCTGGTATGCGTCACCTGAACCACGCCTTGTGCCATGGAGATGCTGTGCCCCGTCCTCTTGCGCTGCGCCGACCTGGGGGCCTCCACGGTAGCGTGCGCCGGGTGCCCGTCAGCACCGAGATGGAGATGGATCACCTGCCGGATACGTCAGCCGCCGGCGCCGGCCCGGCCCCAGCTCTGTCCGGCCGCGGCCCACTCCCGCTCCCACTCCGCAAGGCGCCGTCGCATCAGGTGCCACATGAGTGACTGGCGTGCCATGAGCCCCAGAACGCACGCGGCGAGGAAGGTGCCGATCCCGGCGAGCGTCGCATGGGTGTCGGCGGTACCGGCGTCCAGAGGGGCGGGAGCCGGTGCCCGCCCGGCCCGGTCGGTCCAGAGGCTGATGCGGTCGCCCTTGCCCCGGTCGGCCGAGATCAGCACGTTCGCGGTGTGGGGCCGGCCGTCGGCGGCCGTCCAGCGGACGACGGCGAGGCGGCGCTCCTCGCGCACCTGGCCGGACTCGGGGTCGCTGTCGGACACTTCGCGGGGACCGGCCCTGAGGACCACCGCGGGACGCTGGGTCCGCTGCGCGTGCTCGGTGCGGACGGTCTCCCGCAACGTGCTGCCGACGGCGGCGCCCGCGGCCCAGCCGGCGGCCGGCGCGCCCAATGCGATGACGCAGGCGGTGGCGAGCCCTGCCCAGGCCTCGAAGACATCCGACCGGCGGCGCAGCGGATTGCTCCGCCACCGCCATGCCAGCACGCTCCTGGCCATCGCACCGCACTCCTTCACCGTCCAAGTACCGCACAAGGCACGGGACTTGTACGGCACCGATCGGGTCGGAGAGAGCCATCTCACCCTCAGTCCGTCCGCAGCCGGTCCGCACACATCCCCGGACAGCGCCGCAATCACGTGACGCGCATCACTCCATGATGGACAACGCGTCGCCGACCCGCAGTGTTCCGGTCCCGAGGGGCACGACATTCTGTCCGAACACCAGGCCGGCGCCGATCCTGCGGTGCCGGGCGAGCGACCGCAGAGGTTCCTTGCCGCGCTCCGCGGTCCGCTGGTCGGTCGTGGTGACCACACAGCGCCCGCACGGTTTCACGACGCGGAATTCGACTTCCCCGATACGGATACGCCGCCACGTGTCCTCGGCCCATGCCTCCGTACCCGTAAGGACGGCGTTGGGGCGGAATCGGTTCATCGGGACCGGCCCCTCATGCGCGTGATCGCCTCCCGCGATCAGCCCGTTGAGGGCGTCCAGCGACGCCTGCGTGGTCAGCAGCAGCGGAAACCCGTCCGCGAAACTCACCGTTTCCCCGGGGCGGCCGAAGTCCGGGTCGACCGGTCGTCTGCGGGCCGGGTCGTCGAGGTGGACAAGGGTGACCTCCATGCCCAGGTACGCGCCGAACCAAGCGGCGGCCGCGACCCCCGCGGTCACGGCCTCCACCTTGTCGCGCCAGATCGTCACCGGCACGGTCGCCCCCGGCGTGGGCACGTCCACGACCAGCGGGTCCTGTCCCGGGGCGTGCAGCAGCAACCCGCCGTGCGGCAGCGACTCCGCGCGTGCCAGAGCCAGCCGGGGCTGCTCCCGCTGGGTGACGAACTTCCCCGCAGCGTCCACGAGCATCCACCGGCGGTCCCCGGCGAGCCCCCACGGCTCCACCGTCGCCCGGGACAGCGGCACGCCCCCGGCCGACTTGACCGGGTAGACGTGCAGCGCGCTCAGGCGTGGTGGCGGCGTCGGCGTCGTCATGCCGCCATCGTGCCAGTCGGCACGGTCACCCGTCGGCGGGCAACCGGCCGTTCGTTGTCATGCTCAGCCCGGGTAGTAGCCCTGGCCGAGGTTGCGCCGCTGCTGGTAGGGCTGCTGCTCGTCGTAGCCGCTCGGCGCCGCCATCTGGCGCGGGGGCACGGGGCGGGGCGCCACCGGACGGGCCTGCTCGTAGCCGGCCGGGCCCTGGTACTGCTGCGGGGCCGGCTGCTGCTGCGGGTATCCGCCGTTGAACGCCGCGGGCCGGGGAGCGGTGGCCTGCTGCGGGATGTACGGGGCCGGTGTCTGCTGCAGCGGGGGGTGCTGCTGGTAGCCGCCGGGGGCCTGGTAGCCCGAGTACGTGCTCTGCTGCGGCGCGCTCGGGGCCTGGTGGTACGAGGAGGGTCCGGCGGGCAGCGCGGGGAGCGCTGCGGGCAGGGCCGGGAGATTGCTGCCGACGTCGTACGCGGACGGAACGCGGATCGGCGCGATCTGGGGGGTGCCCCGCTCCGCGACAAGACTGTCGTAGATGGGCGTGTCGGGAAAGAACGGCGACGTGTAGTAGCCACCGCCGTAAGAACCGCGGGGGGAGGTCATAGCCCATAAGTTAAGCCCACGATGTGCTGGTTGGGGAGACCGATTAGCGGGTCATTTCATGTGCAGCGAGTGACGAGTGAAGCCGATTGTGAGCGAATGGGAGAAAAACGGGCCGCGGTCGTCGTTTCGATCCCGTAAAAGCCCTGGGCCTGGGGTGTTACCGGCTGTCCGGGCGACGGTGGGAGCGGCCTCCCGCGGCTTTTCCGTAAGCGTTTCCGCCCATTGCCCTGCGTGACGGAACGGCCACTCATTCGGTCCAACAGCTCACCCGCACGAGGGAGCGTCAAGGCCTTCCGCTGACTCCGGCGAACTCCCCCGGGCCCCGCGCCCGGTGTGCCACAGTGGGCCATGCGCGTCGCCATGTTCTTCGGGCAGGCACGTCCCGTCAGGCCGGAGGAGTGGCACAAGGCCGCCGCCACCGTCGCCGAGGTCGTGGACGTGGTCGCGGTGCGGGAGCTGAGTCTCCCCTCCGTGCCGGGGCTCCCGTACGCCGGCCGCGATCCGGAACGGCCCCACCACTACCAAGTGGCCCTTCCCCTGGGCGGACTCGCCGCGCGTCGCGTCACCGTCGGGCGGATCGAAGGCGTCCTGCGGCACGAGACGGCCGAGTGCGGCCGCGTCGACGTCCTGCACGGTCATGTCCCCGGAGCCGACGACCTCTTGCCGTGGGTCGCGCGCGCCACGCGGCTGCCCTACGTCCTCACCGAGGACGACGCCCGCTGGTTCGACAGCCCCTCGCGCATGCGCCGCGGGCGGGCCCGTGCCTACCGCGAGGCCGCATCGGTGCTCGCGGTCAGCGACGCGCTCCTGCTGCGCCTCGGCGAGCAGCGGATGCCGGGGCGCCACCGGGTCGTGCCGCACCCCGTCGGCCCCGACACCCTGCCCCGCGTCCCGGCCCGCGCCCGGATCAGCCAGGACCCGGTGCGGATAGCCGCCGCGGGGAGCTTCGGGCCGCACGAGGGGTGGGAGACGCTCGTCCACGCCTTCGCCGCCGCCCGGTTGAAGGACCCGCGGCTGCGGCTGGACATCATCGCGGAGGGGCACGCCGAGGTCCCCACCGAACTGCGCGGCCTCCTGCGCAGATGCGGGGCGGCGTCCGCCGTCACCGTACGCCGGGCGCGCGGGCGTGCCGAGGCGCTGCACGCGGTCGCCCACGCCGATCTCTACGCGGTCGCCGACGCCGTCGAGAGCTTCTGCCTGCGGGCCCTGGACGCGCTGGGATGCGGCACGATGGTGGTGGGCACGCGGACGGGTGCCCTGCCCGAACTCGTCGGCCACGACGGGGGATTCCTCGTGGACCCAGGGGACCCGGCGGCCTTCGCGCACGCCCTGGTGGAGGCCGCCGCGGCGCTGCCCCGGCATCAGCCCGCCGCCCTCGCCGACCGCACCTTGCGCAAGTTCGGCACCGCCGCGGTCGGTGCCCGCCTCGCCGTCGCCTACGCCGAGGCGTCGGGCCGCGCATAGGTGCGGCCCTTCCAGGCCGCGCCGCGGCCGCGGTGGTGCTGCACGGCGGAGTCGACCGTCATCAGCAGATAGAGCACCGCCGTGAAGGGCAGCAGCGGGGCGAGCCACAGCGGCTGCCGGTAGTAGCGCAGCATCGGCCCGTAGGTTCGGCACATCACCGCCCATGCCGCCGCCCCGGCGGCGCACTGCCACCACGCCCCGGCGAGCGCCCCGCCGACGGCGGCGACCGGGGGCAGGACGTAGATCAGCAGCAGCCCCAGCACCGTGCCCGTGAGCAGGGCCGCGCTGTGCCGCAGTTGGGCGTACGCGCTCCGCGAGACCATCCGCCACAGCTCGGACAGCCCGGGGTAGGGGCGGACGCTGTCCACCTCGTCGGCCAGCCCGAGCCAGATCCGGCCGCCGGTGCCCTTCACCGCCCTGGCCAGCGCCACGTCGTCGATCACCGCGTGCCGGATCGAGGCCGGGACACCGGCCCGCTCGACGGCGCTCCGGCGGATCAGCACGCAGCCGCCCGCCGCCGCCGCGGTCCTCGCCCGAGCGCGATTGACCCAGCGGAACGGGTACAACTGGGCGAAGAAATAGACGAAAGCGGGCACGATCAGCCGCTCCCACGGTGTGGCCACCCGCAGCCGCGCCATCTGCGACACCATGTCGAGCCCATTGGTCCGCGCCGCGGCCGTCAAGTGGCGTAGCGAGTCCGGGGCGTGGGCGATGTCGGCGTCCGTGAGCAGCAGGAACTCCGGCGCCACGGCGGACTGCATGGCCACCTCGATGCCGTGCCGGACCGCCCACAGTTTGCCCGTCCACCCGGCGGGCGGCGGCCCGGGCGAGACCACCCGCAGTGGCAGTCCGCCCGTCTCCTCCGCCAGCCGTTTCGCCAGTTCACCGGTGCCGTCCGTGCTGCCGTCGTCCACGAGCACCACCTCGGCGCGGCCCGGATACCGCTGCCCCAGCACGCTCGGCAGGCTGAGCGGCAGCACCCCGGCCTCGTCCCGTGCCGGTACGACGACGGCCACGTCGGGCCACTCCTCACCCCCGCCGGCGTCCTCCGGAGGGGGCGGCGGGGGCGGAGGGAGCCGCACGTCGGTCCGCCAGAACATCCCCTGCGCCAGCAGCAGCCACAGCCATGCCAGCAGCGACACCACGGTCGCCCACGTCAGCCACGTCACCCCCGCAGTCTGCCGCCACGGCCCCCACCTGCGCGGCATTTCCCCGGGGCACCCGACAGGGCCCCGCACCCGCCGGGCCGTCGGTCCGACAATCGCATCACGTAAAGTGGTGCTCCGTGAAGATCGCGCTGATGGACTCCGGAATCGGGCTGCTCGCCGCGGCCGCCGCGCTCCGCCGGATGCGGCCCGACGCGGACCTCGTGCTCTCGAGCGACCCCGACGGCATGCCCTGGGGCCCGCGCACCCCCGAGGACGTCACCGACCACGCGCTGGCCTGCGCACGCGCGGCCGCGCTGCACGGCCCCGACGCGCTGATCGTCGCCTGCAACACCGCGACCGTGCACGCGCTGCCCGCGCTGCGCGCCGAACTGGAACCCTCGATCCCGGTCATCGGCACCGTGCCCGCGATCAAGCCGGCCGCCGCCGGTGCCCGCACCGTCGCGATCTGGGCGACCCCGGCGACCACCGGCAGCCGCTACCAGCGCGATCTGATCCGGGAGTTCGGCAACGGCGCCTCCGTCACCGAGGTGCCCTGCCCCGGTCTCGCCGACGCCGTGGACAAGGCCGACGCGGCGGGTACCGCGGCCGCCATCGCCGCCGCGGCGGCGCTCACGCCCTCCGACGCCGAGGCCGTCGTGCTGGGCTGCACCCACTACGAACTCGTCGCCGACCGCATCCGCGCGGCCCTGGACACCACGGCCCCGCTGTTCGGCTCCGCCGACGCCGTCGCCGCGCAGACGCTGCGCCGGATCGGAGCCGCGCCCGCCCCGGCCAACGCACCGACGGGCGGGCTCGCGGTCATCCTCAGCGGCCGGCCGGGCGCGGTCACGCCGCAGGCGCTGGCCTATGCGGAGGGACGTTTCCTCGCGGACGCCGCCTCCGCCGCGTCCGGCGCGGCGCGCGTCCTCTGACGGCCCACCGCCCCCGGTCCCGTTCGCACGGCTGCCATCCGCCCCGCGGATGAGTACCCTGCTCACATGACGGACGCGCAGCGTGACGACGCGCGTACGCCCCAGGTGTGGACGGGCCACGCCAGCAACCGATTCCAGTGGCTGCTGGCGGGCGTGGGTGCTGCCTGCATGGCGCTGGGCATCGAACTCGCCGTGGACTCCGCCTACACCTCCGGCGTCGCGCCGCTGATCATGTCGGTGGTGGGCTGCATCGCGGCGGGGCTCCTGGTGCTGTTCGGCACCGTCGCCTTCACGCATGTGCGCGTGAAGGTGGACCGGGACGGGCTCCAGGTGCGCTGCGGCCACATCGGCGTGCCGCGCCGCAGCATCCCGTGGAACGAGATCAACGACGCCCACCTCGCACCCCTGGTGAGCCCCCGGCACTGGGGCGGCTGGGGCTACCGCTGGCGCCCCGAGCAGGGCACGGCGGTGGTCGTCCGGCGCGGGCCCGGCGTGGTGATCGACCTGGGCAACGGGCGGCACTTCACCGTCACCGTGGACGACGCCGAGGGCGCCGTCCGGGCCATCCGCACCCGGCTGGGCCTGCGCCCGTAGGCGGGCGGTTGCCCGCCCACGGGTTCACCCCGGTGGCCCAGCGGACCTCCGGCGCCTGTCAGGACTGCTGCTTCCCGGTCCGCGCGCGGTGGGCGGCGATCAGGTCGCGGTACCAGGCGTAGCTCGACTTCGGGACCCTCTCGGCCCCGTTGCCGTAGTCGACGTGGACGATGCCGAAGCGCTGCCCGTACCCGCGGGCCCACTCGAAGTTGTCCAGCAGCGACCAGACGTAGTACCCGCGCACGTCCATGCCCGCGTCGATCGCGGCGGCCAGCGCGTGGAGGTGGTCCGCCAGGTACGCCACCCGGTCCGGGTCGTCGACACTCCCGTCGGCGGCGCGGACGTCGGCCTCGGCCGAACCGTTCTCCGTGATCAGGGCCGGGGGCAGCGACGGGTAGCGGTCGCGCAGTTCCAGCAGGAGCGCCGTGAACGCCTGGGGTACGACCGGCCAGCCCATGGTGGTGTGCCGCGTCCCGTACGGGTCGGTCTCGCGCACACCGATGTCGACCGCGGTGCGGCGGGCCGGGTCGGCCTCGCGGTGCGGCGCGTCCTCGACGGTGAGCGGGCGGTAGAAGTTCAGGCCCACGAAGTCCAGCGGGGCGCCGATGACCTGGAGGTCGCCCTCGCGGCGGTACGAGCCGTCGGCGAGCGCGCCCCACGTCTCGGCCTCGCCGGCCGGGTAGCGGCCGGCGAACAGCGGTTCCGTCCAGGTGTCGTTGTGCAGCGTCACGGCCCGGCGCAGTGCGCCCTGGTCGGCCGCGGAGCCGCTCGCGGCCTCGATGCGGTCGAGGTTGAGGGTGATGCCGATCTCGCGCGCTCCCGCGGCGCGCAGGGCCGGCACCGCGAGGCCGTGGCCGAGCAGCAGGTGGTGCGCGGCGGCCAGCGCGCCCGTCCCCTCGCGGGCGCCGGGGGCGTGCCGTCCCTCGGCGTAGCCGACGAAGGCCGAGCAGTAGGGCTCGTTCAGGGTGATCCAGCGTCCGACGCGGACCCCGAGGCGGTCCGCGACGATCCCCGCGTACGCGGCGAAGTGCTCGGCCGTCGCGCGGCTGCGCCAGCCGCCCTCGTCCTCCAGGGCCTGGGGCAGGTCCCAGTGGTAGAGGGTGACGGCGGGGGAGATGCCGGCGGCCAGCAGATCGTCGGTGAGGCGGTCGTAGAAGTCCAGGCCCTTGTCGTTGATCCGGCCCCGGCCCTCGGGCAGCACGCGCGACCAGGCGACGGAGAAGCGGTAGGAGTCGACACCGAGGCCCTCGAGGAGCGCGACGTCCTCGGCGTGGCGGTGGTAGTGGTCGCACGCGACGTCACCGGTGGCGCCGTCCGCCGTGCGGCCGGGGGTGTGACTGAAGGTGTCCCAGATGGACGGCCCGCGGCCGTCCTCGTCGTGGGCGCCCTCGATCTGGTAGGCCGCGGTCGCGGCGCCGAAGAGGAATCCGGGCGGGAAGGACGGGAGTTCGGTGGGCATGCGAAGGGGCTCCCTCGGCTCGGTGTGCGGTGCGGCGGGACGGGACGGGACGGAACGGAACGGGGCGGGACGGGCGGGGTGGCTCAGCGCCCGGCGGGGCGCGGACGTGGACGGGGCGGCGCGACACGCTCGCGCGCCAGCAGGACGGGGGCGATCAGCCGCCCGCCGGGAGCGAGGCCGGACGGGACGACGCCCTGCGCATGGGCGTCGATCGTCTCCACGGCCAGCCGCACGACCTCGGCGGACATCTCCTCCACCGGCAGCTCGATGCGCGGCAGTTCGCGTCCCCCGACATCGTCCGCGAGATTGCCGACCGCCACGACCGACAGGTCCTCCGGGACCCGCAGCCCCTCCGCGGTGACGGCGGCCAGGATGTGCGGCAGCGCGGCGACGTGCTGCACGACCAGCGCGGTCGGCGGCCGTTCGCCGCAGAGCAGGGTGCGGAGCACGTGCGGCAGCCGCGGCATGTCGCCGGTCGACTCGCGGACGGCGACGTCCGCGCCCGTCTCCGCCGCGGCCCGGCGTGCGCCCGCGACCCCGCGGACCGCGTAGCCGCGCCGGGCCCGCAGTTCGTGGTCGGTGGTCGCGAGGAAAGCGACGTCGCGGTGCCCGGCCGCGACGACCGTACGGACCGCCAGGGCGGTCGCGGCCTCCCAGTCCAGATCGGTCCACGGCTGCGAGTCGTCGGCCGACCGGCCCAGCAGGGCGGTGGGGAAGGCGAGTTCGCGCAACGCCTCGATGCGGGGGTCCTCCATCTCGACCGCCATGAGGATCGCGGCGTCCGCCTGCCGGCCGCCCGCGATCCGGCGCAGCCCCGGGACGCCCTCCCGCGCCGTTGTGAGCAGGACGTCGTACCCGTGCGCGCGGGCCGCGTCGCTGATGCCGATGGCGAAGCGCCCGTCGACCGCCCGGTAGCCCCCGGCGACCCGCGGCAGCGCGAGGGCCAGCACCTGCGTCCGTGTGCTCCGCAGCGTCCGCGCGCTCGCCCGCGGGTGGTAGCCCAGCTCGTCGATCGCCTGCCGCACGGCGCGGCGCGTCTCCTCGGAGATCTTGCGGGACCCGCTCAGGACGTACGACACGGTGCTCGGCGCGACTCCCGCGCGCTCCGCGACGTCCTTGATCGTGGCCATGCGGCTCCTCCCGGCGGCGGTGTGTCGTGGTGCCGATGCTGTCGAATCGATTCGAAGCGCCACCGATGGTAGATCGCCCTTCCGATCCGCAGCAAGTGCCTGCCGTCGGGTCGTCGGCCGCCTAGGCTTGAATGCCTCGATTGCGCGGTTGGGGGGGCGGGATCATGATGTGGTCGGCGGCTGGGGACACGTCCCTCGCAAGTGAATTGGTCATCGCGGTGGTCGGATTCGCCGCGGGTGTGGTGCTCGCGTCCGTGAACGCGCTCCATGCCCGCCGCAACGAGAACCGCCGCCAGCGGGCCGAACGCGCCGGCGACGCGCTGGTGGACTTCATGCGTGGCATCGCCGAGAACGCCCAGTACCGCGGACGTCTCCACGGCGCCGGACACGCCGTGACGGCGGAACGCGCCGCCGTATTGGAGGACCGGATCACCGAGTCCCTGGTCCTCGTCTCCTCCGCGAAGGCGCGCCTGGCCACCTACGGCAATGCCGAGGCCGGCCGGATACTGGCCGCGATCGAGCGGGACGGCGGGTTCGTGGGCTCCGATCCCGTGGTCCAGCGCCGCCTGTCCGAACTCGTCACGGCGTTGCGCGCGGAGCTGCGGCTCAGCGGCAACCTCGAGGCGGAGGAGATCCGCGTCATCCTCTTCGGCGCACGGCCGGGTCCGTCCCCTGCCTGAGCGGCCGTGCCGGCCCCGCAACGTCCGTGCGCGCGCTCAGTGCCCGGTCGGCGGTCCGTCGCGGGTCGGGCGGGAGGTGGCGAGGCCCGCGAGGAGGCCCGCGCCGGCGGTGACGGCGGCGTAGCTGAGGACGTGGTCCACGGCGGACTGCATGGCCAGGCCGGTGAGCGCGGCCGCGGCGGTGAGGACGACGGGCGTGGTGCGGGGGGAGCGGCGCAGGGCCCACAGGATCCAGGCGTAGGAGGCGGCGAGGAGGGCGACGCCCGGGACGCCCTGCTCGGCGGCGAGCTGGAGCGGGGCCGACCGGGGTTTGCCGCTGCCGGCGGTGACGTCGGTGTCCGACGTGTCCCCGGTGTCCTCCACGTCCGCGAACCGTCCGGGACCGACACCGCGCAGCGGGCTGGTCCCCGCGATGTCCAGGGCCTCGTGCCAGAGCCTGACGCGCGCGGGGGTGAGCTGGCCGGACAGGGACGCGGACAGTCCCGGCGGCAGGGCGTCCACGGCGACCGCGTACGTGCCGCCGACCGCCACGACGGTGGCCAGCGCCAGTCCGGCGAGCCCGACCACCCGCGGCGTGCGGTCGGCCGCGAGTGAGCACAGGAGCACGCCGAGCGAGGCGGCGAAACCGGCTGCCGAGCCGAGGCCGAGGGCGAGCAGCGCCGCCAGGGCGCCGAGCAGCCGCAGGCCGAGCCGCAGCGGGCCCGGGCGGGCGGCCCACGCGGCGCAGCACGCGGCGCCGGTGGCGAGCACCATGAGGGCGGCGTCGGCGTTGACGTATCCCAGCGGCGGGGTGTGCGGTCCGCGCGACAGACGTCCGGGCAGCAGCAGTGTCAGCGCGACCGCGCCCACGGCCGCGGTGGCGGGCACCGCGACCGGACGCAGGGCCCCGCCGATCCGCCCGGCGGCGAAGCCGGCGGCGACGGCGAGCACCGCGAGCAGGACGCCCTCGGGCCGTGCGGGACGGCCGACCGCCGAGACCAGCGCCCACACCGCGCTCGCGGCCAGGAGCGCCGCTCCGACGGCGTCGCCCCGGCCGGATCGCGGGCTGTCGGGCGGGGCGTCGTCGCCGGCGATGCCGGCCGCGTCACCCGTTGTCGTGTTCATCCCCGAACCCCCTGACGCCACCCCGCGCGGGCGGGATCCCCCGGGGCTCACGGTAACCGCTGTGACGTGGTGGTGTGGATATGTCGTGCGGTAACACCGTGGCACTCGCGGCGGCCCGACCGCCACGGCGGACATGATCCACGCGAGCACGTAGGCTCGAGGGCGTGCCGATTCCCGAATTCATCCGCGAGCTGCGCGCCCTCGTCGGCCACCGGCAGCTGCTGCTGCCCGGTGTCACGGCGGTCGTCCTCGACGACGACAACCGCGTCCTGCTCAACCGCCGTGCCGACAACGGGCGCTGGTCCCTGATCGGGGGGATCAGCGAACCCGGTGAGCAGCCCGCCGAGACCGCCGTGCGGGAGGTGCTGGAGGAGACCGGTGTCCGGGCGGTGGCCGAACGGGTCGTCCTGGTCCAGACGATCAAGCCGGTGCTCTATCCCAACGGCGACCGCTGCCAGTACGTCGACATCACCCTGCGCTGCCGTGCCGTGGGCGGCGAGGCGCACGTGGCGGACGACGAGTCGCTGGAGGTCGCCTGGTTCGGCATGGACGAGCTGCCCGAGCTCGGCGGCCACGGACAGCTGCGCCTCAAGCACGCGCTCTCCGAAGGACCCACCTGGTTCGAGCCGGCGGGGCCGCCGGAAGAGTGAGTGTGGGGTGCGCCCACCGGCTCGGACGTGACTGTGGGCGTTGCCCACATCGGTGCGGGGGCCGTCGTTGCCTAGCCTCGTGGCCATGACGGACTCCACCCCCCAGCCGGGCGTCCCCGACCTGGGCGGCCGCACCGCCCTGGTCACCGGAGCCGCGGGCGGCATCGGACGCGCGTGTGTGCTGCGGCTGGCCGCCGCGGGCGCCAAGGTGCGTGCCGTGGACCGCGACGCCGAGGGCCTGGCCGCCCTCGTCGAACGGGCCACGGGCGACGACCTCCCCGGCACGGTCGAGGCGCTCACGCTGGACCTCACCGACCTCGACGCCGCCGAGCACGCCGGGGCAGGCACCGACATCCTCGTCAACAACGCCGGGCTCCAACTGGTCCGGCCCATCGAGGACTTCCCGCCGCAGGTGTTCTCCACGGTGCTGCGGGTGATGCTGGAGGCCCCGTTCCGGCTCATGCGCGGCGCGCTGCCGCACATGTACGGCCAGGGCTGGGGCCGCATCGTGAACATCTCCTCGGTGCACGGACTGCGCGCCTCGCCGTACAAGAGCGCCTATGTCGCCGCCAAGCACGGTCTCGAAGGGCTCTCGAAGACGGCCGCGCTCGAGGGCGCCGCGCACGGCGTGACCTCCAACTGCGTGTGCCCCGGCTACGTACGCACCCCGCTGGTCGAGCGGCAGATCGCCGACCAGGCGGCCGCGCACGGCATCGCCCCCGAGCGGGTGGTCGGCGAGATCCTGCTCGCGGACTCCGCCGTGAAGCGGCTCGTGGAGCCGGAGGAGGTCGCCGAGATGGCCGCGTATCTCTGTTCCCCGCAGGCGTCCTTCGTCACCGGCGCGTCGTTGACCATGGACGGCGGATGGACGGCACATTGATCTGCCGGTATCCCTGACACCGTGCCCGACCTCCACGACGCATCCGACCGCCACGACCCATCCGCCCGGGACGACCACGAGGACACCAGCGGACCCATGCCTCCGTACGGACCCGCCGACGCGCCCTACCTGCGGCTGCTGGCCCGGGGTGCCCCGGCGGAGGAGTACGAACGCCCGGTGCTGGCCGCCCGGGCCGAGGGCGCGGCGCCCACCGTGCTCGCCGAGTTGGAGCAGGCCAAGATGCTGGCGCTGCGGGTGCGCGCGGAGATGGAGGGCCGGCGACGGCGCGAGGCCGAGCTGTCGGCGCTCTTCGAGACGGCCGGCGACCTCGCGGGGCTGCGCGACCTGGACTCCGTGCTGCAGGCCATCGTGCACCGCGCCCGCTCGCTGCTCGGCACGGACGTGGCCTATCTGAGCCTGAACGACCGCAAACTCGGCGACACCTACATGCGGGTCACCGAGGGCTCGGTCTCGGCGCGCTTCCAGCGTGTGCGGCTCGGCATGGGGGAGGGGCTGGGCGGGCTGGTCGCCCAGACCGCGATGCCCTACGTCACCGAGTCCTACTTCGACGACGAGCGGTTCCGCCACACCTCCCCGATCGACTCCGCGGTGCACGACGAGGGCCTGGTCGCGATCCTCGGGGTGCCGCTGGTGCTCGGGACCGGGGTCATCGGCGTGCTGTACGCGGCCGACCGGCGGGCCCGGGTCTTCGAGCGGGAGCAGATCGCCCTGCTGGCCTCGCTCGCCTCGCTCGCGGCCGTCGCCATCGACACGGCCAACCTGCTCGAGGAGACCCGTTCGGCCCTCGCCGACCTCGGCGCGGCGAACGAGACCATCCGCACCCACAGCGCGGCGCTGGAACGCGCCTCCGAGGTGCACGACCGGCTGACCGAACTCGTGCTGCGCGGCGGCGATGTGGACGACGTCGCACACGCGGTCGCCCAAGTGCTCGCCGGAACGGTCCGCGTGGTGGGCCACGACCACGAGCCCGTCCCCGGCGAACTGGCCGACGCCGTCGCCCGCTCCCGCAAGGACGGCCGCGCCGTGCGCCAGGGCGGCACCTGGGCCGCCGCCGTCACCGCGGGCGGCGAACTGCTCGGCGCGCTGCTGCTGCGGGGCCACCCCGAACTCGATCCCGTCGACCAACGCACCCTGGAGCGGGCCGCGATGGTCACCTCCCTGCTGCTGCTCGCCCGCCGCAACGCGGCCGAGGCCGAACAGCGCTTCCGCGGCGAACTGCTGGACGACCTGCTCGACGCCCCGCACCGCGACCCCCGGTTGCTGCGGGAACGCGCCGGACGGCTGCGCGCCGACCTGGACGCCCCGCACATTGTGCTGGCCGCGCGCATCGACGACGAGACCGACGGCAGTTCCGACCGGCTCCGCCTGTGGTCCGCCGCCACGCACATCGCGGCCACCCACCGTGGCCTGGCGGCGGCGAGGGACGGCGGCACCGTGCTGCTGCTCCCTCTCGAGCCGGACGCCGACGCCTCGTCCACGGCGCGCCGCATCGCCCGCCAGCTCGGCACCGCCGTCCAGGCCGCCGTCACCGTGGGGGCGTCCAACCCCGTTGCCGCTCCGGCCGGCCGTCCCGGATCGGTGGCACTCGCCTATGCCGAGGCCCAGCGCTGCGGCGACGCCCTGCGCGCCCTCGGCCGCGCCGGAGAGGGCGCCGCGGGGGCCGACTTCGGATTCCTCGGCCTGCTGCTCACCGACGCCCGGGACGTCGACGGCTTTGTCCACCGCACCATAGGGACCGTCGCCGACTACGACGTACGACGCGGCACCGAGCTCGTCCGCACCCTCGACGCCTACTTCTCCAGCGGCATGAGCCCGGTGCGCACCAAGGACGCCCTCCACGTGCACGTCAACACCGTCGCCCAGCGTCTGGAACGGATATCCCACCTGCTCGGCCCGGACTGGCAGTCACCGGACCGGGCATTGGAGATCCAGCTCGCGCTGCGCCTGCACCGCCTTTCCTCGGGCCAGGACTGATCCACGCCCCCCTTGTCGTCGACGGCGACGGCAGACCCCGCCACCGACGACGGTGGCGGGGTCTGCGCCGGGCTGCGGACGTCCGGTCCCGGCGGCCTCAGCTCGCGGGCGCCGAACGGGCGAGGGGCGCCTCGTCCGCGGTCTCGGGTTCGACGGCCGCGAGGTCGCGGCCGCGGGTCTCCTTGGCCACGGAGACCGCGACCAGGGTGATGACGGCGGCGAGGATGACGTAGAGGGCGATCGGGGTCGCGCTGTCGTAGTCGGCGAGCAGCGCCGTCGCGATGAGCGGTGCCGGGGCGCCGGCCGCGACCGAGGCGAACTGGGCGCCGATCGAGGCGCCCGAGTAGCGCATCCGGGTCGCGAACATCTCAGAGAAGAAGGCGGCCTGGGGCGCGTACATGGCGCCGTGCAGGATCAGGCCGACCGTCACGGCCAGCAGCAGCGCCGGGAAGCTCTTGGTGTCGATCAGCGCGAAGAAGGGGAACGCCCACAGGCCCACCCCGGCCGCGCCCAGCAGGTAGACCGGCTTGCGGCCGATCCGGTCCGAGAGCGCGCCCCAGGCCGGGATCACCGCGAAGTGCACGGCGGAGGCGATGAGCACGGCGTTGAGCGCGGTCTGCTTGCCGAGGCCCGCCTGTGTGGTCGCGTACACCAGGACGAAGGCCGTGATCACGTAGTAGCTGATGTTCTCGGCCATGCGCGCGCCCATCGCCACGAGCACGTCGCGCCAGTGGTCGCGCAGCACGGCCACCAGCGGCATCCGCTCGACCGCCGCGGTCTCGGTCTTGCGGGCCTCGGCCCGCGCGAGGGCCTCCTTGAAGACCGGGGACTCGTCCACCGAGAGCCGGATCCACAGGCCGACCATGACCAGGACGCCGGACAGCAGGAAGGGCACGCGCCAGCCCCACGAGGTGAAGGCGGCATCCGACAGCAGGGCGGTCAGCGCGGACAGCACACCTGTGGCCAGCAGCTGTCCGGCGGGGGCCCCGGTCTGCGGCCAGGAGGCCCAGAAACCACGCTGCCGGGCGTCCCCGTGCTCCGACACCAGCAGCACCGCGCCGCCCCACTCGCCGCCGAGCGCGAATCCCTGCACCAGGCGCAGCGCGGTGAGCAGTACGGGCGCGGCCGCGCCGAGGGTGGCGTGGGTCGGCAGCAGGCCGATGCAGAAGGTCGCGCCGCCCATGAGCAGCAGGCTGAGCACCAGGAGGCGCTTGCGCCCGAGGCGGTCCCCGTAGTGCCCGAAGACCAGCGCGCCGATGGGCCGCGCGGCGAAGCCCACCGCATAGGTCAGGAACGACAGGAGGGTGCCGACCAGCGGATCCGAGCCGGGGAAGAACAGCTTGTTGAAGACGAGGGCGGCGGCGGACCCGTAGAGGAAGAAGTCGTACCACTCGATGGTCGTGCCGATCAGGCTCGCGGCGACGATCCGCCGGAGGCCGGCCGGCGGTGGGGGAGCGGTTGCGGGGGAAGCCATGTGCACCACTTCCAGGCGGTTGTCGGGGACGTTTCCGTGTCGGCACAACGTAGAAAGACGCAGGTCACCGGCCCATGTGGTGGGACACCATAGTTAATGTGCCTGATATCCCCGCGGCCACCACGGCCGTGCGTCGGCCGGGGGCGCGGAGGAGCGGGGACGGGGTCGCCAGGAGGTCGTCGACGGAGTCCGGCCGTCGGGCGTCGCCGCCGTGGGCAGGGTCCCGTCGAGACGGATGCGCTCACGAGATATCTTGATGTCGAGCAATGTTGCAATGTTGCAGACGTGGAGCGGAGCACCCGGTGACTGACTCGACCATCATCTATACGCACACCGACGAGGCGCCGGCGCTGGCGACGTACTCGTTCCTGCCCGTGATCCAGGCGTACGCCTCCACGGCCGGAGTCGCCGTGGAGACCCGCGACATCTCCCTGGCCGGCCGGATCATCGCCAGTTTCCCCGAGTACCTGGAGGAGGGCCAGCGCATCCCCGACGCCCTCGCCGAGCTCGGTGAGCTGGCCAAGACCCCCGCGGCCAACATCATCAAGCTGCCGAACGTCTCGGCCTCGATCCCGCAGCTGAAGGCCGCCGTCGCGGAGCTGCAGGAGCAGGGCTACGCGCTGCCGGACTACCCGGACGACGCGAAGTCCGACGAGGACAAGGACGTGCGCGCCCGCTACGACAAGATCAAGGGCAGCGCCGTCAACCCGGTCCTGCGCGAGGGCAACTCCGACCGCCGCGCCCCCGCGTCGGTCAAGAACTACGCCAAGGCGCACCCGCACCGCATGGGTGCCTGGTCGGCCGACTCCAAGACCAACGTCGCGCACATGACCGGTGACGACTTCCGGTCCACCGAGAAGTCCGCGGTCATCGCCGAGGACGGCTCCCTGCGCATCGAGCTGCTCGGCGACGACGGCACCACCACGGTGCTGCGCGAGTCGGTGCCGGTGCTCGCGGGCGAGGTCGTGGACGCCTCCGTCATGCGCGTCGCGGTGCTCCGCGAGTTCCTCGGCGAGCAGGTCGCCCGTGCCAAGTCGGAGGACGTGCTGTTCTCCGTGCACCTCAAGGCCACGATGATGAAGGTCTCCGACCCGATCGTCTTCGGCCACGTGGTGCGCGCCTTCTTCCCGAAGACCTTCGCGCAGTACGGCGAGGCCTTCGCCGCCGCCGGCCTGACCCCGAACGACGGTCTCGGCGGCATCCTCAAGGGTGTCGAGGCGCTTCCCGAGGGCGCGGCCATCAAGGCGTCCTTCGAGGCCGAGCTCGCCGAGGGCCCGGCCCTGGCGATGGTCGACTCCGACCGCGGCATCACCAACCTGCACGTCCCGAGCGACGTCATCGTCGACGCCTCCATGCCGGCCATGATCCGCACCTCCGGCCACATGTGGGGCCCGGACGGCCAGGAGGCCGACACCCTCGCGGTGCTCCCGGACAGCAGCTACGCCGGTATCTACCAGGCCGTCATCGACGACTGCCGCGCCCACGGCGCCTTCGACCCGGCCACCATGGGCTCGGTGCCCAACGTCGGCCTGATGGCGCAGAAGGCCGAGGAGTACGGCAGCCACGACAAGACCTTCGAGATCCAGCACACCGGCACCGTCCGCCTGGTCGACCGGGCCGGCAACGTCGTGCTGGAGCAGGCCGTCTCCGCGGGTGACATCTTCCGCGCCTGCCAGACCAAGGACGCGCCGATCAAGGACTGGGTCAAGCTCGCCGTCACCCGCGCCCGCGCGACCGGCGACCCGGCCGTGTTCTGGCTGGACGCGGAGCGCGCCCACGACGCGATCCTCATCGGCAAGGTGAAGCAGTACCTCACGGAGCACGACACCGAGGGCCTGCAGATCGAGATCAAGTCCCCGGTGGAGGCGACCGCGTTCTCCCTGGAGCGCATCCGCCGCGGCGAGAACACGATCTCGGTCACCGGCAACGTGCTGCGCGACTACCTGACCGACCTCTTCCCGATCCTGGAGCTGGGCACCAGCGCCAAGATGCTGTCGGTCGTCCCGCTGATGAACGGCGGCGGCCTGTTCGAGACCGGCGCCGGCGGCTCCGCGCCCAAGCACGTGCAGCAGCTGGTCAAGGAGAACTACCTGCGCTGGGACAGCCTGGGCGAGTTCCTGGCCCTCGCCGTCAGCTTCGAGCACCTGGCGACCACCACGGGCAACGCCCGCGCCCAGGTCCTGGCCGACACCCTGGACCGCGCCACCGGCACCTTCCTCAACGAGGACAAGTCGCCCAGCCGCAAGCTCGGCGGCATCGACAACCGCGGCAGCCACTTCTACCTGGCCCTGTACTGGGCCCAGGAGCTGGCGCGGCAGACGGACGACCCGGAGCTGGCCAAGGCCTTCGCCCCGCTCGCCCAGACGCTGGCCGAGCAGGAGGAGACCATCGTCGGCGAGCTGATCGCCGTCCAGGGCTCCCCGGCCGACATCGGCGGCTACTACCAGCCCGACCCGGCGAAGGCCTCGGCCGTCATGCGCCCGTCGGCCACCCTCAACGAGGCGCTGGCGACCCTCGGCTGACCGAACCGCGGCCCGTACGACGCGAACCGCCCCGGCTGGAGTCCAGCCGGGGCGGTTCCGTCGTGGTCGTCCGTGCGACGGGCTCCGCGCGCGTCAGGCGAAGACGCCGTCGAGCCAGCGCTGCCAGCGTTCCGCGGCCTCCTCGCCGTCGGCGCCGGCGGAGAAGTCGTGCACGCTGATGCCGACCGGCGCGCCGAAGTGGTTGCGGCCGAAGACCCGGTACATGGCGTCGGCGCTGCGCACGCCGACGAAGTACGGATCGCGGAAGTCCACGACGGCGTCCACGGGGTCCGCCGCGCCGGGCAGTCGCAGGCGGACGCCGGCGCCCTCGCCGGCCTCGTCCGGGACGCCGAGCGCGCGGCTGACGGCCTCCAGGGCGTCCGGCGCGGTGGAGGCGCCGGGGCCGTTCACGGTCGCGAAGGCGGCGGGGCGGCCCGCGAAGTGCGCCAGGTACTGGCGCAGGGTGTGCAGGTAGAAGTCGGTGTGCTTGCTCGCACCGTCGTACTGGTTGTCCCAGTCGTCCACGAAGATGCCGCTGTGCACGTAGCGCACCAGGGAGCCGCCGCCCTCGCGCGCCTCGATGAGGTGCTCGAGCTGGTTGAAGACCTGGTTCCGGGCGGCGTCGGTGAACTCGGCGCGGGCGGTCAGGTGGTGCGGCGGGTCCCAGACGGTGAGGACGCCGCCGAAGGGCGCCGCGCCGCCCTGGCGGGGCTCGAACTCCTGGGGCCACAGCCAGCCGCCCGAGCCGGTGGTGACGGCCTCCCAGACCTCCTCCGGTGCCGCCTCGACCTCGAACTCGCGGACGATCTCGAATTCCTTGCCCATGGTGCTGCTCTCTCCTCGTGCGCGCTGGTGCGGGGACGACGCGGTGGATGCGGTGGACACGGCCTGCGTTGCGGCGGGTCCGCTCACGGTGACTGCTCGATGGCGGGCGCGGACGGCGCGGACTCCGGCGCCGACTGCGGCCCGGGTGCGGGCTCCTTGACGGTGGGATGGAGCGCGACGACGATGCGGTGCTCGCGGCCGCCTTCGGCGTCCGCGTCGTGGTACTTGGCGATCAGCGCGCCGACGCCGCGGGTCAGCTCCTCCACGAAGGCGGCCCGGTCGGCGGCGGAGGCGAAGCGCACCTCGCCGTCCAGGGCGTAGGTGGCGAGCCGCTTGCGGGCCCTGGCCGCGCCGGTGATCAGGGTGCCGACGTCGCGCACCAGACGGGCGGCGACGGCCAGCAGCCAGCGGGCGGACAGCTGGTCCCGGAAGCGGCCCGGGTCCGGCTGCACGGCGGCCAGCGCGAGCGGCGAGATGACGTACGAGGCGGCGGTCGCCTGCATCAGCCGCTCGGTGACATTGCCCTTGCGGCGTTCCCCGGCCAGCTCCACCAGGCCGTGCGACTCCAGCGCCCTGAGGTGGTAGTTCACCTTCTGCCGGGGCAGCCCGACCCGCGCGGCGAGCATCGTCGCCGACGCGGGGCCGCCGGCGAGCTCGGCCAGGAGCCGGGCCCGTACGGGGTCCAGGGAGGCGGCGGCCGCCGCGGAGTCCTCGATCACGGTCACGTCCAACATGGCCCCAGGCTCTCACCGAAGAATATTTTTGTCCAGACTCGTGGTCTTGTCGGTGAGGTGCCAGCGCCGCCGCGACACCGGCCGGTAACCCCCGGGGCGGTGACGAAACGCCGATTTCACCGGGCGAGCGAGCACCCCTGACATCGCCCTGATGGGCATCCGCGCAGGTGACGCGACGGAACGCGGGGGCCCCGATCGCGTTACAGCGTGGTACTGCACCCCGCGCCTCCCGGCTCCTAAGGTCAGCCGACAAGCGGCCCGGAGTCGAGCTCCGGGGCCCGCTCCTCGCCGCGATTTCGGAGGGAAGACCGATGAGTCGAGTTGTGCGCGCAGCGCTCGTGCAGACCAGGTGGACCGGCGACAAGGAATCGATGATCGACCTGCACGAGCGGTACGCCCGTGAGGCCGCCGCCCAGGGGGCGCAGGTGATCGGCTTCCAGGAGGTCTTCAACGCCCCGTACTTCTGCCAGGTCCAGGAGCCGGAGCACTACCGCTGGGCCGAGCCCGTGCCGGACGGCCCGACGGTGCGGCGCATGCAAGCGCTGGCGAAGGAACTGAACCTGGTGATGGTCGTACCGGTGTACGAGGTCGAGCAGGCGGGCTTCTACTACAACACCGCGGCCGTGATCGACGCCGACGGCTCCTATCTCGGCAAGTACCGCAAGCACCACATCCCGCAGGTCAAGGGCTTCTGGGAGAAGTACTACTTCAAGCCCGGCAACCTGGGCTGGCCGGTCTTCGACACCGCGGTCGGCAAGGTCGGCGTCTACATCTGCTACGACCGGCACTTCCCCGAGGGCTGGCGCGCCCTCGGCCTCGCCGGAGCCGAGCTGGTCTACAACCCCTCCGCGACGTCCCGTGGACTGTCCGCCTACCTCTGGCAGTTGGAGCAGCCGGCCGCCGCCGTCGCCAACGAGTACTTCGTGGCCGCGATCAACCGGGTCGGCCAGGAGGAGTACGGCGACAACGACTTCTACGGCACCTCGTACTTCGTCGACCCGCGCGGGCAGTTCGTCGGCGACGTGGCCTCGGACAAGGAGGAGGAACTGGTCGTGCGCGACCTGGACTTCGGGCAGATCGAGGAGGTCCGCCAGCAGTGGGCCTTCTACCGGGACCGCCGCCCTGACGCCTACGGCCCGCTGACCGAGGCCTGAGGGGAGGGACGGAGGACATGAGCCGGATTCTGATCCGCGGCGGACTGGTCGTCACCGCCGCCGAGGAGACCCACGCCGACGTGCTCGTCGAGGACGAGCGGATCGTCGCCCTGGCCGCCACCGGCAGCACCGTGGCCGAGGGCTGGACGGCGGACACCGTGATCGACGCGACCGGGAAGTACGTCATCCCCGGCGGCGTCGACGCGCACACCCACATGGAGCTGCCCTTCGGCGGCACCCACGCCTCGGACACCTTCGAGACCGGTACCCGGGCCGCCGCCTGGGGCGGGACCACGACCATCGTGGACTTCGCCGTGCAGTCCGTCGGCGAGTCGCTGCGCGCCGGACTGGACGCCTGGCACGCGAAGGCCGAGGGCAACTGCGCCGTCGACTACGCGTTCCACACGATCATGTCCGATGTCACCGAGGACAGCCTCAAGGAGATGGACCTCCTCGTGGACGAGGGCGTGACCTCCTTCAAGCTGTTCATGGCGTATCCGGGCGTGTTCTACAGCGACGACGGCCGCATCCTGCGGGCGATGCAGCGCGGCGCCGACAACGGCGGCCTGGTGATGATGCACGCGGAGAACGGCATCGCCATCGACGTGCTGGTCGAGCAGGCGCTGGCCGCGGGGAGGACCGATCCCCGCTACCACGGCGAGGTGCGGCGGGAGTTGCTGGAGGCCGAGGCCACCCACCGTGCCATCAAGCTGGCGGAGGTGGCCGGTTCGCCGCTGTACGTGGTGCACGTGTCGGCCGAGTCGGCGCTCGCCGAACTGGCGGCGGCCCGTGACCGCGGCCTGAACGTCTTCGGGGAGACCTGTCCGCAGTATCTGTTCCTGTCGACGGACAACCTGGCGGAGCCGGACTTCGAGGGCGCGAAGTACGTGTGCTCGACGCCGCTGCGGCCGAAGGAGCACCAGGCGGCGCTGTGGAAGGGGTTGCGGACCAACGATCTCCAGGTGGTGTCGACCGACCACTGCCCGTTCTGCTTCGTGGGGCAGAAGGAGCTCGGTCGTGGGGACTTCTCGAAGATCCCGAACGGGCTGCCGGGGGTGGAGAACCGGATGGATCTGCTGCATCAGGCGGTGGTGGACGGGCACATCGGCCGGCGGCGGTGGATCGAGATCGCGTGTGCCGCTCCGGCGCGGATGTTCGGGCTGTATCCGCGGAAGGGGACGATCGCGCCGGGTGCGGACGCCGACATCGTGATCTACGACCCGGCGGCCGAGCAGGTCATGTCCGCCGAGACCCATCACATGAACGTCGACTACTCGGCCTACGAGGGCAAGCGCGTGCGCGGCAGGGCGAGCACCGTCCTGTCCCGCGGCACCGTGATCATCGACCAGGACCGCTACCTGGGCCGGGCCGGCCACGGCCGCTACCAGACCCGTGCGACCTGCCAGTACCTCGTCTGACCACGACCAGCCACCCAGGGGAGCAGAGCAATGGAATTCGGTCTCGTCCTGCAGACGGACCCGCCCGCCTCGGGCGTCGTGGAGCTGATGAAGCGTGCCGAGCGCAACGGCTTCGGCTACGGCTGGACCTTCGACTCGGCGGTGCTGTGGCAGGAGCCGTTCGTCATCTACAGCCAGATCCTGGCGCAGACCGAGCGGCTGGTCGTGGGGCCGATGGTCACCAATCCGGGGACGCGGACGTGGGAGGTGACGGCCTCGACGTTCGCCACGCTCGCGGACATGTTCGGCAACCGTGTGATCTGCGGCATCGGCCGCGGTGACTCGGCGATGCGGGTGGCCGGGCGCAAGCCCAACACCCTGGCCCGCATCGAGGAGGCCATGCACGTCATCCGCGAACTCGCCGAGGGCCGCGAGGCCGACCTGGGCGGGGCGCACGTACGTATCCCGTGGGTGAAGGAGGGTGCGAGCCTGCCCGTGTGGATGGCCGCCTACGGGCCCAAGGCCCTCGCCATGACCGGCGAGAAGGCCGACGGCTTCATCCTCCAGCTCGCCGACGTCTACCTCACCGAGTGGATGGTCAAGACCGTCAAGGACGCCGCGGAGCGGGCAGGCCGCAATCCGGACGAGGTGCGGATCTGCGTCGCCGCGCCGGCGTACGTCACCGAGGACGACTCCCCGCGGGCACTGGCGCACGCGCGCGAGCAGTGCCGCTGGTTCGGCGGGATGGTCGGCAACCACGTCGCCGACCTCGTCTCCAAGTACGGCCACGACTCCAGCGCGGTCCCGCAGGAGCTGACGGACTACATCACGGCCCGTCAGGGGTACGACTACGCCCACCACGGCCGCACCGGCAACCCCGACACCGCCTTCGTCCCGGACGAGATAGTCGACCGCTTCTGCGTGATCGGCACGCCGGAGCAGCACATCGAGAAGCTGACCGCCCTCAAGGCCCTGGGCGTCGACCAGTTCGCGCTCTACAACATGCAGGACACCAAGGAGTCGGTCATCGACGTCTACGGCTCGACGGTGATCCCCGCCGTCAGCGGCTGACCCGGACACGCCGCGACCCGACCCCCGCATCCCCCCACCGCCACCCGCACGGCAAGCGTTCGATCCCCGTCCGCGTCTCGAACGAAGGGGCTGCTGCCATGACAGCCACCGCTCCACCGCCCGCCGGAAGAACCGGGGCCGAAGGCCGCGTCGAGCTCGCGCCCGACGCGATCCCGACCGGCCCGTACGCCAACGAGGACCTGCTCCCGGTCCCGCTGGCCCAACGCAAGTGGACCACGTACAACTTCACCGCGCTGTGGGTCGGCATGGCCCACAACGTCGCCTCCTGGACGCTCGCCTCCGGTCTGGTGGCGCTCGGCATGGACTGGAAGCAGGCGGTGTTCACCATCGCCCTGGCCAACCTCGTCGTCCTCGTGCCGATGCTGCTCACCGGCCACGCGGGGCCCAAGTACGGCATCCCGTTCCCGGTCTTCGCGCGGGCGTCCTTCGGCGTCCGGGGCGCGAACCTGCCGGCCCTGGTGCGGGCGGCGGTGGCCTGCGTCTGGTTCGGCATCCAGACGTGGATCGGCGGCTCCGGCATCTTCCTGCTCGCCGGGAAGCTGTTCGGCGACGACTGGGCGACCGCGGGCCACATCGGCGGCTACCCGTGGACGCAGTGGCTGTCGTTCGTGATCTTCTGGATCCTGCAGGTCGCGATCATCGTGCGCGGCATGGAGACGGTCCGGCGGTTCGAGAACTGGGCGGCGCCCTTCGTCATCGCCGGCGCCATCGCGCTGCTGATCTGGATGAGCGTCAAGGCCGGCGGATTCGGCCCGCTGCTCGACCAGCCCTCCTCGCTCGGCTGGGGACCCGGATTCTGGAAGGTCTTCTTCCCCGCGCTCATGGGCATGATCGGCTTCTGGTCGACGCTGTCCCTGAACATCCCCGACTTCACCCGCTACGCCGCGGGCCAGCGCGCCCAGCTGTGGGGCCAGTCCCTGGGCCTGCCCACCACGATGACGCTGTTCGCGCTGCTCTCGGTGCTGGTCACCTCGGGCTCGCAGGCCGTGTACGGGGAGCCGATCTGGGACCCGGTGGCGCTGGCCGCCAAGCTGGACAACTGGGCCGGGGTGCTCTTCGCGCTCATCACGGTCCTGGTGGCCACCTTGTCGGTGAACATCGCGGCCAACGTGGTCTCGCCGGCCTTCGACCTGTCCAACATCGCGCCGCGCAGGATCAGCTTCCGCGCCGGCGCGCTGATCACCGCGGTCGTGGGTGTCGTCATCTTCCCCTGGAAGCTGCTGGCCAGCCCGCAGGCGTACATCTTCACCTGGCTCGGCACGGTCGGCGGTCTGCTCGGCACCGTGGCCGGCATCCTCATCGCCGACTACTGGATCATCCGCCGCACCCGGCTCGAACTCGCCGACCTGTACCGGGCGGAGGGCCGCTACTGGTACGACGGCGGCTGGAACTGGCGGGCGCTGGTGGCGTTCGCGGTCGGCGGCGTCCTCGCCATCGGCGGCTCGCACTCCGGACTCGACGCGAAGGGCGTCAAGCAGGGACCGTTCCCCGTCGACGGGATGATCCCCTTCCTCAAGCCGCTCGCCGACTACGGCTGGGCCGTGGGGCTGGCCGCCTCCCTGGTCGTCTACCTCCTGCTGACCCGGCTCGCCCCGGAGCGGAGGACCTGACCCGGCGCCCGCACACGGGGCCCGGGCCCCGGCCGCCTCAGCGGTCGGCCCCGGGCCCCGCGGCGCGCTGCGCCTCGTGCGCGAGGAGCGCGACGTACAGCGACGTCAGCTGCTCCCAGTCGTCCAGGTCGATGCCGAGCAGTGACTCGATGCTCTGCAGCCGCCGGTAGAACGCCGGGCGGCTGACGTGGTGCACCTGCGCCGCCGCCGACTTGTTGCGGCCGGTGTCCAGATAGGTGCGCAGCACGTCCAGCAGTGCCGGGTTCCGCAGCAGCGGCCCCAATTCCCGCCCGATGAAGGCCTGCAGCTCCGGCTCGTCCCGCATCAGCCGGACCAGGCCGCGCAGCCGCACGTCCCGCAGCCGCGCCACCGGTGCCGCCGGGGGGCCGGCCACCGCCGCGTCCGCGACGTGCACCGCCTCGACGAAGGAGCGCCGGACCGCGTCCAGTTCGCGGCAGCCTAAGCCCGCCCCGGCGACCGCCGTCCGGCCCCGGGCCGCCAGTTCCTCGTGCACGTGGACGGCGACCCGCCGCACGGCGGCGTCGGTGTCCTGCCCGTACGGGACACTGAGCAGGACCGCCGTCCCGGCCGGGCCGATCCGGGCCACCAGGCCCGCGACGTCGGGATGCTCCGCCAGCGCGCGTTCGATCAGCTCCGGCACGTCGTCCCGGCCGTCGGGTGCCGGGCCGAGGGGGCGTACGACCACGGGGACGAAGACGCGCCGGTTGACCGGCAGACCGGCCGCGCGGACCCGGGTCAGCAACTGCTCGGGGCGGGCGGTGCCCGACGCCAGGTCGAGCAGCAGCGACTCGGCGGCCTGGTCCTCCCAGCCCCGGTCGCGGTCGCCCAGCAGACGGTGCATGGCCAGCGCCTCGGCGGCGCGGGCCCCCAGCACGTGCCCCGACTCCTCGGTGCCCTGGTGGCCGACGAGCACCAGCCGGCCCCACTGCTGCCCCCTGGCCTCCAGCGGTGCCACGATCCAGCCGTCCGGGCCGACCGTCACAGCCCCGCTCCCCGCGAGCTCCGCCACCTGGCGGGAAACCCGTTCCCAGTCCCGCAGCAGCCCGTTCAGCGACCCCTGGTCGCCGGCCGAGGCCAGGACGCGCTGCGCGAGATTGACCACGAGCGCCGGGCAGCCGCTCAGAGTGGCGATCTCGTCCAGCACCCGTTGCAGCGTCGCCCCGGAGAGATTGAGCACGGTCAGCGAGGACCGTATCCGCTCCGACAGGTCGAGGGCGGCGAAGCGGCCGTGCACCAGGCGCGCGTGCACCTCCTCGGTCAGCCGGGCGAACGGCGCCGGCCGGTGCAGCACGATCAGCGGCACCCCGCAGCGCTCGGCGGCCCGCCGCATCGGCTCCGGCGTGGTGCGGAAGGCGCGGCCGAGGCCCAGGACCACGGCGGCGACGTCGGCGCGCTGCATCGACTCGATGTACTCGCGCTGCGCCCGTTCGTCGCCCGCCAGGAGCAGGCCGGTGGTGAGCACCATCTCGCCGCCGCTGAGCATGACCCCGACGTCCAGCGCCTCGGCCACGTGCAGCCAGCGCACCGCGCGGTGCAGGTGCGCGGAGCCCGCGACGACCTCCGGGCCCCAGGGCGTGACGAGGTCCAGGTCCAGGACGTCGCGCACGGTCAGCCGACCCGCCGTGTGCGGCGGGGGTGCGTCCGGTCTGTCGTCGCCCACGCGATCACGCCCGTCCCTCGTCCTGCCAGGGGTGGGAGTCTAGTCACCGTTCCCGGGGACCGAGCGGGGTCGGCGGAGAGCGGGGATCACCGGGCCGGGTCGCGCCGGGCTCCTGCGGGTGCTCCCGGTCGACGGCCGGGTGGACGCCCGCTCCCGTGCGGCGCGTCCCCGACGAGCACGTCGCCCGTCCCGCCGCCGACCGGCCCGGGCGGCCCGGGGGCACGTCGCGGACCTGCTGTCCGCTTCGTGACTCCGCCGGACCGGACCGCTCGCGGGGTCAGAGGCCGTAGACGCGGCGGGCGGTTCCGGAGAACACCGCATCGTGTTCGGCCGGGGTGAGGCCGGCGGTGAGGGTACGGGCGGCGTCGACGACCTCGGCGTAGGAGGCGGCGAGCCGCGCGACCGGCCAGTCGGAGCCGAACATCAGGCGGTCCGGGCCGAACGCGTCGAGCACGGTGCCGGCGTAGGGGGCGAGGTCGGCGGGGGTCCAGGTGTCCCAGTCGGCCTCGGTGACCATGCCGGACAGCTTGCAGACGGCGTTGGGCAGCGCGGCCAGCGCCCGTACGTCGTCCGCCCACGGCCGCAACGTGCCTGCGGCGATGGGGGGTTTGCCCAGGTGGTCCAGGACGAACACCAGGTCGGGCAGGAGCGCCGCGGCCTTGGCGGCCGCAGGCAACTGCTCGGCCAGGACCACCAGGTCGTACACCAGACCGGCGTCGGCCACGGCGCGCAGCCCGCGCCGCACGTCGGGGCGGAGCAGCCACTCCGGGTCGGCCTCGCCCTGCACCTGGTGGCGGATGCCCACCAGACGCTCGCCGCCGGGCAGTTCGCGCAAGGCGGCCAGCCGGTCGGCGACCGCCGGGTCCGTCAGGTCGGTCCAGCCCACGACGCCCGCGACGAGCCCGCCCCGCGCGGCGAGGGCCAGGAACTCCGGCGTCTCCTCCGCGACGGTGACGGTCTGGACGAGGACGGTGGCGGTCACGCCCGCCGCCCGCGCCTCCGGTTCGAGGTCGGCGACGGAGAACGAACGGCGCAGCGGGGCCAGCCGCTCCCCGGTGATCCAGTCCTGGTCGCGGACGGACAGGTCCCAGATGTGGTGGTGGGCGTCCACGACGCCGTGCGGCACGCTCACAGCTCCCACACCACCGGCAGGGTCGCCCCGGCGCCGTCCGCCGAGTAGTCGTGCGCGACCTCGAGCAGCTCCGTCATCCGGGCCTGCCAGGCGATGTTGACGGGCAGTCGCTCCAGTGCGGCGATCATCGCCGGGTAGTCGTCCACGTCCAGGAGGTGGAACAGGTCGCTGCCGCTGCGCCAGATCGTCCACTCGCGCACGCCGGCGGCGCGGATCGCGGCGGTGAGCTCCCCGGGCACCTCGCGGTGCGCCGCCTCGTACTCCTCGGTCCGGTCCGCGCGGACCCTGGTGTGCAGTGCGACCCTCATCACGCCTCCCCGGCGGGGACGGGCACGCCCGCGTCGAGCAGTCCCTCGGCGCGCAGGTCGTCCCAGAGGGCGGCCGGCAGCGGGTGCTTGTGCATCGCCTCGGCGTCCCGCACCTCCGCGGGCGAGCGCAGGCCCAGCAGCACGCTGGACACGGCCGGATGCGCCGCGGGGAAGCGCTGGGCCGCCGCGCGCAGCGGGACGCCGTGGCGGCCGGTGACGGTCTGGATCCGGCGGGCCCGGGCCAGGACGGGGCCGGGCGCCGGCGCGTAGTCGTACCGGGCGTCCGGGTGCGGGTCGATCAGCAGGCCGGAGTTGAAGACGCCGCCCACGACCACGCTCTTGCCGCGTGCCGCCGCCTCCGGCAGCACTTCGGCCAGGCCCTCCTGCTCCAGCAGCGTGTAGCGGCCGGCCATCAGCACCACGTCCACATCGGTGTCGCGCAGGAAGCGCGCGAGCATGCCCGTCTGGTTCATGCCGGCCCCGATGGCGTCCACGACGCCCTCGGAGCGCAGCTTCTCCAGGGCGGGGTAGCCCTGGCCGAAGGCCTCTTCGGCGTGCCCGTCGGGATCGTGCAGAAAGGCGACGTCGATGCGGTCGAGGCCGAGGCGTTCCAGGCTGTCCTCGATGCTGCGGCGCACACCGTCGGCGCTGAAGTCCCAGACCCGGTGGTGGGTGGCGGGGACGGCGAAGCCGTTCGCCAGGTCGTCGCCGGTCGCGCCGCCGTCCCCGGAGGGCACCAGGAGCCGGCCCACCTTGGTGGAGACGGTGTACTGCTCCCGCGGCCGGTCCCGCAGGGCGGCGCCGATCCGCCGTTCGGACAGCCCCAGGCCGTAGTGCGGGGCGGTGTCGAAGTAGCGGATGCCCGCGTCCCAGGCGGCGTCCACGGCCTGCGCCGCCGCCTCGTCGGTGACGGGCGAGAAGAGGTTGCCGATCGCGGCGGCGCCGAAGCCCACCGCGGTCACGGGGACGCCGCTGCGGCCCAGCGCGTTGCGTCGCATCCCGGCCGTTCCTCTCACTGCCCGGCCGGGCGCAGGCGCAGCCCGGCCATGCCGCCGTCGACCGCGAGCGCGGTGCCGGTGACCGAGGCGGCGGCGGGGCTCGCCAGGTAGACGATGGCCGCGGCCACCTCGTCCGCGGTCACCAGGCGGCCCATGGGCTGCCGGGCCCGCAGCGCCGCGCGCTCGGCCTCGGGGTCGTCGGCCGCGTCCAGCAGTCGCGCCACCCACGGGGTGTCGGCGGTACCGGGGTTGACGCAGTTGACGCGGACGCCCTCGCGGATGTGGTCGGCCGCCATCGCCAGGGTCAGCGAGAGCACCGCGCCCTTGCTCGCGCTGTACAGCGCGCGCTGGGGCAGACCCGCGGTCGCGGCGATCGAGCAGGTGTTGACGACCGCGGCGTGGGCGGAGTGCCGCAGGTGGGGGAGGGCCGCGCGGGTGGTGCGGACCATGCCGAGGACGTTGACGTCGAGCACGCGGTGCCACTGCTCGTCGGGGTTGTCCTCGACGGTGCCCGCGGCGCCGATCCCGGCGTTGTTGACCAGGATGTCGAGACCGCCGAGCTCCTGCGCCGCCGCGTCGACCGCGGCCCGGACGGAGGCGTCGTCCGACACGTCCGCCTTGTACGCCAGCAGCGGTTCCGGCAGCGCGCCGGGCGCGAGATCGAGCACGGCGACCCGGGCGCCGCGCTCCGCGAGCAGTTGCGCGGTGGCCAGTCCGATGCCCGAGGCGCCGCCCGTCACCAGAGCTGTCAGCCCGTCGAGTCCGTCCAGTCCGCTCATGCCTGCTGTCCCTCCTGCCGTGCCCGGTCGGCCACCCAGAACGTACCGTCCGGGTAGCGGAATTCGTCGATCGATTCCGGTCTCATCTGCGCGGAGAAACCGGGTGCCGCGGGTGCGGTGTAGTGGCCCTGCCGGATCACGACCGGGGTCACGAAGTGCTCGTGGAGATGGTCCACGTACTCGATGGCGCGGTCCTCGACGGTGCCGGACAGCGCCACGTAGTCGAACATCGACAGGTGCTGCACCAGCTCGCACAGCCCCACCCCGCCCGCGTGCGGGCAGACCGGCACACCGAAGGCGGCGGCCAGCAGCAGGATGGCCAGATTCTCGTTGACGCCGCCGACGCGCGCCGCGTCGATCTGCAGGACGTCGATCGCCCCGGCCTGCAGCAACTGCTTGAAGACGATGCGGTTCTGCACGTGCTCGCCGGTGGCGACCTTCACGGGGGCCACGGCCTCGCGGACGGCGGCGTGGCCGAGGATGTCGTCCGGCGAGGTCGGCTCCTCGATCCAGTACGGCTCGAACTCGCCGAGCGCGTTCACCCAGGCCACGGCCTCGCCGACGTTCCAGCGCTGGTTGGCGTCGATCGCGATGCGCACGTCGGCGCCGACGGCGGCGCGGGCGGCGCGCAGCCGCCGGACGTCGTCGTCCAGATCGGCGCCGACCTTCAGCTTGATCTGGGCGAAGCCGTCGGCGACCGCCTGCTTGGCGAGCCGCGTCAGCTTCTCGTCGGAGTAGCCGAGCCAGCCGGGCGAGGTGGTGTAGCCGGGGTAGCCCCGCTTCTCGAGCGTCGCGGCGCGGCCGGCCGCGCCCTCCTTGCCGCGGCGCAGCAGTTCCAGGGCGCGTTCGGGGGTGAGGGCGTCGGCGATGTAGCGGAAGTCGATCTGGGAGACCAGCCATTCGGGCTCCGCGTCGGCCAGCAGGCGCCACAGCGGCTTGTCGGCGCGCTTGGCGGCCAGGTCCCACACGGCGTTGACGACGGCGCCGATCGCCATGTGCATCACGCCCTTCTCAGGGCCCAGCCAGCGCAGCTGGCTGTCGCCGGTCAGGTCGCGGGCGACCGAGCCGGGGTCGGCGCACACCTCGTCCACCGGGCGGCCGATCAGATGGGGGCGCAGTGCCTCGATCGCCGCGACCTGGACGTCGTTGCCGCGTCCGATGGTGAAGACGAAGCCGTGCCCCTCCAGGCCGTCGCCGGCGTCGGTGCGCAGCACCACGTACGCGGCGGAGTAGTCGGGGTCCGGGTTCATCGCGTCGGACCCGTCCAGTTCCCGTGAGGTGGGGAACCGGATGTCATGGGTGTCGATCGCGGTGATACAGGCGGAGGTCGCGGACAAGTGGCTGCCTTTCACGCTCGGCCATGGGCAAGACATCGGAGGTCTCGCGCCACGGTGACTGTAAGCGCCATCGGCCGCGGCTGGCAATCCATTCCTCGGATGTCTGTGACAGGAGAGCGTCGCGGGCACTGTGGTCGACGGATTCGTCCGATCGTGTCCGTACAGGGGGTTGTCATGGCAGCACGGCGGACTTACTTTCCTTCTCGTCCGCGATACCTCGGATGAATCGCCCCCGCATTGGGCAAGGAGAGAACACGGCCATGAAGCTCGCCCGTACGCGCTCCACCGCCGCGGTCGCCGCGGCCGCACTCGCGATGGCCGCCCTCGCCACCGCCTGCAACCGCGGCAGCGACAGCACCGCCGGAGCAGGTGGGGACAAGAAGCCGGCCATCGGCATCGACCTGCCGCGCTCCGACTCCGACTTCTGGAACTCCTACGCGCAGTACATCGAGCAGGGCATCAAGGACGACGGCCTGAACGCCCTGCCGCGCAGCAACTCCCAGAACGACGTCACCAAGCTCGTCGCCAACGTGCAGGTCTTCGAGAACACCGGCGCGAAGTCCGTCGTGATGGCCCCGCAGGACACCGGCGCCATCGCCTCCACGCTCGACACCCTGGCCGGCAAGAAGATCCCGGTCGTCAGCGTGGACACCCGCCCCGACAAGGGCGACGTCTACATGGTCGTCCGCGCCGACAACAAGGCGTACGGCACCAAGGCGTGCGAGTTCCTCGGTGAGCAGATGGGCGGCAAGGGCAAGGTCGCCGAGTTCCAGGGCGCGCTCGACTCCATCAACGGGCGTGACCGCTCCGAGGCGTTCGCGGCCTGCATGAAGGACAAGTTCCCCGGGATCCAGGTCTTCGAGCTGCCGACCGACTGGAAGGGCGACGTGGCCTCCGCGAAGCTGCAGAGCCTGCTCGCCCAGCACCCCGACCTCGGCGGTGTCTACATGCAGGCGGGCGGTGTCTTCCTGCAGCCCACCCTCGCCCTGCTGAAGCAGAAGGGCCTGCTCAAGCCGGCCGGCCAGAAGGGCCACATCTTCATCGTCTCCAACGACGGCATCCCGCAGGAGCTCGACGCGATCCGCAAGGGCGAGATCGACGCGACCGTCTCCCAGCCCGCCGACCTGTACGCCAAGTACGCGCTCTTCTACGCCAAGGCCGCGGCCGACGGCAAGACCTTCCAGGCCGGGCCCACCGACCACGACTCCACCATCATCAGCATCCCCAACGGCCTGGAGGATCAGCTCCCGGCGCCGCTGGTGACCAAGGACAACGTCGACGACAAGGCCCTGTGGGGCAACAACATCGGCTGATCGCGACCCCGGGGCCGGCCGGCGGCCGGCCCCACCGGATCGCACGGCACCGCATTGCACCGCACCGCACAGCTGCACCCGCCCGCACCGCATCCGCAGAACGGAATCCACCATGGCGGACCCCGCCACCGCTCCGCCCCCCGTGGCCGAGGCGACCGGGATCGGCAAACGCTTCGGCGCCACCGTGGCGCTGCGCGACGCCCGCATCTCGGTCGCCGCCGGCGAGTCGCACGCACTCGTCGGCCGCAACGGCGCGGGCAAGTCCACCCTCGTCAGCATCCTCACCGGCCTGCACCAGCCCGACGCGGGGAGCCTGCGCTTCTCCGGCGCGCCGGCTCCCTCGTTCGGGGACACCGACGCCTGGCGCGCCCGTGTCGCGTGCGTCTACCAGCGCTCCACGGTCATCGGCGAGCTGTCGGTGGCCGAGAACCTCTTCCTCAACCGGCAGAGCGCCACCGCGCTGCGCCCCATCAGCTGGAAGACCCTGCGGCAGCGGGCGACGGACCTGCTCGCCGAGTACGGGGTCGACATCGACCCCGCCGCACGGGCCCGTGACCTCACGGTCGAGCAGCGGCAGTTCGTCGAGATCGCGCGGGCCCTGTCCTTCGGCGCGCGCTTCATCATCCTCGACGAGCCCACCGCGCGCCTGGACGCCCGCGGCATCTCGCGTCTGTTCGACAAGCTCCGCGACCTGCAACGCCAGGGCGTGGCCTTCCTGTTCATCTCGCACCACCTGCAGGAGGTCTACGACCTCTGCACCACCGTCACCGTCTACCGCGACGCCCGCCACATCGTCACCGCGCCCGTGGCCGAGATCGACCACGACGCCCTGGTGGAGGCGATGACGGGCGAGTCCGCCGGGGCGGTGCGGCCCGAGGGCACCACGGCCGCGGCCCCGGTGCCCGGCGAGGGCGAAGGGCCGGAACTGCTCTCCGTCGCAGGACTGACGCTCGACGGGGCGTACCAGGACGTCAGCCTCTCGGTGCGCGCCGGTGAGGTGGTGGGCCTCGCGGGGGCCACCGCGAGCGGCAATGTCCGGCTCGGCGAGACGATCGCGGGTCTGCACCGCGCCGACACCGGGCGGATCGCCGTCGCCGGGCGCCCGGTGCGGGCCGGCGGGGTGCCCGACGCGATCGCGGCGGGCGTGGGCCTGGTCCCCGAGGACCGGCACCACCAGGGACTGGTCGGCAACCGCAGCGTGGCCGAGAACGCCACCCTGACCGTCACCGACCAGCTCGGGCCGTTCGGTACCGTGCTCCCCTCACGCACCCGGGACTTCGCCGAGCGAATGATCGCGGACCTGGACATCAGGACCCCGGGTTTCGCCACGCCCGTCTCCGCGCTGTCCGGTGGCAACCAGCAGAAGGTCGTGGTCGCCCGCGCGCTCGCCACCGACCCGCACGTCCTGGTGGCGGTCCGGCCGACCAACGGCGTCGACGTGCGGTCCAAGGAATTCCTGCTCGGCAGGATCCGCCAGGTCGCCGGCGCGGGCCGGGCGGCACTGATCATCTCCGACGAACTGGACGACCTGAGGGCCTGCGACCGGATCGTGGCGATGTTCCACGGCCGGGTCGTCGCGGAGTTCGGCCGGGGCTGGCGGGACGAGGAACTCGTCGCCGCCATGGAGGGCGTGTCCCGCGCCCCGTCCGCCGGAGCGAACGACACCGCCGGTGTCCCCGGCCCCCGAGAGCAGGAAAGGTAGTCATGTCCGCCACCACCGACGTCACCGAACCCCCGGTGCCCACCGCGAAGGACTCCGCGGCGGACGTGCCGCGCCGCGGGCCCGGCGGCTTCGCGCGCTTCCGCGAACTCTCCCTCGTCCCGGCCATCTTCGTGCTCGGGGTCATCGGCTTCATCGTCTCGCCCGCCTTCCTGACCTCCGACAACCTCATCGGCGTGGCGCAGCAGTCCACCGAGCTGAGCCTGCTGGTGCTCGCCGAGGCGCTGATCCTCATCGCCGGGCGCATGGACCTGTCGCTGGAGTCCACCATCGGCGTCGCCCCGGTGATCGCCGTGTGGCTCGTGCTGCCCTCCTCCGGTGGGCGTTTCACCGGCCTGGAACTCCTTCCCGTGTGGACGGCGATCCCGCTGTGCCTGCTGGTGGGCGCGGTGATCGGCGCGATCAACGGCTTCCTGATCCTGAAGCTGCGCCTGAACGGGTTCATCGTGACCCTGGGCGCCCTCACCATGCTGCGCGGTCTGCAGATCGCCATCTCCGAGGGGCGTTCCATCGTCGAGCTGCCCGGCTCGTTCACCTATCTGGGGCACGCCTCCTGGTTCGGGGTGCCCGCCGCGATCTGGGTCTGCGCCCTCCTGTTCGCCGTCGGCGGCTGCGCGCTCGCCTGGCTGCGCCACGGCAGGGCCCTGTACGCGATCGGCGGCAACGCCGAGGCCGCCCGCACCGCGGGCATCCGCGTGGACCGGATCACCTGGGTGGTCCTGATCGTCGGCGGGGTGCTCGCGGCCTTCGCGGGCGTCCTGTACAGCGGGCACTACGGGTCGATCTCGGCCGACCAGGGCAGCGGCTGGATCTTCCAGGTCTTTGCCGCGACCGTCATCGGCGGCGTCAGCCTCAACGGCGGGCGCGGCACGCTGTTCGGGGCGCTGACCGGTGTGCTCACCCTGCAACTCGTGGTCAACGTCATGACGCTGGCGGGCGTGCCGCCGCTGTGGAACCAGTTCCTCAACGGCGCCATCATCATCGTCGCCCTGATCATCTCCCGCTTCGCCTCCGGGGAGAAGCAGGAGTGACGCCGGCCGGCGCCCGGTCAGTAGTAGCCCTCGACCGGGACGCGGGCCTCGTCGTAGAGGGCCGGGCCCTCCTGCGGAACACGCGGGAACCCGGCCTTCGCGGCAGGCGACTTCAGGCCGGTGAGCTGTTCACCGGACAGCGCGTACACCACCTTGCCGAGGCCGGAGCGCTCCAGGGCGCCCGCGCACATGCCGCAGGGCTGGCAGCTGGTGTACATCGTCGTGGCGGCGGCGGTCGCCGGGTCCAGCTCGCGGGCCGCCCAGCGGGCCAGTTTCAGTTCGGGATGGGCGGTGATGTCGCCGTCGGTGATGCTGCTGTTCCGCTCCTCCGCCAGGACCGTGCCGTCGGGGCCGGCCAGCAGCGACCCGAAGGGCGGGTTGCCCGAGGCGCGGGCCTCGGCGGCCAGTGCGACGGCCCTGCGCAGCAGGCGTGTCGTCTCGTCGTCCATCGTCATTCCGTCTCCGTCTCCGTCTCCGCGCGCCGGGCGGCCACCGCCGCGAGCGCGTGCCACGCCCCCTGCGGGCGCAGCGTCTCGTGGGGGTCGCCGCCGAAAGGGTCGAGGACGACCGACTCGGCGCCCATCAGGCGCAGTTGCCGCAGGTCGTCCATGATCTGGTCGAGCGTGCCCTCACCGGCACGCCGGTCGGGCGTGGCGACGGGGGTGTCGGTCAGGCGCAGCAGGATCCGGGGAGCGAACGCCGGGACGGGCCGGTCCGCCTCCCGCGCGGCCGACGCGAGCCGGCCGAGTGCCTCGCGCATCCACGGCATCGTGGCGCGCAGCGGATGCCAGGCGTCGCCCAGCCGGACCGCCCGCCGGATGCCCGCGTCGCTGTTGCCGCCGACCCACAGCGGGATCGGCCCGCCGGCGTAGTCGGCCTCGTTCCGCCACGCCGCCCGCATGGCCCCCAGGTGTTCGTCCGTCAGCCGCCCGCGCCGCTCGAAGGGAACACCGAGCGCCTCGAACTCCTGGCGCGCCCAGCCGATGCCCACCCCCAGCACCAGCCGCCCGCCGCTGAGCGCGTTGAGGTTGGCGGCCATCCGGGCCACGGCCAGCGGGTGCCGGTACGGCACGATCAGCACCGTGGTCCCGAGCCTCACCCGTTCGGTGACCCCGGCCAGCCACGACAGCGTGGTGAACGGCTCGTAGAACGGGGCGGGGTACTGCTCGGCCACGTCGGGCGTCACCACCAGGTGGTCGGAGACCATCAGCAGGTCGAAGCCGAGCCCCTCCACCGTCCGCGCCCAGTCGCGCAGCACACCGGGGTCGGTACCCGGTCCGAAATTCGGGACGTTCACACCACAGCGCATGACGGTCAGGCTATCCACCGCGGGTAGCCGTGCGTAAGTGATTCCTCACGGTCTACGGGCCGAACTGCCGTGGATCCACCGGTATTCTCGGCACATGGCCGAGACTCTTGACGCGACCGACTGGGCGATCCTGGACGAGTTGCAGCGTGACGGGCGCGTCCCGTTCACCGAACTCGCCCGCCGGGTCGGTCTGAGCGCGTCGGCGACGACCGAGCGGGTCCGCCGGCTGGAGGCGCTGGGCGTCGTCACGGGCTACCGGGCCGAGGTCGACCTGGGCAGGGCCGGGTTCCCGGTGCTCGCGGTCGTCCGGCTGAAGTACCCCGGCAGCCGGCACGAGCCGCTGCGCCGCCTGCTCGGCGAACGGCGGGAGATCCTGGAGTGCCTGCGGACCACGGGCGACGACTGCTACGTGCTGAAGGTCGCCGCGACGTCCATGGCCCATCTGGAGGAGGTCATGGACGAACTGGCCGGCTTCGGGAGCACGACCACCAGCGTCGTCTATCGGCAGACCCTCCCGTACCGGGGGCCCGGCGGCCCCGCGTCCGCGACAGTGTGACGACCGCCGGCCGCGGCCCGGCGGGATGCCGGGTCGCGGCCGGGAGCGGGCGGTCAGCGGGCGGCGATGGCCGGGTCGCTGGTGCTCGTGTAGCCGCTCTCCACATGGGCGGCCAGACGGCGCACGAAGGACGTGTCGTGGTCCGCGGTCACGGTGAGGTCGTACCAGCCCTTGCTGCGCTCGGTCTCCGCGGAGTGCACGACGCGGGCGCCGGGACGCAGCTTGTAGGTGGCCGTCCTCTCCTTGCCGTACCCGTCCGCCACCGTGAACTCCACCGTGGTGGCGCCGTCGTTGGTCAGGACGAGCCGCGCGATGCCGAGGTCCCCGTCGTGGCGGGCGCTGACCTCCGGGCCCGCGCCGGTGACCCGCCCGCCGAAACGGCGCAGGAAGCCGTTGGGGCCGTGGACGGTGAAGTCGTAGCCGCCCTGGGCGTCCTCGGCGACGCTCCAGGTGTCGGACAGCGAGCGCCCCGACTCGACGGTGTACGTCCAGGGGCCGGCGGCGTGCGACGCCGATGTCACCAGGAAACCGGCGCCCGCGGTGCCGTGCGAGGCGAAGTCGATCCGCAGCGACCCGGTGGCGGTGCTGACCCGGCCGTCGGCCGACAGGTCGTACGGCAGGGCCCGCGCGGCGCGCATGCCGTGCTCCTGCCGGGGCAGCGCGCCCTTGGCCGGCGGGGTCGGCACGTAGTCGGGGTGGCGGTCGTTGTCCGGCGGGAGGTAGCCGCTCGTGTCCGGCAGCTCCGCCGCGTCGGTGTCCGTGTGCCGGAAGTCGAACGCGGAGGTCAGGTCACCGCACACCGCGCGGCGCCAGGGCGAGATGTTGGGCTCGGTGACCCCGAAGCGGCGCTCGATCAGCTGGAGGATCGAGGTGTGGTCGAAGGTCTGCGAGCAGACGTAACCGCCCTTGCTCCACGGCGACACCACGAACATCGGCACGCGCTGGCCGAGCCCGTACGGGCCCGCCGGGCGGGATCCCGAACCTGCGTACAGGTCGCCGGTGACGTCGACGGTGGACTTGCCCTGCGCGGCGGACGCGGCCGGGAACGGCGGCACGACGTGGTCGAAGAAGCCGTCGTTCTCGTCGTAGGTGATCAGCAGCGCGGTCCTGCTCCACACCTCGGGGTTGGAGGTGAGCGCGTCCAGCACCTGCGCGATGTACCAGGCGCCGTAGTTGACCGGCCAGTTGGGGTGCTCGGTGAACGCCTCGGGCGCCACGATCCAGGAGACCTGGGGGAGTTTCCCGGCGGTGACGTCGGCGCGCAGGATGTCGAAGAAGCCCTCGCCGTTCTTGGCGTCGGTGCCGGTGCGGGCCTTGTCGTACAGCGGGTCGCCGGGCTTGGCGTTGCGGTACTGGTCGAAGTAGAGCAGCGAGTTGTCGCCGTAGTTGCCGCGATAGGCGTCCTCGATCCAGCCCCAGCCGCCGGCCGCGTCGAGGCCGTCGCCGACGTCCTGGTAGATCTTCCACGACACGCCCGCCTGCTGCAGGCGCTCCGGGTACGTGGTCCAGGCGTAGCCCGCCTCCTCGTTGCCGAGGACCGGGCCGCCGCCCTTGCCGTCGTTGCCCGTGTACCCCGTCCACATGTAGTAGCGGTTCGGGTCGGTCGAGCCGATGAACGAGCAGTGGTACGCGTCGCAGATCGTGAAGGCCTCGGCGAGCGCGAAGTGGAAGGGGATGTCGTCGCGGGTCAGGTGCGCCATGGTGGTGGCGGACTTGGCGGGCACCCACTTGTCGTACTTGCCCTGGTTGACGGCGGCGTGGCCGTCGTTCCAGCTGTGCGGCAGGTCCTGCAGGAACGCCAGCCCGAGGTCGTCGTGGTCCGGGCGGAAGGGCAGCACGTCCTTCGTGCCGTCCGACTGGTACCACACCGGCTTGCCGTTCGGCTGCGTCACCGGGTGGGGGTCACCGAAACCGCGGACACCACGCAGCGTGCCGAAGTAGTGGTCGAAGGAGCGGTTCTCCTGCATCAGGACGACGATGTGCTCGACATCCTGGAGCGAACGCGTCCTGCGGTTCGCCGGGATCTCCGCCGCTCGGGCGATGCTGGTGGAAAGCACGGACAAGGCGGCGGTACCGCCCGCCAGTTGCATGAAGCGTCTGCGGTCGATGGCGTTCATGTAAGGCCTGTCTCCCGGGATGTCCGCGGCCGTAACAGGGGTGGCCAGTGTCACCAGGCCCGCGCGAACTCCCGTTGGCGCGAAGGAGAAGCACCCGCGAAGCCTGCGCCAACCCGCCGTCCGCCCGACAGCGCTCACGCCAGCCGACATCTTGCCCCGGAAGCGTAGTTGAGCGAGACACCCTCCTCGGTGTCGTCGCAGGTCAGCGGCGGACATCCCGCGACGGCCGGGACGCCCGGCGCTCCGGGCGGGCACGGGATACTGCCCCCATGAACCGTCTCGACCGCTGGGAGCAGCAGACCAGGGCGCCGCTGCTCGCCCTGGCGATGGTGTTCGGCGCGGCCTACGCATTGCCGATCCTGCTGCCGGACGCCGATCCGGCGCTCATCACCACCGCGCGCTGGACCGAGCGCAGCATCTGGGCGCTCTTCGCGGGCGACTACGTGGTCCGCCTGGGGCTCAGCGAGCACCGGTGGGATTTCGTCAAGCGCCAGCCGCTGAGCCTGGCCGTGGTCGTGCTGCCGCTGCTCCAGCCGCTGCGGCTGCTGCGTCTGGTGTCCGCGCTCTTCCTGGTGGGCCAGCGGGTCCGGCTGGCGGCGCAGGTACGGCTGACCACCTATGTGGTGGGCGCGGTGCTGGGGCTGCTCGCGTTCGGTTCGGTCGCCGTCCTGGAGGCCGAGCGGCACTCGCCGCACGGGAACATCCGCACGATCGGCGACGCGCTGTGGTGGTCGTTCACGACGATGACGACCGTGGGCTACGGCGACCACGCCCCCACCACCGGCGTCGGCCGGCTCATCGCCGTCGGCCTGATGCTGTCCGGGATCGCCCTGCTCGGTGTGGTCACCGCCAACATCGCGGCCTGGTTCCTGGCCCGTTTCCAGGAGGACGAGGAGGAGGGCCGCCGCCTTCAGGAGATCACCGAGGAACTGCTGCGGGAGGTCAGGGAGCTGCGGCGCGAGGTCGCCGAGCTCGGCGCCGCCGGCACGGGCGGCGCGCGGGACGGCACGGCCGCCGCCCCGCCGGACAGGACCCCCGGGCAGACCCCCGGATAGGGCATCGGAGTGGAACCGATCAAGACGGCCCGGAATGGGCTAGGTCACAGGCGTTGCCCCTGCTGCTCACCTGCTAACGCCCACTAACCTTTGAGCATGACGGTCCTGCCTGACGACGGGCTTTCTCTGGCCGCCGAATTCCCGGATGCGAGCCGTGCGCAATGGCAGTCCCTCGTGGAGGGCGTGCTGCGCAAGGCGGGCAAGGACGTCTCGGGAGAGGCGGTGGAGGACGCGCTGTCCACCACCCTCGAAGACGGGCTCACCACGCGCCCGCTGTACACCGCGCCCGACGCGCCCGGAGCCTTCGGCGACGCGGTCGGACTCCCCGGCTTCGCGCCCTTCACCCGGGGCGCCGCGCCCGCGGGCCCCGTGGCCGGCGGCTGGGACGTACGGCAGCGCCATACGCGGCCCGACGCGGTCCGCACCAACGAGGCGGTGCTCGCCGACCTGGAGAACGGCGTCACCTCCCTCTGGCTCGCCGTCGGCGGCTCCGGCGTCCCCGCCGCCGCGCTCGGCACCGCGCTCCAGGGGGTCTACCTCGACCTGGCGCCCGTGGTCCTCGACGCCGGCCCCGACACCGAAGCGGCGGCCGGCGCGCTGTTCGCGCTGTACGAGGAGCGCGGCGTCGCCCGCGAGGCCGCCCGCGGCAACCTCGGCGCCGACCCGCTGGGCCACCTGGCCCGCACCGGGGACCCCGCGGCGCTCGACGCGCACACCACCGCGGCGGCGCGGCTCGCCCGGCGCGCCCACGAGCAGTACCCGGGGATGCGCGCGCTGACCGTGGACGCCCTGCCGTACCACGAGGCCGGCGGCTCGGCGGCCCAGGAACTCGGCGCCTCCCTCGCCACCGGCGTGGCCTACCTGCGCGCGCTCACCGCGGCCGGGCTGCCGGCCGACGCAGCGTGCGGGCAGCTGGAGTTCCGCTACGCCGCCACCGCCGACCAGTTCCTGACCATCGCCAAGCTGCGCGCGGCCCGCCGGCTGTGGTCCCGTGTCGCCGAGGTGTGCGGTGCGAGCGCGGCCGCAGGGGCGCAGCGCCAGCACGTCGTCACCTCGTCGGTGATGATGAGCCGCCGCGACCCGTGGGTGAACATGCTCCGCACCACCGTCGCGACGCTCGCCGCCGGTGTGGGCGGCGCGGACTCGGTCACGGTGCTGCCGTTCGACCACGCGCTCGGCCTGCCCGACGCCTTCGCCCGGCGCATCGCCCGCAACACCTCGACCATCCTGATGGAGGAGTCCCACCTGGCCCGGGTCGTCGACCCGGCCGGCGGCTCCTGGTACGTGGAGCGGCTCACCGCGGAACTCGCCGACGCCGCCTGGTCCTGGTTCCAGGAACTGGAGCGCGCCGGCGGCCAGGCCGCGGCGATGGCCTCCGGCCTGGTGGGCGAGCGCCTGGCCGCCACCTGGCGGGTGCGGGCCAAGGCGCTGGCCAAGCGCCGCGAACCCATCACGGGCGTCAGCGAGTTCCCGCTGCTCTCCGAGGCGCCGGTCGAGCGCGACCCGGCCCCGGCCGCCCCCTCCGGCGGACTGCCGAGGGTCCGCCGCGACGAGGCGTACGAGGCGCTGCGCGCCCGCTCGGACGCGCATCTGGCGGCCACCGGCGTCCGCCCCAGGGTGTTCCTGGCCGCCCTCGGCGCCGCCGCCGTGCACACCGGCCGGGTCACCTTCGCCGCCAACCTGTTCCAGGCCGGCGGCATCGAGCCCGTGCACGACCCGGTGTCCGTGGACGCCGGCTCCGTGGCCGGGGCCTTCGCCCGCAGCGGCGCCCAGGTGGCGTGCCTGTGCTCCAGCGACGCGCTGTACGAGGAGCAGGCCGCCGAGGTGGCCGCCGCCCTCAAGGCCGCGGGCGCGGACGCGGTGTTCCTGGCCGGGCGCCCGGGCGCGCGGGAGCAGGCGTACACGGAGGCGGGCGTGGACGCGTTCGTCTTCGCGGGCGGCGACGCGGTCGCCGTCCTGACCTCGGTTCTCGACCGGATGGGAGTGGCGTGATGCGGATCCCGGACTTCTCCGAGATCGAGCTCGGACCGGGCGCCGGCAGCGGTGCCACCGAGGACCAGTGGCGTGCGGCGGTCAAGGAGACCACCGGCCGTGCCGTCGAGGACCTGCTGTGGGAGACGCCCGAGGGCATCGGCGTCAAGCCGCTGTACACCGGCCGCGACCTGGAGGGCCTGGACTTCCTGGGCACCTACCCGGGTATCGCGCCCTACCTGCGCGGCCCGTACCCCACGATGTACGTCAACCAGCCCTGGACGATCCGCCAGTACGCGGGCTTCTCCACCGCCGAGGAGTCCAACGCGTTCTACCGGCGCAACCTCGCCGCGGGCCAGAAGGGCCTGTCGGTCGCCTTCGACCTGCCGACCCACCGCGGCTACGACAGCGACCACCCGCGCGTCACCGGCGACGTCGGCATGGCGGGCGTCGCCATCGACTCGATCTACGACATGCGGCAGCTCTTCGACGGCATCCCGCTCGACCGGATGACCGTCTCGATGACCATGAACGGCGCCGTGCTGCCGGTGCTCGCGCTCTACATCGTCGCCGCGGAGGAGCAGGGCGTACCGCCGGAGAAGCTGGCCGGGACCATCCAGAACGACATCCTCAAGGAGTTCATGGTCCGCAACACCTACATCTACCCGCCGAAGCCCTCGATGCGGATCATCTCCGACATCTTCGCGTACACCTCGCAGAGGATGCCGCGCTACAACTCGATCTCCATCTCCGGCTACCACATCCAGGAGGCCGGGGCCACGGCCGACCTGGAGCTGGCCTACACCCTCGCCGACGGTGTGGAGTACCTGCGGGCCGGTCTGGGTGCGGGTCTGGACGTGGACGCCTTCGCGCCGCGGCTGTCGTTCTTCTGGGCGATCGGCATGAACTTCTTCATGGAGGTCGCCAAGCTGCGCGCGGCGCGCCTGCTGTGGGCGAAGCTGGTCAAGCAGTTCGAGCCCGAGAGCGTCAAGTCGCTGTCCCTGCGCACCCATTCGCAGACCTCCGGCTGGTCGCTCACCGCGCAGGACGTCTTCAACAACGTCACGCGCACCTGCGTGGAGGCGATGGCCGCCACCCAGGGCCACACCCAGTCGCTGCACACCAACGCCCTCGACGAGGCGCTGGCGCTGCCCACCGACTTCTCCGCGCGCATCGCCCGCAACACCCAGCTGCTGCTGCAGCAGGAGGCGGGCACCAACCGGGCCATCGACCCGTGGGGCGGATCCGCGTACGTGGAGAAGCTGACGTACGACCTCGCGCGCCGCGCCTGGCAGCACATCCAGGAGGTCGAGGCCGCGGGCGGCATGGCCCAGGCCATCGACGCGGGCATCCCCAAGATGCGCGTCGAGGAGGCGGCGGCCCGCACCCAGGCGCGCATCGACTCCGGCCGCCAGCCGGTGATCGGCGTCAACAAGTACCGCGTGGACAGCGACGAGAAGATCGAGGTCCTCAAGGTCGACAACTCCTCCGTGCGCACGCAGCAGATCGCCAAGCTGCGCCGGCTGCGCGAGGAGCGCGACGAGACCGCCTGCCAGGACGCGCTGACCGCGCTGACCGCGGCCGCGGGCGGCAGCGGCAACCTGCTGGAGCTCGCGGTGAACGCCGCCCGCGCCAAGGCGACCGTCGGCGAGATCTCCGACGCCCTGGAGAAGGTGTACGGCCGGCACGCCGGGCAGATCCGTACGATCTCCGGTGTGTACCGCAACGAGGCAGGGGAGTCGCCGTCCGTGGACCGCACCCGGGCCCTGGTCGGCCGTTTCGAGGAGGCCGAGGGCCGCCGCCCGCGCATCCTGGTCGCCAAGATGGGCCAGGACGGCCACGACCGCGGCCAGAAGGTGATCGCCACCGCGTTCGCCGACCTCGGCTTCACCGTGGACGTCGGCCCGCTCTTCCAGACCCCGGCCGAGGTGGCCCGCCAGGCGGTGGAGGCCGACGTGCACATCGTCGGCGTCTCCTCGCTCGCGGCCGGACACCTCACCCTGGTGCCCGCGCTGCGCGAGGAACTGGCGGCCGAGGGACGCGAGGACATCATGATCGTGGTCGGCGGAGTGATCCCGCCGCAGGACGTGCCCGAACTGCTGGAGGCCGGCGCGGCCGCCGTCTTCCCGCCCGGCACGGTCATCCCCGACTCCGCACACGACCTGGTCACGCGGCTCGCCGCCGCGCTCGGCCACGAACTGTGAGCCCATGCCGCCCACCATCGATCTCGATGCCTACGTCAAGGGCGTACTGGACGGCTCCCGGGCCTGGATCGCGCGCGCCATCACCTTGGTGGAGTCGACGCGGCCGGACCACCGGGAGCTCGCCCAGCGGCTCCTGACCGAGCTGCTGCCGCACGCGGGCAAGGCCCGCAGGATCGGCATCAGCGGAGTGCCCGGGGTGGGCAAGTCCACCTTCATCGACGCCTTCGGCACGATGCTCACCGGGCTCGGCCACCGGGTCGCGGTGCTCGCCGTCGACCCGTCCTCCACCCTGACCGGCGGTTCCATCCTCGGCGACAAGACGCGGATGGAACGGTTGTCGGTGGACCGCGCGGCCTTCGTACGGCCGTCCCCGTCGGCCGGGACGCTCGGCGGCGTCGCCAAGGCGACCCGCGAGTCCATGGTCGTGGTGGAGGCGGCCGGCTACGACGTCGTGCTCGTCGAGACCGTCGGCGTCGGCCAGTCCGAGACCGCGGTCTCCGGCATGGTCGACTCCTTCCTGCTGCTCACGCTGGCCCGCACGGGCGACCAGCTCCAGGGCATCAAGAAGGGCGTGCTGGAGCTCGCCGACGTCATCGCCGTCAACAAGGCCGACGGCCCGCACGAGCGCGACGCCCGCGCCGCCGCTCGCGAACTGTCCGGCGCCCTGCGGCTGATGCAGTCAGCCGACGCCGCCTGGACCCCGCCGGTGCTCACCTGCAGCGCCCGTGAGGACACCGGCCTCGACGTGGTCTGGGAACGGCTGGAACAGCACCGCGCGCTCCTGGACTCCGACGGGCGGCTGGAGGCCAAGCGCCGCGACCAGCAGCTGGAGTGGGCCTGGAGCATGGTCCGCGACGAACTGCTGGGCCGGCTGCGCGACCACCCAGAGGTCCGCCGCCTGGCGCCCGAGGTCGAACGCCGGGTCCGCGAGGGGACGCTGACGGCCACGTCGGCGGCCGAGCGCATCCTCGACGCCTTCTCCGGCTGACGCGCGCCCCCGGGGTCAGGCCGCCTTGGGCCGGCTCCGGGGCACCGCGCAGCGCCCCGGAGCCCACAGCGCGCCCGGCATGTTGCAGTCCGGGCCGACGCGATGCCGGTCGATGTACGCGAACAGCCGCCGGGCCTCCGCCATGTGCGGGCCGCACGCGAACGACCCGTGCCCGGGCAGCCATTGCACGTGCCACTCGGCCGGGCCTCCACAGGGCCGCGTGGCACCTGTCTCCAGGCGCCCGCACGGAGTCGTTCCGTCGATGGGGATCGGGGTCAGTCGGGGGGTGATCGCTGGCTCTGCCATGGGGATCGGCTCCCTTGTCGCAGGATGCGACGACACATGCGTACGTCTGCGGGAACGGGCGTATTCGTGCCCTACAGATGGGTGTGCCCGCTCAAGGGTGTCCCCGACGCGTGTTCGGAGGTCAGGAGTTGGTAACCGCCCGCCGCGCGACGGGGGCGTCCCGGGGAACCGCCTGCCGCGCGGCCGCCCGGCGTGGGGATGCGCTCCAGCTAGGGCCTGGTGTCGACGTCGTACGGGTTCACCGTGTCCGCGCCGCCCCGGCGGATCTCCACCGGCACCCGCACGGTCGCCAGGCTCTGCGGGGTGACGAAACCGCCCGCCTCGGCGCCCGCCACCGCGCGTCGCGTGCGGGCGCTCATCCGGATACCACTCGCGCAACGCCTCCAGCACGCCGGGGAATTCGGGGATCTCCGGCAGGGGCACCGCTCGCGACAGCACGGCCCGCAGGATCCGCTCGTCGACACGGGCACCGGCGAGCGCCACCGCCGTGCAGGCGCCGAGCGAGGAGTCCGCCGGGGATGTCCCCGGGCGAGTGTGTCGAGGGCGAAGGAGACGTCCCGGGGCCGTTCCCAGACATGGAGGAAGCCCTCGGGCTCGTGGCCGTCGACGAATTGTTGCCGTGATGGTCGACGGCCATCACCCGGAAATCCGCCGCGCGCAGCGGATGGACCAGCCACGCATGGCGCTGCCCCTCCGGTGCCGTGCGAGACGACGAGGCGCGGACGACCCGGATCCCGCAGGTCGGGACGGGATTCGTCGTACAGGACGCCGATCGGCGGCTCGTCCCGCCCCAGGGTCGGCATGACGGCATCGTGGGCAAGCCGCGCTACGGCCGGACGGGGAGGTCGGCCCCGGGGCGGGTGCGGCGCCGTTCGCGGGAGGCGCGCAGGTTCACGGTGTTGCCGCAGGTGCGGGCGTCGTGCCAGACGGCGCTGCTGTTGCGCGAGTGGTCGTAGAAGGCGACGGCGCAGGGGTCGTAGCGGCAGATCTTCAGGCGCCGCCAGGTCCCGAGCGTCTGGGTGATGAGGCATTCCGCCAGGACCGCCGAGGTGACGCGGCGGGCGCCGTCGCCCAGGGGCTCCACGGTGACGGTGGAATCCGCGGCGAGCCGCAGCGTCACCGGTTCCGTGGCCAGCAGGGCGTCCCCGGCCTCGCCGCCCCGGGCGGACAGCGCGAGCCGCAGCCGGGTGCGCAGCCGCTTGAGCTCGTCCAGGTCGCGGTCGATGAGCGCCACGCGGTCAGGGGTGCGGCCCGAGGCCGCCGCCCACGCGTCCATGACCCGGTCGAGCCAGTCCTGGGCGGAGTCGACGGTGTCCAGCAGGTCCGGCTGCCGGGGACGGCCGGCGGGCGAGGTGTTCAGCAGTTCCTGCACCAGGACGAGTCCGCCCGGTGCCGGCTCCACCTCGAATCGCTCACTCGCCGACCGTGACATGTCACCACCGTACCGTTCTTCCCCCCTGTGACAGAAGTGAGTGCCGTACGCCCCTGGCAGCCGGGACGGGCTCAGGCCAGGTGCTCGCGGAACCAGGCCCGGGCGGCACCGCTCGCCTCTGCGAACCGGGCGACGTACGGATCGAAGTGCCCGCCGGAGATCGTGACGAGCCTCTTCGGCTCCAGGGCCCGCTCGTAGGCGGCGAGGGCCAGGTCGGTCAAGGTGACGGTGTCGTTCAGCGCGACCACCATCAGCAGCGGGGTCGGCGAGACGCGGGTGACCCAGGTCCCGGGCTCGTACATCCGCGACGCGCGTCCCGAGCGGACGGTGGCCTCGTTGGTCCAGATCCCCTCGGGCAGCGGCTGGAGGTAGAAGTCGATGGCTTCCTTCGTGCGGTACGACGCGGGAACGGCGGGGTCGTCGCTGACGATCGCGGTCCGCCGCGGCGGCTCCCCGCGGAACTGGGCACGCTCGTCCTCGGCGAAGCCCTCCTCGAGTCCGGCGACCGCCTCCGGGGCCACGCGGCGCAGTCCCTGCTCATAGCCGCTGATGGTCGGCACCTGGGAGACGACGCAGCGCAGCCGGCGGTCGGTCGCCCCGAGGACGATCGCGTGCCCGCCGGCGTAGCTGGTGCCCCACAGGCCGATGCGCTGCGGATCGACCTCGGGCAGGCTCTCGAGGAACGAGACGGCGCGCCGCCAGTCGGCGATCTGGCGCCAGGGGTCGACGTCGTGGCGCGGCTCGCCGTCGCTCGCGCCGAAGCCGCGGTGGTCGTGCAGCAGGACGACGAAGCCGTCGTCCGCGAAGGCCTGGGCGAACGGTTCGAGGCCGTGGTCCTTCGTGCCCGCGTAACCGTGGGCCATCGTGATCGCCGGATGGGGGCCGGGTCCGTCGGGCACGAACAGCCACCCGCGCAGGAGCACGCCGCCCTCGGCCTCGAACTCGACGTCCTTGCGTTCCACCATGTCGAAGAACCTCTCTCAGTGCGTTCCGGCCGCGTTCCGGCGGTTGTCGTGATGTCCCCGGTTCAGGACGTGACGGATCCGGAAGGGGACCATTCCTTGCTGTCGATCGGGGACCAGCCGTCCGGCTTGGCGTCGAGACGGCTGACCCGGCGTCCGTGGCGAGCGTCGAGGACGCCGCCGTCGAGCGGCGTGCTGAAGGCGTTCTCGACCACGGTGTACTCGGCCGCGAGACGCCCGACCGCGGGCAGCGCACCGGTGTCGATGCGGCCCCGCTCGAGGTAGATGTCGTCGCGGATGTGGAAGCGCACGACCTCCCCGAAGACGACGTGGTCGTTGAGGTCGCCGATCGTGATGATGCGCTCCACCGTGCACTCCATCGCTATCGGCGCCCCCTTCACCCGTGGCGGCCGGACGATCTCGGACGGCGCCTTGTCCAGGCCCACCGCGTCGAACTCGTCGACCCCGGGATCGAATTCGAAGGCGGTGCGGTGCATCTCGTCGGCCTGCGGGAGCGTGGCGAGATTGGTCACGAACTCCCCGGTGTCGCGGATGTTGACGAAGGTGTCCTTGAGCGTGACGCCGTCGGACCGCGGCTGCAGCGAGAGCGAGATCATCGGCGGCTTGCGGCCGACGGCGGTGAAGAACGAGATGGGGGCGAGATGGGGAACGCCCCCCACGGAGATCGTGCTCACCCAGCCGATCGCCCGCGGAATGATGCTCCCGATCAGCAATTTGTAGGCCGATGTCGGGTCAAGCGTGGAGGAGTCGATGATCACAGCGGCCTCCTAAGGCGCCTTGGTGTTCGCTCTCCCGCAGTCGGATAAACCTGCCGTTGACATGAGCGTAGGTATATTGCCTCTGTCGGGCAAGGCGATATCATCCTATTTGGGTGCGTTCCATGTCACTCTCGGCGGGAATGTCAGCCGGCGTACGCGGTCGGGGGGACCCCGACGGTCGCCGTGAAGTCCCTGACGAGATGGGCCTGGTCGCTGTAGCCGAGCTCGGCCGCCAGGCCCGCCCAGTCCACGGCCGTCGCGGACTCGGCGCGCTCCAGGGCCTCGTGGATGCGGTAGCGCAGGATGACCCACTTGGGGCTGACGCCGACGTGGGCGGCGAACAGGCGTTGCACCGAGCGCACCGACAGTCCCTCGGCGCGGGCGAAGGCGTCGACGCGCAGGATGCCGCGGTCGTGCCGGATCCGCTCGGCGAGGGCCATCGCCAGGTCGGCCTGGGGATCGGGCGCCGGGGCCAGGGACAGCAGGAACGTGTCCAGCGCCGCGACCCGCTCGTCCTCCTCGTCCGGCCCGAGCACGGCGCCGGGCGCGGCGGCGTGGCCGGGCAGCGCCTCGTCCAGACCGACCCGGCGGCCGGTCCAGTGGGACACCGGCACCGCGGGGGCGAACGGCCGGAAGCCGCCCGGGCGGAACTGGACCCCGCACACACGCCCGGCACCCTCCAGCTTCTGCGTGAACAGCTCCAGTCCGATGCCGGCGACCTCCCCGAAGTCCGGCGTGCCGGCGAAGCGCTGGAAGACGACGTTGACCGAGGGGTGCGGCACGACGTGCGAGGCGTACGGCTCGCCCAGGTCCCAGTCGATCAGCCAGTAGTGCTCCAGGTACGGCCGTAGTTCCGGCGCGGGGGCCCGCCGCCGGAACCGCACGCGTGCGAAGAGTTCCGGGGCGCCGACGATGCCCCGGGTGTCGCGCCGCGGCGTGTCCTGACCGGCCATGAGGGCGATGGTACGGCGGCCGGGTGTCGCATTTCTTCAAGCCGTGCGCCCGCGTCCCGCCGTAGCGTCGCGGCATGACGGACACGATCAGTGAACTGCTCGGAGCCGCCCGCGACCGGGCCCTGCCCGTGGTGACAGGAGTGCCGGACGACCGGCTGACGGCGCCGACACCGTGCGCGGAGTACGACGTGCGGGACCTGCTGAACCACCTCTTCCACGTGGTGATCGGCTTCCGGGCGATCGCGGGGAGGGAGGAGGCGGACTTCTCCTCCACACCTGACCGTATGGCCGTCCTCGGCGACGGCTGGCGCGACCGCTTCGCGGAGGAGACGGCGCTGCTGGTGACGGCGTGGGCCGTACCGGGCGCCGACGAGGGAGTCGCCGGGTCGATGAACCTGCCCGCGCGCACCCTCGGCGCCATGGTGCTGCTCGACCTCACCGTCCACGCCTGGGACCTCGCCCGCGCCACGGACCGCGCCTTCGCACCCGACGAGAACGCGGCTCAGGTGCTGGCGGCCCTGGTCGACGAGATGGGTCCGACCGCCCGCGCCATGAAGGTCTTCGGCGAGCCGGTACCCGTTCCGGCGGGCACCTCCGACCTCGGAAGGCTGCTCGCCGCGACGGGCCGCGACCCGCGCTGGAGCCCCCGCGTCACCGGGCCGCGCTGAGGGGCAGCACCAACGCCGAGTCCGCGTGCAGCGTGAGGCGCACCGGCACGGGACCCGTGGCCGCGACCGAGGACTCGCCGGTGCCGGGGTGGCGGGCGAAGCGCGGATGGGCGCCTCCGCTGATCTGCCAGCGGAGGCGATGGCCGGCCGCGAAGAGGTGCGCTGTGCGGCTCATCGGCACGGTGACCTCCGACGGCGTCCCGCCCTCGGTCGTGAACCGGGTCAGCCCGTCGCAGACGTTGGTGGAACGCCCCCGCGGGTCCACGTCGCACAGCCGGCTGAAGACGTCGCCGTGCCCGGTGTCCGTGGAGATCCTCAGCCGCGCGTGCACCGGGCCGAGCACCTCCATGGGTTCGTCCAGCGGCGGGCCGGTGAAGGTCAGGACGTCGTCCCGGGCCTCCAGTACGCCGTTGTCGCGGGGTCCGGCGGTGCCGGACAGCAAGGGGCCGCCGACGGACGGGGTGGGGTCGGCCGGGTCGTAGCGGAAGGACACCGGCGGCACGGCGTCCGCCGGTGCCGCCCGTCCGAGGGTCCCGTCGGGTCGGGGGAACAGCGACGCGGCGTCGGCGGGCGGTGGCCAGTCCTCGAGGTCCCGCCAGGCGTCCGCGCCGCCGACGTGCACGCGCACCCCGGTGGCCCGCGGGTCGGAAGCGTCGTCGCTCAGGTGCGCGCGCAGCCAGGCGAGGCTCGCCGCGAACACCTCCGGCCACCCCTGCTGGAGCGCGGAGGTGTGGGTCCAGGGGCCGACGAGCAGGGCGGTCTCGCAGCCGGCCGCGCGCAGCCGGGCGTACTGCTCGAAGGTCTGGTCGGCGAGCACGTCGTGCCACCCGCCGATGAGGCAGGTGGGCACGGCCGCCCGCTCCGCCGCCCCTGCGGCGGACGCGCCGTGCCAGAACGGGTCGTCCGCGTCGGAACGCGTCATCACGTCGTCCAGCCACGGCACTTCGCCCCCGAGGGCGGACAGGTAGGCCTCGCGCAGCGGCCACGCGCCGGTGACGTCCTCCAGGCGTCGCCGGAGGCGCAGCGTCGCCTTCGCGAACGGCAGCACCCCGCGGTGCTGGTACGTCATGCCGACGCCGACGGCGAGGGCGTTCTCCAGCCGGGGCGCGCCGCCGGTGTGGAACAGGGCGAAGGGGTCGTGGAGGCCGACCTGCACCACCATGGCGCGGAGCTCCGGCGGCGGGTCCAGCGCGAGCGCCCACTGCACATAGCCCAGATAGCTGGGGCCCACCGTGCCCAGGGTTCCGGTGAACCAGGGCTGCTCGCGCAGCCAGGCCACGGTCGCCAGGCCGTCGGCTGCCTCGTTGCGCCACAGGTGGAACGCGCCCCCGGAGCCGCCGGTACCGCGGCAGCTCTGCACGACCACATGGAAGCCCTGCTCGGCGAAGAGCATGCCGTACATGGGCGACCAGGGCAGGCCCCTGCCGTACGGCGAGCGCACGAGGAGGGTGGGGAAGTCGCCCTTCGCGCGCGGGAAGTAGTGGTCGGTGATCAACGGGCTGCCGTCGGCGGCCGGGACCACTCGCCCCGGTTCCCAGCCCGCGCGGTGCCGCCGGGCCGGAAGGCCGCGCCAGGTGGCCCTCAGCATCCGGGACGAAAGCGGCGGCTTCCCCGAAGGCGCGGGCGGAGCCGACCGCGGCGCGACGCCGCGCGTCACAGATGGCATCGACATCTCCCCCTCTATTCTCGTACGTCGTACGAGAATAGAGATGCTTGAATGACTCCCGCAAGACCCGGGCACGGCGGACAGGGGGGTGGGCACGGTGAACCGACCCGACGGGCCCGGCGGCGCGGGGGTCGATCCCGCGGAGCTGTGGCTGGGCCACGACCGGCCCCGCAGGGGGCGCAAGCCCGCGTTCAGCCGTGAGGCGATCACGGCGGCGGCCGTCGAACTGGCCGATGCCGAAGGCATCGACGCGGTCACCATGCGCCGGGTGGCCGCGAAGGTCGGGGCCGGAGTCATGTCGCTCTACAGCTACGCCCCCGACAAGGAGACGCTGCTGGAACTGATGGTGGACCATGTCAGTGGCGAACTCCCCGCGGACGGTCCGCCGACCGGCGACTGGCGGGCGGACCTGGCGGCCCTGGCCGGACTGCAGCGATCCCTGATGCTCCGTCACCCCTGGTTGCCGTCCGCCCTGTCCTCCCGCCGGACGCCCGGCCCCCGCGCTCTGGCCTTCGTGGAACGCGCGCTCGCCGCCCTGCGGCCCACCGGGCTGGACGGTGGGGCGAGGCTCGAAGTCTTCGCGCAGGTCACGGCGTTCGTCGCCGGGCATGTCGCCTTCGAGGTCACGCAGAGCACGGCCGCGCGGCCGCCCGCGCGGGCCGCGGCCGAGGCCCGCTACCTCGCCGCCGTCGCCGCCGACGGGCGGCACCCCGAGCTCGCCGAGGCGCTTGCCGCGCCGGTGCGCCCCCTCACCGCCGAAGCGACGTTCGCGCGATTCCTGAACCGCTTGATCGACGGCCTCGGCACCGGCTGATCCGGGACCCGGCCCCTGTGCGCGCTGCCCGCGCCGTGCGCGGGAACACGCGGCGCCCGATCTTATGCAACTAGTTGCAGAATCTTCGTCGGGTGGTCTACAAAGGACTGACCGCATGCCGCCACGTCGCGGCGCCGCCGCCCGAGGAGACCCCCGATGAGTCGCTACCCGCATCTGCTGCGCCCGCTCGACCTCGGATTCCTCACCCTCCCCAACCGCGTCCTCATGGGCTCGATGCACGTCGGCCTGGAGGAGGCCGAAGGCGGCTTCGCGCGCATGGCGGCCTTCTATTCGGAACGCGCCAGGGGCGGCGTCGGCCTGATCGTCACGGGTGGCATCGCGCCCAACGACCGCGGCCGCCCCTACCCGGGCGGTGCCCGGATGACCACCGAGGACGAGGCCGACCAGCACGCCGTGGTCACCGAGGCCGTGCACCGCGAGGGCGGCCGCATCGCGATGCAGATCCTGCACTTCGGCCGGTACGCCTACCACCCCGAACTGGTCGCCCCGAGCGCGCTGCAGGCGCCGATCAGCCCCTACGTCCCGCACGCCCTCACCGACGACGAGGTCGAGGAGACGATCGAGGACTTCGTACGGGCGGCGCAGCTCGCCCGCCGGGCCGGCTACGACGGGGTCGAGATCATGGGCTCCGAGGGCTATCTGATCAACGAGTTCATCGCGCCCGGCACCAACCGCCGCGAGGACCGCTGGGGCGGGTCGTTCGAGAACCGCACGCGCTTCCCGCTGGAGATCGTCCGCCGCACCCGCGAACGGCTCGGCCCCGACTTCGTGCTCGTCTACCGGCTCTCGATGCTCGACCTGGTCCCCGGAGGCTCGTCCCTGGAGGAAGTCGTCGCCCTCGCCAAGGCGGTCGAGGCGGCCGGGGCCACGATCATCAACACCGGCATCGGCTGGCACGAGGCGCGGATCCCCACCATCGCCACCTCCGTGCCGCGCGGCGCGTACACCTGGGTGACGAAGAGGCTCATGGGCGCGGTCTCGGTGCCGCTGGTGACGAGCAACCGCATCAACACCCCGGAGGTCGCCGAGCAGTTGCTCGCCGACGGGTACGCCGACATGGTCTCCCTGGCCCGCCCGATGCTCGCCGACCCCGAGTTCGTCGCCAAGGCGCGACAGGGCCGCGCGGAGGCCATCAACACCTGTATCGGCTGCAATCAGGCCTGCCTCGACCACACCTTCAGCGGCCGGCTGACCACCTGCCTGGTCAACCCGCGGGCCTGCCACGAGACCGAACTCGTCCTCCTGCCCACCCGGTTGCGCAAGCGCGTCGCCGTCGTCGGCGCCGGGCCCGCCGGACTCGCCTGCGCGGTCACCGCCGCCGAACGAGGCCACGCCGTCACGCTCTTCGACTCCGCCGACCGGATCGGCGGGCAGCTCAACATCGCCCGCAAGGTCCCCGGCAAGGAGGAGTTCGACGAGACGCTGCGCTACTTCCGCACCCGGCTGGCCGAGGAAGGCGTGGAACTGCGCCTGAACACCCTCGTCACGCCGGACACGCTGGCCGCGCACGACCCCGGCTTCGACGAGGTGGTCCTCGCCACCGGTGTGGCCCCGCGCGTGCCGGAGATCGACGGTGTGGACCACCCCAGCGTGCTGAGCTACCTCGACGTGCTGCGCGACGACGCCCCGGTGGGCGAGCGGGTGGCGATCGTCGGCGCGGGCGGGATCGGCTTCGACGTGGCCGAGTTCCTCACCGACGGCGGCGAGGACGCGAGCCGCGACCCCGAGACGTACTTCCGGCACTGGGGCGTCGACACCGGCTACGCCAACCGGGGCGGCCTCCGGGCGCCCGAGCGGCCCGCGCCGCCGCGCACGGTGCACCTGCTGCAGCGCAAGGCGACCAAGGTCGGCGCGGGCCTGGGCAGGACCACCGGGTGGATCCACCGCACCGAGCTCAAGCACCGGGGCGTCACCATGGTCGCGGGCGCCGCCTACGACCGGATCGACGACGCCGGTCTGCACATCACCGTCGACGGCGAGCGCCGCACGCTCCCCGTCGACACCGTGGTCCTGTGCGCCGGGCAGGAACCGCGCCGCGACCTGTACGAGGCGCTGCGCGCCGCCGGTCACGGCGTCCACCTGATCGGGGGCGCCGACGTGGCCGCCGAACTCGACGCCAAGCGGGCCGTCCGCCAGGGCACCGAAGTGGCCGCGGCGCTGTGACCGCGCCCCGTCCGTAGGATGCGGACATGTCGCTCCCGCACGCCATCCTCACCGCCCTCCTGGAGAAGCCGTCCTCGGGGCTGGAGCTGGCGCGCCGCTTCGACCGCTCCATCCGCTTCTTCTGGTCCGCGACGCACCAGCAGATCTACCGCGAACTCGGGCGGCTGGAGGAGGCGGGCCAGATCCGCGCGCTGCCCGCGGCGCACCCCGCGCGGGGGCAGAAGAAGGAGTACGAGGTGCTGCCCGCCGGCCGCGACGAACTGGCCGGCTGGGTCGGCGCCGTCGAGGACCCGCGGCCCATCCGTGACCCGCTGCTGCTGCGCATGCGCGCGGCGGCGGTGGTCGGGGGCCGCGGCCTCGCCGGGGAGCTGCGCAGGCACCTGGCGCTGCACGAGGCCCAGCTGGCGGAGTACACGGACATCGAGCGGCGCGACTTCCCGCCCGGCCGTGTGACGGACGAGGACCGGCTGCGGCATCTCGTGCTGCGCGCGGGGATCGAGCTGGAGACGTTCTGGACGCAGTGGCTGCGCGAGGCGCTCGCCGAGGTCGGGACCATGGACCCGGCCTGACCGGAGCGAGGCGGTCCGGGAGCGTGTCCGGCCCGGTCAGTGCGTGCGGCGCAGGGCCAGCAGTGCCGCGTCGTCGCCGAGTCCGCCGCCGGTCCAGGCGTGCAGGTCGGTCAGGACGCGGTCCAGCAGTGCGTCGGGGTCCTGCTCGGTCAGTTCCGCCACCCGCTCGGCCAGCGGATAGAAGCGGTCGTGCCGGTCGCGCGCCTCGCAGACGCCGTCGGTGTAGAAGAGCAGCAGGTCGCCGGGCCCATAGGGGACCGACTGCGGTCGGTAGTGGCCGCCGGTGAGCGACAGCAGCCCGAGCGGTGCCGCGTACGCCTGGGGCGTCACCTCCGTCACGGTCCCCTCGTGGCACAGCAGCGGGGGTGGGTGGCCGCAGTTGACCAGGACGGCCGTGCCGCCGGAGCGGGGCGCGGTCAGCAGCACCGCGGTGACGAACTCCTCGCCCCCGCCGCGGCGCACCAGCGCGCCGTCCAGCCGGGCGGCCACGGCGTCGAGGCCGGGTTCGGAGCGGGCGGCGTCGCGGAAGACGCCAAGTACGTCGGCGGCGGTCTGGACGGCCTCCAGCCCCTTGCCGCGGACGTCGCCCAGCAGCACGCGTACGCCGAAGTCGGTCTCCACGACCTCGTACAGGTCCCCGCCGATCCGTGCCTCCGCCTCCGCGGCCACATAGCGCACGGCCACCCGCAGGCCGCCCACCTGAGGCGGCGGCGGGCGCAGCAGCGCGCCCTGCGCGGCCTCGGCGACCCCGCGGACCCGGGCCAGTTCCCGTTCCCTGGCGGTGACGAGGACGACGGAGCCGGTGATGGTGAAGGTCACGGCCAGGATGGAGACGGCGGCGGTGACGTGCACCAGGGCGGGGACCCCGTTGTTGGCCGCGGCCAGGAAGAAGACCAGGCCGATCGCCACGAGGCCCGCCAGCAGCGGCACGCGGGCCCGGCGGGCCCTCACCCCGGCGAGCACGGGCAGCGCCGCCAGGACCGGGGTCAGGGTCGTCTCCGGGCCGCTGACGACGTCGACGGCGATGCACGCCGCGATCAGGGCGTACGAGGCGGTGAGGAACCACCAGGCCCACCGGGGCAGCGGGAGGGGCCGGGGGCGCTGGTGCACGGGGCCGCGGGCCATGGGTGTCAGCCCTCCTGTCCACGCCGCCGGCGGGTGCCCGCGGCGCCTCCTTCCATTTTCGCCGCACCGGTCCGGGTGCGCGGGAATGAGCGGGGGGTGCCCCGCGTTGAGGGGTACATCCGATGGAAATGAAAACCATTGCGATGGCAGAAAGGACCCGCTCATGGCCCGCAGCGAGCAGCGCCCGGTGATCAGGCTCCGGTCGACCGCCGGTACCGGCACGACGTACGTGACCCGGAAGAACCGGCGCAACGACCCGGACCGCATGGTCCTCAGCAAGTACGACCCGGCCGTCGGCCGCCACGTGCCGTTCCGCGAGGAGCGCTGACCCCGGCGCCCGACCGCCCGTAGCCGTCCGTCCCACCGCACCGACTGGAGGAGCGTCATGCAGCACGCGATCCACCCCGCCTACCGCCCGGTCGTCTTCCGCGACCGCAGCGCGGACCACGCCTTCCTCACCCGGTCCACGCTGACCAGCGACAAGACCGTCGTCTGGGAGGACGGCAACACCTACCCCGTCTTCGACGTGGAGATCTCCTCGGCGAGCCACCCGTTCTACACCGGCAACGCCCGCGTCATGGACACCGCCGGCCGCGTCGAGCGCTTCGAGCGCCGGTACGGAAAGGCCGCCGCGCGCGGCTGACGCAGGGAGACCCGAGTACGGGGGCAGTACGGCAGGGACGGCCGTCGCGGATCACCGCGGCGGCCGTCGCCGTCTCCGGGGCACCCCGAGCGGACCGCGGGATCAGCCCTTGCGGAAGGTGTACGCCTCCTGGGCGGCCGCCACCACGGCGTCCAGATCCGCACCCGTCGAGGCCGTGACCACCGCGGCCACCGCGCCCTCCACGAAGGGCGCGTCCACCAGGCGGGTGCGCGGCGGCAGCTCGTCCTCGTCCGCCAGCAGGGTCTTGACCGTCAGGACGGCGCTCCCCAGGTCGGCGATGACGGCCACGCCGTCGCCGCGGTCGACGGAGTGTGCCGCCGCGGTGATCTTCTCCGCGTCGGTGCCGAGCCCGCCGTCGGGGGTGCCGCCCGCGGCGGCCACCGGCACCTTCGCGCCGCCGCCGTTCAGCCCGGCGGCCATGTGCGCGACCGATTCGGCGACCGTCGCGCTGTGCGACACCAGCACCACGCCCACGGTCATCCCGCGTCCCCCCGCGACGTCATGGCCAGGACGCCGAGGAGCAGCGCCGAGGAGGTCGCCCCCGGGTCCTGGTGACCCACGCTGCGCTCGCCGAGGTAACTCGCCCGCCCCTTGTGCGCCACCAGAGGTGTGGTGGCGATCGCGCCCTCCTCGGCGGCCATGGCGGCGGCAGACAGGGCCTCCGCCAGCCCGGCGCCCTTGTCGAGCGCGAAGGACAGCGCCTCGACGGCCGGGGCCAGCGCGTCCACCATCGTCTTGTCGCCCGGCGCGGCCCCGCCCAGTGTCGCGACCGCGTCGACCCCGGCCCCCAGCGCCGCGGCGAACTGCTCGGGCGTGACGTGCTCGGCGTCCCCGAGCGCCTTGCCGGCCTTGCGCAGCAGGGTCCCGTACAGCGGTCCCGAAGCGCCGCCGACCGTGCTGATCAACTGCCGGCCGACCAGTACGAGGACGCCGCCGGGGGTGTCCGGCGGCTCCTTCTCGACGGCCGTGCGGGCCGCGATGAAGCCGCGCCGCATGTTGGCGCCGTGGTCGGCGTCACCGATGGGGGAGTCGAGCTCGGTCAGCCGGTCGGCCTCCCGCTCGATCACCGATGCCGCCGCGGCGAGCCAGCGGCGTACGAAGCCCGCGTCTATCGCCGCCGGTCCGGTGGACGGTCCCTCGCTCATCTGTCGCGCTCCTCCTGCTTCTCAGGCGCCCCAGCGCAGAGCCGGTGTGCTCACCGGCGCGTCCCACAGGCGCAGCAGTTCGTCGTCCACCTGGCACAGCGTCACCGAGGCGCCCGCCGCGTCCAGCGACGTGACGTAGTTGCCGACCAGCGTGCGGGCCACCGCGACACCGCGGGCCGCCAGCACCCGGTGCACCTCGGCGTTGAATCCGTACAGTTCCAGCAGCGGTGTCGCGCCCATACCGTTGACCAGCAGCAGCACCGGCCCGCTCGGGCGCAGGTCGTCCAGGATCGCGTCGACCGCGAAATCCGCGATCTCCCCGGAGGTCATCATCGCCCGCCGCTCCCGGCCGGGTTCCCCGTGGATGCCGATGCCGAGTTCCAGTTCCCCGGCGGGCAGGTCGAACGTCGGACTGCCCTTGGCGGGCGTGCTGACCGCGGTCAGCGCCACCCCGAAGCTCCGCGTCACCTCGTTCACCTGCCGTGCGAGGGCCTCGACGCGCTCCAGGGGCGCGCCCTCCTCGGCCAGCGCCCCGGCGATCTTCTCCACGAACAGCGTGCCGCCGGTACCGCGACGGCCGGCCGTGTAGAGGCTGTCGGTCACCGCCACGTCGTCGTTGACCAGAACCTTGGCGACCTGGATGCCCTCGTCCTCGGCCAGTTCCGCGGCCATGTCGAAGTTCAGCACGTCGCCCGTGTAGTTCTTCACGATGAACAGTACGCCCGCGCCGCTGTCGACGGCCGCCGCCGCCCGTACCATCTGGTCGGGCACCGGCGAGGTGAAGACCTCCCCGGGACAGGCCCCGTCCAGCATCCCGTGCCCCACGAAGCCCACGTGCAACGGTTCGTGCCCCGCACCCCCGCCGGACACCAGGCCCACCTTCCCGGCGACCGGCGCGTCCTTGCGGATCACCACCCGGTTGTCGATGTCGACCGTCAACTCCGGATGCGCGGCGGCCACTCCCCGCAGCGCATCGGCCACCACGGTCTCGGGGACATTGATCAGCATCTTCATGGGGACCCTCCGTCTGAGGTTGCTCTGACAAGCGTACGAACTTGCCGCACCATGAGCAGGCGTATCGGCGCGCCGGTTGTGGCCCCTTCGGGCTTGCGCGACGCGGGTCGCCCTCCGCTGTCGATCGGGCACCCTCCGTGCCGTTCGTCACCGGCCTTCCTGCGAGGCCGGGGGCCAGCACGCGGGGCGCAGCAGTCCCAGCGCGTACGCCTTGGCCACCAGCGCCGTCCTGTTCGGCACCCGGAGCACGCGGCACAGCCGGGTGAGGTGGTAGTTGACGCCGTCCGCGGTCAGGCCGACCGACCGGGCGATCAGCGCGGAGGTGGCCCCGGACGCGACCAGCGCCAGGATCCGGGCCTCTTGCGGGGTCGGAGTGAGCGCGGGCATCGGCTCCTCGCCCCGCGGCACCGGATCGACGTGCAGGAACGCGAGCAGCAGCGCCGGGGAGACGACTTCGTCGCCGACGGCCTCCACGGTGAGGCGTCCCGTCCCGCGCGTTCCCCGGAAGTCCCACGCGACGTGCACCGGGTAGCGGGACCGGCGCCCGTGCCGGAGCCCCTCCGTCGCCCTGAGCAACGCGTCCTCGTCCGTGGGGACCAGGAGGTCGAGCAGATTGCGTTGCCGTATCTGTCCGGGGCCCAGCCCCCACAGAGTGGCGAAGGCCGGGTTGGCGATCATCAGCGCACCGTCGGTCCGGCTGATCGCGGTGGGCGTGGGCGAGCGGTCGAGCAGACGCAGGAACCGGTTGCGCCATGCCGCCATCTCCCGCCGCAGTTCCGCGGTTTCACGCGATTCGCCGATCATGTCGCCCTCGATCCACGATGACACGACGGACGCGGGCCGTACGACCGCGCGTGCGTCACGGACGGGGTGTCAGTCGCTGTTCGGCCCAGACGAGTTTGCCGTCGGGAGTGCAGCGGGTTCCCCACCGGTGGGACAACTGCGAGACGAGGAGCAGGCCCCGGCCGTTCTCCTCGGTGGTGCGGGGGTGGCGCGGGCGCGGACGGCAGCTGCCGGCGTCGGACACCTCGCAGGTCAGCATCCCGTGCCGGATGAGGCGCAGGCCGATCGTTCCGGTGCCGTGGCGGATGGCGTTTGTGACGAGTTCGCTGACGATGAGTTCCGTGGACTCGGCCAGGTGCCCCAGTCCCCACTGCTCCAGCCGGCCGGTCGCCAGCGCGCGGGCGTGGTTGACGACGGCGGGATCGGCCGGCAGCCGCCACGAGGCGGCCCGGTCCGGGCCCAGCGACCGGGTGCGGGCGAGGAGCAGGGTCACATCGTCACTCGGCGCTCTGACCGGCAACGCGTCCACCGCGGCCGAGCACAGGTCTTCCAACGGGCGGCCGGGATGTGCCAGGGCGATGCCCAAGCGGTCCATTCCGGTGTCGATGTCCTGATCGCGGGTCTCGACCAGGCCGTCGGTGTAGAGGGCGAGCACGGATCCCTCGGGCAACTCCGTCTCCACCGAGGCGAAAGGGACCAGCCCGAGGCCGAGCGGGGCGCCGGCGGGCAGTTCGGGGAAGGTGACGGTGCCGCGCGGGTCGACGATCGCGGGCGGCGGGTGGCCGGCGCGGGCCATCGCGCAGCGCCGGGTGACCGGGTCGTAGACCGCGTACAGGCACGTGGCGGCCATGGTCGCGCCGGCCGGGTCCAGCGGGTCGGCGTCCTCGTCGGCGAGGTGGCGGATGACCAGGTCGTCCAGATGGGCCAGCAATTCGTCCGGGGACAGGTCCATGTCGGCCAGCGTGCGTACGGCGGTACGGAGCCGGCCCATGCCGGCGGCCGCGTTGATGCCGTGCCCGACCACGTCGCCGACCACCAGGGCGACCCTGGCGCCGGGCAGGGGGATCACGTCGAACCAGTCGCCCCCGACGCCGTGGTGGTCGTCGGACGGCAGGTAGCGCCAGGCCACGTCGGCGGCGGACCCGCCCGTGGCATGGTGCGGCAGCAGATGACGCTGCAGGGCCAGGGCGGCGGCCCGTTCCCGCGCGTACTGGCGGGCGTTGTCCAGGCACAGGGCGGCCCAGCTGACGAGCTCCTCGGCCAGGAGCAGGTCGTCCTGCTCGAACGGCGGGGAATCAGCGGTCCGCACGAACTGCGCCACGCCCAGCACCCCTCCCCGGGCGTGGATCGGGACGACCAGCACGGCGTTCATCCGGTGGTCGTGGACCTTCCGCACCCGCGCCCGGTCGCCCGGCGAGGCTTCCGGTGCCGGCTCCCGGTGCGACGTCCCGGAACGCAGGACCCGTTCGACGGGTGAGCCCGGCGCGACGAGGACCGGCTCCCCCCGCGCGAACAGGGATTGCGGGACGTCCTGGTGGATCGAGGCCAGGCCCGCGCGACGGAAGGCGGGGAGGGCGCCGCCCTCCGAGCCGAGGCGGGCCAGGGGCTCCTCACCGAGCGGGACCGACTCCGCCAGGTCGACGGCGACGAAGTCCGCGAGGAGCGGTACCGCCAGATCGGCCAGTTCCTGCCCGGTCCGCGCGGCGTCCAGGGTGGTGCCGATCCGCGTACTGGCCTCGCCCAGGATCGCCAGGCGTTCCCGCGACCGACGGCTGTCGGTCACGTCCACGCTGACGACGCACACCCCCAGCGCACGGCCGTGCGCGTCGTCCAGGCGGAAGTAGGAGGCCGCCAAGGTGCGTTCCGCGGGTGAGCGCGCGGGCACGAAGGGCCGGTACTCCACCGCGAGTGCCGGGGCCCCGCCTTCCAGGACCTCCCGCATCAGCCCCTCGAGCGTCTCGGCCTCCGTGCTGGGCGCCGCCTCGCTCAGCGTGCGCCCCAGCCGGCGCTCGACCGGAATGCCGTCCTTGAACCCCTGCGTGTCGTTGACCCAGGTGCAGCGCAACCGGGTGTCGCGGATGACGACACCGAGCGGCAGGTTGTTCGGCAGGTGCGGGGACGCCGGGAGCGGTGCCGCCGAGGAACCGTCCGCGACGCGTGAGGGATGTGCGGCGTGATCGGTGGCCGTCACGACCCACCGGGCCCGCCGGTCCGGTCCGACCAGCGACTGCACTCCGATGCGCACGTCGATCCCGTGCCCGTCACGGTGCCTGACCTGGGTGACGCCGGACCAGCGGCGGGGGGACGGGCCGGACTCCGGCAGCGCCGAGGCGTCGGCCCGGTCCTCGGCGGCCGCCAGCAGCCGCGCGGCGGAGTGGCCCACCACCTCCGCGGCCGGGTAGCCGACCAGCTGCTGGGCGGACCGCGTCCACCCGATCACCGTCCCCTCCGCGTCGATGAGGGCCATCGCCTCGTCGATCGCCCGGGGAGCCGGCCGGGGGGCGGTGAGTGTCGAACCGGTCATGGGAGTTCCCTTCGGTGCCGCAGCGCGGTGACGAACGGCCTCGGCCGTCCCGGGCTGCGGCGGGAGCGGCTGTCGACTCCGTTCGTCGACACTTCGAGCTTTTCACCATGGAATCGGCCAATCTACGGCGAAAAGTCGGAATTGTGGAGATCTGGTTCGTGGGATCGACGAACGCCGCTCCGCGGGGGCGTTCGCACGTGGCCCGGGACCGGCCTAGCCTCGTGTTCCATGGCCGATACAGCGAACCTTGCCCCCACAGCCGCGGGCGCCACCGTATGGCTGCCGATTCCGCCCGCGGAGATTCCCGGTCTGCCCGCGGGCCCGGCCTACGTCCACTGGGACGGCGAGGACACGTTCCCCGCCGATCCGGCCGGGGTCGACTTCTACGTGCCGCCGTACTGGAAGGGCGCCGAGATCGCCACCCGCCCGCTGCGGCACGGCGCACGGCCGCGCGTCGTGCAGACCCTGACCGCCGGCACCGACCACGTGCGCGGCCACGTGCCGTCCGGCACCGTGCTCTGCAACGCCCACGGGGTGCACGACGCGAGCGTGGCGGAGCTCGCGCTGACCCTCACCCTCGCCTCGCTGCGCGGCATTCCGCACTTCGTCCACGGCCAGGCCGCCGAGGAGTGGCGCGGCGGCATCCATGCGGCACTCGCCGACCGCACCGCGCTGATCGTCGGCTACGGGGCGATCGGAGGCGCGATCGAGGACCGGCTCGCCCCGTTCGAGTGCGACGTGCTGAGGGTCGCGCGCACCGCCCGCAGTGCGCCCCGCGGCCCCGTGCACGACCTTGCGGACCTGCACGACCTGCTTCCCCGCGCCGACGTGGTCATCCTGGCCACGCCGCTCACCGAGGCCACCGTCCACCTCGTCGACGCCGCCTTCCTGGCACGCATGCGCGACGGGGCCCTGCTGGTGAACATCGCCCGCGGCCGTGTGGTCGACACCAAGGCGCTGCTCGCGGAACTGGAGTCGGGACGCTTGCGTGCGGCGCTCGACGTCACCGACCCGGAGCCGCTGCCCGCGGGCCACCCCCTGTGGCACGCGCCGGGAGTGCTCATCAGCCCCCACGTGGGCAACGCGACCTCCGCCTTCCTGCCGCGCGTCAAGCGCCTGCTGTGCTCCCAGATCGGCCGCTTCGTCGCCGGGGAACCACTGGTGAACGTCGTCACGGACGCCTGAACCGCGCATCGACCGAACTGCCCGCCACCGTGGTGGCGGGCAGTTCGGTCGATGCGCGGTGCAAACCGGACCGGGGCGTCCCTGCGTCAGACCGCCGGAACCGCCTCGATGACGGCGAAGGCGCCCGCCGTGCTCACCTTGACGCGGCGCAGCCCGGCTGCCGTGAACAGCGCGTCGAACTCGCTCATCTCCCGCTCCCGCCCACCGGTCATGCCCAGCATGTTCATGTCCATCAGGGGGGCGAGCCCGGGCTCCCCGGTCCCGCCGACGAGGTGGTCCACCACGACGACGCGGCCGCCGTCCACCAGCGAGGCCCGGCAGTTCTTCAGGATGCGCACACAACTGTCGTCGTCCCAGTCGTGGAGGATGTACTTCAGCACGTAGAGGTCCGCCGCCGGCACCTCCTCGAAGAAGTCGCCGCCGACGACGGTGAAACGCTCAGCGAGTCCTTCGGCGCGGGCGGCCTCGGCGGCCGCGGGAACCACGTGCGGCAGGTCGAGGACGCCCCCGCGCAGTTCCGGGTCGGCCTTCATCATCGCCCGGACGACATGCCCGCTCGCGCCCCCGAGGTCCAGGGCGAGCCCGACACCCCTGGTGTCGAGAACGGCCGCGACATCGGCGGCCGCCGCGACCGACAGGTTGGTCATCGACTCGGTGAAGAAGGACGCCTCCTCATGGTGGCCCGCGAAGTAGTCGAAGACGGTCGCGTCGCCGTGCGCGGCCCGCACCTGGTGGTCACCGGTGCGGACGGCCTCGGGGAACCGGCCCCACGGCAGCCAGTGGCCCGGCGCCGACTGCGAGACCGCGAAGTGGTGCAGCGAGTTGGGGGCATCCTTGTGCAGGGTGCGGAGCAACGACGTGCCGGTGTAGTGCACGCCGTCGTCCGAGGTCATGAGACCGAGCGAGGCGCAGGTCCGCAGGAGACGACGCGTGGCGTCGGGGTCGGTGGACTCCGCCTCGGCGATCTCCTCGGGGGTGTTCGTCCCCGCCTCCAAATGACCCGCGAGGTGGAACATCGCTGCGGCGCGGACGATCTGGGTCACCCAGTACCCGGTGACCATGCCCATCATGCGCTCGTAGTCCCGCGCCTCGGCAGGAACCTCGGGTCGTGTCACGGTAGTTCTCCTTCGTGTGCGGGGGGAGGGGGCCGCCGGGTCGGCCGGCGTCGGTGACACCGGCCGACGCGGCGGCGTGCGGCCGGGTGCCTCAGGCTCGGTCGCGGTACGGCGCCAGGAATGAGGTGAGTGCCGCCAGCATGTCCTCGGGCGCCTCTTCGGCGACCCAGTGGCCGCAGTCGGGGATGACCAGGGTCTGCACGTCGTGGGCGGCGGCCTTCATGGTGACCCCGGCCCCGTCGGCGATGCTCAGCGCTCCGCCGACCGCCAGGACGGGCATGGTCAGCAGGCCGGCCTTCTGGCGTTCCACGTTCTGCGCCAGCGTCGTGTCGAACGCGCGGTAGAAGCCGAAGCTGCCGCGCAGTGCGTCGCGGCCGGAGGCAAGGGTGCGGACGTAGTGCCCGACGGCGTAATCGGGCAGTTTCTTCGCGGCGTTGATGTCGAACTCGAAGCCGAAGAAGATGTCCTCCCGTCCCCTGACGAGCAGTTCGTTGATCTCGGCGAGCCGGTTGAACCCGATGTGCCACACCCTGTTGTTGAGCCACTCGGGGCCGAACAGCGGCGGCGAGGTGCTGATGCCCGGCAGGGGGGCCTCGGCGACGACCAGGCGCTCGACGCGGCCCGGGTGGTCCGCGGCCAGGGCGTAGGCGATCGGCATTCCGGTGTCGTGGCCGGCCACGGCGAACCGCTGGTGGCCGAGCGCGTCCATCAGGGCGGCCAGGTCGCCCGCGATGGTGCCGGTGTCGTAGCCGTCCCGGGGCTTGTCGGTCAGGCCGATGCCGCGCTGGTCGACGGCGATCACCGTGAAGTTCTCGGCCAGCGCCGGCATCAGCAGGCGCCAGGCGTACCAGGTCTCGGGCCAGCCGTGGATCAGCAGCAGGGCCGGCCCGTCGCCTCCGATCACCACGTGCTGGCGCAGTCCGTTCGCGTGGACGAACCGGCTGCTGAAGGTCTTGGCGAACCCCGGCGGGAGATGCGGTGCCCGCGAGACGCTGCCGGGGCCGGTGGCGCCGGCGCCCACCGGCTTTCCGCGGCCGGGTCCCGTCTCGGCGGCCGCGGCCGACCGGGCGGGGAACAGACCGAGGGATCCGGCGGTCGCGGCAGTCACCACGGCGGCCGAGGTGGAGAGAAAACGCCGCCGGGAGTGCGGCGGGAGTATGTCGGACATGGTGAAGCCTCCTGGGAGTGGGCTGATCGAGGGAAGAGGCGAGGCGCCTTCGATGCGCCGCGGGGAGCCCCGCGTCAGGGGTACGACGGACTCGGCCTCCGACCGCGGAGAGTGACGGGCTGTCAGAGAGTGAGGGGGGCGGTGAGGAGGGCGTTGGCGGCGGTGGGGTCGCCGGTGATCCACTGGGGGTGGGTGGGCCGGCGTTTCCAGAGGGTGAGCAGCAGGTCGGCGGCGGGTGCCTCGACCGTTGCCGCCGCTGTTGCGGCGGGTGCGGTGTCCAGTGGCCGGGCCCGGGGGATGTCGGCGGGCTGGATGAGCCAGCCGTGGGCGGTGTCGGTGGTGCGCAGTGCCACGGGTGCGGGCAGTGGCTGGTGCGCGCTGCCGTTCCAGACCCTGGGGACCATCAGGGAGAACACCTCGTCCACGCCGTCGGCGGCGATCAGCGGGTCGACGTGCACCTCGGCCCCGGTGGCGAGTCGGGCGTCGACCAGGTGCACCGTCGAGTCCAGGGCCGCGCGGCGGAACCAGAGCCCCGCCGTGGCGTCCTGGATGCCGAACGCCCACGTCGGTGCGGCGGGATCGGCCTCGTTCAGGGCGGCCAGCAGGATGGCCGCGCCCTCGGCGTACCAGTCGGCGACCGGTTCCCCGGCCGCCGGGGCGAACTGCTCGCGGGGCAGGTCCCCGGTCCGCACCACCGCGGCCGCGAAACGGGACGCCTGACCCAAGTGGACGCCCAGGTCGCTCAGCGTCCAGTCACCGCAGGTGGGCACCGGTGTGCCCGGGTCGGCGCCGCGCAGCACGGGCTCGAACACCGCCGCCTGCTCACGCAGCGCGGACAGATGAGCCCCGGGAGCGAGCGGCAGCGGAACGGGGGGCAGATTCACAACACTCTCCAGTGCGACAAGTGACGGGTGGAAGCGCCTGCTTCGGCGCCCTGACGACGTGACACCCAATTAGGATGACGTAAATCATCCTGAGGTCGAGGAGAGCATGGCAGGGCTGACTTGGGTTTGGCAAGTCAGGCATCAGGAACGCGACAAGAGGGCGCGAACCGCACTGCCGGGCGGGTGTCGTCGAGGTCAGCTCGCCGGGTCGGGGCCGCCGACGACGGCGCGCGACCCCGTCGCGGCCCGCAGCACGTCCGGGACGTCGGAGGCGGGCAGCACGGCCTCCAGCAGCACCGGGCCCGCCGGATCGGCGAGGCGGCCCAGTGCCGCCCGCAGTTCGGCCGCGGTGCTCGCGCGCAGCGTGGTCGCCGACCCTCCCATGGCCGCCGGGAGCGACGACCAGTTCCACCGGGCAATGTCGTTGTACGACCGTTCCCCGCCGTGCAGCGCGTTCTCGATGGCGTAGCGGCCGTTGTTGACCAGGAGCACGATCGGCGCGCAGCCCTCGCGCAGCAGGGTGCCGATCTCCTGGGCGGTCACCAGCGCGGAGCCGTCCCCGATGAGCAGGATCGCGCGCCGCCCGGGCGCTGCGAGCTGCGCGCCGAGGGTCGCCGGGAGGGTGTACCCGATGGAGGCCCACAGCGGCTGACCGACGAACGTCGTCCCGGTCGGCAGCCGCATGGCCTGCGCGCCGAACAGCGCGGTGCCCAGCTCGGCGAGCACGATGTCGTCGGGGCGCAGGAACTCCTCGACCATGGGCCACAGTTGGGCGTGGCGCAGGCCGCCCGTGGAGCCGCGGGCCGGGTCGCCGGTCCGGTCGGTGTCCGGGGCCGGCGGAAGGTCCGGGCGTGCCCACGACCGTCCGGACCCGGCGACCAGCGCGGTCAGCGCACGGACCGCGTCGCGCATCGGCAGGGGCGCGAACAGCCGGTCGCCGATGCGGGTGGCGAAGGGCTGCACGTCGATGGTCCGGCCCGGGTCGGTGCCGTGCCCCGGCCCGGTGGTGGAGTCGGCGAACCGTACGCCCACCGACAGCAGCAGATCGGCCTGTTCGACGGCGGCGAGCACCCGCTTCGTACTGGCGGGGCCGCAGTAGGTGCCGGCGAAGTCCGGGTCGCTCTCGTCGAGTACGCCCTTGCCCATGGACAGCGTCGCGTGCGGGATCTGCCCGGCGGCGACCAGTTCGGCCACCTCGGCCTGGGCCCCGAAGCGGTCGACCAGGAAGTCGGCGAGCAACCCCACTGTGCCGGCCCCCGCCAGTTCGGTGCGCGCGGCGTCGGTGAACCGCTCCAGCACCCGTGCCGAGGCCTCCGGCTCCGGCACGGACAGCGGCCGGTCCGGCGGCTCGGCCGGGGTCGCCGCCACGTCGGCGGGCAGCAGCAGGTAGCCGGGGCGGCGTTCGCGCCGACTGGTGACCAGCACCCGGTCGATCTCGGCGAGTGCGTTGCCCGCGGTCAGGTACGCCTGGGCCACGGTGACCTCGGCGTGCGCCCGCAGGAAATGCCGGTCGTCGCCGTCACCGAGGGTGTGGTGCAGCAGGACGCCGGACTGTCGCGCCGCCGTGGACGGTCCGCCGACGATGTGGATCACCGGCACGTACTCGGCGTAGGCACCGGCGATGCCGTTGATCGCGCTGAGTTCGCCCACCCCGTAGGTGGTCACCAGGGCGCCCGCCCCGCGGACGCGGGCGTATCCGTCCGCCGCGTAGGCGGCGTTGAGCTCGTTGGCGTTGCCGACCCAGCGGATCCGGTCGTGGGCGACGACGTGGTCGAGGAACGCCATGGTGTAGTCGCCCGGTACCCCGAACAGGTGCCGGATGCCGAGCTCGGCGAGCCTGGTGAGCAGGTAGTCGCCAACGGTGAAGTCGCCTGACACGTCCAACCTCGATTCCGGCAGGCGCCGCTGCCTTCGCGTGCATCCGATGTTTCGAGCTTTTCACCACGGAATGCGCCGAGCTACGGCGAAAAGACAAAAATGCTAGGCTCGGATTCGTGGAATCGACGAATCCTGATCTACCGGTGCCGCTCTCGGACGCGGCCCGGCAGGCAGTCGCCCGGATCTGCGCCCGCATCGCCGGGGACCTGCCGGTGACCAGCCAGGAGATCGTCCGGCGGATCCGCGCCGAGATCCCCGACTACGCCCTGGTGCCCGAGGAGGACCACCGCCGGTTCGTGCTGGACCAGGGCCGCATGCTGCTGACCGGCATCGCCGAGCAGAGCGCCCCGCGGGACGAGGAGATCGCGCACGCCCGGGAACTCGGCCGCCGACGCGCCCAGCAGGGCCTGTCCATCGAACTGCTGCTGGGGGCCTACCACATCAACTACCGCGAGGTCTGGAACATGATCCTGCGGCAGGCCACGGCCGACGAACCCGAACACGTCGGCGAGTTGACGTATCTGGTCGCCCTCATCTGGTCCTGGTTCCGGATCCTCATGGGCAGCGCGTCCGACGCCTACGGCGAGGAACTCCGGCGGGCCCAGGTCACCCGGGCCACGCTGGCCCACCGGATGTTCGCCGCGCTCACCGCCGATCCCGTCGAGGCGGACGCCGCGGCGCCGCTGGCGCAGGCCCTCGGCTACGAACCGGAGGGCGCGTTCCAGGCGTTGTGCCTGCCGGCCGAGGACTGGCCGGAGGACCGTACGGAGCAACTGCGGCACCGGCTGGCCGCCCTGCCCGGCGAACTCCACTGCGCGACCGTCGGCACCCGGCTCCTGGTCCTGGGGCAGCGGCACGACCAGGACACGGTCACCGCGGCCGTCACGGCGGCCGCGCCGCCGGAGTCCGGCGGCGCGGTCGGTGTCGGACTCCCGCGGACCGGCCTGGCAGGGGCGGCGGACAGCATCACGGACGCCGCCCAGGCGCTGTCCCAGGCGGGCGGGCGGTGCGAGGTCGTACGCTTCGCCGACACCTGGCTCGCCGCCAGCCTCGACGAACAGGCCGACCGCCTCGCCCCGTTGTTCACCAAGGCCGTCGCCACCGCACGCACGGACGGGCACCTGGCCGAGGCCGTCGTGGCCTTCGCCGACCACGGTCTGTCGGTGGCCGCCGCGGCCCGCGCGCTGCACCTGCACCCGAACTCGCTGGCATACCGGCTCAGCCGGTGGCACGAACTCACCGAATTCGACCCGCGCAGTGGCGACGGGCTGATGGCCTCCCTGGTCGTGCTCCGCCTCTATCGCCCGGCCCGGCCGATCCCGGTCACACGGCGGCGGTCCTGAACGTCGGGTCCCCGGATTCCGCCCCGGCCGGGAGGACAGGTGCCGGGGCGGGGCGGCCGCGCCGCTCGGCGACGGCGGCCCGGGCCACGAGCAGGAGGCCCGCGAGCAGCCAGAGCACCAGGGAGAGCAGCCGGGCCCCCAGGCCCGCCGAGCCGAAGTAGAGCAGGCTGCGGGCGCCCTCGACGAAGCCGGCTCCGTTCCAGAAGGCGTGCAGCGAGCCCAGGAAGCCGTTCTGCAACTCGGGTTCGAGGACGCCGCCGGAGGAGGTGAAGTTGAGCATGATGAACAGCACCATGAGGACCGGCATGGTGAGGCGCTTGAGGAAGGCGTGCAGGCCGATGCCGAGGGTGGTGATGCCCGCCGCGTACAGCCAGGCCATGGCCCACACGCCCCGCAGGTCGTGGTCGACGACATGGAAGGCCGGACCGGCGAGCACCGCCCCGATGACGCTCACCGCCAGTGCGCCGGCGATGCCGATCGCGAGCCGGGTCCACATCCTGAGCGCGGCGCCGGCCGTGCCGATGGCCACGGCGCAGGCGTTGGATCCGATGGTCAGCGCGATCAGCACGAAGAACAGGCCCTGATTGCCGGGGTCGCCGCCGGCGGGCCGGGACAGGTCGGTGATCCTCAGCGGGGCGTCCTGCTGGGCGGCCACGGTGGTGAAGATCTCCTCGGCCGCGGTGGCGGAGGTACTGGAGTTGGCCGCGGCGACCAGCAGTTCGGGATGCTGGGAGCGGGGTACGTACGCGGCGACCAGGTCCCGGTCCATGATGTGCTGCCGCGCCGCGGCACGGTCGGGGAGCGTGGTGACGTCCACCGCGTCCCCGGCCCTGTCCTTGATCGCCTGGGCCAGCAGCCGGTTGTGCTCCGAGGTGCCGACCACGGCGACCCTGAGGTCGTGGGCGTGGGCCTGCGGCGCGTGGAAGGCACCGAGGTAGGCCAGGCCCATGCCGAGGCACATCAGCAGCGGGACGACCAGGTGGCCCAGCACCGGGCGGACGGCATGGCGCTCGACGAGCAGGTGGCCCACCAGCAGGCGGGCGGTGCGCTTGTGGCGCATGACGGCAACTTCCCTCGCAGTCAGGGGTGGTGGTTCGCCCACCGGCCGGACCGGTGGGTGCGATCACCGAGGGGCGGCCGCCCTCTGCGGGGCGGTGTCCATCAACCCTCGCGCCGCCGGAATGTCCCTGATCGCCTCGCCTCTGCGAAATCTTGTAGCGGCATGGGGGCACAGGGCATTGCCGGGCCCGCGTGGCCGGTGTACGCGGAGCCGGGTTGCGGTGTGGCGGAATCGACGCGAGGCCGGACGTGCCCATCCTCTGGAAACGCCGGCCCGCCCACCCACAGTGGATCACCGGCGACCATGCTCGACACCCCGTCAGGCAGAGGTGACGAGTTCACGCCAGCTGACGACGGACCAGTTCATGGAGCCGGCCCTCGGGGTTCGCCAGGAGGTCGGCGGGGCGGCCCTGCTCGACGACACGGCCGTCGGACATGACGACGACCCGGTCGGCGTCCATGACCGTGGTCAGGCGGTGCGCGATGACGACGCGGCTGGCGCGCAGGGCGCGCGTGCTCTCGATGACGACGCGCTGGGTCTCGTTGTCGAGCGCGCTGGTGGCCTCGTCGAAGAAGAGGATGCGCGGACGGCGGACGAGTGCCTGGGCGATCATGAGGCGCTGCCGCTGCCCGCCGGAGACCGTGGCGCCGCCGGAGATCATGGTGTGCAGTCCCATCGGCATCCGCTTGATGTCCTCCGCGAGGCCGGCCATCGCGGCCGCCTCCCACGCCTCCTCCTGCGTGAAGCTCTCGGTGCCGCAGATGCAGTCCAGGATGGAGCCGGTCAGCGGCTGGGCGTTCTGCAGGACGACGCCGCACTGCCGGCGGACCGCGGCCTGGTCGAGGGCCGCGAGGTCCTGGCCGTCGTACAGCACGCTGCCCGCGGCGGGCCGGTCGAAGCCGATCAGCAGGCGCAGCAGCGTGGACTTGCCGCAGCCGCTGGGGCCGACGATGGCGACGAACTCGCCGGGCCCGACCTCCAGGGACACGTCGTCCAGGACCAGCGGGCCGTCCTCGGAGTAGCGGAAGGAGAGCTTGCGGGCCTCGATCGCCCCGGACAGCTCCCCGGGCTGGGTGCTGGCGCCGCGCACCTCGGGGGCCTGGTCGAGCACCGGCTTGATGTGCTCGTACATCGGCAGCGCGGCGGCCGCCGAGACCAGCGCGCCGGTGAGCTGGGTGACCGCGGTGAGCAGCATCGTCACGGCGGTGCTGAAGGTGAGGAAACCGCTCGCGGACAGCGAGCCGCGGGCCGGTCCCGCCAGCAGCACGAACAGCAGCAGCGAGCACAGCGGGAGGTAGACCGCGTTGAGCACGCCCGTGAGGTTCTTGATCCGCCCGGTGCGCTGCTGGAGGTCGCGGCTGCGGGCGAACTCGCGGGCCCAGGCGGCGTAGGCGAAGCTCTCGGCGGCCGCGACGCGCAGCTTGGGCAGCCCGCGCAGGGTCTGGAACGCCTGGTTGTTGAGCTTGTTGCCGAGCTCCACGAGCTGCCGCTGCCAGCGCAGCTGCCACAGCCCGAGGCCGAGGAAGACGGCGGCAATCACGATCAGCATGCCGATCGCCACCAGGGCCAGCGGAACGCTGTAGACCAGCAGCAGGACGAGGTTCATCGCGCCGACCGTGCCGGACTGCACGGCGACCGGGCCGACGCCGGCGAGCACACGGCGGATGGCGCTGACACCCATCGCGGCGCTCGCCAGTTCGCCGGTGGAGCGCTCGGCGAAGAAGGACGTCGGCAGCCGCAGCAGCCGGTCCCAGACGGCGGGCTGCAAGGTGGCCTCGATACGGCCCTCGACGCGCAGCAGCGTGAGGTTCTGCAGCAGCATGAAGGCCGCCGAGACCACGCTGCTGACGATGATCGCGCACGAGACCTGCACGATCAGCCCGGTCTCCGCGCCGGGCACGTAACGGCCGAGCACCTGCCCGGTGGCGATCGGCACCAGCGCGCCGAGCAGCACGGTGATCAGCCCGCTGATGACGAGCGCGCGGAGGTCGGAGCCGGTGCCGCGCATGCTGAAGCGGAGCAACCTCCAGGGCCGCAGCGGCTGTTCGGGCAGCGGCCGGTAGAACATCACCGCCCGCGGGGCGAACTCCTCGGCGTTGTCGGGCGTGACGCGGATGCGGCTGCCGCTCGCGGGATTGACCGCGTCGTAGCCGCCCCGCCGCCAGAGCAGTGCGACCGGCATCCCCGAGGCGGCCCGGTGGCCGACCAGGGGGCCGGAGTTCTCCCGCCACCAGCGGCCGTCGAGACGCACGGGGCGGGTGCGGACCCGGGACCCGACCGCGACCCGTTCCACCGGGTCGACGCGGTCGCTGACCGCGCCGCTCGCGGACGGGGAGGCGAGTGCGATCCCGGCGGCGCGGGCGACCACCCGGCAGACCGCGTACGTCGTGTCGTCCGAGGCCGCGGGCGCGCGCGACGGCGCCTTGCGGGAGCTGGCGATGGACGCCAGGAGCGCCTGGTCGGCCTGACGGCGGACGGCCTCGCCGGCCCGGATGCCGGCGGCGGTGCGGTCCTCGTGGGCCTGCTCGAGCCGCTCGATCCAGCGGTCCAGGGTGGACAGCAGCCGGTACTGCTGGTTGACCATGCCCTGCCACATCGCGCTGTCGAGCAGAAGATCGCCGGCCGCCTCGGCGCTGTAGGCGGCGCCGTACTGCACACTGCCGGGCGCGACCGGCAGCCACAGGATGTCGTCGTCCGCCACGGCCTCGTCGGCGGTGGTGCGGCCGTCCAGCGGGGCCTCGTACAGCACGCGCTGACTGCGGCCCACACCGAGCGCGAACGCGTGCTCCAGCAGGCTGAGGCTCTGCTCCTGGGTGTCGTACGTCCAGTCCCCGGCGTACCCCGGGCGGTGCAGTTCGCGCAGCGGGATGCGGTGCAGGACACAGGACTGCAGCGGCCGCCCGACGAGCGTGTGCTGCGGGCCCTCGACCGGGCCCAGCAGCAGGGTGCCGGCCTCCAGCCGGCCGAGGAAGTGCCAGTGGCCCTGCTGGGCGGCGTCGACGGCGAACAGGTCGAAGGAGCCGGCCACGACCAGCCACAGGACGTGCGGTCCCTCCAGGGACAGGCTGCGCAGTCCCGTGCAGTCCACGGGCGTGCCGAGGCCGCCGAGGGCCGCGATCACCGGGTCGCCGGTGGCCTCCGCGGGCTGTACGGGGATCACTTCAGTGCTCCTTGACCAGGTGCGCGTAGGCGCCGCCCGCGGCGACGAGGTCCTCGTGCCGCCCGCGCTCGACCACGGAGCCGTGGTCGAGCACCACGATCTCGTCGCTGTCGCGCACGGTGCTGAGCCGGTGCGCGATCACCACGCACGCACAGCCGCGCCGCCGCAGGTTGTCGATGATGAGCTGCTCGGTCGTCGCGTCCAGCGCGCTGGTCACCTCGTCCAGCACCAGGATGCTGGGACGGCGCACCAGCGCCCGCGCGATCTCCAGTCGTTGCCGCTGCCCGCCGGAGAAGTTGCGGCCGTCCTGCTCGACACGGCTGTGGATGCCGCCGGGTCGACGGGCGATCACCTCGTACAGGGCGGCGTCGCGCAGCGCGGTCACCACGTCCTCGTCCGGGATGGACGGGTCCCACAGCGCCACGTTGTCGCGCACCGTGCCCTCGAAGAGGAAGACGTCCTGGTCGACGAAGGAGACGGAGGCGGCGAGCACGCTGCGGGGGATGTCCTCCAGGCGCTGCCCGTCGATGCGGATCACGCCCTCCCAGGGGCTGTACAGACCCGAGATGAGCCGGGAGACCGTCGACTTGCCGCTGCCGGAGCCGCCGACCAGCGCCACCTGCTGCCCGGGGGCGACCGAGAGCGAGAACCCGGTCAGCAGCGGCTTGTCGAGCGGGCTGTAGCCGAAGGTGATGCCCTCCAGCGTCACATGGCCCTTGAGCCGGCGGGTGCCCGCCTCGGCCTCGGGCCGTGAGTACAGCGCGTCCACGGGGAAGTTCTCCACGTCCTTGAGCCGCGCGACGTCCGCGGCGAAGTCCTGGATACGTCCCGCGACGCCGTTGAGCCGGGTCACGGGCGCGGTGAAACGGGTGACCAGCGCCTGGAAGGCGACGAGCAGGCCGATGGAGATGTGGCCCTCCACCGCCCGCAGACCGCCGATCCACAGGATGAGCGCGCTGTTGAGCGTCGCGAGCGTGGGCGCGACCACCGACAGCCAGGCGCTCGGCACGCCGAGCCGCTGCTGCTCCTCCAGCGTGACCGCGTGCTGGCCCGCCCAGCGGCGGAAGTAGCCGTTCTCGCCGCCGGTGGCCTTCATGGTCTCGATCGACTGCAGGCCGGTGTAGGCGGTGTTGGTCAGCCGGGCGTTGTCGGCCCGCAACTTCTGCGTCCGGGTGGCCCGCAGCCGCACCACGACCCGCATGGCCACGACGTTGAGCAGCGCGATCCCGACGCCCAGGACGGTCAGTTGGGGGTCGTAGGTCCACAGCAGCACGGCGTAGAGGACGACCACGATCCCGTCCACCGCGGCGGAGGCCAGGTCGCGGCCGAGGGTCTCGGCGACGGCGTCGTTGGACTGCAGGCGCTGCACCAGGTCGGCGGGGCTGCGCTGGGTGAAGAAGGCGACCGGCAGCCGGAGCAGGTGGCGCAGGAAGCGGGCGCTGCCCAGCGTGGAGGAGATGATGCGCCCGCGCAGCAGGTTGGACTGCTGCACCGCGGTGAGCGCGGCGGTGAGCGCCACCATGGTGCCCATGCCCGCGAACAGCACACCGAGCAGGGAGGTCTGCTCGCCGATGAGGAACAGATCGATGTAGGTGCGGCTGAGCGCGGGCAGCGCCGCCCCCACCCCGACCAGCAGCAGGCTGGCCAGCAGCGCCGTCAGCAGGGTGCCGCCGGTGCCGCGCAGCCGGGCGGGCAGCGCGGCCAGCACACCGGGCCTGCGCCCGCCGCGCTGGAAGTCCAGGCCCGGTTCGAAGGTGAGGACGACGCCGGTGAAACTGGTGTCGAAGTCCTCCAGGGACACGAAACGGCGGCCCTTGTCGGGGTCGTTGACGTGCACGCCGCGCCGGCCGAGCCGGCGGCCCATGCCGTCGTAGACGACGTAGTGGTTGAACTCCCAGAACAGGATGGCCGGCGTGCGCACCCCGCTCAGTGCCGCGGTCTCCATCTGCATGCCCTTGGCGCGCAGGCCGTACCCGCGGGCGGCCTTGAGCAGGTTGCTGGCCCGGGAGCCGTCGCGGGAGACGCCGCAGGCGATCCGCAGCTCCTCCAGCGGGACGTGCCGCCCGTAGTGGCCGAGCACCATGGCGAGGGAGGCGGCGCCGCACTCCACCGCCTCCATCTGGAGCACGGTGGGGGTGCGCACGGACGTGTACCGGCGGGGCTTGCGCGGTTTGGGCCGGGGGCGGGTGTCCCCCCGCCGGTGGCCGACCTGGGGCGGGGGAGCGGTCGCGGTCACGGGAGCAGCCAATCGAGGGGGCGCTGGGCGGCGAGGTGGACGGCGCCGCCGGCCAGGGTCATGGAGTCGAGCGCGTACGGCGGGCCGTCGGAGGACGACCAGGCGTACCCGGACTTCGTACGGCGCGAGGTGTCCAGCCGCACCTGGACCGCGACCGGGCGCCCGCCGCGCGCGAAGGCCTGCGCGAGCTGGCTGTCACCGAGGTAGGCGGTGATCTGCCGGGTCGTCTGCACCGTCCGGCCCACGGCCTGCACATGGCCGCGCAGCACGCCGTAGCGCTGCTGGGAGACGGATTCGACGGTCAGGTCGACGGCGGCGCCGACCGGCACGGTGGAGGCGCCGCCGGCGGGTACGTACAAGGTGGCCGTCAGGGGGTCGCCGGCATGGGCGACGCGCTCCACGGCCGCGACGTCGGTGCCGACCGTGACGACGGTGCCGATGGTGGCCGCCAGCGCGGTCACGCGGCCCGCGGCCACGGCGCGGATCAGGATGTCGCCGTCGGGGGTGTGCACCTTCAGCAGGGGCGCGCCCGCGGCCAGCAGGCCGCCTTCCTCGGCGAACACCCGGGTGACCTGTCCGGCCACCGGACTCTGCAGCACATAACTGCCCTGGCCGTGCGTGAGAATTCCCGGTGCGTCCATTTTCGATGCGACGGAACCGGTGACCGCCCAGAATGCGGCGGCGGCCGCGACGACAATCGTGACGGACATCACGAGCACGCCGCGCGGTTTTGCGAAACGCACCGGGAGATCGAGCTCCTCGGGCGATTGCAGCTTGGTGAGGGCTTTTTGGCGGAACTGCACGGGACTCCTCCCTCGGCCGCATTCCTCGCTATCGGGGGCTATCGAGGACTATCGGGGACCATCGGGACACGCAGCGCGGGCACGGCCGTGGGCCCCGGAAGGGAGGTTGCCGGGGCCCACGGTTGCGGTGCCGTCTCAGAGACCGGCGACGAGGCCGGTGGCCAGGCCGGTGACCGCGCCGGTGTTCAGGCCGGTGAGGCCCTCGACCGTGCCGACGACGCCGGTGACGGTGCTGGTGACCGGGGCGATGGAGTCGACGGTGCCGGTCACGTTGCTGACCAGACCGCCCACCAGGCCGCCGGAGACGTTGTCGAGGTCGGCGTCGGAGATCTCGCGGGTCTCGACCTGCGGGGTGAAGTTCATGATGGTGCTTCCCTTCGTGCTGACAGATATCGAGTGGCGAATCAGGGAGGACCTCCCGCCACCGCTGAGGATCCAAGCACGGGGCCGCGTGGCCCAGCCAATTGACGGAGTGGGTGTTCGAATGGGGTTCGGATTGTCGACTTCACGGGTGTTCCCGAATTCCCACGGCTTGGTGTCAACTTCTTCACGCGCGGGCGATCGGCCGCCGGCGGCGGAACCGGGCACTCCGGATCAAAGGTCGCGTGTGGGAGGGGGGACCGGACGGCCGGTCGGGCGCGTTATGTCGTCGGCGTGTGCGGTGTGCAGATTTACCGGAGGTAATGCACCGGGAGGTAGCGTGGCACCCGGTGATCGACTCCGCACGGGAGGTCTGGCATGCCCTACAGCGCACCGGTGGACGGATTCCGGCTCGCCTACGACCGCTGGGGTGCCGGTGCGCCGGTCGTGCTGCTGCACGGCTGGCCGGGCGACCGCGGTGACTACCACGAGGTGGTCCCCCTGCTGGCGGGCTGCTGCGATGTGATCGTCCCCGACCTGCGGGGTTTCGGCGGCTCGGACAAGCACGCCGCCGATCCCGCGGAGCAGTACGGCACGGCCGCCCAGGCGCGCGGCGTCATCGGGCTGGTCCGCGAACTGGGCCTGGAACGGCCGGTGCTGGCCGGCTACGACATCGGCAGCCGTATCGCGCAGACCGTGGCGCGCGACCATCCGGACGAGGTGCGCGCGCTCGTCGTCACCCCGCCGCTGCCGGGCACCGGGCGGCGCATCCTCGAGCCGGGCGCGCAGCGGGAGTTCTGGTACCAGTGGTTCCACCGGCTGCCGCTCTCCGAGGAGCTGATCGACGGGGACCCGGTGGCCGTGCGTGCCTACCTGCGGTACTTCTGGACGCACTGGTCAGGGCCGTCCTTCACCCCCGACGAGGGCAGACTGCACCGTCTGGTCACCTCCTACGGCCCGCCGGGCGCCTTCACCGCGTCCCTCGCCTGGTACCGGGCGGGCGCGGGGGCGGTGGCGAACGCGCTCACGGAGGAGGCGCCCCCGGCGGAGGAGCGGATCTCCGTGCCGACCACCGTGCTGTGGCCCGAGCTCGACCCGCTCTTCCCCCGTGAATGGTCCGACCGGCTGGCGGAGTTCTTCGCCGACTTCACCCTCGAACCGGTCGACGACGTGGGGCACTTCGCGCCCGTGGAGTACCCGGGACGCTTCGCCGAGGCGATCGGCCGGGCGGTGGCAGCAGAGTCGTAGGTCAGGGGCTCCCGGGGGCGCGGTCGTCCGCCGTACGCCGATCTCCACCCCGGGTTCCACCCCTGGGTCCAGGTGCGGAGAGCCGTGCCGCAGCAGGCTTACGGGCATGACAGCAACCGAGTGGATCACCGACATCGCTCTCATCCTCGTCGTCTTCCGGCAACTGCGGGAAGACCGTCTGCGCCCGGCGTCGTTCCTGGTTCCGCTGGGGATCGTGGCGTTCGTGGCCCACACGTACCTCGACTCGGTCCCCACCGCGGGCAACGACCTGGTGCTGATCGGGTCCCTGATCGGCGTCGGCGCCGCGCTCGGCATCGCCGGTGGTGTGTACACCCGGATCCGGGCCGTCGGCGAGCACCTCCTGATCAAGGCGGGCGCGGTCTCGGCGGTGCTGTGGGTGCTCGGCATGGGTGCGCGCATGGGCTTCCAGATGTGGGTGGAGCACGGCGGCGGCGCGGACGACGTGGCCCGGTTCAGCGCGGTCCACCACATCACCGGCAGCCAGGCCTGGGTGGCCGCGTTCGTGCTCATGGCGCTCACCGAGGTGGTCACCCGGCTGGCCACGATCTTCGTACGGGGGCGGATGGTGAGCCGCACGCGGAAGCCCGTGCCGGTCGCGCCCGCGTTCGACCATGCGGTGTGACGGTGAGGCTGCCCACATTTCCGGTGGGCTATGGTCGGGCCATGCCCGCAGCCAGGACCCCGCAGCCCGGGCCGACCCCGTCTCCGGGGGCCGGCCCACGGCCGGTTCCCCTGCGGGACCACCGGGTGCAGTGGGTCGTCCCGGCCGCGGTCGTCGTCGCCGGGGCACTGACCATCCGGCCGATGGGCCTGAGCGGCCGCGGCCTGGCGGTGCTCGCCCTCTTCGTGGTCAACTGCGCGGCGCTGGGGATCAGGGCCCTTCCCGACACGAAGGTGTCCCAGCGGGCCGCGCTGGTCTGGTTCACGTCCGGCATCGTCGCGGCGGCGGCGCTGATCGGGACCGCCGGCCTCGGAACGGCCTACCTCTTCGCCTTCTTCATCAGCGGTCACCTCGGGTACCGGCTGGAGACCTGGCGGGCGCTGGCCCTCGCGCTGCTCTGCAGCCTGCTGTGCGGTGGCGTCCTGTACCTGCGCCTCGGGCCGGGCCACGAGGTACTGCCCTGGGCCGTGGGTCTCGCCGCCGGTGCCCCGGTGGTGGCCGGGATCCTCAACCGCAGCCACCACCAGGCCGTGCGCGCGGCGCTCGCGGCTGCCGAATCCGCCGAACGCGCCGCCCGGGCCGAGGCGCAGGCCGCCGTGCTGACCGAGCGCGGCCGGATCGCCCGGGACGTGCACGACGTACTGGCGCACTCGCTGGCGGGCATCAACATGCAGCTGGAACTGGCCGACGCGCTGATCGACACCGGGAACCTGGACAAGGTCCGCGAGGCCAACGCCAAGGCGCACGGCATGGTGAAGGACAGCCTGAAGCAGGCGCAGTGGACCGTGCACGCGCTGCGCGAGGACGCCCTGCCGCTGGTCGAGAGCCTGACCGCGATGGTCGAGTCGTCCGGACACCGCGACGCGCTCGGCATCACCGGCACCGTCCGCGAGCTACCGGCGCCGGTGGCGCAGAACCTGCTGCGGATCGCCCAGGAGGCCCTGACCAACGCCGCCCGGCACGCTCCCGGCGGCGAGGTCCGGGTGGAGCTGACGTTCGCCGCTTCGTCGACGGCACTGAGGATCCGCAATCGCGCCGCGACCCGCGCCGTGACCGCGGGCACCGGGGGCGGGATGGGACTGATCGGGATGCGCGAACGTGTCGCCCTGCTGCGGGGAACCATCACCGCGGGTCCGGTCACCGAGGGACCGGACCGGGGCGGCTGGCAGGTGGAGGCGGTGATCCCCGATGAATGAGCGGACCGGGAACCCGGGGCCGTTGCGCGTGGTCGTCGCCGACGACCAGGCCGCCGTCCGCGAACCGCTCGCGGCCGTGCTGGCCCTGTCCGAGGACATCGACGTCGTCGCGGCCGCCGCGAACGGGGCCGAGGTGCTGACCGCGGTCGCCGCCGGGCCGGTCGACGTGGTGCTCATGGACCTGCGCATGCCCGTGATGGACGGGACCGAGGCGACCCGCCGGCTCAGCGAGGAGCACCCGGAGGTGGCCGTGGTCGTCCTGACCACCTTCGCCGACGACGACTCGATCCTGGCCGCGCTGAGCGCCGGGGCCCGGGGCTACCTGACCAAGAACGCCGGGCGGCAGGACATCGTCCGCGCGATCGTGGCGGCCGCCGCGGGGCAGTCCGTGCTCGACCGCGAGGTCCAGGACCGGCTCCTCGCCACCGTGCGCACCAAGCCGCCGGAGCCGGCGCAGCCGCTGCCCGAGGACATCACGCCCCGCGAGCGCGAGGTGCTGACGCTCATCGGCCAGGGGCTGCCGAACCGGGCCATCGCCGAGAAGCTGTTCATCAGCGAGGCCACGGTCAAGACCCACATCAACAACCTCTTCGCCAAGGCGGGGATCCGGGACCGGGCCGACGCCGTGCGTCGGGCGATCTCGGCGGGCCTGGCCTGACCGCTGTCACGCGGAAGCACGGATCCAGGGGCGCGGAAGGGATGCCTGACGGGTGCCGAACGGAAAGTGCATCCTGCCCTCTTGAAGGATCGTTGAACAATCCTTGCATTGGTCGACACGTCCGGTCCGCAGCTCCGCCTGCCACTGTGAGGTCGCCATGACAGCCACCCCGCTCGGTCCCCCGACCGTGAACGACGACGCCGGTCCGCGGCGTCATCGGCTGCGCCGACGCGCTGGTCGCCCTGCCCGGGCTGCCGGAGACCCGCGGCGCGGAGCTCACGTGAGGGCGGCGGTCTCCGAGTAGCGCCGGACGAGCTGCCGCTCCGCGTCGTCCAGGTACGACGCGAGCAGCAGCTCGGCCTTGACCAGATCGGCGGCCCGCAGGGCGGTGAGCAGCTCACGGTTGCGGCCGAGGTAGGGCTCGTGGAACTCGCGTGGATCGTCCATCGCGTGGAAGGCCAGGCGGAGTTCGGCGAGAACACCGGTCATCAGCTCGGTCAGCCGGCGGCTGTGCGCCAGGTCCACCACCGCGTGGTGGAAGTGGATGTCGGCGGTGCCGAGCGCCCGCCAGTCGTCGTCCCCCGCGGCGCGTTCGCCCTCCTCGACGGCGGCGTCCGCCTGCGTCAGGTCGTAGGGCGGGGCGCCGAGGTGGCGGACCACCGAGCACTCGACGAGGCGGCGCACGCGGTAGATGTCCACCACGTCCCGCACGGTCAGGACCCGTACGAAGACACCCCGGTTGAGCTCGTGGACGAGCAGCTTCTCGTGCGTCAGCAACCGGAACGCCTCGCGCAGCGTGTTGCGCGAGACGCCGAGCGCCGTGCCGACGGCGTCCTCGGACAGCTTGGTGCCGGGGGGCAGGAAGCCCTCGGAGATCCGGGCGCGCAGGATGTCCGCGACCCGGTCGGCGGTGCTGGAACGCCCCAGCAGGGCACGGTCGCCGGCCAGGACGGCCGGATCGAGCTCGGCTGCCATGTCACATTCCCTCGTCTCGCTGCTCGCAGGGCCCCAGTCAATCGAAAACCCGGGGACGAGACAACAGGTTCCTTGTCGGATTGTTCAACGAGAATCTAGGGTGGCCACTGTGAAGGAATCCCTTCTGACCCCGCGCGCGGCCCGGACGATGTTCCGGGACGGCACCGCCCGGCCCACCACCGGCTGGTGCTCCGCCTACACGCAGGTCAACCTGATCGCCGTGCCCGCCGACTGGGCCGAGGACGTGGCCCTGTTCTGCCGGCGCAACCCCAAGCCGTGCCCGCTGCTGGACGTCACCGGGCCCGGCGCCCGGAGCACCGCGCTCGCCCCCGGCGCCGACCTGCGCACCGACCTCCCGCGCTACCGCGTCTGGGAGAACGGCGTGCTGGTCGACGAGCCGGGCGATGTCGTCACCCACTGGCGCGACGACATGGTCTCGTTCCTCATCGGCTGCAGCTTCACCTTCGAGAGCGCGTTGCGCGGGGCCGGCGTACCGCTGCGCCATGTCGACCAGGGGCGCAACGTCGCGATGTACCGCACCAACCGCTACTGCCGTCCCGCCGGCCGGCTGTGGGGCCCCGTCGTGGTGTCCATGCGGCCGGTCCCGGCACGGCTCGTCGGCGCCGCGGTCCGGGTCAGCGCCCGGATGCCCGGCGTCCACGGCGGCCCCGTCCACATCGGCAGCCCGGCCGCCCTGGGCATCGCCGACCTCGATCGCCCCGACTACGGCGACCCCGTGCGCGCCGAGCCCGGCGACATCCCCGTCTTCTGGGCCTGCGGCGTGACACCGCAGGCCGCGCTGATGGCCTCGCGCCCGCCGTTCGCCATCACCCACGCGCCGGGGTACATGTTCATCACCGACATACGGGACACCGACCACCAGGTCGCCTGAGACAGCGCCCGTACGGTTGCGAGGAGAGCGGCACCACCCATGACAGACACCGTGATCGACCTCAACGCGGACCTCGGCGAGGGCTTCGGACGCTGGTCCCTGACCGACGACGAGGCCATGCTCTCCGTGGTGACCAGCGCCAACGTCGCCTGCGGATTCCACGCGGGCGACCCGTCCATCATGCGCCGCGTGTGCGACAGCGCGGCGGCCGCCGGCGTGCGGATCGGCGCTCAGGTCTCCTACCGGGACCTGGCCGGTTTCGGGCGCCGGGCGATGGAGGTGCCGCCGGAGGAACTGGCCGACGAGATCAGCTACCAGATCGGCGCGCTGGAGGTGTTCGCCCGCGCCGCCGGCACCGGCGTCGCCTACGTCAAACCGCACGGCGCCCTGTACAACCGCGTGGTCGCCGACCCCGGACAGGCCCTCGCGGTCGCCCGGGGCACCCGGCTCGCCGGCCCCGCCCTCCCGGTGCTGTGCCTGCCCGGCTCCGCCCTGCACCAGGCGGCGGCGGAAGTCGGGCTCCCCACCGTCGCGGAGGCGTTCGCGGACCGCGCCTACACCGCGGAGGGCACCCTCGTAGCGCGCCGCACGCCCGGCGCCGTCATCACCGACCCCGCCCACGTCGTCCGGCAGGCCGTCGCCCTGGCCCGCGACGGCCAGGTGACGGCGATCTCCGGCGAGACCGTCCCGGTCCGCGCCCGGTCCCTGTGCCTGCACGGGGACACCCCCGGCGCCGTCGGCCTCGCCCGCCGGGTCCGGGACGCCCTCGGCGAGGCCGGGCTCTCCCTGGAGGCCTTCGCATGAGGCTCCTCCCGGTCGGCGAGGACGCGCTCCTGCTCGACCTCGACTCCGCCGAGCAGGCCCAGGCCTGGCACGCCGAACTCCTGCGCCGCCGCGACGAGGCCGCCCTCGCGCCGGTCCGCGAGATCGTGCCGGGGGATCGCACCGTGCTGCTGGCCGGTGTCCCCGACCCCCCCGCCGTGCGCTCCGCGTTGCGCGACTGGTCGGTGCCGCCCCTGCCCGCGGGCAGCGGACCCCTGGTGGACCTCGCCGTCCGATACGACGGCGAGGACCTGGACGTGGTCGCCGACGCCTGGGGGGTGTCGCGGGACGAGGTCGTGCGCCTGCACTCCGCCACCGAACACCGCGTCGCCTTCTGCGGGTTCGCGCCCGGCTTCGCCTACATGACGGGCATGGACGAGCGCCACGTCGTCCCCCGGCGGGCCGAGCCCCGTACCGCCGTCCCCGCCGGTTCCGTCGCGCTCGCCGGCCACTACACCGGCATCTACCCGCGGGCGTCGCCCGGCGGCTGGCAGGTGATCGGCACGACGGACGCCCGGCTGTGGGACCTCGACCGGGAGCCCGCGGCCCTGCTCGTACCGGGCACACGGGTGCGCTTCAGGCCCGTGAGCGACGCGGAGGCGGACGCGTGAACCACGGCGCCCTCGACGTCGTCCGCGCCGGAGCCCTCACCACCGTGCAGGACCTCGGGCGGTACGGGCACGCCGCGCTCGGGGTGGCCCGCTCCGGCGCCCTGGACCGGCCCGCGCACCGGCTCGCCAACCGCCTGGCCGGCAACCCCGCAGGGGCGGCCGGCCTGGAGACCACACTCACGGGGGTCGCCGTCCGGGCCGGCCGCGCCCTGACGGCCGTGGTCACCGGCGCCCCCGCGGCCGTCCGCGTGGACGGCCGCCCGGCGGCGTGGGCCGAGCCCGTGCACGTCCCGGCCGGCGCGGTCCTCGACATCGGTCCCGCCGCGAGCGGCGTGCGCAGCTATCTCGCCGTCGCCGGGGGCGTCGCCGTGCCGGAGGTGCTGGGCAGCCGCTCCGCCGACCTGCTGTCGGGGCTGGGTCCGGCACCGCTCCAGGACGGCGACGTGCTGCCGCTCGGCGAGCCCGCCGGCCCGCCCGTCCACACCGATCTGCCGCCCTGGCAGGGCCCACCGGGCGAACTGGTGCTGCCCGTCATGCTCGGACCGCGCGACGACTGGTTCACCCCCGCCGCGCTGCGCACCCTCGTCGCGGGCCACTACGCCGTCTCCCCGCGCAGCAACCGCATCGCGCTGCGGACGACGGGCCCCGCGCTGGAGCGGGCGGTGCGGCGCGAACTGCCCAGCGAGGGCATGGTCGTCGGCGCGGTCCAGGTGCCACCGGACGGCAGGCCCGTGCTGTTCCTCGCCGACTCCCCGACCACCGGTGGTTATCCCGTGATCGGGGTCGTCCCCGAACGCCACCTGGCCGCCGCGGCCCAGGCCGTGCCCGGTCTGCCGGTGCGGTTCACCCTCGTACGCTGATCACGTGGAGTAGAGCGTCCCGATGTTGTCGTGGAGCTGGGTGGCCAGCGGCGGTGCGGCGTAGGTGTCGGTCATGACCTCGATGTAGCAGCCGGTGCCGGCCTTGCCCGCCGCGTCCATGGCCCGGTCGAGCTCGGCGAGGGTGGACACCCGGGCGGTGAACCAGTCGTCGCAGCCCAGGGCCCTCGGCAGCTCGGAGTACCGCCAGCCGGCCAGGTCGTTGTAGGCGACGTCCGGGTTCCTGCAGAGCAGGCGCTCGATCAGATAGCCGTGGTTGTTCAGGACGAACACCACCGGACGCAGGCCGTAGCGTCCGAACTGGCTGATCTCCTGTGCGGTGAGCTGGTGGGAGCCCTCGCCGGTGATCAGCACGACGCGCCGGTCGCCCGCGGCGGCGACGGCCGCGCCGACCGCCGCGGGGGTGGCCCAGCCGATCGAGCCCCACAGCGTCTGGTTCTGGAAGGTGGCCCCCTGGGGCAGCCGGGCGAAGGCCATGCCCATGGAGACGGTTCCGGTCTCCGCGACGAGGATGTCGTCGGGCCGCAGGAAGCTCTCCCACCGGGGGTAGAGGCTCTCCGCGGTGATCGAGTCGTCGCCCTTGCCGCCCGCGGGCCGCATCCGGGTCACCTCGGCCGACGGGCGCGGCCACTGCTTCCGGGGGAGCCTGCGCGTGAGCGCGATCAGGAGGTCCTTCATCTCCACGCTCTGGTAGGTCATGCCGTCGACGCGGACGTGGTGGTGGCAGACGGCGACCGTCCGCCCGGGGTCGAGGTTCGCGGTGAACGCCCCGCTGTTGAAGTCGTTCATCTGCGTGCCGACCAGGACGACCACGTCAGCGTCCTCGACGAAGCGGCGGACGCTCTCGTTCATCAGCTTTCCGTCGTACATGCCCGCGTACGCGGGCTGGTCCTCGTCCAGGACGCCCTTGTCCGCCATCATGGTGGCGAAGGGCAGCCCGGTCGCTTCCAGGAACCGCTGGAGTTCCTGGCCGAGGCCGGTGCGGACGGTGAGGATGCCGGGCAGGACGCAGGCGCTGCCGGCCCCCCCGAGCATGTCGGCGATGGCGTCGACGGCGGCGTCCACCTGCGCGGGGTCGCTGGCCGGCGCGTTGAGCGGCCGGGCCGTGCCGACCACGGGCATCTCCGCGAGGTCGGCGGGGAAGGCCATGTAGACCGGGCGGCGGTGGTAGAGCGCCGCCGCGATCAGGCGCTCGGTCTCGGCCGCGACGTTCTGCGGCGTCATGACGGCGCTCGCGCACACCACCGCCGCGGACATCTTCTCGAAGAGGTCGAACTCCCCGTTCCCCAGGGTGTGGTGGACGATCGAGTGGTGCGCCTGCACGGGCATCCTGGGCATCCCGACCAGGTGGAACAACGGGAGGTGCTCGGTGTAGGCGCCGGCGATCCCGTTGATCGCGCTGAGCTCGCCGACCCCGTAGGTGGTGCAGACGGCGCCGATGCCGCGAACCCGGGCGTAACCGTCCGCGGCGTAGGCGGCGTTGAGCTCGTTGCAGCTGCCGATCCACTCGATGTCCGGGTGCTGGGCGATGGCGTCGTTGACAGGGAACGCGTAGTCGCCGGGGACGCCGAAGACGTGACGCACGCCGATGTCGCGCAGCCGGTTCAGGACGTGCTGGATCACGGTGGTGGACATGGTGGGGTCTCTTTCCTTCTGGCGCCGCCGCCCCAGGACGGTGGCGGCACGGCGGAACGGCACGGAGCGTCACGCCCACGTGACACAAAGGACACACCTCGCCTTATTCTCCCGGCCCCGGCAGGACCCGCAACCGAGACGACGGCGCGGGGCCGCGGTGTCGTCCCTCCTACCCGCGTGTCCACGCCGCCCGGTGCGGGAGCGCGCCGATCGGACCCCGCGGTCCTATGCTGGGCCCATCCGGAAGGGGGAGAGCGCCATGCGCGACACGGACCCCGGGCTCTTCGGGCCCGCCTCGGTCACCTGGCAGATGCACGGGGACCCCATGATGTGGGTCGCCGGAGTCAGGGCGCTGTATCTGCAGGCACTGCACCCCCGGGCCGTACGGGGCGTCACGCAGAACTCCGACTTCCGCACGGACGCCTGGGGCCGGCTGCTGCGGACGGCGGACTTCGTCGGCACCATCACGTACGGGACGACCCTGGAGGCCGAGCGGGCCGGCGCGCGGGTGCGCGGCATCCACCGCAGGCTCAGCGCACAGGACCCGGCCGGCGGGGCGCGGTTCGGGGTCGACGACGCCGAACTCCTGCTGTGGGTGCACTGCGCGGAGATCGACTCCTATCTGTCCGTCGCCCGCGGCTCCGGCTACCGGCTGAGCGACGCGCAGGCCGACGCCTATGTCGACGAACAGCGCGAGGCCGCGCGCCTGGTGGGCCTGGACCCGGCGGGCGTGCCGTCCGACACCGCGGAGCTGGCGGCGTACTTCGAGAAGATCCGGCCCGAACTGGCCCTCACGCCCGAGGCCCTGGAGGTCCACGCCTTCCTGCGCAGGCCGCCCGTGCCGACCGCGCTGCTGCCGGTACGCGAGGCGGTGTGGGCGCAGGCCGCCGCCCTGGCATATGCCGCGCTGCCGCCCTTCGCCCACGAACTGTACGGACGCCCCGCCCCGTCGGTGCCCGTCACGCTGCGGCGGCTGCGCGCCACCGGGCGCGTCCTGCGGGCGGTCCCGTCGTACCTGCGCTGGCAGTTGCCGCCCGGCCACATCCTGAAGGCGGTGGGCCGGCTGGGCCCGGGGACGCATCCGTCGGCCTACCGGCTGCGTGAACGGGCACGCTCCGGGCTCTGACCGTGCTCCGCCCATGGGCGACGTGCCCCTCGGGGATATGCCCTTCGGCTGCCCCCACGGCCATACTGGGGGAGGGGAGAACCGGGGAACGACGGGGGCGGCGCGCGGCATGAAGGCGGTACACGAGGGCGACACCTTGCTGCAGGGACGGTACCGGCTGCTGGAACGCATCGGCCGGGGCGGCATGGGCGAGGTCTGGCGGGCCGAGGACGAGGCGCTGGGGCGGGAGGTCGCCGTCAAGTGCCTGAAGCAGCTCAGCCCGACGATGGACCCGTCGATGGGCCGGGTCCTGCAGGAGCGGTTCCGGCGCGAGGCCCGGGTCGCCGCGGCGCTGCCGCACCGGGGGATCACCGTCGTGCACGACTTCGGCGAGTACGAGGGCGTGCTCTTCCTCGTCATGGAACTGCTGGAGGGGCGGGACCTGCGGCGACTGCTGGAGGACAACGGCGGTGAGCCGCTGCCCGTGGCTGACGTCACCGACATCGCCGCGCAGATCACGGACGCCCTCGCCTACACGCACGCGCGCGGCATCGTGCACCGCGACCTGAAGCCCGCCAACGTCGTGCGGCTCACCGACGGCGCCGTCAAGATCTGCGACTTCGGCATCGCCCGGCTCGGCCACGACATCGGCTTCACCTCCCGGCTGACCGGGACCGGCGTCGCCATGGGCACCCCGCACTACATGTCGCCGGAGCAGATCGGCGCCGACGAGGCGATCGACCACCGCAGCGACCTGTACTCGCTCGGCTGTGTGCTCTACGAACTGGCCACCGGCGCCCCGCCGTTCGACTTCGACGACGCCTGGGCCGTCCTCGTCGGCCACCGCGACACCGCGCCCGTGCCGCCGCGTGAGCACCGCGGGGACATCCCGGCCGGGCTGGACCGCCTCATCCTCGACCTGCTCGCCAAGGAGCCCGCGCACCGCCCGCAGAGCGCGGCCGACGTCGCCGCGCGACTGGCGCCGCTGCGGGTCGTCGCCGCGCCCGACCCCGACGCCGCCCCGGCGGCCCGGGGGGACCTGCCTCCGTGGGCGCGGCGGGCCAGGTTGCAGCCGGGGCCGCGCGGCCTGCGGGCAGCGGAGGCCCTGCCGCCGGCGAGCGCCGCCGATGCGCTGCGCACGTACGAGGACGTCGCCGCAGCGCGCGCCGGCCGTCTCGGCCCGGACCACCCCGACACGCTGGCCGCGCTCCAGGAGGCGGCGTACACCCTCGGTCGGCTGGGCCGCCACACCGAGGCGCACGCGGCGTACGCCACCGTGCTGGCCGCCCGCGAACGCCGGCAGGGCGCCGACCACCCCGACACGCTGCACTGCCGGCACAACCTCGCCGTGACGCTGGGCCGCCTGGGCCGTACCGCCGACGCCCACACGCTGGCGGCCGAGGTGGCCGTCTCCCGCGCCCGGGTCCTGGGCCCGGACCACCCTGACACGCTGACCACCTGCGGCGAGACGGCGCGGCTGCTCGACCTGCTGGGCCGCTGGTCCGAGGCCCGCCTGGAGTACGACCGGATCGCGGCCACGCGGGCCCGCGCGCTCGGCCCGGAGCATCCCGAGACCCTGGCCGCGCGGCACGAACTGGGCGCCTGCCTCGGCCGCATGGGCATGTACGCCGAGGCGTGCGCGCTCTACGCCGATCTCGCCGAGGTCCGCGCCCGGGTCAGTGGTCCCGAGCACCCCGAGACCCTCCGCGCCCGGCACGGCCTCGGCGTCAACCTGGGCCGCCTCGGGCGCTGGCAGGACGCGCTGACCGAGGCCCGCGCGGTCGCGGAGGCCCGCGGACGCGCGCTGGGCGCCGACCACCGGGACACCCTCGTCAGCCGCCGCGAGGTCGCCGTCGCGCTCGGCTGGCTCGGGCAGTGGGACGAGGCGCTGACCCTGCACGGCGAGGTGGCGACGGCGCGCGAACGCGCCTTGGGCGCGGACCACCCCGACACGCAGGCCAGCCGCGCCGACGAGGCCCAGTGCCGGGAGCGCCTCGGCCGCCCCGCGGGAGCAGCGGCCGGCCACGGCATCTGATGCCACGTCAGATATGTTGTCCGTTGCGCACGTCGGCCTGCCGCGGTGACAGGTGAACGCGTCGAGATCGCGCGGCCTCCCCTCCGGGGATCGGGCCTGCCCGCTGCACGGACCCGGGCTGCCCGCCGCGGCCCTCGTCGGCAGGCGGCTGGAGAGCGTGGTCACCTCCTGGCACCGATCCGAGACGGCGGCTCCCAGCGGCCCCCTGGACGTGTGGCTGATCGACGCCACCGGGGCGTCCGTGCACCTCACCACCGGTTCCGAATGGTGCCTGATCGTGGCCGAAGGGCGGCCGCACACGGGGTACGACCTGGGCCCGGACGGCCGGCTCGCGGTCGTGCCGCTCGCGGACGGGACGCCGTTCGCGGCCCACCTCGGGCAGCGCGTGACGGCGGTCGGCGAGGAGTACGAGGAGCACACGGGGCGCGTCGCGGTCGAGATCGCGTTCGCCACCGGGCGGGTGCGGTGCGACAGCCGGGCGGGGGAGCTGCGGGTGACCTGACCGGGCCTCGCCGGGGCGCCCCGCGCGGCGGGGGCGCCTACTGTGGGGGTGGTGGTGGGTGGAGGGAGGCACGTCCGATGGTCCGACCCGTGACCGTGGGCCTGGACAGGTCGCCGGAGAGCCGTGCGGCGGTGCGCTGGGCGGCGTGCGAGGCGGTGCGGCGGAACGTGCCGCTGCGCGTGGTGCACGCGGGCGGCCACCCGTACGGGGACGCGATGCTGCGCGAGGCCGCGGAGGAGCTGGCGTCCACCCATTCCGGGCTGACGGTGACCACGGACGGGGCGGACGCCCCGCCGGCGGAGCTGCTGGTGGCGGAGGCCGGACGGAGCGAGCTGCTGGTGCTGGGCTCGCAGGGACTGAGCGGGCTGTCGGGCTACGTCGTGGGTTCGGTCGGCCAGGCCACGCTGGCGCGGGCGACGCGCCCGGTCGTGGTCGTCCGCGAGGGCGACTGCGCGCCCGAGGTGCGGGACCCCCGGCCGGTGGTGCTGGGCCTGGCCCTGCGGCAGGGCGCCGCCGATGTGACCGCCTTCGCCGTGGAGGCCGCGCAGCGCGGCGGAACGCCCCTGCGGGCGGTCCACACCTGGTCGTACCCGCCGACCTACCGGTACGCCCCCGCGGCGATGGACCCGGCCTGCGGCGCCGAGATCGGGGCGGGCGAGAAGCACGCCGTCGCGGCCGCGCTGGACCCCTGGCGGGAGAAGGCGCCGGGCGTGGAGATCACGCAGGAGGTCGTCGCGGGCAACGCCGCGCAGGCACTCGTGCACGCCGCGGCCGGCGCGTGCCTGCTCGTCATCGGCCGCCACACCCACCTGCCCGCCTGCCTCGGGCCGACCGCGCACGCCGTCCTGCACCACGCGCCCTGCCCGGTGGCCGTGGTCCCGTACGAGTGACCCCCGCGGCGGCGGGGTAGCGTCGGGCGCGTGGACGATCTTTCGACGACATACGCGCACGGCATCCGGCTGGCCTACCGCACGTGGGGTGATCCCGGCGCCCCGCCCCTGGTCCTGCTGCACGGGCGCGGGTCGGACGGCGCGGACTGGGCGCCGGTCGTCCCCGCGCTGGCGCGCACGCACCGGGTGTACGCGCCCGATCTGCGGGGGCACGGTGCGAGCGAGTGGCCGGGGGAGTACGCCTTCGAGGCCATGCGCGACGACGTCGTGGGCTTCCTCGACGCGCTCGGCCTGGGACCGGTGGCGCTGGCCGGGCACTCCATGGGCGCGGTCGTGGCGTACCTGCTGGCCGCCGCCCGTCCGGAGCGGCTGACCGCGCTCGTCCTGGAGGAGCCCGTGCCGCCGGACCCCGCGGTGCCGCCGCGGGCGGTGCCCACCGGACCGGAGGGCGGGGAGACGTTCGACTGGCGGGTCGTCGCGGCCGTCAACCGGTGGATCAACGCCCCCGATCCCGGCTGGTGGGACCTGCTGGGCCGGATCACCTGCCCTGCTCTCGTGATCGCCGGCGGCCCGGCCAGCCACGTCTCCCAGGACGGGATCGAGCGGATCGCCACCCGCATCCCGGGCGCGCGACTGGTCGTGACCGGGGCCGGGCACTTGGTCCACGAGGACGACCCGGAGCGCTTCCTCGCGGAGGTCAGCTCGTTCCTGCCGGGTCCTCGCCGCCCCTGACCGGCAGCCCCGCGGCCCGCCAGGCCTGGAAGCCGCCTTCGAGGTCGGTGGCGCGCGGCAGCCCGATGTCGTGGAGGGAGGCGGCCGCGAGGCTGGAGGTGTAGCCCTCGGAGCAGGCGACGATCCAGCGCACCGCGTGCCCGGTCGCCTCGGGGATGCGCGCGTCGCTGAGCGGGTCGAGCCGCCACTCCAGCACATTGCGCTCGATGACCAGCGCGCCGGCGAACTCGCCCTCCCGTGCCCGCTGCGCGGCAGGCCGGATGTCGACGAGCAGCGCCTCGCCCGCGGCGAGTTCGGCCGCCGCTTCGTGGGGGCCGATCCTGCGCAGCCGTTCCCGGGCGCGGGCGAGCATCCGGTCGATGCCGGACGGGACGGGGGCGGCGGCGGGCCCGGTCATCGGACGACCTCCCGGAGGACGGTGGACGGGGACGGGGGCAGCGGCGCGGGGGAGGCCGGTACGGCCGCCGGTTCCGGGGCGTCGGTCAGCACCGTGCGCGTACGGCGCAGCGAGCCGCTGTCGTCGACCGCGTAGTAGGCCATCGCGGTCAGCGGCGGCGAGTAGGCGTGCACGCTCACCGCCGGCGCGGTGGAGGCGTTGACGACGTCGTGCACATGTCCGAGAGGAAAGCCGGCGCCGCGCCCCGCCGCCAGTTCGCGACCGGTGATCCGGCCCTGGCCCTCGCGGTCGTACGTCCAGCGGTGCTCGGTGAGGACGCCGCTGACCACGGTGAGCGCGCCGAGCGACCCCGCGTGGTCGTGGAGTTCGGTGGAGGTGTCGCGCGGCCAGGTGATCAGCCAGACGTCGACGTAGGGGTCCTGGTGCAGTCGCGTGTACCAGCGGCCCTCCGCCAGGTGGACGGGCTGGTGCGTGCCGTTCTCGACGGCTTCCGCGTAGCCGCGCACCAGGGCGCGCAACTGGGGGAGAACGAGCGGGGTGGGGCCGCCCGCCCTGTCGTGCAGGGCCATGGGAATCGCTCCGGAGCAGTGGTCGCTCGACGCCCCGGACACAGAGGGGAGCCGTCGCGAGGGTCGGTCGGGACGAGGCGGACGTCAGCCCCGGCGACAGCTCTGGTCGAAGTGATGCGCACGACGACCGGGCCACAGCGGCCCCAGGTTCCAGATGTTCGTGCGCATGAGCCCATGAAACCACAGGACGTGCCCGGCGTCGCGCCCCGGATCGCACTCGTCACACGGGCGAAACACGAGCGGCGATCGTCCGCGCACAGTCCATGGACTCCGTGTCTGTCGTGTCCACTTCGAGGTCGTAGATCACGCGGCGGTGCACCAGGCCGGCCTGCGCGACCGCCATGCCCGGCACGCGGTCGCCGCGCGCGGTCTCGCGCCCCGCGGCGACCCCGGGATCGCAACGCACCCCGACCCACAGGACGTCCAGCCCGTCCAGCGCCCGCCGCCAGCGGTCCTGCGATGCCGCGCCACCGAGGAACACCTCGTCCACGATCACCCGGGCCCCCGAACGCGCCATCTCCCCGATGCCCCGGGCCCACGCCTCGTCCAGCGCCCGGAACCCCGCTCCGACCGTGACCTCGCCGTCCGCGCCGAACGCGATGCCGAGTCCGGAGTCCGAGGCGCGCATCGCGGCCGGCATTCCCTCGATCAGGGTGTCGACGCCGAACGTGAGCCACGTGTCCGGGAGCAGCAGCGCCTGGAGGCAGCGCGCGATGCCGGACTTGCCGGAACTGGAGCCGCCGTTGAGAACGATCACGCGGGGAGCCATCGTGCAAGGCTAGGCGCCCGCTGCCGCGGCACGCGACTCAATTGCCGTCCGGCACCCAGCGGGAGAAGCGGCGCAGCCGTTCCGCCTCCTGCGGCAGCAGGTTGGGATCGGTGAGCCGGGCGGCGATCGCCTCGGCCAGGCGCGGGGCCGGGTCCACGGCGCAGTCCTTGAGGAATCCGCGCAGCAGGACCCGGACCCCCGCGCGCTGCATCCCGCCGAGCACCACCCCGCGCAGTACGGCCACGGTCAGCGCGGCGTCGGCGGCCGGATCGCCGGCCGCGGCGGTGCGCCAGTCGATGAGCACCGGTCCGCCGGGGGCGAGGACCACGTTCTCGGGGTGCAGGTCCAGGTGCAGGACGCGGTCGGCGCCGTCGCGGCCGGTGGGGAAGCGCCGCGGCAGCCAGCCGGGGGCCGGGACGCGGTGCAGCGCGGCCTGCAGGCGGCCCAGCGTGCGCCCGTGCGCATGCGCGAGCCAGGGGCGGTGCCCGAGGTCCTGCGCCATGGTGCGGCCGGTGAGCCGGTCCATGACCATGTCGGTGCCGGTCACGTCGTGGACGCGCGGCACGGGGAGGCCCCGCGCGCCGAGATACGCCATGAGGCGGGCCTCCTCGTGCACCGGGCCGCCGTCCCGGTAGCGGCGCAGCACACGGGAGTCGTCCAGGGCGAAGACGTCGGCGTCCCGGCCGCGGCCGATCAGTTCCACAGCGCGGCGGCGAGCCCGGCGGCCGTGGCGACCTTCCCGAAGCGCGGGAGGTCCTGGGCGACGGCGGCGCTGTGCTCCTCGGCGGTCAGAGCGGCCATCGCGTCCTCGGCGAAGTGGAGTTCGTAGTCGTGATCGGCTGCGGCCCGCGCGGTGGACTCCACGCCCATGTTGGTCGCGATGCCGCACAGCACCAGGGTGTCGATGCCCTGGCCGCGCAGCAGTTCGTCCAGGCCGGTGCGGTGGAACGCCCCGACCGTGCGCTTGACGACCACGGTGTCGCCGTCCTCGGCGAGTCCGGCCACCAGGTCGCTGCCGGGCGGCTGCTCGTCGACCCCGGGGCGCTCGACCCGTACGAGGAAGACCGGCGCCCCCGCCTTGCGGAACGCCGTGGCGAGCGCCGAGGACGCGGCGACGACCTCCTGCCCGGAGTGCGGGGCCAACGGCAGGCCCACGATGCGGTCCATCAGGTCGATCACGACAAGTGCCGTGCGCTGCGGGTCGAGACGCGTCATGGACACACCCTAGGCACCCGCGCCGCGACACGCCCCGGTGAAGTGGAAATCGGCGGCCGGAGGCACGTATTCCGTGGTGACGGGCGCAGAACCGCTCCTCGTGGACCCGGACGACGGCCGCGCCCCGGGTGTCTCGCGGCGCTCCTCCCGACGGCGCGCGGACGGGCCGTACGCCCATCTGCGCGCGCGGGGCACGGCGCCCGCCCCGGCGCACCGGGTGGAGGGCGGTCCGATCCGGCCACCCCGGAGGGTGACGCGGGCATGAACCCGTACCGGGGCCGGGCAGGTTCTCCCATGACCTGTCCGGGCCCCGGCACCCTCGCTAGGCTGGCCCGGACGACGCAGTCGGGAGGAGCACGGACGTGGCCGAGAGCACGATCGGATCGCCGCTGGCGGGCGGAACGAAGCCGCAGCTGGATCTGGCGAACGCCGAGTGGCAGTCGAGCAGCCAGGGGACGGGCGATGTCCAGATCGCCTTCGTCGAGGGCTACATCGCGATGAGGGACGGCCGCAACCCCGAGGGGCCCTCCCTGGTCTTCACGCCCGCGGAGTGGCGCGCCTTCGTCCTCGGCGCCCGCGACGGCGAGTTCGACCTGACGTAGCGGGCCGCCCCCGCGTCATCCGGGCGGGTGCGGCGCGCGTCGCGCGGTCGCCCGCCCCCCCGGGGCCCTGCGGCCCCTGAGAGCGGACGCCCCCGGGCCGGCGGGCCGCCGGCCCGGGCGCCCCCGGCCCGGTCGTCCGGGCCGCCCTGATCATTCTTGACGGTCCGTCATGTCAACGCTACGCTCACAACGTGGCGCTCCTTCTGAACTGCCGCCATGCGCCGCACTGTTGAGTGCGGCGTGGTGTGTCCCGCCCGTGCGCCCGCTCCGACGGAACGTTCCGGCCGCTCATCCGCACGATGCCGAACGAAGTCGATCAGGGCACGGACGATAGCGAACAGGCGACACCAGTTCGCATGTATCCACTCACCCAGCGTCCCCATGGGCGTACGCTGAGACGTCACCGGACAGGCGTCCGGACGTCTGCGGCGCGCTCCGGCGCGCGCCGGGTCAGGGCCATCAGGGCCAGGGGGTGCACACATGACACAGCGCACGCCGAAGTCCCGGCGGCCACTGCTGGAACGCGAAGCGGAACTGGTCGCCGTCGACGAGGCGTTGGCCGAACTCACCGGCATCAGGTCCGACGAGGCCCAGCAGCACGCCGGCCCGCGCCGCGGCGGCCTGCTCGCCGTCGCCGCCCCGGCCGGACTGGGCAAGACGACCCTGCTCACCGAGACCCGCCGCCGGGCCTCCGCGCTCGGCTGCACCGTGCTCTTCGCGCGCGGCGGCGACCAGGAGCAGGGCGTCGCCTTCCATGTCGCCCGCCAGTTGCTGCAGCCCCAGCTCGCCGGTGCCGGTGAGGCGGAACTCCGCAACACGCTGGGCAGTTGGTACGGCATCGTCGGCCCCGCGCTCGGCCTGTGCAGCGCCGAGGGCGGCGCGCCCCCGGACCCCCAGGGCATCGGCGACGGCCTCGACTGGGTCCTCACCCACATCGCCGTGCGACGCTCCCCCGTGGTGCTCGTCCTCGACGACGCCCACTGGGCCGACCCCGAGTCCCTGCGCTGGCTGTCCTCCTTCGCGCCCCGCGCCGAGGAACTGCCCATGCTCGTCGTCGTCGCCTACCGGCCCGACGAACTGCCCGCCACCGCCGAGGCGTTCAGGGGGCTGCCCGACCGCTCCGGGAGCCGTCCGCTCGGCCTGGAGCCGCTGAGTGCCGCGGCCATCGGGCAGTTGGTCCGCGCCACGGTCGGCGACCACGCCGACGACGCCTTCTGCCGCGAGTGCTGGGCCGTCACCGCGGGCAACCCCTTCGAGGCCGTGGAACTCACCGCCAAGGTCGTCGACCGGCGGCTGAACCCCGAGGAGTCCAGCGCCCACCTGCTGCGCGACCTGGCGGCCGCCGCCAAGGGCAGCGGGCTCATCGCCCGGCTGGAACGGCTCGGCGCCTCCACCGTGCGGATGGCCTGGGCCGCCGCCGTGCTGGGCACCTCCATCTCCCCGGCGATCGCCGCCAGTGTGGCGGGCCTGGGCGGCGAGGAGGCCGCCGACGCGGCGGACCGGCTGCGCAAGGCCCGCATCCTCACCGGCAGCGACATCCTGGAGTTCGTCCACCCGCTGATCGCCACCGCCGTCTACCGGGCGATCCCCGACGCGATCCGCGTCGCCCTGCACGGCCAGGCCGCCTGGTCGGTCGTCGACGCGGGCCTCGGGCCCTCCGTCGCGGCCCGGCACCTGCTGGAGACCCACCCCGAGGGCGACCCCTGGGTCGTCGGGCAGCTGCGCCAGGCCGCCCGCGACACCACCCGTGCCGGCGCCCCGGACGCGGCCCGCCGCTACCTGGCCCGCGCCCTGCGCGAACCCCCCGCCTACGACGACCGGGCCGCGGTCCTCTTCGAACTCGGCTGCTCCTCACTGCTGAGCGAGCCCGCCACCACTGTCAACCACCTCCGCGCGGCACTGGAGGAGCCCATCGCGGACGCCGGGCTGCGCGACGCGATCATCTACCGGCTCTCCCAGGCCCTCGCCCACTCCGACCGGCTGGGCGAGGCCGCCGACACCGTGGGCCAGGCAGCCCGCACGGCGAGCAACGCCCGTACCCGCCTGCGCATGCAGGAAGAGCAGTTCATGTGGGACGCCTTCCGCAGCGACGAGCAGGACTCGCCCGCCCGTTCCCGCCGGCTGGCCCGCCTCGCCGACCGGCTCACCGGCCGCGACCTCACCGAGCGGTACATCATCGGCCTGCGCGCCTGGGACGCCACCTTGCGCGGCGAGCCCGCCGAGACCGCTCTGGCCCACTCCGACCGCGCCCTGACCGGCAGCCTGCCCTGGGCCAACGAGGACTTCGGATTCGAGGTCCCCGTCCTCGTCGCCATGACCTACATGTACGCCGACCGGCCGGGCCGGGCGGAGGAGCTGTTCGCCATCGGCATCGGCGACTACGAGCGCCAGGGCTGGCGCGGCGCCCACCTCGCCTTCGGCTACTCCCTGCTCGGCTACGTCCGCTACCGCCGCGGCCGCCTCGCCGAGGCCGAGGACTTCGCCCGCGACGGCCTGCGCCTGGCGGACCGCGTCGGCCGGGGTACCCCGGTGCTCTGGTACAGCGTCGCCATCCTCATCACGATCCTGGTGGCCCGCGGCCGGGTGACGGAGGCCACCGCACTCGCGGAGGAGTACGAGTTCGGGGAGCCCTTCCCCGCGGCCGTCACCTTCCCCGACGCCCAGACCGTCTACGGCGAGCTGCTGCTCGCCCGCGGCCTGGTCAAGGACGCCATCACCCAGCTGAGCACCGTCGGCCGGCGCCTCGACCCGCGCGGCATGCGCAACCCCGCGTGGAGCCCGTGGCAACTCCACCTCGCGCTCGCCGAGGCCCAGGACACCCCCGACCGGGCCCGCGCCACCGCCGCGGAAGCCGTCGAACGCGCCCGCCAGTACGGCACCGCCTCCGCCATCGGCCAGGCACTTCGGGTCGCCGCCGAGGTCGCCCCCGAGCCCGAACGGCTCAAGCTGCTCCAAGAGGCGGTCAGCCATCTGGAGCGTTCGCCCGCCGGCTACGAACTGGCCCGGGCCCTGGTCGACCACGGCGCCGCCCTGCGCCGCGAGGCCCACCTCCAGGAAGCGGCCGAGCAGCTCTACCGCGGGCTGGAGACCGCCGTCCACTGCGGCGCCGACGTCCTCGCCGAGCGCGCCCGTGACGAACTGGCCGCCGCCGGACTGCGACCGCGCCGGCTGCGCGCCACCGAGACCGACACGCTCACCGCGCAGGAACGGGCGGCCGCCGCCCACGCCGCCCAAGGCATGGACGAGGCCGCCGTCGCGGCCGCGCTCGGCGTCGACGGCGACACCGTCACCCGCCTGCTCTCCGCGGTCTACCGCAAGATCGGCACCGACCGGGCGGGGCTGCCGCGAGCCCTGTCCGTGTAGGACTGCGGCCCCGGGCACGCACGCGGCCCGGGGACCGTACGATGGGCGCATGTCGTTCCTCCGCCGCCGCAATGCCGCAACGCCCACAGGGCCGGAATTCGACGTCCTGGCCATGGACCCGGGCGACTGGCCGGGCGAACTGGGCGCCGGGCTGCTGCCCGGGGAGGACGGCAGCTGCCAGGGCATCTTCCTGCGCTACGACCTGTTCGGCGGCCGCGGCCCCGCCATGCTGATCGGCAACCTCCCCGAGGGCTCGCCGGCCCGCGACCTCGAAGAGGGCCAGCCCCCGTTCGAGGTCGCCCAGCTGCTCGCCGCACTCGGCAACGAGGAGCCGGTCGAGGTCGTCGGCACCGAGGACACCCCGGTCATGCACGGCGACAACCTGCTGATCGTCCGCAGGGTCAAGCTCTCCGAGGGGCGCGTGTCCTGCACCCAGTTCGACCGCAGCGACGGTGTGCTGGTCACCATCGCCACCTGGGACCGGCCGATCACCGACGACCTCTACCAGTTGCTCAAGCCCCTGCCCGCGGAAATGTTCCAGCAGGGCTGAACCCGGCCTCCGACGGGAGCACGGTCACGTCCTCGGCCTTCACATAGGCCACCCGGTGGCCGAACTGGATCTCGTAGTAGACCTGTCGGCCGCGCACCACCACGTGCTGCGCGGCGTCGAAGGTGACCGCACGGAAGTACTCGCCGTGCGTCGCCTCCCCGACCACGTACCGCTGCCCCGCGAGCAACTTGTAGGGCAGCGGTGAGTCCGGCTGCACCGGTACCCCGGCCGGATAGGCGGCCGCCTCCGGGTAGGCCCGTCCGTACACCGGGACATCGGAGCGCCCGTCCTTCGGGGTGACCACCCAGCCGCGTCCGTACACGGCGGTCGGCTCGGTGAGCGGGTTGCGGAACCACGCCTCCTGGCCGAGGTACCAGATCGCCGTCCAGTCGCCGCGGCGCTCGGCGACGGCGTACTGCTGGCCCGTGGACGCCCGGGCGCCGGTGTCGTTGACCCCGGTCGTCGAGTCGCCGGCCGGGTGCAGGCCGATGTCCTTCACCAGAGGGGCGTCCTCGCGAGGCTCGGTGTACAGCCGGACGGCCTCGGAGCCGCGGACGGGGCAGGTGCCGCCCGCGGTCGTGCAGCCGGTGTAGGCGGGGCGGTTGGCGTCGTAGTCGGGGTCGATGGTCACCAGGCCGCCCGCCGGGCCCGAGGTGGCGTGGAAGGGCGCGCCCATCAGCAGGAACCAGTGCGCCCAGTCCCAGTAGGGACCGGGGTCGGTGTGCATGCCGGCGATGTAGGCGGACGTGGTCCCCGGGACGTTGTCGTGACCGAGGATGTGCTGCCGGTCGAGCGGGATGTCGTACCGCTGCGCGAGATAGCGCACGAGGCGGGCCGACGCCCGGTACATCGCCTCGGTGTACCAGGTGCCCGGGTCGGTCAGGAAGCCCTCGTGCTCGACGCCGATCGACGTGGCGTTGACGTACCAGTTGCCGGCGTGCCAGCCGACGTCCTTGGTCCGCACGTGCTGGTCGATGTGGCCGTCCGCCGAGCGGACGGTGTAGTGCCAGGCCAGGTAGTCGGGCTTCTGCACCAGTTGGAGCGAGGTGTCCCAGGTGGCCTCGGTGTCGTGGACGACGATGTAGTCGACCGACTGGTCGTGGGGGCGGTCGGCGAGGTCGTGGTTGCCGTAGTTCTTGTCGCCGTACTCCGTGTACGGCGCGGGCAGCCATTCGCACGCCACCGTCCACGGGCACTCGGTCCCGTCCCGATCGGCGTCGTGCAGTCCCAGCGTGTGGACCTGGGCACGGTGCGGGGCCAGCCCCGGGTGCGCCTCCAGGGCCACCTTCTGGCCGTCGTCGGTGGTGCGCGCGATGCCGTCCCGGATCACCTGGAAGACGTCGTCGGCGAAGGAGGCCGCGGTCGCGGTGTCGTCGGCGCCCGAGTAGCGGGCGACCGCTCCGTACCACTGTGCGGGGTCCGAACTCAGGGGCGCACCGGAGGACTTCTGCGCCTGGGCGAGGAGCGCCGCACCGCCCTGGACGTTCGCCGAGGCGTGCCGGCGCAGATCGGCGGCGCGCAGGCCGGTGAGCCGGGCCGCGCGGTCGAGCGTGGTGAGTGCGGCGGGCAGCGCAGGCGCCGTCCTGGCGGCGGTCGGACCGACGTCGAGCGGCCGTTGCTCGTTGCCGCGCGGGTCCTCCCCGCCGTCACCCCGCTGGGGGAAGTCGGCGAGCGCCGTGCGGGCGTCGGTCAGATGCATGGGCCCGTAGCCGGCGGTGACGCTGGGCAGCCCGCGGTGGGTGTCCCAACGCGACTCCAGGTAGGAGACGCCCAGCAGCACGCTCTCCGGTACCCGGTAGCGCTCGGACGCGGCCGCGAAGGCCTGCTGCAGCGGGGCCCGCTGATCGGGCCGGGGCGCGCCCGCGGCGGGCACGGGCGGCAGTGCCGACAGCAACGCACCCACGGCGACACTCGCCGTGGCGGCGGTGACGACCTTCCGGTGCCGGCGCCCCGCGGGGTGGGGGGTGACTCCTCGCACTGCAGCCTCCTGTGTGACGCACGGGGCCGATCGGAAACCACAGAGGTATCCCGAGGCCGATCATCCGTCAACTACCGGAGGGCAATGCGTTTGTGCATGTCAGCGCCCGTGTCGGCATCTTCCTGACACGGGCGCCGTGGCCTGTGGTGCGTCAGTGGAATGGACCACTGGTGCCCGTTCGGTCCCGGCTGACGGGCCGTGTGCCCCCTCGTACGGCGGCACGCGGCCACCCGGCGGGGGCGGAACGGCCCAGAACCGCCCCGCAGATCACCTCGTGCCGACGGCGGCCCGGACGGCCCGCCGCGCGAGCCCCGCGTCGTCGTGCAGCCTGCGCAGCAGCAGTCGCTGCTCCTCGCCGGCCTCCGCCGCGCCCGGTCCGGCCGGGACGGTGCTGCGCATGGTGCGCTGCATGGCGGTCTCGTACGTGCGGATCTCCCGGGTGATGACCAGCATCAGATTCACCAGAAAGGCGTCACGCGCGATCGGTCCCGCGGCCTGCGCCATCTGGCTGATCTGACGCCGGGTCATCGGGTCGTCGCCCAGTATCATCCACAGCACCGCGAGGTCGTAGCCGGGCAGGTACCAGCCCGCGTGCTCCCAGTCGACCAGCACCGGGCCGGCCGGGGAGAGCAGCACGTTCGACAGCAGCGCGTCGCCGTGGTTGAACTGCCCCTGGACGTGGGCCAGGCCGTGCAGCATCTTCTGCAGGTCGCCCATGTCGCGGTCGGTGAGCAGCCCCAGCTCGTGGTAGCGGGAGAGCCGGGCCGCGTAGTCGACAGGGGCGTCGAAGACGCCGGCCGGCGGCCGCCACATGTTGAGCCGGGAGATCGCCCCGAGCGCCATCCGCACGTCGGCGCGCGGCGGGGCCTCGGAGGGGTGCCGCTGCAGGGCGGCGACGCGTCCGGGCATGCGCTCCAGCACCAGCGTGCAGCTCTCGGGGTCGGCGGCGATCAGCCGGGGCACCCGGACCGGGGGGCGGTGCCGCACGAACGCCCGGTACGCGGCGATCTCGTGCCGGTACCGCTCCATCCAGCCGGGGGAGTGGTCGAGCAGGCACTTGGCCACGGCGGGCGCCCGACCGGAGGTGCCCACGAGCAGCACCGAGCGGCTGCTGCGGCGCAGCATCTGGACGGGGGTGAACTCAGGGGCGATGCGCTGCACAGAGGCGATGGCCGAGCGCAGCTGCGCGCCCTGTGGGCCGGTCAAGTCGAGCCTCCCGCTGAGCGGATGGGAGACACCGCCCGGTGCGCCCCGTCGAGGGGTGGGAAGCACGGGTCGCGGACGTACGGCGGTCCCTGTCCCGGCGAACCCCGGGATCTGAGTCGGCCGGGGCGGTGCGGACACGGAGGACGATGCTGAATACATGAGGGGGAGACAGATCCCTTCGTGTGCCAACGAGCTCTTGACGAGGTGGCGGGCCGGCGCGTGGAGCGGAGCCGGATCCGAACCGGGGCCGGTCCCGCATCCTGGGGAATGCGGGTCCGGGCCGGCGGTCCGTTCCTTCCACGCGCCGTGCCCCCTCGCGGACAAGTACGCACCGGCATCTCAAGGTGTTCAACGCTGATCGGCGTTTTTCGAAAGATGCTCGATTGCGACCGTTCGCGAGCCGGCGGGTGCCGGGCCGGGTGGCGCGTTCTTACTTGACCACTGATTGCGGGTGGCAGACCATCTGGCGAACCCTGGCGAACCCTGGCGAATGCTCGCGGCCGCTGTGACCGGCCATTAGTGTCAAGAGTGCCGAGGAACCTGGGGGCTTGAATGGACAAGGAAGCCAACACACGGCTCGCGGACCTGTTCGCACTCACCGGATGGTCCAAAGGAGAGCTCGCGCGATTGGTCAACCGGCAGGCGGCGGCCATGGGCCACCCGCAGCTGGCGACCGACACATCGCGCGTGCGCCGTTGGATCGAGACCGGGGAATCCCCGCGCGAACCCGTCCCGACCGTGCTGGCAGCACTGTTCACCGAGCGCCTCGGCCGTGTCGTAACCATCGAGGATCTCGGGTTCGGCCGGCACCGGCGTACGGAGAAGAAGCAGTCCGTCAGCGCCGACGGACTGCCCTGGCCACCGGAGCGAACAGCCGCGGTCCTCACCGAATTCACGGGAATGGACCTCATGCTCAACCGACGCGGTCTGGTGGGCGCGGGCGCCGCGCTCGCCGCGGGCTCCGCAATCAGCAACGCCATGTACGACTGGCTCCACACCGATCCGGCGCTCGCCGCCGGGACACAGACCACCGGTGACCCCTTCACCGCCGAAACCGCCTCCTACGACCGGTACGAGGCGGCCCCCATCGGCTCCCAGGAGATCGAGGCGCTGGAGCGCTCGGTCGAGGTGTTCCGCGCCTGGGACGCGGCCCGCGGCGGCGGGCTGCAGCGCAAGGCGGTCGTGGGCCAGCTCAACGAGGTGGGCGGCATGCTCGCCTACCACCACCCCACGCATCTCACACGCCGGTTGTGGGGTGTGGCCGCCAATCTGGCGGTACTGGCCGGGTGGATGTCGCACGACGTGGGCCTGGAGCCCACCGCCCAGAAGTACTTCGTGATCGCGGCGCACGCCGCCCGCGAGGGGGGCGACCGGCCGCGGGCCGGCGAGGCGCTGTCCCGGGCCGCCCGGCAGATGGTGCACCTGGGCCGTCCCGACGACGCGCTGGACCTGATGAAGCTGGCGCAGTCGGGCTCGGGGGAGCAGACCCTGCCCCGTACCCGCGCCATGCTCTGCACCATCGAGGCCTGGGCACAGGCGTCCATGGGCCGGGGCCAGGCGATGCGCCGCACCCTAGGGGAGGCGGAGAACCTCTTCGCCTCCGACCGGGGCGACGTCCCACCGCCGAGCTGGATGCAGATGTTCGACGAGGCCGACCTGCACGGCATGCAGGCGCTGGCGTTCCGCACACTCGCCGAGCACGAGCCGCTCGCGGCCCGGCAGGCCCAGATGCACGCCGGCCGGGCACTGGAGTTGCGCGGCAAGGGCCGTGAGCGCTCCAACATCTTCGACTACATCTCGCTCGCCTCGGCCTTGTTCATCGCCGACGACCCGGAACAGGCGGACCGCTACGCACGACTGGCGCTGCTGTCCATCCAGCAGAACTCCTCGGTGCGCACATGGGACCGGCTGCGGGAGATGTACCGGCTCACGGCGCGCTACGCCGACTTCACCAAGATCCAGGACCTGCGCGAGGAGATCGAGAACTCACTGCCCGCCACGAAGCGCCGGGGCACCGCCATCTGATCCGGCCGTACCGCCCCGCACCGTCCGACCGGGTGCCCCGAACCGGGACCAGCCGACTCGACGCCGAACGAGCCGGCTCTCCCGAGCGTCCGGACACCCCTTCGGAACGGACCGCGTGCACATGAGGCAGCAGCGTGAACGTCCCTCACCGGGCGGCCACGCAGATCCGACCTATGCAGATCCGACCTATGCAGATCGGACCTAGGGGGTCAGTGGAACTTGGCGATGAGCACGCAGGCGTCGTCCTCGCGCTCGGGGGCGCCGAGTTCCTCCACCACGATCCGCACACACTCCTGAGGAGTACGGGCCCGGGCGAACCTCGGGCCGAGCTCCAGCAAGCGACGTACCCCGGCGGGTGCGTCCGCCGCCGACCCGCGACCCGGGCGGCGCGGCGTCAGCCCGTCGGTGTGCAGCACCAGCAGATCGCCGGGCATCACCTGCAGGGTCGCCTGGCCGTACTGCGCGCCGGCGGTGGCGCCGAGGAGCACACCCTCCGGTGCCTCCAACTGCCGCCCTGTCCCGTCGCGGAAGAGCAACGGGGCGGGGTGGCCGGCCTGCGACCAGACCAGGCTGCGGTCGGCGGGGTGGTACCGGCAGCACAGCGCGCTGCCCAGGGCGGGCTGGGCCGAGCTGTCCAGCATCTGGTTGAGCCAGCCCATCAGCGGGCCGGGTTCCAGTCCGGCCACGGCCATGCCGCGCAGCGCGCCGAGCAGCATCGCCATGCCGGAAGTGGCCGACACCCCGTGCCCGGTGAGGTCGCCGACGGTCAGCAGCGCCGAGCCGTCCGGAAGTTGCAGCGCGTCGTACCAGTCGCCGCCGATGAGGGCGCTGGTCGCGGACGGCAGGTAGTGCGCGGCCAGGTCGACCGCGGGCGGCCCGCCGTCCTGCGGGAACCGCAGGGAGCCGCGCCACGGCGGCAGCACGGCTTCCTGCAGCTCGACCGCCAGCCGGTGCTCGGTCTGCGCGATCTGCCGCTCGCGCTGCAGCGAGTCACGGGTCTCCCGCAGTGTTCGCTGGCTGCGGCGCAGTTCGCTGACGTCGCGGAGCACCGCCCACATCGAGGCGGTGGCACCGGCGGCGTCGAGCACCGGCTCGCCCACCATGTGCACCGTGCGCACCGCGCCGTCCGGGCGGACGATGCGGAACTCGCAGTCGATCGGCCGGGCGTCCACGAGGCAGCCGGTGACGGCCGTGCTGAGGACCGCCTGGTCCTCGGCGAAGAGGAAGGTGGGCAGCTCGTCCAGGGTCAGCGGTCCGTCGTGCCGTTGGCGCCCGAAGATGCGGTAGAGCTCGTCGGACCACTCGACACCGTCCGTGACCAGATCCCACTCCGCGCTGCCCGCACGCCCCAGGGCCTGCACGGCGGCGCGCCCGGGAGCGGGGACGGAGAGGAAGGTCTCGGGCGGCGCGTAGGCCGCGGTGTCCCGGCCGCGCGCGGGATCGGTGGTCGCCGAGGCGTCGGAGCCGGGCAGCCCCTCGCGGAGCTGGCCGAGGTGCTCACCGAGGTCGTCCAGCTGGTGGACGGCCAGGTCGCACAGCGCGCGCTGCCAGCGCTGTCGCGGGTCCTCCGCGTCGTCGGCCGCGTCGCGGCGGACCGCGTCGACCTTGCCGCGCAACTGACGTGCCTGGGAGATGAGCGCGTCCACAGCACCGGGTTCCGGTTTCGCGGTGTCACGATCCTCATGCAAATGGGGCGGCATGACGCTCTCCGAACATGTCTCCGATGCGGACGCCGGCCGAACTGGGGCCGTACGGATGGGCCAGTCACGACTGTTGCACAAGGCGTGAGGGCCTGTAAGGGTTTCGGCGATACCCGATCCGGTGGTGCTTCCGACATATGCCGGGAGCCTCGCGGCCCGCGATGTGTTCACCCTCCGCGGAATGACCCGGTCCGGGTAAGCTGCGGGCGGTCGCCCGCGGGAGCCCCCGTGGGCCGTCCCGGCCCTGGTTACCGGGTTTGAACCCGGGACGATCTGCGAAGATACCCCGCAGTCGGCAACGGAAAATCCCGTTGCCAACCTACCCCCCGCACCGGATGCTGACCTCATGTTCGACCCCGACATAGCGCCCAGCGGTACCCTTCTCGGCCTCCTCCAGCGAGGACGCGGAGACGGGACCCTGCATGCCCTCGCGGCGCAGCGAGCCGACGCGCTCGCCGCGCTGGAGCAGTGCGTCCTGCGCGACCCACGCCACGACTGGCGCGTGGAGTCACGCTCCCTTTATTACGCGCGCTTGTACTCCGAGCTCGAGGGCCCGCTCGACGGCATCGAACAGCACCTCTTCTCCCCGGACGACCTCGGCGGCCCCGACGGTGCGGCAGGACCCGACGAGCACCGCTGCGGCCTCGCCCTGTCCGTGCTCGGCCACCTCGCCGGCTACGGCCGCCGTGACGCCGTGCTGCTGCTCCGCCGCTACGCCGCCGAGGGCGGCAGCTGGGAATGGGCGCTGGACGAGCTCGCGGTGCGTGACGACGACGAGCCGCTGCGGGCGCTCGGCCCCGCCGTCCTGGCCCGCTTCCCGCGCACCCCCGAAGGGGACGCGCGCCTGGCCGCCGCGCTGCGCGAGGCGTACGAGCCCCGGCCCTGGCGGCTGTGGGCCGAGGACCCGGACCCCGCCGTCTCCGACCGCGTGCGCAAAGCCTCGGAGCAGACCGCCTTCGACCGGTGGCAGCGCCAGATGCGGCCGGCCGGCCCGACCCCCGGGTGGAGCGTGCGCGCCGTGCTCGACTGGGCCGAGGAGGGCCTGGCCGCCGATCCGCCGCAGCATCGCGACGCGCCCGCCGCCCGCTGTCTGGCCGCCGTCGCCGGGCCCGAGGACCGCGCCGAACTCCTCGACGCCGCCCGCGGCGGTCCGGACGCCGCCCGCGCCGCCGCCCTGAGGCACCTCGCCGACCGCCAGGACCGCGCCGCCCTCGACCTCGTGGAGGCGGCCGCCGCCGATCCCTCCGAGATCGTGGCCCGTGCCGCGCTCGAATCGTTCGCCCGCATGCGCAGCGTCGCCGCGGTGACCCGCGCCCGTGTCTGGTCCGCCCGCGAGGACGCCCTCGGTGCCGCCGCCGCCCGCATGCTCGCCTGCCGCGGCGGCGCGCAGGACGCCGACCGGGTCCTGGGCGCCCTGCGCCGCCTCGTCCAGCACGAGGGGGCCGACGCCGACGGACTGGCGGAACTCGTCGAGGGCACCGGCCGCCTCAGGATCGACTGCGCCGCCCCGGTGCTGCGCCACATCTACCGCGAGACGTCCTCGTCCCAGTTGCGCGGTGTCGCCGCGCACGCCCTGGCGTGCACCGACCCGTCCTTCGGGGCCGGCCTCGCCGTCGAGTGCCTGTGGGACTGCGAGGAGACCACCCGCGAGCTCGCCGCAGGGGCGGCGACCACCGCCGACGTCCGCGTGCTCGCCCAGCTCCGCAGGCTCGCCGCCGACCCGGCGGAAGAGGCTGAGGTCCAGACCGCCGTCCGCGGCCGTCTCAGCTCCGGAGAACCCGCCCGCTGACCGCCTCCCGGGGGCGCGGCCCCCGGTGGCACCCCGCCGTCCGTCCCCCGCCGCCCGGGCAACAGGCGTGCCCCGCACCGGTTTTCGGACACATTTGCGGGGCGCGGGAACTCGCGGGGAGCCGGCGGCGTTCTCTTTCCACGGACGGCACTCGCAACGCCACTCGACCGCCGCATTACGGCGCCTTTCGGGGCAGTCGATCAATTGAGCCCGGTTCGCGCAGGACCGGCGCTTCGGGCGGAAGGCCCAGTGTGGGGCCAACGCTCACGGCCCGTTCCCCAAGGCGAAAGATCCACGTGGCCGGGAACACGCCCAGAGAGCCGACAACGTCCGTATGCGAGTAGCCATCGTCACAGAGTCCTTCCCTCCCGACGTCAACGGAGTGGCCCACACCGCCCTGCGTACGGCCGAGCACCTGGCACGCAAGGGCCATGATCCGCTGGTGATCGCGCCGGCGGGCCCGCACGACGTACCACCCGGAGACGACCCCTGCCCGGTCGTCCGCGTGCCGTCGCTGCCGCTGCCCGGCTACCCGCAGGTCCGGGTGGCCCTCCCGAGCCGCAGGACCGCCGCGGCGATCGCCGCGCACCGGGCGGAACTGGTCCACCTGGCCAGTCCGTTCATCCTGGGGGTGCGCGGCATGGCCGCCGCCACCCGGCAGCACATCCCGGCCGTGGCCGTCTACCAGACGGACCTGGCGGGATACGCCCGTACGTACCTGAGCCTCGGCGAGAACACCGCGTGGCGCCGCATCCGCGCCGTGCACTCCGCGGCGGACCGCACGCTGGCCCCGTCGAGCGCCTCGCTGCGCGACCTCGAGGAGCACGGGGTGCCCCGGGTCCACCTGTGGCCGCGCGGCGTGGACTCCTCGCGCTTCGACCCCTCGCACCGTGACGAGGCGCTGCGCCGTGAACTCGCCCCCGACGGAGAGGTGCTGGTCGGCTACATCGGCCGGCTCGCCCAGGAGAAGCACGTGGAGTTGCTGGCCGGCGCCTGCAAGCTGCCCGGCGTGAAGGTGATCATCGTCGGCGACGGGCCGAGCGCCCCGAGCCTGCGCGAGGCACTGCCGGGCGCGGTCTTCCTCGGCCGGCGCACCGGGCACGACCTGGCGCGGATCTACGCCTCGCTGGACGTCTTCGCCCACACCGGCCCGTTCGAGACGTTCTGCCAGACGGTGCAGGAGGCCATGGCCAGCGGCCTGCCGGTGGTGGCACCCGCCGTGGGAGGCCCGCTGGACCTGGTGACGCACGGCCGCACCGGCCTGCTGGTGCCGCCCGGCGACGTGGACGCGGTCACCGAGGCGGTACGGACGCTCGCCTCCGCGCCCGCGACGCGTGACCAGTTCGGTGCCGCCGGCCGTGCCGACGTCGCCGCCCGCACCTGGGAGGCCGTCGGCGACCTGCTGCTCGGCCACTACGCGCAGGTCCTCGACGCCCGTGCGGCGGTGGCCGCGTGAACCGCCCCCTGCGCATCGTCCGGCTCGCCAACTTCGTCACCCCCACCTCGGGCGGCCTGCGCACCGCGCTGCGCCACCTCGGCGAGGGCTACGTCGCCGCCGGGCACGAATCCGTCCTGATCGTCCCCGGTGCCACCGGCTCCGACGAGATGACCTCCCAGGGCCGCGTCATCACCCTCCCCGGCCCGCTGGTCGCCGGCACCGGCGGCTACCGCGTGCTGACCGGACGCCCGCGCCTGGAGCAGCTCCTGGACTCGCTGCGCCCGGACCGCCTGGAGGTCTCCGACCGCACGACGCTGCGCTGGACCGGAGAGTGGGCCCGCCGCCGCCGGGTGCGCGCCGTCATGGTGAGCCACGAGAGCGTCGACGGTGTTCTGCGCACCTGGGGCATGCCCAGCGCCATGGCACAGAACGCCGCCGACCGCATCAACCGGCGCAGCGCGCACCACTACTCGCGCATCGTGTGCACGACGGGCTGGGCCGCCGCCGAGTTCGAGCGGATCGGCGCCCGCAACGTGGTGCGCGCACCGCTCGGCGTCGACCTGGAGAACTGCCACCCCTCGCACCACGACCCGGAGTTGCGGGCCCGGTACGCGGGCGGCGCGGAGATCCTGATGGTGATGTGCTCGCGGCTGTCGCCGGAGAAGCGCCCCGGCCGGGCGCTGGAGGCACTGGCGTACATGCGCAGCCAGGGCGTGGACGCGGTGCTCGTCGTCGCCGGCGAGGGCCCGATGCGCGAGCGGCTGGAGGCGCGGGCCCGCGAGGCCCGGCTGCCGGTGTCCTTCCTCGGCCACGTCTCGGGCCGCCACTCGCTGTCCGCGCTCCAGGCCACCGCCGACGTGGTCCTGGCACCCGGCCCGGTGGAGACCTTCGGGCTGTCCGCCCTGGAGGCCCTGGCCTGCGGGACGCCGGTCGTGGCCAGCGCCCTGTCCGCCCTGCCCGACATCCTCGGCCCGGCCGGTGCCGCCGCCACGGACGACGGCCCCGCCTTCGCCGACGCGGTCAGCCACCTGCTGTCCCGGCCCGAGCACATCCGGCGCGCCGTCGCCCGTGCCCAGGCCGAGCGGTACGGCTGGCCCATCGCGGTCAACGCCTTCCTCGCCGCCCACGACGCCGCCCCCGTGTACAGCCCGGAGGTCACGACATGACCACGGCGGGCACCGACATACCCGTCGCAGCGGAGCTGCCCGGACCCGCGGCCCCGGTGGCCTCGATGGCCTCCGTGACCGCCGCGCCGGTCACCCCGGCCGTCCCGGTCACCCCGGTCGTCGTGCCGGTCGCGCCGGTCGTCCCGGCGGCCGCGCCCGCACCCGTGCAGCCGGCCCGGCCGTCCGTGCCGTCCCTGGTGTCGAAGCTCGGCGCGCGCGAGGTGCGCTTCGTCGCGCTCGGCGACTCCCTCACCGCGGGGCTCGGCGACCCCGTCCCCGGCGGATGGCGCGGCTGGGCCGCGCTGCTGGCCTCCGGCCTCGCGGCGGAGCCGTCGGACGTACGGATGATCAACTGCTCGCGCAGCGGCGCCCTCACCAAGGACGTCGCCGAGGAGCAGCTGAAGGAGGCGCTCAGCCACCGCCCGCACATCGCGTCCGTGGTGGTCGGCGCCAACGACACCCTCCGCGGCTCCTTCGACATCGTCACCGTCGCCCGGCGGCTCGACGCCGTCGTGGGTCAACTGCGCGCCCACGGCGCCGTGGTGCTCACCGCCTGCCTGCCCGACCCCGGACGCATGCTGGGGCTGCCGTGGCCGCTGGCCCGCCCGCTGGGCCGGCGCATGGCCGAGCTGAACGCGGTCGTGCACGCCCTGTCGGAGCGGTACGGGGCGGTGCACCTGCACGCCGCCCGCCACTCCTGGGTCGCCGACCGCACGTCGTGGAGCGCGGACCGGCTGCACCCCAGCGAGCTGGGACACCGCCTGCTGGCCCGCGAGTTCCACAACCTGCTGGTCGCGGAGGGACTGCCGGTCGGCGAGCCGCCGTCCACGGTCCCCGGAGGTCCCGGTCCCGGCGCCGCGGCGAGCGTGCTGTGGATGGCGACGAAGGGCACGCGCTGGGTGGTCGCCCGCTGCACGGACCTGCTGCCCGACCTGATGCGGCTGGCAGGCCAGGAGACCCGGCACCGCCTCGCGGGCACCGACGGCCTGCTGGACCTGCGGTCCCGGCACGCCACCGAGCTGGCGCTCGCACGCCTTTCGGGCGTGACGCCGACGACGACGTGACACGGGACCGCGCCCCCCGCCGGGGCGGGCGCGGGCCGGTCCGGGGTCCGGCGGCGAGCGGGGGCGGGGGTCACAAGGACTCGCCAGGGCCCGGAAGAGCTCGGGAAGGCCGCAGCAGGCGGGGGAGGAGAGCAGGGGGGACAGACCGGACCGTCCGCGTCGTTTCGGCCGATGTCGGTGGGACCGCCTAGTCTGTCGTCGTGACCACCACCGTTCCGCACCAGTTCAGCGGCGGTGTCCGGCCCGCGCCGGGACCCGCCGCCGACGAGGGCCTGGCCCGCCGGCTCAAGGCCCTGGCCTGCACCGCGCCGCTGCACGACCTCGACGTGCGCAAGGCCAACCTCGCGGGTGAGTACTCGGTGTACGCGATGGCGGAGGTCGCGCTGGCCGCCATCGACCTGGTCACGCTCAACATGGACTTCGACACCGGGGCCGACCACGACCAGATAATCTCCCGGCTGATGCCCCGCGTCGCCGCCCAGGCACCGGGCCGTTCCGTCGCCGAGCACGAGCGGGTGGCCCGCTGGGTGCTGGAGAACCTGATCAACGTCGGCAGCGTCGACCGCGGTTTCCGCGCCGTTTACGGCACTTTCGGCCCCGACGGGGCGTATGTCCGCCGGGACTACGACTTCAAGCTCGTCGAGGAGGTCCCCGGCCGCGACGGCACGGTCTACCTGCGCACCACGGACGAGGCGGTCAACGTCCTTGTCGGCGCCCTCGACACCGACGTCACCAGCGCCCAGATCGCGGCCGAGGTCAAGCTGGAGGTGCTGGTCAACCGCGGCCGCCTGGCCGACGCCCAGCTCGCCGCCGAGCAGGCCCGCTACCGCACCGTCCAGTACGCCGAGTCGCTGCGCCGCGCCCTGGACGCCACCCGCCGCAACGTCCGCGCCGTGGACTGGCTGCGCACCGTGCCCGACATGATCGACGAGGCGCTGGACCACGTCGCCGACCGCTACCGGCACGAGAACGCGATCCTCACCAACATCCGCAAGGCCCGCGACGAGGCCGAGGACCCGGAGAACAAGCGCCGCGCCGCCGAACTCGTCGACATCGTCAAGGACTGCATCCGCCGCCACACCCAGCTCCAGTCGCGGCTGCTGGAGGCAGGACCCATCTTCCGCGCCGAGCAGGACCGGCAGGCCTTCGCCGCCCCGCGCGGCAGTGCCCTCGTCGGCGTGCTGGACCTGTACGGGCAACTGGTCGCCCCTGTCCTCCCGCTCCCCGTGGAACGGGCGCTGCGTGTCACGGACGCCTGGTTCGCCCGGGGCACGGGCTTCCGCACGGCCGCGGCCGTGCGCGTCACCGACCTCGTGGACGCGCTCCTCACCCCGCCGCTGGAACGCGAGCACCTGGGCGCCGAGATGCCCGAGCCGGACCTCATCGCCACCCCGGACGACAGCCGGTTCAGCGAGGAGCAGCTGGAGTCCGCGCTCGATCTGCTCGACCTGCCGCACGACGCCCCGCGCCGGCTGTCCGGCCTGCTGGCCGAGGCCCGCCGCCGCGACCCCGAACTGCCCTACCTGGTCGCCCTGCTGGCCGTGCACGCCGCCAGCCCGCCGGTCGGCACGGCCTACCGCCAGGGCGAGGGGCGCCTGCTGTTCGCCGTCGACGACGGCACCGCGCTGGAGGACCCCGAGTTCGGCGGCGCCGACCTCATCGTCGGCACCGCCCGGCTGGACGCGGCCGGGATGGCGGCGGAACGCTCGGAGGTGGCGTGACGACCACCCCCGCCGCGTGCCGCACCGGCGCCCGACCGACCGCACACCGCCCCACCGTCCGCCCCCAGGAGACCACCCCGTGAACGACCACCGCGAAGGCGAGAGCGCGCCGCAGCCCGCACCCTGCGCCGGCACGGCGGGCGTCACCCCCGCCGACGCCGCGGACGCCGCCCGCCTGGTGGCCTTCGGGCTCCAGCCGAAGCTGCTGCCCGCCCGCGACGCCGAGTACGCCGAACTGATCCGCCGCTACCGCGAGGACCCCCCCTTCGCCCGGCTCGCCGACGCCGTCGCGACCGGGCTCGGCCTCGTGGTGCTGGAGGTCTCGCCCCGCGCGGGCATGGCGATGGCCGCCGGGGAGGACTCGGTCTTCGCCGTCCGCATAGGCGACTACTCGCGCCGCGCCGCCTCCGACGCGGGCGACCGCTTCCTGCACGGGCTGGCCCATCTGGCCACCGCCGCCATGGCGTTCCCGCGCCCGGAGGACCTGGCCGACGACGCCTACATCGGCCGGGTCACCGTCAACGGCATCGACGGGTTCCTGCGCCAGGCCTGCCGCCGGCTGGAGGAACGCGCCGAGGAGCAGGGCGAGAACACCGACCCGGCCAGCGACGCCCCCGGGCTGGAGGCCGCCTGGCGCGTGTACGTGCGCCGCAGTTCGACCGGCGCCACCAAGGACGCCCGCCGGCTGGCCGGTTCGACCACCGGCATCGTCGGCAAGGCGGTGGCGTTCCTCGTCGACTCCGGCTTCCTGCAGCGCACGGGCGACGAGTCCGGCGGCACGTTCCGCACCACCGCCCGCTACCAGTTGCAGGTCCGCGACATGGCCGGCAGCGCCGCCATGGCCGAGCTCCTGGACCTGGGCATCGTCCCGGTCGCCGACGACTCCGCCGCGCTGCTGCCGCCCGAGGACGGTGAGGACCTGGACCTCGTCGCCGGCGCGGGCCTGCCCTTCCACTCCTGAGCCCGGTCCGCTTCCCCGGTCCGTCCGGGAGCCTGCCCCCCGGTCCCCACGTCCGATCCTGTCCGCCGATCCCTGACCACCACCACGAGAGTCCGCCATGTACGAGCTGTCCCGGGTCCGCCTCTATTCCATCGGGCCGGCCGGCGCACGCTACGCCGACACCGTGCTGGACCTGCGCGGAGTGGGCGAGCCCGTGCCGCAGCCGGCCCCCGCCCAGGCGGAGTTCTTCGAGGAGGAGCCGGCCGGGCCGCCGCGCCGCCCGGCGCCCGCGGGTGTGCTCTTCCTGGAGAACGGCGGCGGCAAGTCCGTCCTGCTGAAGCTGATCTTCTCGGTCATGCTGCCCGGCCACCGCAACACCCTCGGCGGCGCGAGCTCCGGTGTGCTGCGCAAGTTCCTGCTCGCTGACGACTGCGGACACGTCGCGCTGGAGTGGCAGCACACCGTCACCGGCGAACTGGTCGTGGTCGGCAAGGTCAGCGAGTGGCGGGGGCGCCAGGTCTCCTCCGACCCGCGCCGGTTCGCCGAGGCCTGGTACTCCTTCCGCCCCGGCCCCGGGCTCGGCCTGGACTCCCTGCCCGTCGCCGAGTCGACCGCCGTGCGGCCGTCCGCCGAGGGCACCTCGGGCGCGCGCGGCCGCCGCCGCACGATGAAGGGCTTCCGCGACGCCCTGACCGACGCCGGCCGCTTCTACCCGCATCTGGACGTGGTGTGGGAGGAGATCCACGACCGCTGGAACGAGCATCTGGGGCTGCTCGGCCTCGACCCCGAACTCTTCCGCTACCAGCGGGAGATGAACGCCGACGAGGGCGAGGCGGCCGGTCTCTTCGCGGTCAAGAAGGACTCCGACTTCACCGACCTGCTGCTGCGGGCGGTCACCGACACCCGGGACACCGACGGGCTCGCCGACCTCGTGCACGGCTTCGCCGGGAAGCTGGGCCGCCGCGCCGAGCTCACCGCCGAACGCGACTTCACCGCCGGCTCCCTGGAGCTGCTCGGCCGCATCGTGGACGCCACAGGCGCCCGTGACCGGGCCCGCGCCGTGCACGCCCAGTCCGAGCGCCGCACCCGGGGCCTCGCCCGGCGGCTGTCGGCCCGCGCCCACGAGGAGCGCGGCAGGGCCGCCGACCTCGCCCAGGACATGGCCCGGGCTGCGCACACCGTCACCGACGCCGACGCCGCCCGGGGCCGCGGCTCCCTGATCGCCGCGGAACTCGCCTACCGGCACGCATCGCTGGCGCTGGCCGTGGGCGAGAAGAGCGCCGCGGCACTGCGCCGCGAGCTCAACGACGCCCGTACGTTCCAGTCCGCGTGGCATGCCGCCGAGATCGTCCTGCGGCACCGCGCCGCCGCCGACCGGCTCGCCCGGGTCACCGCCGCCATCCGCGAGGCCGAGCGCGACGCCGCGCCCGCGCTCGCCGCCCGCACCAGGGCAGCGGGGGACCTCGTACGAGCCCTGCACGCGGCCGCCGACACCGCCGACGAGCGCGCGGACGCGGACGAGGAGCGGTCGGCGGAGCTGCAGGCGCGGTCCGAGGCCGCGCACCGCGACGCCACCGACGCGGCCACCGCGGCCCAGCGCGCCCGCAGCGAGTCCGGCCACCTGGCGCAGCGCCTCGCCGAGGTCGAGCAGGAGACCACCGAGGCCGTCCGCGCCGGGTGGCTCGACGACTCCGCCCCGGACGCCGATCCGGCCCGCGCCGCCCTGGAGGCCTCGGACGCGGAGAAGGCCGCCGCGGGCGCCGCCGGGACGGCCGGCGAGGCCGCCCGCCGCACCGGCGACCTCGCCCGCGTGGCCGCCGCCGCGGAGTCCCGTGCCGAACTCGCGGCGGCCCGCGCCGCGGACGCCCTCGCGGCGGCCGAGACGGCGCACGCGGCCGAGACCCGGGTCGCCGACGCGCTGGCCGCGGAGCCGCGCCTCGCGGAACTGCTGAGCCTGCCGCCGGCCGCGGCCCCGCACGCCGGCCGTGCCGCCGCTGAGCCGGGCGTGGCCATTCCCCCGCAGGCCACGGGCGTCCGGCGCACCGTCCCGGAGGACACCGTTTCCCGCGACCCGGCGGACGGCCCGCTGAGCGCCGCCGAACTCGACGGCTTTGCGGAGTCGTTGCGGGAGATGCTGGAGGGCGCCGTCGCGTCCGCCGAGCGCCAGCTGTTCGACCTGCGCACCGCCGCCGCCGACGACGCCCGCATCCTGGCCGCCCTCGGTGACGGCGGCCTGTTGCCGCCCAGCCCGGACGTGCTGGCCACCGTGGAGTACCTGGGCGAGCACGGCATCCCCGCGCTCCCGGGCTGGCGGTACCTCGCGCAGGCCGTCGACCCCGTGGACCACGCCGCGGTGCTGGCCGCCCGGCCGGAGCTGGTGGACGGCGTCGTCGTCACGGACCCGGGCACCCACACACGGGCCCGCGAGGTGCTCGCACAGGCGGCGCTGCTGCCCCGGTCCACGGTGGCGGTCGGCACCTCCGCGGCGCTGCTGGCGCCGCCGGCCCCGGCGGGCCCGGAGCCGGAGGTCTTCCTCGTACCGCCGAACCCGGCGATGCACGACGAGTTGGCCGCCGACGGCGAGCGCCAGGCGCTGCGCGCGCGTGCCGGCGCCCGCGAGGAGGACATCCGGGGTCTGGCCGCCCGGCTGGCCGGGGACCGCACGCTCGCCGCCCGGCTCTCGTCGTGGCGCGACGGCTGCCCGCCCGGCCGGCTCGGCGAGCTCGCCGCGGTGGTCGGGACCGCCCGGGAGTCCGCCAGGACCGCCCGCGACGAGCTCACCGAGGCCCGCGGCCGGCGCGTGGAGGCCGACGAGGCCGCGGCCGAGGCGACCCGGCTGCGCGACGAGCGGCAGGAGACGGCGCAGCAGGCCCGCCGGGCCGCGGACGCCTTGGCCGGCCTCGCCTTCCGGCTGCGCGAACGCGCCACCTGGCAGCGCAGGACCCGCGAACTGGCCGAGGACGCGGCCGAGGCGGAGACCCGCGCCGAGGCATGCCTCCAACTGGCGCGCGCCGCCGACGAGGACCGCCGCGCCGCCCAGCGCGCCGCGGACGACGCCCGCCGTACCGCCCGTGTCCTGCGCGCCGAGCGGGCCGAGATCACCGGTGCCCCGGACGAGGCGGCCCCGGACGCCGCTCAGGACGGCGAGGGCCCCGCCGGGGCGCTGCCCGCGCTGCGCGAGGCGTACCGGTCCGCGTCACAGCTGTACGAGAAGGTCGGCGTCGGCGCCGACCTGCGCGCGGAGCAGGCACGGGCCGAGAGCAGCGAGCAGTCGGCCCTCACCGAGCTGGAGCGCCTGACCAACAAGGTCCGTACGCGTGCGGCCCAGTTGCTGGAGGGCCCGGACGGCGCCGACGGCCCGTCCCGGCAGGCCGCCGCCGCCCGCGCGGAACAGCTCGTGGCCACCCTGGACGCGCGTGCCGCCACCGCCAGCGAACACCTGGGCCGGTTGCGCGGCGAGGCCGAGCGGCACGCCCCCGCGGACGGCGGGGCGCACACCGGGCTGCCCGAGGAACTGGTGCCCCGCGACGCCGAGCACGCCCAGGAACTGCTGCGCGGCGCCAACGTCAAACTCGCCGCCCGCACCGACGCCCTCGACGTCGCCCGCGCCGCCCACGGCGACCTCGTGCGCGCGCACCGCGGCGCCGAGGACGCGGCGGGCGGCTTCGACGAACTCGCCGCGCTCCTGCGCGACCTGCTCCGGGACGGGGACCGTCAGGCCGACGAGGAGGAGGACGAGCCCGAGCCGCACCCCGGCTCCCTGGAGGAGGCCAGGACGGCCGCCGCCGAGGCCCGCCGCGGCCTGCGCGGCTGCGCCGCCGACCTGTCGGGCGCCGAGTCGCAGCTGCGCGAGGCGAGCGACGTCCTCGTCCGGCACGCCAACGCCGCTCGCTACGAGCAGGTCAGGACCCCCGCCCGGCAGCAGATCAGGGAACTGCCGGCCTCGGCGCTGCCGGAGCACGCCGCGGCGTGGCACGTGGCGTTCGAGCCGCGGCTGCGCGTCCTCACCGACGAGCTGGAGCAGTTGGAGCGCAACCGCGACAGCATCGTGGACCGGCTGCGCGGCCTGGTGGAGTCCTCGCTGGCGACCCTGCGCTCCGCGCAGCGGCTGTCCCGGCTGCCCGAGGGGCTGGGGGAGTGGTCGGGGCAGGAGTTCCTGCGCATCCGCTTCGAGGACCCGGACCATGCCGTACTGGGCGAGCGGCTCGGCGCGGTGATCGACGAGGCCACGCGCGCCGCCGTCCGCAAGAACTCGGATCTGCGGCGGGACGGGATGTCCCTGCTGCTGCGCGCCGTGGCCGCAGCGCTGGAGCCCAAGGGCGTGGCCGTGGAGATCCTCAAGCCGGACGCGGTGCTGCGCGCCGAGCGCGTCCCGGTCGGGCAGATGGGCGACGTCTTCTCCGGAGGCCAGTTGCTCACCGCCGCGATCGCGCTCTACTGCACCATGGCGGCGCTGCGGAGCAACGACCGCGGCCGTGACCGGCACCGGCACGCGGGCACGCTCTTCCTGGACAACCCCATCGGCCGAGCCAACGCCACGTACCTGCTGGAGTTGCAGCGCGCCGTCGCCGACGCGCTGGGCGTGCAGTTGATCTACACCACCGGTCTGTTCGACACGACCGCCCTCGCGGAGTTCCCGCTGGTGGTGCGGCTGCGCAATGACGCCGACCTGCGGGCCGGGCTGAAGTACATCAGCGTCGAGGAGCACTTGCGGCCCGGACTGCCGCAGCAGGACCCGGAGTCCGAGCCGGTGCACGGCGAGATCACCGCGACCCGGATGTTCCGCCGGCCTGCGGAGCAGCCCGCCGCCCAGGGCGGCTGACGGGGCCGGCAGCGGCGGGAGGTGCCTAGGACGCCGCCCGCGCGCCGTGCCCGGACAGCGTCCGGGGGCCGCCCGAGCCGCCTGCCCCGCGACGGGCCCGGCGCCGCTCGCGCCGCCGTTCGCGGCGCAGCGCGCGGGCGGCGCTGCTGGGACTGGAGATCACGCCGTTGCGCTGGTTCCACACCTGGCGGGTGACCCACACGTCCAGCACCGCCCAGGTCGCCACCACGGTGCCGACTATGGCGGTGAGCGTCGCGGGCGCGGCGATCCAGGAGTCGCCGGCCGCCCCCAGCATCGCGATCACCGCCGCGATGAGGCTGAAGGACACGATGAGCACGGCCCGCACGGCCGAGACGCGGACCGGGTCGGGCATGCGCGGTCGCCCGACCGGCTCCTCCGCCCACAGCGAGCGCCGCTTCCGCCGCTCCGGAATGTCGCGATCCAATGCGTCCTCGACAAGGTCGTCCATGACATCTGCTCCCTCGCGGGATCCGGGTGGTGCGGTGCCGGACCCCCGATGTCCGACTCCAGAGTGGCTGCCCGGTTTCCGCCGATGAATGCCCCCGCGCATTCCGGAGCGCCCCTCCCGCCCGGATCACGAACGACGGATGCCCGTGGTTCCCTGTGCGCTGTATTTCGGCCAGTGACGGCCACCGTTCATGCGTACGAATCGGGTCTTCCCGGGACAAGGGAGGAAGGTGGGCTTTCGGACGGGGCAGGTTGCAGTAGTAGGCTCGCGCCGTTTATTGCCGGAACAGGACGCCCCGTGACCGGGTCCGACGTTGGGGAGGCCATGCGCTTTCGCGGTACGACGATCCGGCGGAAGATCGTGGCACTGCTGCTCATTCCGCTGGTGTCCCTCACGGCCATCTGGGCCTTCGCCGCTACCTTGACCGGTCGTCAGGTGTGGGGTCTGTTCGGTGTGGAGCGCACGGTCAACGAACTCCGCTACCCCGTCGAGGACACCGTCCAGGCGCTCCAGCAGGAACGCCGGGCCTCCCTGGTCTACTTGGCCGATCCTCGCCGGTCCGACGCCCGCAGCGTGCTGCTGCGCCGCGAGCGCCAGACCGACGACCTGCTCGCGCGACTGCGCTCCAACGCGGCGTCCCCCGGAAACCGGGCCCCGCTCACCGAGGACGCGCGCCGCCGACTCGATCTGGTCGTCGACGGGTTCGGCTCCGTCGACGCGCTGCGCGACAAGGTCGTCAAGCGCACCGTGAGCCGCCACGAGGCCTTCGCCGCCTACAGCGGGCTGTTCGGCCCCTGCTACGACTTCCTCGACACGCTCAACCCGCTCGACAACGCGGCGATCGACAAGCAGAGCCGGGCCCTGATCCAGCTCGCCCGGGCCCGCGAGGCGGTGAGCCAGGAGGACGCGCTCATGGCCGCCGCCATCACGGCCGGCCGCATGAGCCCGCAGGAGATGCGCTCGTTCACCTTCGCCGTGGCCCAGCAGCGCGCCTACTTCGCCGACAACCTCGGCCTGTTGACGGAGGCCGAGCGCGCGGTCTACCGGGACTACTGGGACGGCCGGTCAGGACGTGCCCTGCGCACCGCCGAGGACGCCGTGATGGCGGCCGGCGCCGGAGGCGCGCCCGGGGCCGCCGACCGCGCCTCGTGGCAGGACACGGCGACCGCCGCGCTGGGCGACCTGGACCGCACCGGCACCGAGGCCGGCGATCTGTACAAGAGGAGCGCGGAACCCGTCGCCATGCGGTTGCTGGCCAGTGCCGCGATCGCGGGCGGGCTCGGTCTCGTCGCGGTGATCGCGTCCGTCCTCGTCTCCATCCGCATCGGCCGGGGCCTCATCCGCGACCTGTCCCGACTGCGCAAGGAGGCCCAGGAGGTCTCCGGTGTACGACTGCCGCGCGTCATGCGCCGCCTGGCCGCCGGCGAGGAGGTGGACGTCGAGACCGAGGCCCCGCGTCTGGACTACTCCGACGACGAGGTCGGCCAGGTCGGCAAGGCCGTCAACACCCTCCAGCGGGCCGCTGTCGAGGCCGCCGTGCGCCAGTCCGAGATGCGCCGCGGTGTCTCCGAGGTCTTCGTCAACCTCGCCCGCCGCAGTCAGGTCCTGCTGCACCGTCAACTGACGCTGCTGGACGCCATGGAGCGGCGCACCGAGGACACCCTGGAACTGGCGGACCTCTTCCGCCTGGACCACATGACCACCCGTATGCGCCGGCACGCCGAGGGCCTGGTCATCCTCTCCGGCGCGGTGCCGTCGCGGCAGTGGCGCAAGCCGGTCCAGCTGATGGACGTGGTCCGCGCGGCCGTCGCCGAGGTCGAGGACTACGAGCGGGTCGAGGTGCGCCGGCTGCCCCGGCTCGCCGTCACCGGCCAGGCCGTCGCCGACCTCACCCACCTGATCGCCGAACTCATCGAGAACGCCACGGTGTTCTCGCCCCCGCACACCCACGTCCAGGTGCACGGCGAGGCCGTCGCCAACGGTTTCACCCTGGAGATCGACGACCGTGGCCTCGGGCTCACCCCCGACGCCATGCTGGAGGCCAATCTCCGGCTCGCGGAGACCCCCGAGTTCGAGCTCTCCGACACCGACCGGCTCGGTCTGTTCGTGGTCAGCCGGCTGGCCAGGCGCCAGGGCGTACGCGTCTCGCTGCGCCAGTCCCCGTACGGCGGCACCACGGCGGTCGTGCTCGTTCCCACGGGGCTGCTGACCGACAGCGGGGACGCGGGTACGGGCGACAGCGCCGAGGACGGCGACTCCGGCGAACCCGGCACGTTCGACGACCTCGACGCCGCCCGCCTGGCCGCCGCAACCGAGCACGGCTTCCGCACCTGGGGCCTGAACCCGGAGCCGGACGAGGAGCCGCGCGAGCACCGCAGGCACGACCCGGAACCCGAGGCCGGGCGGCTGTCCGCGCTCCGGCCGGCGACCCCGGCCGCTCCGGCGGCCGCGCCGGAACCGGCCGTGCCGGGTGCCCTGCCCCGTCGCCGCCGCACCCCGGTGCTGGTCGCCGAGAACGGCCGGCCGGTCGCCGCGAGCACCGGGGAGCGCCGCGCTCCCGCCGCCGAGGCGCCCGAGGCACCCGAAGCGGCCGCCTCCGGGGGCGGACTCCCGCGCCGGGTGCGGCAGGCCAGCCTCGCCCCCCAACTGCGCACCGACGGGACCACGGAGACGCGTACGCCCGCCGCCGGCTCTGCCGGGGACGGCGGGGGCCGCGAGCGGACCCCCGAGGAGGTGCGCGACCGCATGGCCTCCCTCCAGCGCGGCTGGGAACGCGGCCGCGCGGACCAGCTCGACGAACCAGACGCCCCCCGTCCCGCCCGTACGGGGGTCCCCCCGGCGGAGCCGGGGGAGGACAGCGCAACCAGAACCACCACGGAGGGGAACGGTCCATGACCGCACCATCGAGCCCGACCCGCGAGCTGAGCTGGCTCCTCGACGAGCTGGTCGGCCGCGTCGCCAGCATCCGCAAGGCCCTCGTGCTGTCCGGCGACGGCCTGGCCACGGGCGCGTCCGAGGGGCTGTCGCGCGAGGACGCCGAGCACCTCGCGGCCGTCGCCTCCGGCTTCCACAGTCTCGCCAAGGGCGTCGGCCGGCACTTCGAGGCCGGCCAGGTCCGGCAGACCCTCGTGGAGCTGGACGAGGCCTTCCTGTTCGTCACCGCGGCGGGCGACGGCAGCTGCCTCGCGGTCCTGACCGACGCCGACTCCGACGTCGGCCAGGTCGCGTACGAGATGGCGCTGCTGGTGAAGCGGGTGGGCGTGCACCTGGCCACCGCGCCGCGCGACGACGACGCGCGGGTGGTGTGACGGGCGCGCCATGACTTCCGAAGCGGACCGCTGGTACGACGACGACGCCGGACCCGTGGTGCGCCCCTACGCCATGACGCGCGGGCGTACCAGCCATGCCGCCGAGGGCCGGCTCGACCTGATCGCCCTGGTCATCTCCGAGTCCCGTTCCGGCGACGCGGAGGAGGACACCGACCGCACGCTGTCGCCCGAGCACGTCGACATCGTGGAACGGTGCCGGGAGCAGCCGATGTCGGTCGCCGAACTCGCGGCCGACCTCGATCTGCCGATCGGTGTCGTCCGGGTGCTCGTCGGCGACGTACTGGAAGCAGGGCTCGTCCATGTGACCCGCCCGGTGCCGCCGGCCGAGCTGCCCGACGAGGGGCTGCTGCGCGAGGTCATCGACGGCCTGCGCGCCCTGTGACGCCCGGCGCCGGCAACGGCGCCGGGCCCGCGGCGAGTTGGATGGTCGGATCGTAGTAGGGTTCCCCTGCCGTGAGCCGACCGTCCGACAATTCCAGGAGTGATCGATGGTCTTCGGGCGCTCTGACCGCCGTCCTTCCGTCGTCGAGCCGGTCACCCTCAAGATCCTGGTGGCGGGCGGCTTCGGCGTCGGCAAGACCACGCTCGTCGGCGCGGTCAGCGAGATCCGGCCGCTGCGCACCGAGGAGATGCTGAGCGAGGCGGGCCGTCCGGTGGACGACCTCGCCGGTGTCGAGACCAAGCGCACCACCACCGTGGCGATGGACTTCGGCCGCATCACCCTGCGCGAGGACCTGGTCCTCTACCTGTTCGGCACCCCCGGCCAGGACCGCTTCTGGTTCCTGTGGGACGAGCTGGCGCAGGGCGCTCTGGGCGCGGTCGTGCTGGCCGACACCCGGCGCCTTGAGGACTGCTTCTCCGCGGTCGACTACTTCGAGCGGCGCGGCATCCCCTTCGCCGTCGCCGTGAACCGCTTCGACGGCGCGGAGCATCACGAGGCCGCCACCGTGCGCGACGCGCTCGACCTCGACCCCGAGGTGCCGCTGGTGATGTGCGACGCGCGGGACCGGGCCTCGGCGAAGAAGGTGCTCATCACCGTCGTCGAGCACGCGGCCCAGCTGGCGGGCGTCCGGCGGGCGGCCGCCGCCAACTGAGCCGCGCGGCGGGGTCAGACCGCCGGCACGGGCACTTCGTCGTCCCGGTCGTCGTCGTCCGTGGCCCCGGTGGCCCCGGTGGCCCCGGTGGCCCCGGTGGCACCGCTTGCACTCGTGGCGCCGGCGCCGGTCGTGTCGTCCTCCCAGCCGAAGCTGCGCTCGACCGCCTTCTTCCAGCGGCGGTACCCCTCCTCACGGGTCTGCCCGTCCATCCGCGGCTGCCACTCGGCGTCCTGCTGCCAGTGCGCCTTGAGGGTGTCCAGGTCGTCCCACACGCCCGTGGCGAGCCCGGCCGCGTAGGCCGCGCCCAGCGCCGTGGTCTCGGAGATCCGCGGCCGGACCACCGGGACCCCCAGCACGTCCGCCTGATGCTGCATCAGCAGGTCGTTGGCCGTCATGCCGCCGTCCACCTTCAGGGTGGTCAGCCGCACCCCGGAGTCCTGGTGCATCGCGTCCACGACCTCACGGGTCTGCCAGCTCGTCGCCTCCAGCACGGCCCGCGCCAGGTGCGCCTTGGTGACGTACCGGGTGAGGCCGGTGATCACGCCGCGCGCGTCCGAGCGCCAGTAGGGCGCGTAGAGGCCCGAAAAGGCCGGCACGATGTAGGCGCCGCCGTTGTCGGTGACGCTCGCGGCCAGGGGCTCGATCTCGTCGGCGGACCTGATGATGCCGAGGCTGTCGCGGAACCACTGGACGAGGGCGCCGGTGATGGCGATCGACCCCTCCAGGCAGTAGACCGGCGCCTCGCCGCCCAGCCGGTAGCCCATCGTGGTGAGCAGCCCGCTCTTGGAGGGCACGGGACGGTCACCGGTGTTGAGCAGCAGGAAGCTGCCCGTGCCGTAGGTGTTCTTCGCGTCGCCCGTCTCGAAGCAGGCCTGGCCGAAGACCGCCGCCTGCTGGTCGCCGAGCGCGGAGGCGACCGGCACCCCGGCGAGCCGGCCGACCGCCGTGCCGTACACCTCGGAGGAGGAACGGATCTCCGGCAGGACCGCCTCGGGGACGTTCATCGCGGCGAGGATCGCCGGGTCCCACTGCAGTGTCTCCAGGTTCATCAGCATGGTCCGGCTGGCGTTGGTGACGTCCGTGACGTGCACGCCGCCCTCGGTACCGCCGGTGAGGTTCCAGATCAGCCAGGAGTCGACGGTGCCGAAGGCGATCTCGCCGTTCTCCGCCCGGCGCCGCAGCCCCGGCACGTTGTCCAGCAGCCAGGCGGCCTTGGGCCCGGAGAAGTAGCTGGCCAGCGGCAGGCCGGTGGACTCGCGGAAGCGGTCCTGGCCGTCGGTGCCGCCGAGCCGCGTGCACAGCGCGGCCGTCCGGGTGTCCTGCCACACGATCGCGTTGTGCACCGGACGGCCGGTGGCGCGGTCCCACAGGACGGTCGTCTCGCGCTGGTTGGTGATGCCGAGGGCGCTGAGCTGGTCGGGGCGCAGCCGTGCCTTGGCGAGCGCGCCGGCCACCACCGCCTGGACCTTGGACCAGATCTCGGTCGCGTCGTGCTCCACCCAGCCCGGCTTGGGGAAGATCTGGCGGTGCTCGCGCTGGTCGAGCGCGACGACGGCCCCGTCGGAGTCGAAGACGATGCACCGGCTGGAGGTCGTGCCCTGGTCGATGGCGGCCACGTATCGCGTGGCCTGGTCGGACGTTTCGGTCATGACCGCCTCACTTGAACGCTGCGTTGTAGATGAGACCTGACAGGGCGCCGCCGATCAGCGGGCCGGCCACCGGGATCCACGCGTACGTCCAGTCCGAGGTGCCCTTGAACGGGATGGGCAGCACGGAGTGGACGACGCGAGGGCCGAGGTCACGCGCGGGATTGATGGCGTAGCCGGTGGGGCCGCCGAGCGACAGGCCGATGCCGGTGACGAGGAGGGCCACGATGAGGGTGCCGGTGCCGGTCTCGCCGAGGCCCTTGCTCAGTCCGAAGGCCAGGATCGGCAGGACGAGGCCCATGGTGGCGATGGCCTCGGTGATGAGGTTCTGCCACCAGACGCGGATCTCCGGGATGGTCGAGAACACCGCCAGGGTGGGCTGCCGGGCCTCCTCCTCGGCATTGGCCCGGAACTGCCCGTAGTAGACGAGCCAGCACAGGACGGCGCCGATCATCGCGCCGATGATCTGCCCGGCCAGGTAGTACGGCACCTGGGCCCACTTGCCCGAGCTGATGGCGACCCCGAAGGTCACGGCGGGGTTGAGCTGGCCGCCGGACAGCGGTCCCGCGGTGTAGGCGCCGGCCAGGACGGCGAGGCCCCAGCCGAAGGAGATGACGATCCAGCCCGACGCCCTGGCCTTCGAGTGGTGGAGCAGCACGCCCGCGACCACACCGGCGCCGAAGAGGACCAGGATCGCCGTTCCGATGATCTCGCCGACGAAGACGTCTCCGTTGGAATACATGGCGGCTCCTTCTGCGGGCGCACGTGTCGGGCATGCGCCGGCCAGAGAATCGCACGGAGACACGGGTGCGGAGGGTCCCGCCTCCCGCCCGGCTTCCGCGCCACCCGGCAGTGTTGTCCTGGGGTGATGAAGCGTCAAGCTATCGGACAGATCACCTGATTACGACCACCGGCGGGTCGTGCCCGAACAGGCCCGGCGCGCCGTCGCCCCCGCGCGGGCACCGGCGGCCCGCCGCCCGGCCGCCCGGCCGCCCGACCGCCAGGTCAGCCCGTGCGGACGCGCGAGCGCGCGGTCGGCCGCCGTCCTTCCGGACCCCGCGAGCCCTCCGCGGGGATTGACCGGAATCCGCCCCTCGGCGCCCGCGGGCGTGTCCGGTACGGGCCTGACGTCACCTCACGCGCGCTGCTCCGAAGGGCCCGTGACGAAAACGGGTGGACGGTGTCGGTGTCGGCTGCTAAGTTCTTCTCGAAGCGAGAAATACTCGAACTGAGAACAACTGGCCGAGGGGTGGCAGGGGATGGCGGACCGGCAGGGCGAGGACGATTTCCTCGCCGCCTATGACCCACGTGCCTTCGACCCCATCGCCGTGACCGTCGACGTGGTCACGCTGACCCTGCGTCAGGGAGCCCTCCACGTACTGCTGGTGCGGCGTGGCGCCCAACCCTTCGAGGGCGCCTGGGCGCTGCCCGGCGGCTTCGTGCGGGCCGGCCGGGAATCCCTGGACCAGGCGGCCGCCCGCGAACTCGCCGAGGAGACCGGGCTGGACGAGGAGCACGGCCTCGGCCGCGTCCACCTCGAACAGCTCGGCTCCTACGGTGCGCCCGACCGCGACCCGCGCATGCACGTCGTGTCGGTGGCCTACCTCGCCTTCGCCCCGGATCTCCCCGAGGCGCGCGCCGGCAGCGACGCGGCCGCGGCCGAGTGGGTCCCGGTGGCCTCCCTCGCCCTGGAAGGGAACCTTGACGCGGTCCCGCCGCGTCCCATGGAGCAGGACCGGCCGGCCGGGATCCACGGGGGTGGTCCCGGCCGCCGGTCCGCAGAGCCGGTCCCGTCCGCCGGCGGCACGGCGCTCGCCTTCGACCACGGCACGATCCTCGCCGACGGGCTCGAACGCGCCCGCTCCAAGATCGAGTACAGCCCGTTGGCCACGGCCTTCCTGGGCGAGGAGTTCACCGTCACCGAACTCCGCTCCGTCTACGAGGCGGTGTGGGGCCGGAGCCTGCACGCCGGGAACTTCCACCGCAAGATCCTTTCGGTTCCCGGCTTCGTGGAGTCCACCGGCGCCACCGCCACGCGCGGCGGTTCCAGGGGCGGCCCCCGTGCCCGCCTCTACCGCGCGGGCGACGCCCGCCTGCTGCATCCCGCACTGCTCCGCCCCGACCGGGAAGAGAGCGTCCGATGACCGCCGCGGCCCGCCCCACGAGCCCGCGCTCCACGACGACCCGCCGCCCGCGCACCTTCGACGAGGCCCTGGCCGCCCTCGGCCGTCCGTTCCCCTCCGACGCCGCCGAGGCCGCCCGCCACTACCGACGGCTCGCCCGCCTGCTGCACCCCGACACGGCGCCGGCCGGCCGCGCGGAGGAGGCGGAGGCCGCCTTCGTCCGGCTCACCGGCCAGTGGCGGCTGCACACCGGCGACGGCCCCGTGCTCACCACCGCCCGCGGCACCTACCCGCTGGGCCGCGTGCTGGCCACCGGCGATCTCGCGGTGCTGCGCGCCGGCGGCCCGGACACCGTGCTGAAGATCCCGCGCCGCTCCGCCGACAACGACCTGATGGAGCGTGAGGCCGACGCCCTCACCCGGCTGCACACCGTGGCCGACGCCCGGCACCGCGGCTACGCGCCGCGTCTCGTCGAGTCGTTCCGCCACCGCGGACCCGACGGCACCGAGCGCCGCGTCAACGCCCTCCAGCGGTTGCGCGGCTTCCACACCCTCGCCGAGGTCCGCGCTCTGCACCCCGGCGGCCTCGACCCGCGCGACGCCGCCTGGATGTGGCGCCGGCTGCTGGTCGCCCTCGGCTGGGCGCACCGCGCCGGGATCGTCCACGGCGCCGTCCTGCCCGAGCACGTCCTGATCCATCCCGCGAAGCACGGCCTCGTCCTGGTCGACTGGTGCTACTCCACCGAACGCGGCGCGGCCGTGCCCGCCCTCGTCGAGCGGCATCGCGCCCTCTACCCGCCCGAGGTCACCGGCCGGCGTCCCGCCACCGAGGCCACCGACATCCACCTCGCCTCGCGGTGCGTGGAGCAACTGATGGGGGACCGCGTGCCCAAGCCGCTGCGGGCCTTCCTCCGCGGTTGCACGCTGCCCTCCGAGGCGCGCCGTCCGCACGACGCGTGGCGGCTGCTCGCGGAGCTCGACGAGGCACTGGAAGGCCTCTACGGCCCGCGCACCTTCCGCCCGTTCACCATGCCGGGCACCCGTACCCACACCTGACGTACCAAGGGGGAATCACCATGGGCAGCGGAAGCTGGTCCACCAACGTCTACGACGCCGCCGCGCGGTACCGCGCCGCCTCCGGCGCCGGCGCGTTCGCCTACAGCGACCGCGTCACCTCGTCCGCGCCGCGCGGATCCTGGGCCGCGCACCCCTCGCTCGACCCGAAGGACATCGCCGTCCGCGAGAGCCGCGACTCCGACGAGCACCCCACCTCGCTCGCCATCGCCGTCCTGTTCGACGTCACCGGCTCCATGCGGACCGTCCCGCAGGTGCTGCAGACCAAGCTCCCCGAGCTGTTCGGCCTGCTGCTGCGCAAGGGCTACACCGAGCACCCGCAGATCCTCTTCGGCGCGGTCGGCGACGCCACCTGCGACCGGGTCCCGCTCCAGCTCGGCCAGTTCGAGTCGGACAACCGGATGGACGACGACCTCGGCAACATCCTGCTGGAGGGCGGGGGCGGCGGTCAGATGACCGAGTCCTACGAACTCGCCCTCTACGCCATGGCCCGCCACACCTCCCTGGACTGCCACGAGAAGCGCGGCGGCCGCGGCTACCTGTTCCTCATCGGCGACGAGCTGCCCTACGGCAAGGTCAAGGCCCGCGAGGTGCGGGACGTCCTCGGCGACGACCTCCCCGAGGACATCCCGGTCACGCGGATCGTCGCCGAGCTCCGGCGGAAGTTCGACGTCTACTACATCCTGCCGGCGGGCTCCTCCTACGTCGGCAACGCCGAAGTCCTCGGCACCTGGCGCAAGCTGCTCGGCCAGAACGTCATCGAGCTGGACGACCTCGACGCCGTCTGCGAGACCATCGCCCTCACCATCGGCCTGGGCGAGGAGGCCATCGACCTCGCCGAGGGCCTCGACGACCTCGCCGACGTCGGCTCCGCGGCCACCGCCTCCGTCGGCAAGGCCCTCGCCGCCCTCGACCGCGACCGCTCGGCCGTGGCGGTGACGGACACGCCTCTGATCGACGGCGCCGACGAAGCGAACGGCGCGGACGGCTCGACGGGCACCACGCGCCTGTAAGGGCGCTGCCCCGCACCGCCGCACCCATCGCACCGGAGGGACCCGGAACCGTGCACACCATCGTCGTCGACCTCGGCTACGGCGACGCCGGCAAGGGCACCGTCGTGGACCGGCTCTGCGCCACCGGGCCGGTCCACGCCGTGGTCCGCTTCAACGGCGGCGCCCAGGCGGCACACAACGTCGTCACCGCCGAGGGACGCCACCACACCTTCGCCCAGTTCGGCTCCGGCACCCTGCGCGGCGTCCCGACGCACCTGTCGCGCTTCATGCTCGTCGACCCGCTCGCGCTCGCCGCCGAGGCCGACCATCTCACCGCGCTCGGCGTCCCGGCGCCGTACGCCCTGCTGACCGTCGACCGCGAGGCCCGCCTGACCACGCCGTACCACGCCGCCGCCAACCGCCTGCGCGAAAGGGCGCGCGGGGCGGCGCGGCACGGCTCGTGCGGCATGGGCATCGGCGAGACCGCGGCCTACGCCCTCGCGCACCCCGAGGACGCGCCGACCGCCGGCGACTGCGTCTCCCGTCCCCGGCTGCTGCGCAAGCTCCGCCTCCTGCACGACCGCCTGGCCGACGAGCTCGGGCGCGCCCTGCCCGCCCCGCCGCCGGAGCACTGCGCCGACGCCTTCACCGCGTTCGCCCGCGCCGTGACCCTCACCGACGGCACGCACCTGGCCCGCGTCCTGCGCACCGGACCCGTGGTGTTCGAGGGTGCCCAGGGGGTGCTGCTCGACGAGTGGCACGGCTTCCACCCGTACACCACGTGGTCGACGACCACCTTCGCCAACGCCGAGACGCTGCTCGCCGAGTCGGACCGGCCGTGCACCGCCCGGCGCCTCGGAGTCGTCCGCGCGTACACCACACGGCACGGCCCCGGCCCGCACATGACCGAGGACCCGGCGCTCGCCGCGCTGCTGCCCGAACCCCACAACGGCACGGGCGCCTGGCAGGGCGCCTTCCGCGTCGGCCACTTCGACGCCGTGGCGCACGCCTACGCCGCCGAGGTGTGCGGCGGTGTGGAGGCCCTCGCGCTCACCCACCTCGACGCCCCCGCCCGCTTTCCCGCACTGCGTCTCGTCCGCGGCTACGACACCGGCGAGAGCCGGATACCCGTCTCCCGCCCCGGTGACCTGACCGGTCGGGCCGCCCTCACCGACCGCCTGACCACCGCCCGGCCCGCACGCTGGGACACTCCCGGCGCCGACGGGGCCGCCTGGTCACGGGCCGTCGCCGAGGTGCTGGGCGCTCCCGTCGTCCTGGAGTCCTACGGGCCGACCGCCGCCGACAAACGGGAGGTTCAGCGCAGGATGCCCGCCCGCCGCGCGGCGGTCAGCCAGGAGGGGAACTCGGAGAGGATCCGGTCGTAGAGCTCGGCGTCCGGCACGGTCGCGATGTCGTCCACGGCGAAGAAGCCCACGTTGTCCACGCGGCGGCCCGGCAGGGTGTCGAACCGTTCCAGCACGCCGAAGCTGGCCCGGCCCAGACCGACGAACTGCCAGAACAGCGGCTCCTCCACCGCCTCCCGCAGTTGCTGCTCGATCTGCGCGTTGCGGTAGACGCCGCCGTCGGAGAAGAACAGCACGAGCGTGGGCACGGGCGCCGGGTTCGCCCGGACGTACGCCCGGACCTCCGCGATGACCTTCTGCTCCTCGTTCTGGATGCCGACGAGCCGCATGTCGACCTGGCCCGGCCGCATTCCGTGACGCGGCTTCTTGGGACGGCCGAACAGGCTGAGCTCGCCGACCCGCACGTGCAGCCTCAGCCACTCCGGCAGCTCCGCCAGACGCAGGTCCGGCAGGCGTGCCGGGTACGAGGCGAAGGTCCACGCCTGCATCTCGCCGTCGTCGTCCATCTGTGCCGCGACCGCCGCCATGCGCTCCACCACGCCGGCGACGACGCCCCGTGCGTACAGGCCGCTCATCGACCCGGACGCGTCGAGCACGAGGATCACCCGCGCCACGACGTCCGCGGCGCCGTGCTTGCGCAGGCTGACGGCGACCTGCTCCTTGCGCAGGCTCAGGCGCTTGCGCATGTCGGGCGGCAGGTGCTCCTCGCCCTTGGTGAGCCGTGTGACCGGCGGCGGGGGAGGAGCGGCGGCCGCCGGGAACGGCGCGGGCGGGGGCACCGTCCCCGGGAACGGCGGCGGTGGTGGTGGTGGTGGTGCGACCGGCTGCGGGGCCGGGACCGGGGGCGGCGGCGCGTCGACGGTGATGCCGAAGTCGGTGGCCAGCCCGGCGAGGCCGGACGCGTAGCCCTGACCCACCGCCCGGAACTTCCAGACACCGCCGCGCCGGTACAGCTCCCCGCCGACGAACGCCGTCTCCGTCTCCGCCCGCATGTCGAAGCGCGCGATCTCCGCCCCGTTGCGGGCGTCCAGCAGTCGCAGCCGGAGCCCCGGCACCTGCCCGAAGGTCCCGCCGTCCGCGGACGCGCAGAGCACGATCCGCTCGACGGCCGGCTCCACCCGGGCGAGGTCCACGTCGAGGGCGTCCGTCGCCTGCGCGGGGCCGGCCTGCTTCCCTACGTGCCGTACGGCCTCGGAGCCGTGCACCGGCTGGTTGTAGAAGACGAGGTCGCCGTCGGAACGCACCCGCCCCTCGGCGGTCAGCAGCAGCGCCGAGGCGTCGACGTCGGGCACGCCGGGGCCCGGCGACCAGTCCAGCACGGCCCGCACGGCCGGCACGGGCACCGGGAGATTGGCGCCTTTTCGCAGGGATTCGGGTGTCACGGACGCCAGTCTGCCCTGTCACCCGCCGCGACGGACAGGGATCGGCACCCGACACCCGCGGGCGACGCCGCCGTCGGATACAGTCCGCGGGTGACCAGTCGTCAGAAGGACAGCCACTGCTCCTACTGCGGTGCCGAGTTCGGTCCCGGCGCCGGTTGGCCGCGGACCTGCCCCGCCTGCGGGAACGTCACCTACCGCAACCCGCTGCCGGTCGCGATCGCGCTGCTGCCGGTGCGGACGGACGGCACGACCGGGCTGGTCGTGATCCGCCGCACCATCGAGCCGGCGCGCGGCATGCTCGGCCTCCCCGGCGGATTCGTCGACCACGGCGAGACCTGGCAGCAGGCCGTGGTCCGCGAACTCGACGAGGAGACCGGCATCAAGGCCGCGGTCTCCGACGTGCGGCTCGCGGACGCCCTCAGCGGCGACACCGGCCATGTGCTGCTCTTCGGCCTGCTGCCCGAGCGGGCCGAGGAGGATCTGCCGCCCGACGTCCCCACTGACGAGACCGACTCCCGGCAGATCCTGACCGCGCCCGCCGAACTGGCCTTCCCGCTGCACACGGAGGCCGTGCGGAACTGGTTCGACGGCCGCTACTGAGCGGCTGATCCCCGCACCCGCACGGCGTGGCCCACCTCGTCGTGCCCGTCCCGGGTCACCACCACCGCGCCGTCCACGAGCCGGGACGTGAAGCGCTCCGTACGCGGCTCCGCCCAGCCGTCGCCGGAGTCGGTGACCAGCAGGCCGCCGCCCGTGCGCCCGGCCGCGGGCGCCCACGCCTCCAGGGCCACGGACCCGTCGTCCTCCGCCACCGGCACCACCGACCCCGCCCGGACCAGCACCGGGACGCGCTCCTGCGGCGCGGGCAGCAACACCTGCCCGGGCCCCTGGTACGCCTCCCCGGTCGCCGTGTCGTACCACAGGCCGCGCGGCAGCCGCACCGCCCGCTCCGTCGCGCCCTGCTCCATCACCGGGGCCACCAGCAAAGCGTCGCCGAGCAGGAACGCGTCCCCGCACGCGCGCAGTTTGCGGTCCTCGGGGTCGCCCCACCACACAGGCCGCACATAGGGGGCGCCCGACTGCCGCGCCCCGTGCGCCAGCGTGTACAGGTACGGCATCAGCCGCTCCCGCTCGCGCAGCGCGGCCCGCGCGCCCTCCAGCACCCGTGGCCCGAACTCCCACGGCTCTCGGCGGCCCGCGGTGATCGCCGAGTGCGTACGGAAGAACGGGAAGTACGCGGCCATCTGGAACCAGCGCAGATACAGCTCGGGCGAGGGACTGCCGGTGAACCCGCCGACGTCCGGCCCCGAGTAGGGCACCCCGCACAGCCCCAGGCCCAGCACCAGCGACAGCGAGGCCCGCAGCCCCGGCCAGCTGGTGGAGACGTCGCCCGACCACGTGCCGCCGTAGCGCTGCATGCCCGCCCAGCCCGAGCGGGAGAAGAGGAACGGCCTGTTGTCGGGGTGCAGTTCGCGCAGCCCCTCGTACCCGGCCCGCGCCATGGAGAGGCCGTAGACGTTGTGCGCCTCGCGGTGGTCGCCGCCGCGGCCCTCCAGGGCGTGCCGGGCCGAGCGGGGGAGCGTCGCGTCGCCGAACGCCGCGAAGGACACCGGCTCGTTCATGTCGTGCCACACCCCGGCGAAGCCCTGCGCCAGACGCTCCGCGTACAGCCCGCCCCACCACTTGCGCACGCGCGGGTCGGTGAAGTCCGGGTACACCGCGTCCCCCGGCCACACCACACCGCGGACGGTCTCGCCGTGGGCGTCGCGCACGAAGACGTCCGCGGCCACCCCGCTGTCGTGGACGGGGTTCCCGGGTTCCTCCTTGACCGCCGGGTCCACGATGGACACCAGGCGCACGCCCGCGGTCCGCAACTCCTCGGCCAGCCCCGGCAGATCGGGGAAGCGCTCGCGGTCCACGGTGAAGACCCGGTGGCCCTCGTAGTGGTCGATGTCCAGGTGGATCGCCGACAGCGGCAGCCCGCGCTCCCGGTAACCGGCGGCCACCCGGCGCACCTCGGCCTCGGAGCCGAAGCCCCACCGCGAGTGCTGGTGCCCCAGCGCCCAGCGCGGCGGCAGCGCGGGGCGTCCGGTCAGGGCCGTCCACGCGGTCAGGATGCGCGCCGGCGTGCCGGGGATCACCCAGTAGCGCAGCGGACCGCCGTCCACCCGCACTTCGCAGCCGCCGGGACGGTCGTGCCCCGAGCCCGCGCCCTCCTCGCCGTCGCGCAGCGTCACCCGGCCGTCCCAGGTGTTGTCGTGGAAGACCAGATGACTGCCCGCGTCCGCCACCACCAACTGCACCGGCATCGTGATGTACAGCGGATCGGTCTCCGGCTCGAAGGTCCCGTCCGGGTCGGTGTTCCACAGCCGGTACGAGCCCTCGCCCAGCCGCGGCCCCGACGCGCGCCCGCCGAGCCCGAACACCGCCGCGTCCGCCGCCGTCTCAGAGCGCTGCACCCAGCGCGCCTCGGTGCCGTCCCGGGAGCCGAGCGGGTCCCACCAGCGCGGCGGCAGGTCCTTGCGCAGCAGCAGCCCCCCGGGCGTGCGGAACTCCACCGCGCCGTGCCGCGACACCATCACGGTGACCCGCTCCGACACCACCCGCCAGCCGTCCTTGTCCGGCTCCATCACGGCCCGGACGTCCGCGTCCGGGCAGCTCCCCGCCAGCGCGTACGACGGCTCCGGCTCCGCCCCGTCCCAGCCGCAGAAGACCGCGCCGCCCGCCGCGACCCGCACCCGCAGGCTCGACCGGGCGAACCGGACCAGGCCGCCGCCCGGCAGCGGGTCCGCGCCCTCGGCCGCCCCCGGCACCCGCGCCCGCTCGGGCCCCCTCCGCGGCAGGTCCCGCGCGTCCGTCCGCTGCCGGCGCCACGCGGCGCGCACCGACCGCAGCCCGTTCGCCGATCCGACCGCGCGCACCTGCCGTGCCAGGTCCCGAGCATCCATACACCCCACCCTTTCACCGTTCCCGCACGCCCCGCCGCCCGCAGGCCCCCTGTTCACCGGGGTCCGGGCACATGGTGACACCCCCGAATGTGTGGGGTGGGCCCTGGCGCCGAAGACGATCACGTGGCATCGTCCTGCCCATCCGCGCGCCGGGACATTCCGCCCGCCGCGGTCCGACCGCACACGACGCAGCGCCGCGTACCGTCCGGGAGCCGCCCCATGAGCACCACATCCGAGCCCGCCACCCCCGCGGAGACCGCGCGGCCGCTGTGGCGGCCCGGCCCCGACCGTGTCTCCGGCGCCCAGGTGACCCGCTTCCAGACCTGGGCCGCGGGCCGGCACGGCGCACCCGCCGCCGACCTGGCCGACCCCGTCGCCGGCTACGCCGCGCTGCACGCCTGGTCGGTGCGCGAGCCGGAGTCCTTCTGGCAGGCCGTCGTGGAGTGGTTCGACGTGCGCTTCGGCACCCCGTACGAGACGGTGCTCGCCGACGCCTCCATGCCGGGAGCGCGGTGGTTCCCCGGCGCCACCCTCAACTACGCCGAGCACGCGCTGCGTCCGGCCGAGGACCCGGATCGCGCCGGCGCGCCGGCGCTGCTCCACCTCGACGAGCGCCACGACATCGGCGAGACGAGCTGGGGCGCACTGCGCGGCCAGGTGGCGTCCCTCGCCCATGAGCTGCGCGCCCTCGGCGTCCGCCCCGGCGACCGGGTCAGCGGCTACCTCCCCAACATCCCGCAGGCGGTCGTCGCCCTGCTGGCCACAGCGGCGGTCGGCGGCGTGTGGACCTCCTGCGCCCCGGACTTCGGTGCCCGCAGCGTCCTCGACCGCTTCCAGCAGGTCGAACCCGTCGTCCTGTTCACCGTCGACGGCTACCGCTACGGCGGCAAGGAGCACGACCGCACCGCCGTCGTCGCCGAACTGCGCGCCGAACTGCCCTCACTGCGTGCCGTCGTGCACATTCCGCTGCTCGGCACCGCCGCACCCGAGGGCACACTGGAGTGGGACGACCTGGTCTCCGGCGACCGGGAACCGGTCTACGAGCAGGTCCCGTTCGACCACCCGCTGTGGGTGCTGTACTCCTCCGGCACCACGGGCCTGCCCAAGGCCATCGTCCAGTCCCAGGGCGGCATCCTGCTGGAGCACCTGAAGCAGACCGGGCTCCACATGGACCTCGGGCCGCGGGACCGCTTCTTCTGGTACACCTCCACCGGCTGGATGATGTGGAACTTCCTCGTCGGCGGACTGCTCGCGGGCTCCACGATCGTCCTGTACGACGGCAGCCCCGGCTTCCCCGACACCGGCGCCCAGTGGGGCGTCGCCGAACGCACCGGCACCACCGTCTTCGGCACCTCCGCCGCGTACGTCATCGCCTGCCGCAAGGCGGGCGTGCGCCCCGGCCGCGACCACGACCTCTCGGCCGTCAAGTGCGTGGCCACCACCGGCTCCCCGCTCCCGCCGGACGGTTTCCGCTGGATCCACGACGAGGTCAAGGAGGACCTCTGGATCGCCTCCGTCAGCGGCGGCACGGACGTCTGCAGCTGCTTCGCGGGCGGCGTGCCGACCCTCCCGGTGTACATCGGCGAGCTCCAGGCCCCCTGCCTCGGCACCGACCTGCAGGCCTGGGACGCGTACGGCAAGCCCGTCACCGACGAGGTCGGCGAGCTGATCGTCACCAACCCCATGCCGTCCATGCCGATCCACTTCTGGAACGACCCGGACGGCACCCGGTACCGCGACAGTTACTTCGAGATGTTCCCCGGCGTCTGGCGGCACGGCGACTGGATCACCCTCACCTCGCGCGGCACGGTGATCATCCACGGTCGCTCCGACTCCACCCTCAACCGCCAGGGCGTCCGCATGGGCTCCGCCGACATCTACGAGGCCGTCGAACGGCTCCCGGAGATCCGCGAGTCCCTCGTCATCGGCGTCGAACAGCCCGACGGCGGCTACTGGATGCCGCTGTTCGTCCAGCTCGCCGACGGCGCCGAACTCGACGACGCCCTGCGCGACAAGGTCAAGCGCACCATCCGCGAGCAGCTCTCCCCCCGGCACGTGCCCGACGAGATCATCCCGGTCCCCGGCATCCCGCACACCCTCACCGGCAAGCGCATCGAGGTCCCCGTCAAGAAGCTCCTCCAGGGCACCCCGCTCGCCAAGGCCGTCAACCCCGGCTCCGTGGACGACATCGGCCTCCTGGCCTTCTACGAGGAACTGGCCCGCACCCGCGGCTGACGGGCCGGGGGCTGCCCGCCGGCAGGCAGCCCCCGCAGGCGGAACCGTCACTGTCAGTGGCCTCGGTTACGGTGAGTGAGCATTGAATCGCCGTACCCAGGGGGAGCCATGACACACACCAGGAACCGCGCCGGGAACCGCTCGAAGAACGAGGTCAAGGACCAGGCCGGGAACCGGGCCGGGACAGCGCGACGCACCGTCAGGACCGGCCGGCGCGCCCTGCGCCGCGAGGCGCCGACCACCGTCGCGCTCCTGACCGCGGCCGCGGACTTCGACGCCATGCGCGGCTACCGCAGCTTCCGGTTCCACGACCACACCGACTACCTGCGCCGCATGGAGGGGCTGCTGCGCTCCCTGACCTCCCGCGGCATCCACGTCCGCGTCGGGGTCTTCGACCCGGGGGAGTACGCCCAGTACTGCGTGGACACCGGCGGCGACGCCGACACCTCGCGCGCCCGGGCACGCTACGCGGCGGACGTCACCGCCTCAGGACCCACCGTCCCGTACACCGGCCAGGCGCTGGAACACCTCGTCACGCAGCTCGAGTACGAGACGACCCGCCAGGCCACCTGGGAGCTCGCCGGCGACATCCTCGCCCGGGCCGGGGACTGCGCGTGCTGCGGCGACGACCTCGCCCGGACCTCGTTCGACCGGGCCTCCCAGGCACTGACCCGCCTCCTCGACGCCGCCGGCCCGGGCACCCACCACGTGGTGTGCAGCGTCCCCACCGAGGACACCACCCTGCTCGCGGCGATGCACGCCCGCTGCGACGAGCACGGGATGGTCCACCTCGCCGAGGCCGAGGCCCTCGTCTGCTGCACCGTCCTCGCCGCCGGCCTGGCGACGGACAGCCCCGGAGGCCTCGTCGTGCGCAGTACCGCCCCCTCCTCGGGACGGGGCGGCCCCGGAGCCGGTCCTCCCGACGAGGTCCGCGGCTGGACACTGCGCGACGGCTGGCTCAGCCCGCTCAGCGAGGCCGAGGTGTTCAACGCCTACTGCACGGACGCCGAGACCGGCGAGCCCGTGCCGCCCGAGCCCGGCGTCGTCCACCGCCCGGGCTTCCCGCTCCCGCCCCCGGAGGACTGACCGCACGGCGGCGCCGAAACGCCGAGGGGCGCCCCGCACACCGGCGGGACGCCCCTCGGGGTGAGCACGTTCACCTCACTCGCCGGACAGCACCGCCTGCGCCGCCCGGCGGGCCTCGTCGGCCGTGTCCGTCGCCCGCGCCGCCGCGGCGGCCCGCTCGCACTGCGCCAGCGTGTACTTCGCCAGCGTCGCCCGGACGTAGGGCAGCGAGGCCGCGCCCATCGACAGGCTCGTCACACCCAGACCCGTCAGCACGCACGCCAGCAGCGGATCGGAGGCCGCCTCACCGCACACACCACAGCTCTTGCCCTCCGCGCGGGCCGCCTCGGCGGCCGCCGCGACCAGGTCCAGCAGCGCCGGCTGCCACGGGTCCTGCAGCCGCGAGACCGAACCGACCTGGCGGTCCGCCGCGAAGGTGTACTGCGCCAGGTCATTGGTCCCCAGCGAAAGGAACTCGACCTCCTGCAGGATCGACCGCGCCCGCAGCGCCGCCGACGGGATCTCCACCATCGCCCCGAACTTCGCCTGCAGCCCGGCCTCGCGGCAGGCGTCCGCGAACGCCTTGGCGTCGATGCGGTCCGCCACCATCGGCGCCATGACCTCCAGGTACACCGGCAGACCCTCGGCGGCCGTGGCCAGCGCGCGCAGCTGCGTGCGCAGGACGTCCGGGTGCGCCAGCAGGGTGCGCAGACCCCGCACGCCCAGCGCCGGGTTCGGCTCGTCGGCCGGCGTCAGGAAGTCGAGCGGCTTGTCCGCGCCCGCGTCCAGCACCCGCACCACGACCCGGCCCTCGGGAAAGGCCTCGAGCACCTTCCGGTACGCCTCGACCTGCTTCTCCTCGGAAGGAGCCTGCTTGGAATCGTCCAGGAACAGGAATTCGGTACGGAACAGACCCACGCCCTCGGCGCCCGCCGCGACCGCCGCCGGGACGTCGGCCGGCCCTCCGACGTTCGCCAGCAGCGGCACCTTGTGACCGTCCGAGGTCGCGCCCGGCCCCGACGACGCCGCGAGCGCGGCCCTGCGCTCCGCCGCGGCCTTCGCCAGCTCGGCCCGCCGGTCCTTGCTCGGCTCGACGAAGATGTCGCCGGTGCTGCCGTCCACGGCGATGACCGTGCCCTCGGTCAGCTCGGTCGCGCCCTGCAGCGCCACCACCGCCGGCACGCCGAGAGCCCGGGCCAGGATCGCGCTGTGACTGGTCGGGCCGCCCTCCTCGGTCACGAACCCGAGCACCAGCGACGGGTCCAGCAGCGCCGTGTCCGCCGGGGCCAGGTCCCGCGCGATCAGCACGTACGGCTCGTCGCTGTCCGGCACACCCGGCATGGGCACACCGAGCAGCCGCGCCACGATCCGGTTCCGCACGTCGTCCAGGTCCGCGACCCGGCCGGCCAGGTACTCGCCCGCGTTCGCCAGGAGCGCCCGGTACGAGGCGAAGGCGTCGTACACCGCGCGCTCCGCCGAACTCCCCACCGCGATGCGCCGCTCCACGTCGGCCATCAGCTCGGGGTCCTGCGCCATCAGCGCCTGGGCCTCCAGCACGGCCTGCGCCTCGCCACCGGCCAGATTGCCGCGCGCGACCAGGTCGTTGGCGACCGCTTCCACGGCCTGCCGCGCCCGCGCCTGCTCCCGCGGCGCCTCCTCGGCCGGAATCTGCTTGGCCGGGGGCTCCAGTACCGCGGTGCCCATGTGCCGTACCTCGCCGATCGCCACACCGTGGCTGACACCGACGCCTCGCAGCGTTGTCTCCATCTCACCCGTCTCCGGTTGTCGCGGACGCTCGCGACCGCGTTCCCTGTGTAACTGCGTCGTGTACCTGCGTCGGAAGTGGCCCTGCCGAAAAGGCTACGTCCAGGAGAAGAGGGTGGCCCCGGCGACCACGTCGCCGTCCTCCCGCAGCTCGGACAGCGCGTCGACCGTCGCCTCCAGTGCCACCACGGGGCACACCGGGGACTTGCCGGCGGCCTCGACAGCGGCCGGGTTCCAGCGCACCATCTCCTGGCCGCGCACCACGGTGTCGCCCTTGGCGACGAGCACCTCGAAGCCCTCGCCGCCCAGCTGCACCGTGTCGATGCCCAGGTGCGTCAGTACCCCGTGGCCCTCGGTGTCGACCACGACGAACGCGTGCGCGTGCAGGGAGACCACCACCCCGTCGATGGGGGACACCGCCGTCGACGGCTCGCGCACGGGGTCGACCGCAGTACCGGGGCCGACCATCGCGCCGGAGAACACGGGGTCCGGCACCGCGGCCAGCCCGATGACGCGCCCGTTCAGGGGCGCCGAAACAGTCGTCATAGTGAAGCCTCCCAAGTGGTCCAGACCACTTAGTCTGCCACCCCTCCACGACCGCCCACACCTCTGGGCAGCGGATTTGCTCCGACCGGGCGGGTCCACTAGGTTGGGACAACCCCCGGGACGAGTGAGTGCGGAAACGTGTGTCCTCGTAATCCGGGTGGTAAATCCGACGGAAAGCATCTGCTAAAGTCGGGGAGCGGGAAAGCCGAAAGGCCGGAACGCAAAAGCAGGAAAGCATCAATCCCCACCGGCGGGAATCGGGCTCGAAAGAGTCTGATAAGCTGGTGACAACGAAGGGAAAGCCCGGAGGGGCCGGTGAAACGGTCTCGAAGGAAGCTTCCGTTCCTTGAGAACTCAAC
>NZ_JBIARB010000017.1:0-176551 GCF_042889545.1 Streptomyces sp. NPDC002574
GGGGGGCCGTGGGGGGGGGTTGTTGTTCTTCTGGGGGGGGGGGGGGGGTGTCACTTTTTTTTTGGGGGGGGGGGGGGGGGGGGGGGGGGGGCGGGGGGCCCCCCCCCCCGCCTGTGGAACGGGTCCGATCAGCTGCTGAGCGCGGTGATCGTCAGGGTGGCGCGGTAGTCACCCTTCTGGACGCTGTCCGGGATCTTCAGATCCAGGTCGGCGCCCACCTTGGCCTCACCACGCGCGTGGCCCTGCTCGGCGGAGGCGAGACCGCGCGAGATCGCGAGGCCCTGGCCCTGGTCGTCGTAGCCCGAGGCCACCGACGCGTTGGCCGTGGCGCCCGCGCCGGCGACCAGGACGCGCGGCGTCCAGCCGAGGAAGGAGCTGGCGAACGTCTTGTCGGCGTCCTTGAACGCGCTGACGCTGGCCGAGATCGACCACGGGGCGAGCGAGCGGCGGCTGTCGGAGACGACGATCGGGTTGAGCCGACCGTCGGCCTCGAAGTGGTCGCCGTTCTTCTCCTCGGCGGTGCCGAGGTCCACCAGGCCGTTGTAGCCGTCGATCGTCCAGCCGAACTCGCCCGGAGCCGGGTTCGGGACGTTGACCTGGAGGTCCTGGCTGTCACCGTGGTACGGGTGCACCGTGACGTCGTCGACGTGCGAACCGACCGGCTGGTCGGCGCCGTTGGCGGCGCTGCGGATGTTCTCGACCACGAGCTTGTCGTTGCGCACCTGCACCTTGACGTAGGTGCGGACGTGCTCCTGGTTCTGAACCGAGTTGTACCAGTAGTTGTTCGGGTTCAGCGGGTCGGCGCCGTTGCCCGCACCACTCGTGCCGCTGTTGTCCGGCGTGGTGATGTCGTAGTACTTCGAGCCCGAGGCGGAGTTGGCCGTCACGTAGAGGACGCCGCCGGGACCCGGGTACACGTCGGCAGCACCCGGCTTCTCGGCCGGGTTCTCCTTCTCGCCGTTCTTGATCAGGTAGCTGCGGGAGTAGCTGTGGTCGTGGCCCTGGAGGACCAGGTCGACACCGAGCTTGGAGAACGTCGTCGGGAAGTCCGTACGACGCTGCTTGTTGTCGCTGTCCTTGGCGTGCGCGGCCGGCGAGTAGATCGCGTGGTGGTAGACGAGGACCTTCCACTTGGCCTCGTTGCCGTGCTTGTTGATGACGTCGGTGACGTAGCTGACGTGCGCCGCGTCGCCGCCGCCGGTGGCGGAGTTGTAGCTGTTGCTGTTCAGGTCGATGAACAGCACATCCTTGTAGATGTACCAGTAGTCACCGCCCGACTTGGTGCCCGCCGGGTTCCCGTTGTCGTAGTACGGGGCCGAACGGTCGGTGTTCGGGGTGGTGAAGTGCTGCTCGTAGGCCTTGCCACCGACGTCGTGGTTGCCGATGGTGGCGGCCCAGGGGTACTGGCGCAGCTGGTTCGGGGCGAGGAAGGAGTCCCACTGGGACTCGGTGTTCGCCGTCTCGACCTGGTCACCGCCCGACACCAGGATCTCGGCGTTCGGGTTGGCCCGCAGCGAGACGTCGACCGTGTCCTGCCAGCCGGCCTGGTCGCTCGCCAGGTTGCCCGACGAGCCGATCTGCGGGTCGCCGTAGAACAGGAAGTCGTAGTCGCCCTCGAAGTCCTGCGTCTTGAAGGCGTACGCGGTGGACCAGCTGCCCTCGGTGCCGACACGGTAGGAGTACGCCGTGTTCTCCTTCAGGCCGGTGATCGTCGCGTGGCGGTTGAAGCCGCCGCTGGTCGCGATGTTCGCCGCGCCGATGGCGTCGAAGGTGGCCGCGTCGGCCGGGAACTCGCCGTTCACGAGCTGCGCGGTCGGGACGACCTGGACCTTCTGGGCCGTGTCCGCGGAGGAGTACCACGTGACGGTGCGCTGGGACTCGTTGGAGCCCACGCCGAGGACGATGCCGGTGATCGTGGAGGTGTCGGCGGCGTTGGCGGGAGTCGCCAGGCCGCTGCCGAGGGCCACGCTCAGGCCGAGAAATGCCGCGGTGGCGCCAGTGGCGACACGGCGCCGCGCAGACCCGGAGGCCTGCGAGGAGTTGCTCGATCTCATGAGTATTCGTTCCTCTTGTGCACGATGTGTGTGCATGGAATGGAGATCAACAAACTCTCGGGTGTTGGTAAAGGGAAGATAAATCTGATCTTCGACTTGTCTGAACAACACACGGAGACCTGGGCATGTCCTACAGGCCGAACGTCCGCTGCACGAACCACACCAGCCCCATCGCGGCCACTCCCGCCGAGATGACACCTGTCGTCCACAGACCGGCAACCCGGGAACGGCGCCGGAGCAGGATGAGCACCGGGAAGACCACGGCGATGATGGCCAGTTGCACCGTCTCGATGCCCACGTTGAACACCAGCAGCGACCACAGCAGGGTCCACGACCACGCCTCGTCGATCCCCAACGCGCCCGCGAAGCCCAGGCCGTGGACCAGGCCGAAGCAGAAGACGACGCCGAGGCGCGTCCATCCGGCGCGGTCCAGGCTGAAGTGCCCCTCGCCCAGCGTCTCCATGTCGGTCGCGAGGCCGCGGCGCCGCCAGATCCGCCACAGGTGCCAGCCCGCGACCACGGCGATCGACAGCGCGATGACCGGTTCCACGATCCCCGACGGCACGTCGACCACACCGAGCGCGGCGAGCATGAACGTCACCGAGTGCGCGAGGGTGAAGCTGGTGGCCGCGAGCACGATCTCGCGCGGCCGGCGGGAGCCGGCGATCAGCGCGAGCAGGAACAGGATGTGGTCGATCCCGGTCAGCAGGTGCTCGGCGCCCAGGCGGAAGAACTCCCAGAACCGCTCGTACCACGTCTGGCTGATGGAGAAGGACGGGTGCGCCGCGTCGAGCGCCGCACTGCCCGAGCGGCCGTCGACGTCGTAAGTGACGATTGTCTTGGTGCCCTTGACGTACCCCTCCGCGTCGGGGAAGAGCCCGCTGCGCACCGCGTGGTCGTCGCCCCCTCCGGCGCAGGTCCAGTCGAGCGTCAGACCGGCGTACGGCACGCCCTCCCGCTGCCCCATCGTGAAGTCGCCGACCTGCGCCGCGGTACAGGCCGTGTCCCCGGAGGACACCGAGAAGCGCTGGGTGGCGTAGGCGACCGCCGACGCCTTGTGGGCGTTGAGCGCCGCCCCCTGCGCGTCCTTGTCGCCCGCGTCGAATGCGGCGGTTCCTGCCGTGAAGAGTGAATCGTCCTTCTCGTAGTCGGCGGTGGAGACGATGAACAGGTCGTACTCGAGCTGCAGCGTCGTCCGTATCCGACCCTCGCCGCCCGAGGCGACGTTGACGTACACGGTCGACGAGAACCCGTGGGCGTACGCCGGTTGCCCGAGGCCCAGGAAAGCGATCACCGCCGCGGTGATCCCGATGACGGCGCGGCGGACACGTTGTGACATGTGGCTCCTTCAGGTTGCCAGTGCACGGTGCATGTCACGGGTGAACACCATCCGCCCTGTTGGCGAACCGTCGAACAACAACATCGAGAACGACACCCTCGACGGATCGCGGCGCGCGACGGGATAGCAGGATGGGGGGCGCACCACCCTTCACCACTCGGAGGACGATCACCTTGCGCGCCCCGCTTCGCGCCCTCGCCACGCTGGCCGTGGCCGCCGCGCTGGTCACCGGATGCGGCTCCGGAGACGACTGGTCACGGCCGCACCCGCAGCCGACCGCCGTCGGCACGCTCGGTCCCGGCTTCGTCGACCCCGCCGCGCCGCCCGGCCCGGAGGCCACCGCCACTCCGCGGCCCGGCTCCTGGAGCGGCGTCCACCCGCCGCAGGGCTACCGTGTCGTCCTGCTCACCGCGGGCGACGACGGCCCGACCAAGGCGCTGGTCAAGGCGGTCGACGAGTGGGCCGCGGCGGAGCACGTCGACCTCAGGACGGTGACCGCCGACAGCCCGTCGGACTACGTTGCGGCGGCCGGCAGGGCCATGAAGATGGGCGCCGACCTCATCGTCAGCGCGGGCAACGACCTGATCGACCCGCTGGCGATGATCACCCCGAACCATCTGTCGCAGCAGTTCCTCGTCGTGGGTGCCGAACTGGCGGAGCCCACGCAGAACGTGACGGCAGTCGACTGGCCAGGCGCCTCGTTCCGGGGGGAGGGGCTCGGTATGTCCTCCACCTACGACCCCGCCTCGTTCACCACCGCGCGCTGCGAGGGCGCGATCAGGGCGGGTGTCGCGGCCGTGCTGAGTGACATGACCGGCATCGTGCTCTGGCTGGACAAGGTCTGACCAGGCGCTTCCCGACCGGCCCCGAACCGTCGTGCGGTCGCACGACTACGTCAGGGGGCGCGCCGCCCCGGCGAAGTCCTGGGCTCGGAGGCGGTACACGACGCTGCGGCGCAGGGGGCCGTCCGGCACGTCGGGGTCGTCGAAGTCGTCGGCCGGGTCACGGGTCATGCCGACGCGGCGCATCACGGCCTGCGAGGGGAGATTGGTCGCGGTCGTGACCGCGAGGATCTCGTCGAGGCCGACGTCCTCGAAGCCGAAGGCCACCACGGCCAGGGCCGCTTCGGTGGCGTAACCATGGCCCCACGCCGAGCGGGCCAGGCGCCAGCCGGCCTCCACCCCGGTGAACGGCATTCCCTCGTCCACGGGATCGAGCCCGGTGAATCCGATGAAGTCGCCGGTGGCTGCGACCTCCACCGCCCACCATCCCCAGCCGCGCCGTTCGAGGTCGGCCTGGAAACGGGCCGCGGACGCGTCGCTCTGCTCCCGCGTGAGCACGCCGGGGAAGTGCTCACGGACCCGCGGATCGGCATTCAGCGCGGCCCAGGGGACGCGGTCGGAGTCCCGCCATCCGCGGAGCAGGAGACGTTCGGTGCGCAGCTCGGCCATCGCGCCAACGTAGCCGTGCCGGGCGCGGAGGTCGATCGAATATGCGCCCCCCCAGGTCGGGACCGCTGCCTACCCGCTGCCTACACCCATCGGCAGGTGAGCCACTTCTCGTGGTCGTAGTGGTCCTGCGAGGGGTACTTCGCTATGAGGGGGATCACCTCGGTCGTTTCCTCGGGCCGCACGCGCTCGGGGAGCGCCCCGAACCTGGCACGGCGGGCCGCCGCGTCGGCATCCGCGACCGTGACGGCCGTGGTGACGACGGTGACCGCGGGGATGGCGGTGGCGGTGGCAGCCGTGACGTCAGGCGTCTCGGCGGGTTTCCGGGCGGTCTTCGACATGAGCCGCATCCTCTTCCTCCGTGTCGATTCGGCTATCTGCGATGGGCGATCGGCGATCGACGGTCAGTGGACGATGTGGAAGGTGAGGTGCCGCTCGGTCTTGCCGGCGGGCACGGTGTGGACGTAGCCGCGCGCTGTGTCATAGGCGCCGGAACCCCCGGTGATGGGGATGTCGACGGACGCGGCGGGCGGCAGGTGCAGGAGCGCCTGTCCGCTGATCTGCCCCTTGGGCAGGGAGAACGTTCCCACGCATTGCAGCGCGCTCGGTTCGAGGTGGAAGTACGTGCAGACCACGCTGTGGTCGCCGATCTTCTTGCCGTCGCGGTAGATGTCCTCGGCGATGACGAGCTCGTCACCCAGGCTCAGGCCCTTCTTGCCCAGATCGACGGAGGCGGACTGGGTCTGCCGGGCGACCAGCGAGAGGACCTCCGTACGGGCGTGCGCGGCGTGTGAGCTGCCCGAGGCCGCCGGGGCGGCCGACGCGAGGGGCGCTACGGCCAAGCCGCCGGCCAGGAGGGCGGCGACGCCGGCCGCCGCGCTCAGGAACCGTGCCTTGGGGGTGCTGCGCGTGTTCGGCATTCTTCGCGCGCCTTTCGTTTCGGGCCAGGAATTCGGGCGTGGGGCCGCCTCCGATGACCTGCGGCAAAGCAGCTGCATGCGAGGGCGACCCTGCCCCGGCCACCGTGGGACGCGGTGGGCCGGTCGTGCTCGGTGTCGACGCTCGCACAGGCTGCATCACCAGTCAAGGTGGTGATGCTGGCTGTGGGCCGGCCCACGTTCCCGCGCTGAAGTGATGTCGCGCCGGGTGGCCGCTGTGGAGGTGTCTGTCATGAATTGATGACGTTCGCCGTTCGCTCCAGGATGATGCGGAGCATCTTGGACGTCAAGGAAACCGTGGCGGCTTCCGGCCGTTCTCCGAGGATCCGCGCCCCGCCGGCGGCCCCACCTGATAACGTCGCGGCGTTCGCCACGGACCGAGGAGGTGAGACCCATCAACGCTGTTGCAGGCTGGGTGCTCCCCTCCCGCGTGGCTGTGCGGTTCGCCTGACACAGGCGGCCTGGGAGTGCCCGTAGGCATCCCGAAAGGCCATACCTTCATGCGCTCCACCGCCAGGACGACCTTGAACGGCGTCACGGAACAACTCTTCGGCCGCGACGACGGCCGGCACCCTGAAGCGCCCGGAGCGGCGCACCGCCCCCGGAGCGGGCGGCACGAGGTGCGGCGACTCGCCCCCGGTCCCGGCGCACCGCACCCGCGCGGCTGATCCATACGTCCCCAAGCCGCCCCGCGAGGGCGGCACTTGTTCTGAGCATCCGCCGAAAGGATCTCTGCCATGCCTGTGTCCCCAGCATCCCCAGCATCCTCAGCGTTCTCGGCATTTTCGGAGTACTTCTTCCCCGCGTACGACGGAACCCGGCTCGCCCACCACGCCGCCGGCGACGGCGATCCCGTGATCTGCCTTCCCGGGGGACCGACGGACTCCGCGTACCTGGGCGACCTCGGAGGCCTGTCCGCACACCGCCGAGTGATCAGGCTCGACCTGCGCGGCACCGGCCGGTCGCAGGTCCCGGAGGACCTCGCCTCCCGCCGGTGCGACCGGCAGGTCGAGGACGTGGAGGCCCTGCGCGAGCACCTCGGGCTCGACCGCCTGGACCTGCTCGCCCACTGTGCCGGTGCGAACGTGGCCGTCCAGTACGCCGCCCGCCACCCCGAACGCGTCCGCAGGCTGGTGCTGGTCACCCCCAGCGTCAGGGCGGTCGGCATCCCGATCCCCGGGGACCTGCGGCTCGACACCGCGCGGCTCCGGCGTGACGAGCCCTGGTTCCCCGCCGCGTTCGCGGCGTTGGAGGCCATCGCGGCGGGCCGGGGCGGCGACGACCACTGGCGGGCCGTCGCACCGTTCTCCTACGGACGCTGGGACGAACCCGCCCGCGCCCATCACGCCGCCGCGGAGGAGCGGGCGGACCCGGAGGTCATGGCCGCGTTCGGCGCCGACGGCGCTTTCGACCCCGACGCCACGCGCGCCGCGCTCGCCCGCTTCGCGCCGTCGGTGCTCCTGCTGGCCGGAGAGGTCGACCCGGGGGCCCCGCCCCGAGCGGTCGCCGAGTTCGCCGGGCTGTTCCCCGGGGCCGGGCTCGTCGTCCAGCCCGGGGCCGGGCACCACCCGTGGCTCGACGACGCCGAGCGGTTCGTGACGGCCGTCGCCGGGTTCCTGGCGTAGCGCGGGCTGCGCGGCCGCGGGCCCGGCGACGCCGCCGGGCTGCGCGGCCGCCGAGGCCACCCCATCGGGTCTTGCGCCACGGGATCCCGTGGGAAGGCTCCAAGATCGTCCGGCGATTGTTGTGCGCTGCGAGAGCCGGATCCGGGGCCGCGACACCGGAGACTGACACCACGTGGCGGCCGGTTCGGGTCCGCTGATCCCCGGAGCGTCTTCGAAAGGGACCTCACTTGACATCCTCCGCGCCCTGATGGGCGGGGATTCCTGGCCCACGTGGGCCGGGGACCAGCGGTCCGCATCACGCGGGCGGAGTTCTTGTCCCTGGGGGACACGGCTCCGCACGGGGTGCGGGTGCAGGTACGTTCCGAAAGAGGAAGTGCGTGCTTGGTTCTCGCTCCGCACGACGCGCAGTCCATGGTGGTGTGCGCGGGATGCACCAGGCGGACGTCCCGCCCGTGCTTACGGCCCATCCGGACCAGAGCCGCCTTCGTGGCGCCGATCGCCGCGTCCGCCGCCTTGCGGGCCATGCTGGACTTCGCCAGGAACTTCGGCCGGAAGTCCTCGACCGCGATGGCGTCGTGGTCGGTGACGACGCGCTTGGCCCACTTGCGGGCGGTGTCCCGCCTCTGGCGGGCGATCTTCTGGGACACCTTCGCGGCGGCCCGGCGGGCCTTGCGGTAACCGCCGGTGTCGGGCGTGTTCCTCGGGGTGCGGCGCCGCGCCATCATCCTCAGGTACCGGGCCAGCTTCGCCGCGGCGGTCCTGCCGTACTGTGCGTGGGGCAGGTCGTCGACGTCGCTGGTCGTGGTCTCGGTCTCACGCACGCCTCAGTCAATACCGATCACCGCGCCAGTGGCGGGCAGCGGCTCAAGGGCAGTGGCCACGACGAAACTGGCGTACCAGTGGCCGCAGCTGTCGCGATACACGCGTACCGACGTGGGGGCGGCGGGCAGGTCGCGGGACCACACCACCGTCAGCACGATGCCTCCCGCCAGATGCAGGCGCCCGTCCTTGACCCTGAAACCCCGGGTGGTGTGCTTCAGCGACAAAGCCACATCGCGCTTGCGCTTGATGCGAGGCATCCCGGCCCGCTGCCGCATCGGCAGCCGCGCCATGATGTCCTTCAACGCCTTGGCCCGGGCCTTGCCGAAGTCCCGGATGATCTGCTGCTGCGGCACCGAGCTGCCTTCCCGCAGCCACGCCATCGACCGCCTCGCCTCGGTCAGCATCCTGTCGAGCTGCGCCGGGCCGCAGGTGGTCTTCTGCTCGGCGGTCCGGTTCAGGGCGTGGATCTTGCGGGACACGGCCACGCACTCGTTCCACACCCACCGGCAACGCGCCCACTCCGCCTCCAGACCGGCCCGCGCGGTGGACGACACACGCGGGCGGAAGGTGTACCGGGCATGCCCGGAGCCCTCCTCGGACACCGCTGTCGTCGTCATGCCCCGGAACCTGACAGCCCCCACCGACAACGAAAGAGAGTGCAGGTCAGAACAGATGCGCAGACAACTCCGCCGCTTCGCGGCTCGGACGCAAGGACCCATTCCTCCCGGGCCCGAAGGCCTGGAGCTCCAGGGAGAACACAGGTGACCCAGCGCACCATCACCCCTCGCAACCGCGGCTTCCTCTTCCTCGACGCGCACCCCGCCGGATGCGAACGGGCCGTCGAGGAGATGTGGTCGTCCGTCGCCGGCGCCCCGGACGCACCGGCCGGGGACCGTCCGGTGGCGCTCGTGATCGGCTCGTCCGCCGGATACGGACTCGCCGCCACCGTCGCCGGACTCAAGCGGGCCGGCATCCGGGGCATCGGTGTCTGCTTCGAGAAGGGCCCCACCGAGCGGCGCACCGCGACGGCCGGCTGGTACCGCACCGCCGCCACCGCACGCCTCGCCCGTGAAGCCGGCAGCGACATGGTCTTCCTCAACGGCGACGCCTTCGGTGACGCGATGAAGGACCAGGTCGCCGACCTGCTCGCGCAGCGCTTCGGCGGACGCCTCGACCACCTGGTCTACTCGGTGGCCGCGCCACGGCGTACCGACCCCGACACCGGAACCACCTTCGCGTCGGTGCTCAAGCCGATCGGCGTGGCCCACCGCACCAAGACCCTGGTCTTCGGCGCGGACGGCGCACCCGAGATCCGCGAGGTCGAGACCGCGCCCGCCGAGGGCGACGACATCGAGCAGACCGTGGCCGTCATGGGCGGCGCCGACTGGGAGCGATGGATCGAACGGCTCGCGGGCCGCGGCCTGCTGGCCGACGGCTTCAGCACCGTCGCGCTGTCGTACATCGGATCCCCGCTCACCGCCGCGATCTACCGGCAGGGCACCATCGGCGCGGCGAAGGCCCACTTGGAGGCCACCGCCCGACGCCTCGACGAACGCCTGGGCGCGTCGGTCGGCGGCCGGGCCCTCACCTCCGTCAACGGCGCCGCCGTCACGCAGTCCTCGACCGCCATCCCGGGCATCGCCTTGTACGTGGGCCTGCTGCGCGGCGTCCTGGGCGACCGCATGGTCCCCCCGGCCGCGCAGCTCACCGAGTTGTGGGACGGGCTCACCGGAGCGGCCGGACTGCGCCTCGACGACGAGGGCCGCGTACGCCTGGACACCTGGGAACTCGGCGACGACGTCCAGGCCGCCGTCGCCGACCGCTGGGACAGGGCCACCACCGCGGGCATCGCCGGTCTCGCGGACCTCGACTGGTTCGGCGCCGAAGTGCGTCGCCTGTACGGCTTCGACGTGGACGGTGTCGACTACGGTCGCCCCGTCGAGACCGCGGTCGACTGGCCGGACCCCGCCGTGCCGGCGGACGACGTCCACAGCCAGGCGGCGACGGCCACCTCGTAGCCGCGGCCGCGGTGCTGACGGCCCGCCCGGTCGGCGCGCGAGGACAACCGGGCGGACTCCGCTCCCCAGCCTGCCGTGACGCGCCGGGTCGGGCAGGTCGGGGAAGGGCGGTATGGGGGCCGAACGGGGGCAGCGAGTCGGTGAGGGGCCGTCAGGCCGCTCGTTCGAGGACGTCCTTCGGTTCCGGCGCACCGCGACGGTTCACGGCCTGCGGGAGCACGGCGAGGGCTGTGCCCAGGGCCAGGCCGACCGCGGGCAGGACGGGGAAGCGGCCGTCGGGCGCGAACCCCGCCACCGCGAAGCGGGCGAGCGCGGGAACGACGGCGGCCAGCCCGAGCCACAGGAGCCACGCCCGGCGCGGGGCGGCGTCGGGGCGGGTCCGCTCGAACACGGCCGCCAGCCCGTGGTCCACGGGCCGCAACAGCCGGACGACGACGGCCAGTACGAGGCCGAGTACCAGCAGCCAGGGCACGCGCAGTGCCCACCACGACGCGGAGCCGAAGGCGGGTTCGGGGGCCAGCCCCGTGAGGTAGAACGCGGCGGCGACGATCAGCACCGGCACCATGTGCCACAGGTAGAGGGTCATGCTGGCGCCGCCCGTCTGACGCACCAGCCGCCAGACCCGCTCGTGCTCCAGCCACCGCCGCACGACGGGGGCGACGAGCACGCACAGACCCACCTGGGCCACGGCCCAGGCCAGCATGGCCGCCGAGGGCGGGTCGGTGTTGCTGGGGCTCTGCCCGGTCACCAGGATCAGGCTGACCGGGAACGGCCCTGGCCCCACCAGTGCCGCGAAGGCCAGCCCGCCGCCCGCGGCCAGCGCGACAGGAGTCGCCCGGTGCCGCGTCAGCAGTCCGTCCCGCCAGCAGAAGCCGAGTTGGTAGGCGACGCCCCACACCAGGACGTAGTCGAGCAGACCTAGGTACGGCGTGTGCGCGGTCACCACCAGGGCGTCGGCCACGGCGGCGGCCGCCGCCATGGCCAGCGGGGCGCGCAGTCCCCAGCGCCGATGGGCCGCGTACAGCGCGGGGGTCAGGGCGCCGAGGACCAGGTACACGGGGAGGAACCAGAACTGCATGCCCATCGCCCAGCCCACCAGGGCGAGCGTGTCGGGGTCCACGCCGGCCGCCGCGCAGATCCCGACGGCGAGGAGCACCGGACCGCTGTAGACGGCGGTCGGGAGCAGCAGCCGCAGGGTCCGTCGTCCCGTCCACCCGGCGGCCGTACCTCCCGCGGCCCGGGCGCGCGACCACGAGTCGCCCGCCGACCGGCCCCCGACCAGGAAGAACAGGGGCATGATCTGGAAGCCGAGCGTCAGCCATTGGGTCCAGGGAACGACCGCCAGCAGTTCCGGTGCGGTGATCCCCCCGTCGGGTCCCCGGACCAGTCCGGTGATCAGCCAGTGGCCGAGCACCACGAGAACGATCGCCCACGCACGGAGGAAGTCGACGTAGCGGTCTCTGCTCATGCCCCGTCATGTTGCCCCCGCCGTCGGTGGATCGGGCGCGGGGAACCCATGCCGCAACCATTCCGTGCCCGGCGCGACATCACCACCGCCGGTACCGCGACCGGACTTTGTCCCGGGATCGGAAAAAGAGCGAGCTGATTCCTGCGCAACTTCTTCCCCCTTCGGGCAGCCGCTGCTACGTTCCCCTCGAAAGCCACAAGGACAGGGCCGGCCGGTCGCCGGCCGCACATCCCCGCGCCACGGGGCAGGGGAGGGGAGGGGCGCGTGAGACGTATGACGGCTCGACCCGCCAATGCGCACCAGGTGCGGCTGCTGCGGCTGCTCCGTGACGGCGGGCCCAGCTCCCGCGCCCAGATGGGGGACCTGATCGGGCTCTCGCGCTCCAAGCTGGCGGTCGAGGTCGACCGCCTGCTGGAGACGGGCCTGGTGGTCTCCGACGGTCTCGCGGCCTCGCGCGGCGGACGGCGCTCGCACAACGTACGGCTCGCCCCGAGCCTGCGCTTCCTGGGCGTCGACATCGGCGCCACCTCCGTCGACGTCGCGGTGACCAACGCCGAACTGGAGGTGCTCGGCCACCTCAACCACCCGATGGACGTCCGCGAGGGCCCGGTCGCCGTCTTCGAGCGGATCCTCGCCATGGCCGCCAAACTCCAGGCCGCCGGTCTCGCCGAGGGGTTCGACGGCGCGGGGATCGGAGTGCCGGGACCGGTCCGCTACCCCGAGGGCGTCCCGGTCGCGCCGCCCATCATGCCCGGCTGGGACGGCTTCCCGGTCCGGGAGGCGCTCAGCCAGGAACTGGGCTGCCCCGTCATGGTCGACAACGACGTGAACCTGATGGCCATGGGGGAGCAGCACGCGGGAGTCGCCCGGTCCGCCGCGGACTTCCTCTGCGTCAAGATCGGTACGGGCATCGGCTGCGGCATCGTCGTGGGTGGTGAGGTCTACCGCGGCGCGACGGGCAGCGCCGGCGACATCGGCCACATCCAGGTCGTGGACGGCGGGCGACCCTGCGCCTGCGGCAACACCGGCTGCCTGGAAGCCCACTTCAGCGGGGCCGCACTCGTCCTCGACGCCAAGGAGGCCGCCACCTCGGGACGTTCACCGGCGCTCGCGGCCCGGCTGGAGGCGGCTGGTCAGCTGTCCGCGGTCGACGTCGCCGTCGCTGCCTCGGGCGGTGACGCGACCGCGCTGGAACTCATCCGCGAGGGCGGCAACCGCGTCGGGCAGGTCATCGCGGGACTCGTCAGCTTCTTCAACCCCGGACTCGTCGTGATCGGCGGCGGCGTCACCGGGCTCGGCCACACCCTGCTGGCCAGCATCCGCAGCCAGGTCTACCGCCAGTCGCTGCCCCTGGCGACCGGCAACCTGCCCATCGTCCTGGGCGAACTGGGCCCCACCGCCGGTGTGATCGGCGCGGCCCGGCTCATCAGCGACCACGTCTTCTCCCCGGCCTGACCGACCCCCACCGGCCGCCCCGTACGACGAACCGCACCACCGGCACCACTGATCATCGGCACCACGGCACCACGGCACCACGGCACCACGGCACCACAGGCTCCACTTGCACGCTCCGCACGCGCACGTGTACCCGCACCCGCCGAGGGGATCCGTCATGGCACCAGTACCACCGGCCCCGCCACCGCCACCGCCGTCCGCAGGCGGCCCGCTGCTCACCATGTCCGGCATCACCAAGTCCTTCCCCGGCGTCCGCGCCCTCGACGGCGTCGACCTGGACGTCCAGGCCGGCGAGGTGCACTGCCTCCTGGGCCAGAACGGCGCCGGGAAGTCCACGCTCATCAAGGTGCTCGCCGGGGCCCACCAGCCCGACGACGGGGAGATCATCTGGCGCGGCGAACCCGTCTCTCTGAGGTCGCCCATCGCCGCCATGCGCCTCGGCATCGCCACCATCTACCAGGAACTCGACCTGGTGGAGGGCCTGTCCGTCGCCGAGAACGTCTTCCTCGGCCACGAACCCACCACCGCCGGGTTCGTGGTGCGCGGCCGCCAGGCCCGTCGCGAGGCCGAGGTCCTGCTCCGGCGCCTCGGCCACCCCGAGATCGATCCGGCCCGGCAGGTCGGCGAACTGTCCGCCGCCCAGCAGCAGATCGTCTCGATGGCCCGGGCACTCTCCCACGACGTACGGCTCATCGTGATGGACGAGCCGTCCGCCGCGCTGGACCCGGAGGAGACCGACAACCTGCTCCGCATCGTCGCCCAGCTCACCGCCGAGGGCGTGGCCGTCGTCTACATCTCCCACCGGCTGGAGGAGATCCGCCGCATCGGCGACCGCGTCACCGTCCTCAAGGACGGCCGGGCCGTCGCGGGCGGCCTGCCCGCCAAGTCGATGCCGACGAGGGACATCGTCGCCCTCATGACGGGCCGCGACGTGGAGTACGTCTTCCCCGAACGCCCGGCGGGACCGCGCGAGGGCGCACCCGTCCTGCGGGTCGAAGGGCTCGCCCGCGAGGGGGAGTTCGCTCCCGTCGACCTCGACATCCGGCCCGGCGAGATCGTCGGGCTCGCCGGCCTCGTCGGCTCCGGGCGCTCGGAGATCCTGGAGACCGTCTACGGCGCGCGCAGGCCCACCGCGGGCCGCGTCACCGTCGACGGCCGCCCGCTCAAGCCCGGCAGCGTCCGCTCGGCGGTCCGCGCGGGACTGGGCATGGCACCCGAGGAGCGCAAGGCCCAGGCCCTGCTCATGCTGGAGTCGGTCACCCGCAACGTGTCGGTGTCCTCGCTCTCCCGCTTCTCCCGCGGCGGCTGGCTCGACCGCCGCGAGGAACGCCTGGCCGCCCAGAGGTCCACCCGCTCGCTGTCGTTGCGCCCCGACAACCCGGACGCCCGGGTCCGCACCCTGTCCGGCGGGAACCAGCAGAAGGCGGTGCTCGCGCGCTGGCTGCTGCGCGGTTGCCGCGTGCTGCTGCTCGACGAGCCGACCCGCGGCGTGGACGTGGGTGCCCGCGCCGAGCTGTACGCGGTCATCCGCCGGCTCGCCGACGAAGGGCTCGCCGTCCTCCTCGTCTCCAGCGAGGTGCCCGAGGTGCTGGGCCTCGCCGACCGCGTCCTGGTGCTCCGCGAGGGCCGTGTCGTGCATACGGCGGCCGCGCAGGAGCTGGACGAACACCGTGTACTCGACCTCGTCATGGAAGGGAGCCCGAGCTGATGACGCAGCCCGCTTCCCAGGCCCCGCAGGCACCGCTGCCGCCCGCGGAGGCGCCCTCCGCCGTCAAGGGCGGCCGGCGTCCGGCGCTCGGACTCCGTGCCGACGTGCGCAACCTCTCCCTGCTCGGCGTCCTCGCCGTGCTCGTCGCCGTCGGCGGCATCACGCAGTCCGACTCGTTCCTCGACGTCTCCAACCTCCAACTGGTGCTGACCCAGGCGTCCGTCATCGGCGTCGTCACCGTCGGCATGACCTTCGTCATCACCAGCGGCGGCATCGACCTGTCCGTCGGCGCCATCGTCGCGCTGTCCTCGGTGTGGGCGACGACCGTCGCCACCCAGGAGTACGGCTTCGCGGGCATCCTCTTCACCGCGGTGCTCGTGGGCCTCGGCTGCGGACTGGTCAACGGCGTGCTCATCGCGTACGGCGGCATGGTCCCGTTCATCGCGACCCTCGCGATGCTGGCGTCGGCCCGCGGACTGGCCCTCCAACTCACGGACGGCAAGACGCAGATCGTCACCGAGAAGTCGGTACTCGACCTCGGGGTGCCCGACTCCTACATCCTCGGTATCCCGCCGCTGGTCCTGGTCTTCGCGGCGGTCACCGTCATCGGCTGGCTGGTGCTGAACCGCACCACCTTCGGTCGCCGCACCGTCGCGGTCGGCGGCAACGCCGAGGCCGCCCGGCTCGCCGGCATCGACGTACGCCGGCAGCGGCTGTACCTCTACCTGCTGTCCGGGCTGTGCTGCGGGATCGCCGCCTTCCTGCTGATCATCCTGGCCGGGTCGGGTCAGAACACCAACGGCAATCTCTACGAACTCGACGCCATCGCCGCCGCGATCATCGGCGGCACGCTCCTCAGCGGCGGCCGCGGCACCATCGTCGGATCCGTCCTGGGCGTCCTGGTCTTCACCACCATCACCAACATCTTCGCCCTGAACAACCTGGAGAGCGCCGTCCAGCAGATCGCCAAGGGGGCGATCATCGTGGCCGCCGTCCTGGTCCAGCGCGGCACCGTACGCGGCGGCGACAGCTGACGCGGGCGAAACCGCCCCCTCCGCACCGCACCGTTCCCGCCACCCAGCCGGCACCGATCGTCGCGCCGGCTCCCGCAGACGTTCCCTCTCCCATCCCGTCCGGACCCACCCCACCTCACCTCACCGCACCCCGCCCCGTGCGCACGAACCCAGGAGGGTTTCACCGCCATGCCAGAAAACCCGCTCACCAGCCGCCGAGGCCTGCTCTTCGGTGCCGCCGCCGTCTCCGTCGGCGCCGCCCTCACCGCCTGCACCAGCAACGAGCCGAAGAAGCAGGAGACGGCCGCGACCAACGTCCCGTCCGCCGACGACCAGCCCGGCACGCCCGTGACCATCGGCTTCGCCGGTCCCCAGGCCGACCACGGCTGGCTCAACGCCATCAACCAGAACGCCAAGGACCGCGCGGCGACGTACTCCGACGTGACGCTGGAGATCACCGAGGGCTCCAACGACACCGCCGCCCAGATCGGCCAGGTCCAGACCCTGATCAACAAGAAGGTCGACGTGCTGGTGATCCTGCCGGCCGACGGCAAGGCGCTGACCCAGGTGGGGCTGCAGGCCATGAAGGCCGGCATCCCGGTGATCAACCTGGACCGGATCTTCGCCTCCCCGCAGGCGTACCGCTGCTGGATCGGCGGCGACAACTACGGCATGGGCCTGAACGCCGGCAACTACATCGGCGAGCAGCTCAAGGACAAGTCCGACGCGAAGGTGATCGAGCTCGCCGGACTGGACAACCTGGAACTGACCCGGCAGCGCACCCAGGGCTTCGACGACGCCCTGAAGAACTTCCCCAACATCCAGAAGGTCGCCCGGCAGGCGGCCGAGTTCACCGTGGAGTCCGGCCAGGCCAAGATGGCCCAGCTGCTCCAGGCGCAGAAGCAGTTCGACGCGGTCTGGAACCACGACGACGACCAGGGCGTCGGCGCCCTGCGCGCCATCGCGCAGGCGGGCCGCGACGACTTCCTCATGGTCGGCGGCGCCGGCGCAAAGTCGGCGATGGACGCCATCAAGGCCGACAACGGCGTACTGAAGGCCACCGTGCTCTACCCGCCGACCATGGCCGCCTCCGCCATCGACCTGGCCCGGACCCTCGGCCAGAAGAAGGGGATCGGCGGGCTCGCCGAGCTGGAGATCCCCGCCTCGATCACCCTCTACTCGGCCGTCGTCACCAAGGCGAACGTCGACCAGTACCTGCCGACGGGCTTCAACTGACAGGCAGCGCCCGCCCGTCCGAACCGAGCAACCGACGAGGAGCAAGGCATGGCTGGTACGGCCGATAACGAGACCCGTGGAGCGGAGGGCGCTGTGCCGGCCCTCGGCATCGGGATGGTCGGCTACGCGTTCATGGGCGCTGCCCACTCCCAGGCGTGGCGCACCGTGGGCCGCGTCTTCGACCTGCCGGTGCGGCCGGTCCTGGCCGCCATCGGCGGCCGGGACGCGGCGGCGGTACGGGACGCGGCGGCCCAGCACGGCTGGGCCGCCGCGGAGACGGACTGGCGGGACCTGATCGCCCGGGACGACGTCCAGCTCGTGGACGTGTGCACCCCCGGGGACAGTCACGCCGAGATCGCCATCGCGGCGCTGGAGGCGGGCAAGCACGTCCTGTGCGAGAAGCCGCTCGCCAATTCGGTCGCCGAGGCCGAGGCCATGGTCGCGGCGGCCGAACGGGCCGCCGGGCGCGGCCAGGTGGCCATGGTCGGCTTCAACTACCGGCGCCTGCCGGCGGCGGCGTACGCCCGCCGGCTGGTCGCCGAGGGCCGGCTCGGCACGATCCGCCATGTGCGGGTCACCTACCTGCAGGACTGGCTCGTCGACCCGGACTTCCCGCTGACGTGGCGGCTCAAGCGCGAATACGCCGGCTCCGGCGCCCTCGGCGACCTCGGCGCGCACGCCGTGGACCTCGCGCAGTACCTTGCGGGGGAGCCCCTGGTCGGAGTCTCGGCGCTCACCGAGACCTTCGTGCGGGAACGGCCGCTGCTCGCCGGGGTGTCGTCGGGCCTGTCGGGCTCCGGCGGCGGCTCCGAGCGGGGGCCGGTCACCGTCGACGACGCCGCGCTGTTCACCGGGCGCCTCGCCTCCGGGGCGCTCGCCAACTTCGAGGCCACGCGGATGGCCTCGGGCCGCAAGAACGCCCTGCGGCTGGAGATCAACGGCGAACGAGGGTCGCTCGCCTTCGACCTGGAGCGACTGAACGAGCTGTTCTTCCACGACCACACCGAGCCCGCGTCCACGGCCGGCTTCCGCCGGATCCTGGTGACCGAGCCGGACCATCCGTACCTGGAGGCGTGGTGGCCGCCGGGCCACGCCCTCGGCTACGAGCACACCTTCACGCACCAGGCGCGCGACCTGGTGCTGGCCGTGGCGGAGGGCACGACACCCGAGCCGACCTTCGCCGACGGGCTGCAGGTGCAGCGGGTGCTGGCGGCCGTGGAGGAGAGCGCCGAGAAGAACTCCGTCTACACCCCCGTCCCCGCCTGACCGCACCACCGTTTCGAGGAGGTCCTCGCCGTGCCACGTCCCTTCACCCTCTTCACCGGCCAATGGGCCGACCTGCCCCTGGAGGAGGTCTGCCGGCTCGCCCGCGATTTCGGTTACGACGGGCTCGAACTCGCCTGCTGGGGCGACCATTTCGAGGTCGACAAGGCCCTCGCCGACCCCGGGTACCTGGACGGGAGGCGGGCGCTGCTCGACAAGTACGGACTCAAGTGCTGGGCGGTCTCCAACCATCTGGTCGGGCAGGCCGTCTGCGACAACCCGATCGACGAGCGCCACCAGGCGATCCTGCCCGCCAGGATCTGGGGCGACGGCGAGCCCGAGGGCGTCCGGCAGCGGGCGGCCCGCGAACTGGCCGACACCGCGCGCGCCGCGGCGGCCTTCGGCGTGCGGACCGTCATCGGTTTCACCGGCTCGTCGATCTGGCACCTGGTCGCCATGTTCCCGCCGGTTCCCGAGCGGATGATCGAGCGCGGTTACGAGGACTTCGCCCAGCGGTGGAACCCGATCCTGGACGTCTTCGACGCCGAGGGGGTCCGCTTCGCCCACGAGGTCCACCCCGCCGAGATCGCCTACGACTACTGGACCACGCACCGCGCGATGGAGGCGGTCGGCCACCGGCCGGCGTTCGGGCTGAACTTCGACCCGAGCCACTTCGTGTGGCAGGACCTCGACCCGGTCGGGTTCCTGTGGGACTTCAAGGACCGCATCTACCACGTCGACTGCAAGGAGGCCCGCAAGCGGCTCGACGGCCGCAACGGACGGCTCGGCTCCCATCTGCCGTGGGGCGACCCGCGGCGCGGCTGGGACTTCGTGTCGGCCGGGCACGGCGACGTGCCGTGGGAGGACGTGTTCCGGATGCTCCGCTCGATCGGATACGACGGCCCGGTCTCGGTGGAGTGGGAGGACGCCGGGATGGACCGTCTCGCCGGCGCCCCCGAGGCGCTTTCCCTGCTGAAGCGGTACGACTTCGACCCGCCGGCGGCATCCTTCGACGCCGCCTTCGGAGGCAACGACTAGCGCCTTCCCCCAGGTCGGACAGTCAGCAGCCCGCAGCCCGGCGGCAGCGCCGCCGGGCCCGTCGGGCTGCCCGGGCGCCGCTTTGTCCTGACGCGGGAGAAAGTTCAACTTATCTGCCACTCAAGGGCTTTCGGTCTCGGACGAACCCGGCTACCGTCCCTGAGGTGTACAGGACACGGGCCCGAAACATGAGGCCGGTCCTGCTCGAGTGACCCGACCAGCGTGACGGCGCACGCCGGTCCCCGGGAAATACCGCACGGCAGCACCATCCGTCCGTACGACCGTTCCTCCGGAGGACACACGTGCACAGACAACGGCCCGGAACACACCGTTCACGGATCCGACAAGGACTCGCGCTCCTCACCGGCAGCCTCTTAGCGGCGACCTCCCTCGTCGTCGCAGCCCCCTCGGGGGCATCGGCCAGCCCGCTCGACACCGAGCCCGCCGCCGCGGCGGCCGAGGCGTTCCAGCAGGTCACCCTCGCCAAGGGGGAGACCGAGACCGGCGAGCCCATGTCGCTCGCCGTCCTGCCCGACCGCAGCGTGCTGCACACCTCGCGCGACGGCGAGCTGCGCAGGACCGACGCCGCCGGCACCACCACGGTGATCGGCACCGTCCCCGTCTACACCCACGACGAGGAGGGACTCCAGGGCGTCGGCATCGACCCGGCCTTCAGCCAGAACCGGGCGATCTACCTCTACTACGCGCCCCCGCTCGACACCCCCGCGGGCGATGCCCCCGACCAGGGCACGGCCGCCGACTTCGCGAAGTTCGACGGCGTCAACCGGCTCTCGCGCTTCACCCTCAAGGCGGACTGGAGCCTCGACAACGCCAGCGAGAAGAAGGTCCTCGACGTCGCGACGACCCGCGGCATCTGCTGCCACGTCGGCGGCGACATCGACTTCGACGCCCAGGGCAACCTGTACCTGTCGACCGGTGACGACTCCAACCCGTTCGCCTCCGACGGCTTCGCGCCGATCGACGACCGGCCGGGCCGCAACCCCGCGTACGACGCCCGGCGGACCTCGGGCAACACCAACGACCTGCGCGGCAAGCTGCTGCGCATCAAGGTCGCCGAGGACGGGTCGTACACGATCCCCGAGGGCAACCTCTTCGCCCCGGGCACGGACAGGACCCGGCCCGAGATCTACGCCATGGGCTTCCGCAACCCGTTCCGCTTCAGCGTCGACAAGAAGACCGGCATCGCCTACGTCGGCGACTACGGGCCGGACGCCGGCGCGGCCGACCCCCAGCGCGGCCCCGGCGGCCAGGTCGAGTTCGCCCGGGTGACCGAGGCCGGCAACTTCGGCTGGCCCTTCTGCACCGGGAACAACGACCCGTACGTCGACTACGACTTCGCGACCGGGCAGTCCGGAGCGGCCTTCGACTGCGCCGCGCCGAAGAACGACTCGCCGTACAACACCGGCCTGACCGACCTGCCGCCCGCCCAGGCGGCGTGGATCCCCTACGACGGCGGTTCCGTGCCCGAGTTCGGCAGCGGCTCGGAGTCCCCGATGGGCGGCCCGGTCTACCACTACGACCCCGCTCTGGACTCCCCGGTGAAGTTCCCCGAGGCGTACGACGGCGACTTCTTCGCAGGTGAGTTCGGCCGCCGCTGGATCAAGCGCATCGAGCAGGACGACAACGGCACCGTCCAGTCCATCAACGACGTTCCCTGGACGGGCACGCAGATCATGGACATGGCCTTCGGCCCGGACGGCGCGCTGTACGTCCTCGACTACGGCACCGCCTGGTTCGGCGGCGACGAGCACTCGGCCCTGTACCGGATCGAGAACGCCACCGACGGCCGCTCCCCGAGCGCCGAGGCCTCCGCGAACAAGACCTCCGGCACCGCTCCGCTGAAGGTGGCCTTCTCCTCGGCCGGCACCACCGACCCCGACGGCGACGCCCTCACCTACGCCTGGGACTTCGGTGACGGCGGCACCTCCACCACGGCCGACCCCGCGCACACCTACCGCACGAACGGCACCTACACCGCCAACCTCACCGTGAAGGACCCGACCGGGCGCACCGCGTCCGCGAGCGTCCAGGTCGTCGTCGGCAACACCGCGCCCAAGGTGACCCTCGACCTGCCCGCCGAGGGCGCGCTGTTCGACTTCGGCGACGAGATCCCGTTCAAGGTGACCGTCACCGACCCCGAGGACGGGACGGTCGACTGCTCCAAGGTCAAGGTCACCTACATCCTCGGCCACGACAGCCACGGCCACCCCGTGACCTCCGTCAACGGCTGCTCCGGCACCATCAAGACCTCCGCCGACGGCGGCCACGACCCCAACGCCAACATCTTCGGCGTCATCGACGCCGAGTACACCGACGGCGGAGGCGGCGGCCAGGAGGCGCTCACCGGCCACGACCAGGCGCAGCTCCAGCCCCGCCACCGGCAGGCCGAGCACTTCACCGCCTCGTCCGGCGTCGACCTCTTCGACAAGGCCGAGGCCCACGGCGGCCGCACCGTCGGCAACATCGACAACGGCGACTGGATCTCCTTCAAGCCGTACAACCTCACCGGCTCCGTCCGGCTGACCGCCCGGGTCTCCTCCGGCGGCTCCGGCGGCTTCCTCGAGGTGCGCACCGGCTCGGCCACCGGCCCGATCCTCGGCTCGGCGCCCGTCCCGGTCACCGGCAGCTGGGAGACGTTCCAGGAGATCGACGTGCCGCTGCGCGCCGTGCCGAAGAAGACCACCGAGCTCTTCCTGGTCTTCAAGGGCGGATCCGGGGCGCTGTACGACATGGACGACTTCGAGCTCTCCGACACCCCGGCCGACCGCGCCGCCAAGCGCGTCCTGGTCTTCTCCAGGACCGCTGGCTTCCGCCACGACGCCATCCCCACCGGCGTGGCCGCGCTGAAGGAACTCGGCGCCTCCGCCAACATCACCGTCGACGCCACGGAGGAGCCGAAGCAGTTCACCACCAACAACCTGGCCCGCTACGACGCCGTGGTCTTCCTGTCGACCACCGGTGACGTGCTCAACGCCGAGCAGCAGCAGGCGTTCGAGAACTACGTCAAGGGCGGGGGCGGCTACATGGGCGTCCACGCCGCGGCCGACACCGAGTACGACTGGCCCTTCTACGGCGGCCTCGTCGGCGCCTACTTCCAGGGGCACCCGCAGATCCAGAAGGCCACCGTCCGCGTCGAGGACCACGACCACCCGGCCACCGCGCACCTCGACGAGGCCGGCTGGGAGCACACCGACGAGCTGTACAACTACCGCACCAACCCGCGCGGCCAGGTCCGCGTCCTCGCCACCCTGGACGAGACCACCTACCAGGGCGGCACGATGAGCGGCGACCACCCGATCGCCTGGTGCCAGACCTACCAGTCCGGCCGCTCCTTCTACACCGGTCTCGGGCACACCAAAGAGTCCTACGCCGAGCCGGCCTTCCGCCAGCACCTCCTGGGCGGACTGCGCTACGCCGTCGGACAGGTCAAGGCCGACTGCAAGCCGCAGACCGGCTACCGGGACCTGTTCAACGGGCACACCCTCGAGGGCTGGAAGCACGCAGGCCCCGGCACGTTCAACGTCGTCGACGGTGAACTGCGCACCGAGGGCGGCCTGGGCCTGCTGTGGTACCAGGCCAAGCAGTTCGGCTCGTACTCGCTGAAGCTCGACTGGAAGATGGACGGCGACGACAACTCCGGTGTCTTCGTGGGCTTCCCGGCCTCGGACGATCCCTGGTCCGCGGTGGACAAGGGCTACGAGGTCCAGATCGACGCCACCGACGCCCCGGACCGCACCACCGGCTCCGTCTACAGCTTCAAGTCGGCCAACCTCAAGGCCCGCGACCAGGTGCTGCGGCCTCCGGGCCAGTGGAACAGCTACGAGATCAAGGTCCAGGGTGAGCGGCTCCAGGTCTTCCTCAACGGAGTGAAGATCAACGACTTCACCAACACCGACCCCGCCCGCAGCCTGAAGGACGGCTACATCGGCCTGCAGAACCACGGGGCCGACGACCAGGTGTCCTTCCGCAATGTCCAGATCAAGGAGCTGCCCTCCTCATAGGGCAGTCCCTGCCGGCACCCACGAGCCGGCGGCGGGCGGGGAGACGCCGTGCCCCCGCCCGCCGCCCCCACCCCCACGCAGCAGGGAGAGGCAGCCGTGACCAATCCGCACGCCCAGGCACCGGACCGCCCGTCGCCCGACCGCACCGGAGTGTGGCTCATCGGAGCCCGCGGCTCTGTCGCCACCACGGCGGTCGCCGGATGCGCGGCGGTCACCGCCGGGCTCCACCCGGCGACGGGCATGGTGACCGAGACCCCGCCCTTCGCCGAGGCCGGTCTTCCGGCGCTGTCGTCCTTGGTCTTCGGCGGACACGACACGGCTGCCTGCCCCCTGGGCAAGCGGGCCGAACTCCTCGCGGAGGGCGGCGTCCTCCCGCACGGCCTGCCGTCCGCCCTCCACACCGAACTCGCCGCCGCCGACCAGGAGATCCGCACCGGCGGCCCCCTTCCGGGCGACACCCGCGGCGACGACGAACTGATCGCGGCGTTCGCGGCGGACATCACCTCCTTCACCCGGCGCCACGCCCTGAGCCGGACGGTGGTCGTCAACGTCGCCTCCACCGAACCCGTGCCGGAACCCGGCAGCACGCGCCTGCCGGCGAGCTCCCTCTACGCCGCCGCGGCGGTCGAAGCGGGCTGCTCCTACGTGAACTTCACCCCCTCCACCGGGATACGGACCGGGGCCCTCGCCGACGCGGCCGCCGCACGAGGCCTTCCGTACGCCGGCCGGGACGGGAAGACGGGGCAGACCCTGCTCCGCTCCGTCCTCGCCCCGATGTTCGTGCAGCGCGCGCTGTCGGTGCGGGCGTGGTCCGGCACCAACCTGCTCGGCGGCGGCGACGGGGCGGCCCTCGCGGACCCCGCGGCGGCCGCGGCCAAGAACGCCGGGAAGGAACGCGTCCTCGCCGACATCCTCGACGGCGTCCCCGAGGGCGAGGTGCACATCGACGACGTGCCGGCTCTCGGCGACTGGAAGACCGCCTGGGACCACATCGCCTTCGACGGCTTCCTCGGCACCCGCATGGTGCTGCAGACCACATGGCAGGGGTGCGACTCCGCTCTCGCCGCGCCGCTCGTCATCGACCTCGCCCGACTGGTCGCGCGCGCCCACGAAGCCGGACTGACCGGCCCGCTGCCCGAGCTCGCCTTCTACTTCAAGGACCCCGACCCGGGTGCCCCCGCCGCGCTCGCCGACCAGTACGCCGCCTTGCTCACCCTCGCCGCCAGGCTGGGGGAGTCACGGTGACGCCCCCACCGGGCCCGCAGACCTCCGCTGTCGCCGCGGACGGCCGGGTCCCGACGGCGGGACATCCGTGCCGGTGCGCTCCGGGCCGGCACGGGAAGACGTGCGACGGCGCCCGGCTGACCGACGGCGCCCGGCTGACCGACGGCACCCCGGCGCCCGATGCGCCGGTCCGGGCCGCGCGGCTGTGGGCCTGGGCCGAATTGCTGCGCATCTCCGCCCTGTTCACGGTGCCCGGCGACGCCCTCGCCGGCGCGGCCGCCGTCGGGAGGCGCCCGCACCGCGGCACGTTCCTCGCCGTCGGCACGTCGTTGTGCCTCTACCACGCGGGTATGGCCCTCAATGACTACGCCGACCGCGACGAGGACGCCGTCGACCGCCCCCACCGCCCCATCCCGTCGGGCCGGATCACCCCCGTGGCGGCCCTGACGGCGGCCGGGGCGCTCACCCTGGCCGGGCTGGCACTCGCCCGCCGCGCGGGGCGCGCCCCGCTGGCCGCTGCCACGGTCCTGGCGGCGACGGTCTGGTCGTACGACCTGGCTCTGAAACACACTCCGGCCGGTCCGGCGGCCATGGCCTCGGCCCGTGCCCTGGGCCTCCTGCTCGGCGCGACGGCCACCCGCCCCGGCGCGTTCGCCGCCGCCCTGCCCCACGCGGGACTGCTCGGCGCGCACACCTACGCCGTCACTTCGGTGTCCCGGCACGAGACGCAAGGCGGTTCCACCGCGGCTCCACTGGCGGCGATGGCCGTGACCGCGGGCATCGCCACCATCACCGCCGGCGGCGCCGATGCGCTCCGTTCGCTCCGCGCGTCCCGCCGGTCCCCACGCGACGAGGCTCTCCCGGCGTCCGCCGGCCACCGCTCCGGGGCCCGCGCACTCGCCGGCGGGCGACCGCTGAACCCGCCCCGGGCGGTTGCCGCCCTGGCGGCGGCCTCCTACGCCCGCACCGCCCTCACCCCCTTCCTGCACGCCGCTCTGAATCCCTCCCCGCCGCTGACCCAACGGGGAGTCGGCGCCGGAATCCGCGCCATGATCCCGCTGCAATCGGCCCTGGCGGCCCGCGCCGGCGCCGGCACCACCGCGCTGGCCGTCCTCGCGCTCGGCCCCCTGGCCCGACGGCTGGCCCGGAAGGTGAGCCCCACATGACCCTGCGCCTCGGCTACGGAACCAACGGCCTCACCGACCTCCGTCTCGACGACGCGCTCGCCCTCCTCGCCGACCTCGGCTACGACGGCGTCGGACTCACCCTCGACCACATGCACCTGGACCCCCTCGCGCCCGATCTCGCCGGCCGCACCCGCCGCCTCGCGGGGCGCCTGGACCGGCTCGGCCTCCAGGTCACGGTCGAGACCGGGGCCCGCTATGTCCTCGACCCGCGGCGCAAGCACGGCCCCTCCCTCCTCGACCCGGACCCCGACGCCCGTGCCGCCCGCACCCGGCTGCTGGTACGGGCCGTGCGGGTCGCCGCGGACCTCGGCGCACACGCCGTGCACTGCTTCAGCGGCATCACTCCCGACGGCACGTCGGCCGCCGTCGCCTGGGAGCGCCTGGAATCCGCCCTCACCCCCGTCCTGGACGCCGCCGCCACCGCCGACGTCCCGATCGCCGTCGAACCCGAACCGGGCCACCTCCTCGCGCGCCTGGAGGACTTCCACCACCTCCGCGCACTCCTCGGCGACCCCGGACCGCTCGGCCTCACGCTCGACATCGGCCACTGCCAATGCCTCGAACCCGACGCCCCGGCCGACTGCGTCACGCAGGCCGCGCCCTGGCTGCGGCACGTCCAGATCGAGGACATGCGCCGCGGCGTCCATGAACACCTCCCCTTCGGTGACGGCGAGATCGACTTCCCGCCCGTGCTCCAGGCCCTCGCGGCCACCGGCTACCAGGGCCTGACCGTCGTCGAACTGCCCCGCCACTCCCACGCGGGACCCGAACTCGCGCGCACCTCCCTCGACTTCCTGCGCTCCCACGCCGCCACGATCGGAGCAACGGCATGACCGCACCCACCCGTGAGGACCTCCGCGACCGTCTCGGCGACGAAGCCCGCACCTGGCTCGACACGGCCCTCGCCGACGCCGCCCGCTCTGCCGCCGCGTCCCGGGAGATCCCCGGCCCGAGACGCACCGTGGCCCCTTGGGAACTGAGCTTCGCCTCCACGGGCCGCCACTGCGGCCAGGAGCAGGCCGATGCCGTCCGCGTCCTCCTGCTCCGCGAGGCACGTCCCGACGCCCGGACCCTGACCCGGCTGTACCAGCAGGGCACCGCCGCGGAACGCCGCGCGGTCCTGCTCGTCCTGCCGGACCTCGCACCCGATCCGGCAGACGGTCTGCCCCTCGTCGAGGACGCCCTGCGCACCAACGACACCCGCCTGGTCGCCGCCGCCGTCGGCCCCTACGCCGCCGAGCACCTCGACCCGCACAGCTGGCGTCAGGCCCTCCTGAAGTGCCTGTTCACGGGAGTCCCCGTGGGCGCGGCCGACCGGCTCGAAGACCGCGCCCGAGGCGACGCGGAACTGGCCCGCATGCTCGGCGACTACGCCGCCGAGCGCACCGCCGCGGGCCGGGCCGTCCCCGTCGACCTGCACCGCCTCCTCGCCCTGACCTCCCCCACGGAGCAGCCCTGATGCGCATCTTCGACCCCCACATCCACATGACCTCCCGCACCACCGACGACTACCAGGCCATGTACGACGCCGGTGTGCGCGCCCTGGTCGAACCCTCCTTCTGGCTCGGACAGCCCCGTACCTCGCCCGAGTCCTTCTTCGACTACTTCGACTCCCTCCTCGGCTGGGAACCCTTCCGGGCGGCGCAGTACGGCATCGCGCACCACTGCACCATCGCCCTGAACCCCAAGGAGGCCAACGACCCCCGCTGCACCCCCGTCCTGGACGCCCTGCCCCGCTACCTCGTCAAGGACAACGTCGTCGCCGTGGGGGAGATCGGCTACGACTCCATGACCCCGGCCGAGGACACGGCGCTGGCCGCCCAGCTCCAGCTCGCCGCGGACCACGGACTGCCCGCCCTCGTGCACACTCCGCACCGCGACAAGCTCGCCGGGATGCGCCGCACCATCGACGTCGTCCGCGAGTCGTCACTCGACCCCGACCACGTCCTCCTGGACCACCTCAACGAGACCACCGTCAAGGAGGCCGCCGACAGCGGCTGCTGGCTCGGGTTCTCCGTCTACCCCGACACCAAGATGGACGAGGACCGCATGGTCGCCGTGCTGAAGGCGCACGGCACGGAGAAGATCCTCGTCAACTCCGCCGCCGACTGGGGCAAGAGCGACCCCCTCAAGACCCGCCGCACCGCCGACGCCATGCTCGCCGCCGGCTTCGGCGACGACGACGTCGACCAGGTCCTGTGGCGCAATCCCGTGGCGTTCTACGGCCGCAGCGGCAGGCTCCATGTGGAGGCCCCCGCCACCGGGGCCCTGCACGAGGGCAACTCCGTGCTCCGCGGCGGGGAATGAGGGGACGGCCAGCATGCGCTTCCGCCACCCCGACGGCTCCGTCGTCCACCTGTCGTACTGCACCAACGTGCACCCCGCCGAGACGCTCGACGGTGTCCTGGCCCAGCTCCGCGACCACTGCGAACCGGTTCGCAGGCGCCTCGGCCGCGACCGCCTCGGCGTCGGCCTGTGGCTCGCCAAGGACGCCGCGCGCGCCCTGCACACCGATCCGGCGTCCCTGCGCGGACTGCGCGCCGACCTCGACCGGCGCGGTCTGGAGGTCGTCACCCTCAACGGCTTCCCGTACGAGGGTTTCGGCGCGAACGAGGTCAAGTACCGCGTCTACCGGCCGGACTGGACGGAACCCGAACGCCTCGCCTACACCAGTGTCCTCGCCGACCTGCTTGCCGCGCTGCTCCCCGACGACGTCACCGAAGGATCCGTCTCCACCCTCCCGCTCGCCTGGCGCACCGTCTTCGACGAACGCGCCGCCGCGACCGCCCGCACCGCCCTCACCACCCTGGCCGAACGTCTCGACGCGCTCGCCGAGCTCACCGGGAAATCCATCAGGATCGCCCTGGAACCCGAGCCGGGCTGCACCATCGAGACCACCGCCGACGCGATCGCGCCCCTCACGGCCGTCGCGCACCCCCGCATCGGCATCTGTGTCGACACCTGCCATCTCGCCACCTCCTTCGAAGAACCCGTCGCGGCGCTGAACGCGCTCACCGCCGCCGGCATCGCCATCCCCAAGGTCCAGCTCTCCGCCGCACTCCACGCCGAACACCCCCATCTCGCCGGCGTGCGCGACGCGCTGGCCGCCTTCGCCGAACCCCGTTTCCTGCACCAGACCCGGACCCGCACCGCCGACGGCCTCCACAGCACCGACGACCTCCACGAGGCCCTCACCCCCGACGCACTCCCCACCGGCGCCCCTTGGCGCTCGCACTTCCACGTGCCCCTGCACGCGCCACCGGCACCGCCCCTCACCTCCACCCTCGGCGTCCTGAAGGCCGCCCTCGGCCACCTCGTCGGCGGTCCCGTACCGCTCACCCACCACCTGGAGGTCGAGACCTACACCTGGCAGGCGCTCCCCGCCGAGCTGCGCCCGCGCACCCGCGCCCAGCTCGCCGACGGGATCGCCGCCGAACTCGGCCTCGCCCGCGACCTCCTGCACGACCTCGGCCTCAAGGAACTCCCATGAACGCCACCGCCGGGCCGACCCCGCTGCTCGTCCTGGACGTCGTCGGTCTCACGCCGCGCCTGCTGGAGCACATGCCGCACCTGCGGCGATTCGCCGACGCCGGCTCCCGGGCCCCGCTCGGCACCGTCCTCCCGGCCGTCACCTGCGCCGCACAGTCCACCTTCCTCACCGGCTCCCTTCCCTCCGAACACGGCATCGTCGGCAACGGCTGGTACTTCCGCGAGCTCGGCGACGTCCTGCTGTGGCGCCAGCACAACGGACTGGTGGCCGGCGACAAGCTCTGGGACGCCGCCCGCCGCGCCCACCCCGGCTACACCGTCGCCAACATCTGCTGGTGGTACGCGATGGGCGCCGACACCGACATCACGGTCACCCCGCGCCCCGTCTACTACGCCGACGGCCGCAAGGAACCCGACTGCTACACCCGCCCGCCGGAGCTCCACGACGAACTCACCGATGCGTACGGCACCTTCCCCCTCTTCCACTTCTGGGGCCCGGGCGCCGACATCGTCTCCAGCCGCTGGATCATCGACGCCACCCGGCACATCCTGCGCACCCGCACCCCCGATCTCGCTCTCTGCTACCTTCCGCACCTCGACTACGACCTGCAGCGCCACGGCCCGGACGACCCCCGCTCCCGCCGGGCGGCCACTGATCTGGATGCGGCGATGGCTCCGCTCCTCGACGACGCGCGGCGCGAGGGCCGCACCGTGATCGTCCTGTCCGAGTACGCCATCACCCCGGTCAGCCGTCACGTCGACATCAACCGGGCGCTGCGTCGCGCGGGCCTGCTCGAGGTCCACACCCAGGACGGCATGGAGTACCTGGACCCGATGGCCTCCCGCGCGTTCGCGGTCGCCGACCACCAGATCGCCCATGTGTACGTGCGCCGCCCCGAGGACCTCGAGGTCACCCGTGCGACCCTGACGGCGCTGCCCGGGATCGCCGAACTCCTCGACGACGAGGGCAAGAAGCGGCACGGCCTCGACCACCACCGCTCCGGCGAACTCGTCGCCGTCGCCGACCCCGACGCGTGGTTCACGTACTACTACTGGCTCGACGACGAGCGGGCGCCGGACTTCGCGCAGCTCGTCGAGATCCACCGCAAACCCGGGTACGACCCCGTCGAGCTGTTCATGGACCCCGCCGACCCTTACGTGCGCGTGAAGGCGGCGACGGCCCTCGCCCGCAAGAAGCTCGGCATGCGCTACCGCATGGCGGTCGTACCGCTCGATCCCTCGCCTATTCGCGGCAGCCACGGCCGCCTGCCGACGAGCGACGACGAAGGTCCCCTCATTCTCTGCTCCGTCCCCCGTGCCGTCAGCGACCGCCTCGAGGCCACCGATGTGAAGTCCCTGCTCCTGCGCCTGGCAGGACTGCACTGACCTCACTGAACCACACGCCACCGACAACAGGGAGTTATCCACAATGAGCGGCAACAGTCGTACAAACGGCACCCCTGACCCCGAGCTCAGCCGCAAGCTCAGCCGCCGCGGCATGCTCGGTGTCGCGGCCGGCGCCTCCGCGGCCGCCCTGCTCGGCGCCACCGCCCCCTCCGCCGCCGCGCACGACAGGGGCCGCGGCAAGGACCACCACAGGGGCCACGGCAAGGGCGGTCACGGACGCCCCGTGCTGCCTCCCGGCCGCCTCGGCATCCAGCTCTACTCGCTGCGCGACAAGGTCTCCACCCTCGGCTTCGCGCCCGTCTTCGCCGAGCTCGGGAAGTACGGATACGACGAGATCGAGTACGCCGGCTACACCCAGGGTTCGGCCGGCGCGATCACCCTCGCCCAGCTGCGCGGGCTCGCCCGCGACCACGGACTGAAGGCCATCGGCAGCCACGTCGGCTACTACGACGACAACAACCCCGGTGCCTACACCTTCGCCCAGAACCTCACCAAGGTCCTCGACGACGCCGAGGCCCTGGGCCTGAAGCACATCGGCACCGCGTCCGGCCCCTGGCGCTACGGCGGCACCGTCGACGGCTGGAAGCGCTGCGCCGAGGAGTTCAACGTGTTCGGCGCCGCCGCCAGGGCCCGCGGCATGAAGTTCTACCAGCACAACCACGCCGACGAGTTCTCCTTCGCCACCGACCGCCCGAACGTCCGGCTGTACGACGTGCTCCTCGCCGAGACAGATCCGCGCCTGGTGTACCTGGAGATGGACATCTACTGGGCGTTCGTCGGGCAGTACCGCTTCTCCCGGCGCGCCGACGGCACCCCCGCCCCCTTCGACCCGCTGCGCTACGTCCTGAAGCAGCCCGACCGCTACCCGCTCTTCCACGTCAAGGACGGCGAGCGCGACGACACCGCCGGCGACGGCTACCGCATGGTCGACGTCGGTGACGGCGACATCGACTACGAGCGGTTCATCTCGGCGGTGACGCGCACCCACGGGGGCCGTCTGTCCCACCACTGGCAGACCGAGCACGACGCCCCGGCCGACTCCCTGTCGTTCGCCCGCCGGTCCAGCGCTTACCTGCACTCGCTGCGCGAGAAGGACTGCTGACGGCCCCTCCGCGGGCACAGCCCGCGACGCCGGTGCCCCCGCACCCGTCGGCGGGGGCGCGGCGGCACCGGCGTTCTGCCCGGCGCGCACAAGGGCCGCCGACCCGGGGGAAGATGCCTGCGGATGCCCACTGCCCAGGGGTCGGGCGCAGTGTCGTCGAGGACGTCGCGGAAGGGCACAGGAGGGGCGTCACACGCGGGGTTGCAGGCCTGGGACGCCGCCCGTACTCGGTGAGGGGTGTGCTCCTCGCGGCCCTTCCGGCCGCATTCTCACGAGAGGGGATGACATCGTTGTCGCCACTCGGCGCGAGACGCTATCACACCCGAGGCGCAGGGCACGGCGCGCCCCGGCCGCCCGACGGGATGCGCGCCGGGAACGCGAGCGGCCCGGTCCCGTTCGCGGGACCGGGCCTGCTGCCCTCACGGCCGGTTCGCCGACCGGCCTGTGCGTACGGTCAGTTGGCGTCGCCGGCGGGGGCCCCGGCGCTCTCGGCGGTCTCGGCGCTCACGGTGCCCTCGACGTGCTCGGGGTCCTCGGGGGCGAGGAGCACGGCTATGCCGACGCGGTGCGCGATCGCGTCGCTGATACGGGGGTTGAACAGCGCCGCGAGGGAACCGCGGTGGTGCGGGCTGAGGACGAGGAGGTCGGCCCCGAACTTCTCGGCCTCCTCGGTGATGGTCTCGGGGACCTGCTGGACCAGGCCGGTCGCGAGCGCGCCGTCGGCCTCGACCCCGTCCTTGCGGACCTCGGCGAGGGCCTCGGCCAGGATCGCCTTGGCCTCGGCGTCGTCCTCGAGGGGCATGACCGCGTCGTACGTGACAGCGGAGGTGGCGACGTGCAGGACGTGGACCCGGGCGCCGGAGAGCCGGGCGAGGCCGTGGGCCGTGCGCAGGGCGGCGTGGCGGGCGGCGGTGGGGTCGATGGCGACCATGATGCGCTGGAACATTGCGTCTTCATCTCCGTACAGAGCTTCTGGAAAAAGCAGCCGTTCATGCGAATACCGGCTCAGTACATCTATCACCACCGCTTTTCGCGGGAATCCCCGGTTAACGGGATGGGGGGTCCGTGCCACGTCTTGGCGTTCCGTCACCTGCCGCCGGTCCCCGCGCCGCCCCGCGGATGGCGTGCCGGGAACGGCGGCGTGAACGCGGGGCGGCGGGCACCGGGCAGGGGGGCGGGGGCGGCCCTCCACCCCGGCGCGCCTGCTCGGCCCGAGCTCCCGCAACCTAGAATCACCGAGGGCCCTGTCACGACCGCGCGCCCGTGCCGTGCCGCCAACCCCAGTGGAGGATGTCCGTGACGGAGCCGAACAGCGGGGCAGGGACCGGAGTGTCGGAGCGTTCCCCGGTACCCGCGCCCGCGGCCGGACCGGTGTCCACCGACCCCGTGCGGAGCCCCAGGTTCGCGTCCCTGCTGCTGGACAGCCACCGCCGGCTGGTGGGAGTCGGGCTCTGCCCGCCGGTCTGGTCCTCGGAGGACGAGGCCGCCGCATGGCTCTACGAGGACGCGCCGTTCGGGCTGCTCGTGCACGACACCTCCGACGACCCCCGGTTCGTCTACGCCAATCGCACGGCGCAGCGCTGCTTCGGCTACTCCTGGGAGGAATTCGTCGGCCTGCCCTCGCGCCTGTCGGCCGGCCCCGGCGACCAGGAGGACCGGGACGCACTCCTGGCCGCGGTCGACGACCGCGGCTACGCCGACGGCTACCGGGGACTGCGCCTGCACAAGGACGGCCGGAACTTCTGGATCGAGGACGTCTGCATGTGGAACCTGCTGGACGCCGACGGCAAGCGGCACGGGCAGGCGGCGGTCTTCGGTTCGTGGTCGCCGGCCTCCCCGTCGGCGACCGACCCGGACGCCGGCGCCGCTCCCGGGGCGCGCACGTGAGGCACGACACCGCCGTGCCCGCCGCCGTTCGCGAACCCCTGACCAGGGCATTCCCGGTGCCGCGATGAGCGGTGTGCCGGAACCGGCCGGTCCCGACGGGCCGTGTCGGGAGGTGGACGCCACCCTGGCACGGGTCTTCGGGCTGTTCGGCAAGCGGTGGACCGGTCTCGTCCTGGCCGTGCTGACCGAGTCGCCGACGTACTACGCCCAGTTGCGCCGAGCCGTCCCCGGGATCAGCGAGCGCATGCTCTCCGAGCGTCTGACCGAGCTGGCGGACGCAGGACTCGTCGTCCGGGACGTGGACCCCGGGCCGCCGCTGCGGGTCCGCTACGAGGTGACCGAAGCGGGCGCCGCCCTGCGTCCCGCCCTGTCCGCGCTGGCCCGCTGGGCCGACGAGCACTACCCCGGGACGTAGCGCCCCCGGCCCGCCGGTGAACCCTATGTGGAACGGGAGGTCGAAATGCTCTCCCCTCCACCATGCGGTATCGCGCGGGAAATCTGTATCGATCGTTCCGTTCCGGTGTATGCTGCGGCCATGGCACGCGTGAGGGAGTTCGACACCGAGACGGCCGTGGATGCCGCGATGAACGCCTTCCGCCGCAAGGGCTACGAAGGCACGTCCGTCCAGGACCTGGTCGACGCGACCGGCGTGGGCCGGGGCTCGCTGTACGCGGCATTCGGCAGCAAGGAGGGCCTCTACCTGGCGGCCATGGACCGCTACCGGGAGCGGTACGCCCTGCCGCTGGTCGAGCTGCTGCGCGGTGGCGCTCCGGCGCGTGAGCTGTTGCGTGAGGCCCTGGTGGCGACCGTGGACGGGGTCGTGCGCGACGGCGGCCGGCAGGCCTGTCTGATCGTCGGCGCCACCACTGAGCGGGTCGCCCACGACACCAAGGTGGCCGCGCACGTGCGCTCGACGACCACCTCACTGGAGGACGCGCTCCGTGACGTCATCGCCGAGGCGCAGGAGGACGGACAGCTGTCCTCGACCCGCGACGCCCGCGACCTGGCCAGGTTCCTCCTGGTGACGATGCAGGGCCTGAAGGTGATGGGTGCCGTCAATCCCGACCGGGCCTCGCTGATGGCGGCCGCGGAGGCCGCCCTGTCCGTGCTCGACTGAGGCGGTGCGAGGAGCCCCGGCTCAGCTGTACCTCAGGTCGCTGATGTCGATCGCGACCATCAGTTCGTCCGGCAGGGCGCGGCCGTCGTCCCCGCAGCGGTAGGCGCGGCGCTTGGACGGCATGCGCAGACCCTGGGCCTCGATGTAGTCGTGGAGGTACTGGGCCGCCGGGAACCCGCCCGCCACGTCGACGCGGTAGTCGTGCCGGCGCAGCAGCAGGTCGTCCCCGAAGTAGAACTCCTGCTCCCGGCTGTGGCCGGCGATGCCGTCGGGGAAGGTGGCCCGCAGACCGCGCCACCGTTCGCCGTTCTCGTGCACGTCGGGGAGGGCGGTGACCGTCACCCCCGGCATGGCGAGCAGGAACGGGGTGGTCAGGTAGGTCCACAGCGCGTAGCCGTTGAAGTAGGCCCTGTGCAGGGCGTCCCAGGGCGTGGTGAACTCGTGTCCCGCGAAGGACCCCCGTGGGTCCAGGCGTTCCGCGACCACGGTCCCGTCGCTCCGCTCGATCGCGACCCGACCGGGGGAGAACGCGGTCCGCTGATCGGGCGCGCCGTAGGGCCGCACCGACGCCCACTCCTCGTGGAGCCGCACGGTCATCTCCCGGGGGTCCGGGTCCTGTGGCACGCCCTTGATCGCCCACAGGCCGCCCCCGGTGACGATCGTCGCGCGGAGCCGGGAGAACTGCGCGTAGCGGTCGCTGCCGCCGTGCGCCTGGAGGATATGCGCCAGTAACTGGTCCACAGCACGGTGTCCGTTCGCCGGTCCCAGCCGACCCCGGCGGGGTCGTCCGGGCGGGGATGGTGCCGGTCCGGACTCCCGCCCGGTACGGGCCTTGCCGTCGATCTTCCCAGGACCGTGCGCCGCCCACAAAGCGAGGAAGTCCCCGGCACCCGCGCCCGTCACCACTTACTCAGGATTAGTAGCTCACCTTCCACTTTGTGCGGGAAGGCACGGTCCGCACCGTGGAGGCATGAATGACTACGGACACCCCCTCTCGTTCGGGCTGAGCCTGGACCCCGACGCCGGGACGCCGACCCGGACCAGGGCACTCGCGCAGCAGGCCGAGGCGCGGGGCCTCGACTACCTCGCCGTCCAGGACCACCCCTACCAGCCCGGCCACCTCGACGCCTGGACCCTGATCGGCCACCTCTCCGGGGTGACACAACGGATCTCCTTCCTCACCGATGTCGCGGACCTCCAACTGCGACCGCCGACCATGCTGGCCAAGGCGGCCGCCTCGCTGAGCGTGCTCACCGGCGGGCGGGTGCAACTCGGCGTCGGCGGCGGAGCCTTCCCGGAGGCGATCGCCTCGATGGGCGGCGTGCCCCGCAGCGGCGCGGCGATGGTCGACTTCACCGAGGGGTCGCTGAGCCTGCTGCGCGGCGCACTCGCCGGCGGGCCGGTGCGATTGCACAGCGCGCATCACACCGTCGAGGGCTACCGGGCGGGACCGGTACCGCCCGCTCCGGTCGGCGTGTGGCTGGGGGCGCAGAAGCCCAGGATGCTCGCGCTGACCGGCCGGGCCGCCGACGGCTGGATCTCCCCGCTGAACATCTACGTACCGCCCGAGCGGGTGCCCGGTGCCCAGCGCGTCATCGACGAGGCCGCCGAGGCCGCGGGGCGCTCCCCGGCGTCGATCCGCCGCGTCTACAACGTCATCGGGGTGATCGGCCGGCAGCCCGGCCCGGGGCTCGCCGGCGACGCCGGGCGCTGGGTGGACACCCTCAGCGAGTGGGCGGTCGGCCTCGGCTTCGACACCTTCGTGTTCTGGCCCGCCACCGAGCCGGAGAGCCAGCTCGCGGTGTTCGCGGAAGAGGTGGTCCCGGCGGTGCGCGAGCGCGTCGCACGTCTGCGGAGCGCCCGATGAGCGCCGCAGCGCGCCCGGTTCCCCCGGGGCTCGCGGGCAGGCTCGTCACACCCGGGGACCGCCGCTATGAAGCGCTCCGCTCGACCTACACCCGCGTGGGCAGCCCGGCCCTGGTCGCGCTGCCGGAGTCCCCGCGCGAGGCGGCGAGCGCCCTGGCCCTCGCCGCGGAGCAGCGGCTGCACGTCTCGGTCCGCAGCGGCGGTCACGGCCTGTCGGGCGCCGCCACCAACGACGGGGGGCTGGTCATCGACCTGGGCGCGATGCGCGGCGTACGGGTCCTGGACCGCGGCGCGCGCCTGGTGCGGGTGGAGGCCGGTGCCCGGTGGGCGGAGGTCGCCCGGGCGCTGGCTCCGCACGGGCTCGCCATCAGCTCCGGCGACCACGGCAACGTCGGCGTGGGCGGGCTGGCCACCGGCGGAGGCATCGGCTGGCTGGTGCGCTCCTACGGGCTGACCATCGACCATGTGCGCGCCGTCGAAGTGGTGCTGGCCGACGGCTCGTCGGTCCGCGCCGACGCCCAGCACGAGCCCGACCTGCTGTGGGCCATGCGCGGAGCCGGATCGGGCACCGCGATCGCGACCGCCTTCGAGATCGAGGCGGTCGAGCTCGGCAGGATCGGGTATGCGGAGGCCACCGTCGTGGTGGACTCCGCCGGTACGGCCCTGCGCCGCTGGGCCGCCATGATGGCCGCCGCGCCCAGGGAACTGTCGACCGCGGTGAACCTCTCCGGCCATGGGTCCTCGGCGGTCGCCTCCGTCACCGCGATCGTCGCCTCCGACAGCGAGTCCGTGATCCGGGGCGCCCTGGAACCGCTCGCGGGCCTGGGGGACACCGTCCTCCACCAGGCGTACCTCCTCCCGTACCCGCAGTTGCTCTCCACCGCCCAACTGCACGGGCACAACGGGCAGATGCCGGTCGCGACGACCAACGGGCTGCTCACCCGGATGAGTTCCGAGGTGGCCAGGGGACTCGTCGCGGCGGTCACCGCCCCCGAGCCCGTCCTGGTCCAGATGCGGTCGCTGGGCGGCGCGGTCAACGACATGGACCCTGCCGCGACCGCCTATCCGCACCGGCACCAGCGGACCCTCGTCACTGCCACGGCCTTCCCTCCCAGGGGCCGGGAGACGCTGTCGGCCGCGTGGAAGCCGCTGTTGCCGCACACCGACGGGGCCTACGTCAATTTCGAGAGCCGCCCCGACGAGGAGACCTTCGCCCGCACCTACCCCGGAGAGACCGGTGCGCGCGTCGCCGAACTGCGGCGGCGCTACGACCCCGCGGGTGTCCTGCGCCCGCGTGCGCTCTGACCGCGACGACGACGGCCGTCCCGGGTCCGCCTGCGGGGCGGCCGTGCCCGTCCGCAGCCGGACGTCGCGGATGTGGCGCGCGCGCAGGAGGAAGAGGCCGGCCAGGACGTCGTCCGACATCCCGGCAAGGACCCTGTCCGGTGCGGTGCGCGTGGAGCGTGCGATGGTCTCCACGAGGCGTGCCAGGTCCTCGGTGGCGGCCTCCTGGACGCTTGCCGGGCCGGCGCTGTCGCGGATCGTGGGGTGGACGGTCATGGTGCTCCTTCGTTCGGGCCCCCCTGCGTGGCCGGCCGCGCCCGGCGCCGTGGCGGTGCCGGGCGCGGCCGCGGCGGATCAGCGCGCGGCGACGCGCAGTGCGATGTCCTTGCCCTTTGCCGCGGCGTCCTCCAGGGCCCTGGTCCAGGAGGCCTCGGCCAGGGGCACGAGTTCGCTCATGGCCGGGTTGGACGCCGCCGCAGTCAGCTCGGGGACGATGAAGTCGACGTCCAGGCCCATGTACTCGCCGAGGATGGCCCGCAGGTAGTTCTGCACGTACTCGGACGAGGCCCGGGGGGTGCCCGGTGCGTAGGAGCCGCCGCGACTGGCGACGACGGTGACCGGCAGCTCCTTGACGCTGGAGGCGTCCCCCGTGGTGCGGCCGACCACGAGCACATGGTCGATCCAGCTCTTGAGCGTCGAGGGGATCGTGAAATTGTACATCGGGGCGCCGATGAGGACGGCGTCGGCGCGCTCCAGTTCCTCGATCAGCTCCAGGCGCCGGGCGAAGGCCGCCGCCTGGTCCGGGGTGCGGGAGCCGGCGTCCACCAGAGCCGCGGCGAACGCGTGGACGTCGAGGTGGGGGAGCGGGTCAGCGGCGAGGTCGCGGTGGATCACGGTGCCGTCGGGATGCTGCTCCCGCCAGGCGGCGCGGAAGGTCCGGGCCACGGTGCGGGAAGCGGAGTCCGAACCGGGGTGGAGGGAGGAGTCGAGGTGGAGCAGGGTTGCCATGGTGTCTTCCGGGGGTTGGGGGGCGGTTCTTTCGACCGGCGGATCCCGCTCCCGGGCGGTGCTCGCTCCGGGACGGGGTGTCCGCGACCGGTCGTGGGTCCACGGTCCGCCAGGGGTTCGTCCCGGAACAAAGAAAGGATTAGGTGCTAATCTTGGGTAAGTGGAAGCGAGTACCCCGTCAGCCCGGCCGCGCGAGGTCGGCGGCATCGACGACAGCAGTTGCCCGAACCTTCAGGGCGCCCTGGAACTCGTCGGGCGGCGTTGGACGGGCGGGATCCTGGAGGCCGCGTCGCACGGGGCCCGGCGCTTCGGCGAGTACCGGGCCATGGTCAGCGGCATCTCCGACCGCCTGCTCGCGCAGCGCCTGAAGGAGTTGGAAGCCGAGGGGCTGATCGAGCGCACGGTGGTGCCGACCACGCCCGTGCAGATCCGCTACACCCTCGCCCCGGACGGCCGGACCCTCGTGGAGGCGCTGCAACCCCTGGCCATGTGGAGCGCCCGGCGCCTCGGCCGGGTGGACGAGGCCCCGGTCCGGCGCCGCGGCGTGTCGCCGGGCGGCGCCGGGTGACGGCCGGCCGAAGGGCGCGCCCCTGACGCGGGTCTTGGCCTCGAACGGAGGGGAACGACCCTCCGGGAGGCTGCTGATCGACAACCGCCTCTTCGAAGCGGGGGGCTGGAACGCGGATTTCCACCCCGAGCTCCCACCCGGCCACGGTGAGGTCGTCCCCACCCCGCACAAGAACATCGACGTGGTCGGCACGATGTGCGGGGAGTCGGCCGCCCGCAGTTGCACGGAGCGGGGCTGCCACGTGACCACGTTCAACGACGCCACGTCGGCGGCGGGCGGCCGCGCCGCGCACGACGCCACGGTGCGGCGCTGTCCGGCGATCTCGCACGCCCACGCTGACGGTCGACGCGGCCGGCTGACGCGCACCGCGGGAGGGCACGCGTACTGCGTCGTCCGCGTCATGCCTCCCGTAGCCGCCGGACCGCCTCCTGGCCGTCCTCCTCGGCGCGCGGCTCGGCGCGTTCGCCGGACGCCGCGAGGGATGCGAGTCGGTGTGCGGCGTTGTCGATGAGTTCGAGGTCGGCTTTGGTGTGGGCGATGGCGGCGTCGATGAGGAGGGCGACGAGGGGGTCGTCGGTGTGGGTGCGGCGTTGCCGTGTGAGGCCGGCGAGTTCGGACAGGTAGGTCTGGCGCTGGGCTGCGACGAGGGTGTCGAGGGTGTCGGGGCCGAGGGAGGCGGCGCCGAGGAGTTTGAGGAAGAGTTCGTCGCGGAAGCCGCCGGTGCGTGTCCAGGCGGTGGTGGCCCAGGTGTCGAGTTCGCGGTGGCCGGCCGCGGTGAGGTGGTAGCGGGTCTTGTCGGGGCGGTCGCTCTGGGCGACTTGGGACCGCGTGACGTAGCCGTCGCGGACCAGGCGGTCCAGGATCTGGTAGAGGTGGCCGATGTTCAGGCCGCCCCATTGGGGGCCGATGGCCTGTTCGAAGCGACCCTTGAGTTCGTAGCCGTGGCTCGGGCCGTCGGTCAGCAGTGCGAGCACCGCGTGGTGCAGTGGCATGGCACACCCCCTATGTATTGTGACAATGTACCGCTGCATTGCGGCAATGCAGGTGCGGGAGGGTGGGAGAGGTTCATGGGTGTGACCTTGCGGGGGGTGACCCGCCGGTATCCGGGGATCACCGCACTGGACGGCGTCGACCTGGACATCGACGAGGGCGTCTCGGTGGCCTTGACCGGCCCGTCCGGGGCGGGCAAGTCCACGGTGCTGCACGTGATCGGCGGGATGGACCGGCCGGACTCCGGCACGGTGGAGGTCGACGGGGTGGAACTGACCGCGGCCCGGCTGGACGCGCACCGCCGCCGGATCGGCTTCGTCTTCCAGCGTTTCCACCTGCTGCCCGCTCTGACGGCAGTGGACAACGTGATGGTGCCGGTCCTGCCCCGCCGGGTGGACTTCGACCGGCGCGCCCGCGCGATGGAACTCCTGGACGCGGTCGGCCTGGCACAGCGGGCCGACGCACTGCCCTCGCAGCTGTCCGGGGGGCAGCAGCAACGCGTCGCGGTGGCAAGGGCGTTGATCAACCGTCCCGGGCTGCTGCTGGCGGACGAGCCGACCGGCAACCTCGACAGTGCCACCGGGCGGGAGATCATCGACCTGTTGCTGTCGCTGAGCGAGCAGTACGGCACGACGATGCTGATCGCCACCCATGACGCCGAGGTCGCCGCGAACTGCGACCGGATCGTGCGGCTGCAGGACGGCCGGATCACCTCCGATCAGCAGATCACGCCGGCCGCCGACGTCCTGGACCGGCTGGGGGGTCTGCGTCCGTGATAGCCATGATCCTGTCCCAGTTGCGGCGGCACCGCGGCCGGGCCCTGGCACTGGCCGCCGGCATCCTGGTGGCCGCCACCAGCTTCACCCTGCTGACCTCGACGGTGACCACCAGCCAGGCCCGTACCACCGACACCGTGCGCAAGAACGCCCGTTCCGCCTACGACGTCCTGGTCCGCCCCCGTGGCAGCCAGACCGGCATCGAACGCGCCGACGGCCTGGTCGAGGCCAACTTCCTGTCCGGGATCTTCGGCGGCATCACCCTCGACCAGTACCACGCCATCAAGGACATGCCCGGCGTCCAGATCGCCGCCCCCGTCGCCAACCTCGGCTACCTCATGGTCCAGGGCACCATGAGAATCGACGTCTCCGACTTCCTGGACAGCAAGGCCCCAGCCCAGATCCTGCGGATCCGGCCGACCCTGACCGCCGGACTCAACCACTACCGAACCGCCGACCAGTATCTCTACCTCAGCCACAACCCGATCGCGCGGCCCAAGAAACTTCCCCACGACTGGTCACCCGGCGACCTGTTGCAGGAGGACACAGGACACGGGACCTACTCCGTCTGCTGGTACTACAACTACAACAAGACCGACCTGCACATTCAGCATGCGGACGACGGGGGCTACGAGCCGCTGCAGCCCAATTTCATCCGGGAGGACCGCCGCGAGGAGTCGCCCTTCGACCCCGACATGAACGCGTGGCTGACCTGCCAGTCGGGCCACGGCAAGGCGACCGCCGAGTTCCCCGTCACCTACCCGGTGCTGCTGTCGGCGGTGGATCCCACCGCCGAGGACCGACTCGTCGGCCTGGGCGACGCCATCACGGACGGCCGGATGCTCACCGACCGGGACAAGCCTGTCTGGAACCGCAAGGAGAACTGGTCGGACAAGCCGTACTGGAAGGTCCCGGTCGTGCTCAATGACCGGACCCTGACCGCCGGCACCCTCGACGCCCGCGTGGAGCGCCTCCAGGTCGGCGACCCGGCCGCCCTGCCCGCGAAGCTCGGCAGCACCGCAGCCCACGACTTCGTCAACAGCCTGCACGGAACACCCGTCGGACATGTCACCGCCGAGATCGACAAGGGGTACCCCGAGAAATTCGTCTTCCCGCCCTTGGCGAACAGCTACTGGACGGTCGGCCCGGTCGACTACCGCCGCACGGCGGACGGTCTCGCTCCCCGGGCCCGCCCCGACCAGTCGCCGGAACTCTGGCGGACGAACGAGAACCAGCAGTTCGTCGATCTCGTGCCCGAGGAGAACACCGGGACCCAGTTCCGCGAGGTCACCAGCCACCCGGGCACCTTCTGCTGGGGTACGAAGGTCTGCGACCAACAGGACTACGGGCGGACCCCGATCCCCTATCTGACCCCTGTCGGGCGTTACGACGCAACCACGTTGCCCGGCTTCTCCTCGCTGTCGCAGGTGCCGCTGGAGACCTACCGCTCCCCGCAGGTCACCGGCGCCGACCGGACCGCGCGGGACGCCCTGCACGACCGGCCGCTCGCCCCCGACCGCAACCTCGGCGGCTACCTCACCGCACCACCCACCATGCTCACCACCCTCGACTCGATCTCCGTGCTGACCAAGAGCCGCCGACTCGCCTCCCTGCAGGACAAGGCACCCGTCAGCGCCATCCGCATCCGCGTGGCCGGCGTCACCGGCGTCGACCCCGCGTCCCAGGCGCGCGTCAACGCGGTCGCCGGACACATCCGCACCGCGTATCGCGGGCTGCAGGTCGACATCACCATCGGCAGTTCGCCGGCACCCCAGACCATCGCCCTGTCCGGCGTCAACGTCCGCGAGTACTGGACCGCCAAGGGCGTCGCCCTGCGCATCCTCAAGGCCGTCGACGCCAAGAGCGCGGTGCTCTTCGTCCTCGTGCTCGTCGTCTGCGGACTCTTCCTCGCACAGGCCGCACTCGCCTCGGTGCGCTCCCGACGCACCGAGATCGGCACCCTGCGCTGCGTGGGCTGGACATCGGTGGACATCCTCCGCCTCGTCCTCGGCGAACTGGTGGTCATCGGCCTCGCCGCGGGCGCGGCGGGCTCCCTGCTCGCCTACCTCCTGGGCTCCCTGCTCGGGCTGTCCGACGCGGGGGTCAAGGCAGCGCTCGTTCTGCCCGTCGCCCTGCTGCTCGCCCTCACCGCCGGAGCGTTCCCCGCCTGGCGGGCCACCCGCCTGCGACCCATCGACGCCATCCGGCCCCCCGTGACCACCGGCGGCCGCGCCAGGCCCGTCCGCTCCATCCTCGGCCTCGCCGCACGCAACCTGCTCCGCGTCCCGGGCCGCACCGTCCTCGGCGCGGCCGGACTCGCCCTCGGCGTCGCCGCCTTCACCGTCCTGCTCGCCCTGACCCTCGCCTTCCGCGGCGAAGTCGCCGGCTCCCTCCTCGGCAACGCCGTCGTCGCCCAGGCCCGCACCGCCGACTACCTCAGCGTCGCCCTGTCCCTCCTGCTCGGCGCGGCCGGAGCCGTCGACGTCCTCGTCCTCTCGCAACGCGAACGCGCCTCCGACCTCGCCGTCCTGCGCGCCACCGGATGGACCACCCGCGAACTCGCCCGCCTCACCATCCACGAAGGCATCCTCCTGGCCCTCCTCGGCGGCCTCACCGGCGCGATCGCGGGACTCACCGCCGTCATGACCATCAGCCGTGGCGTCCTGCAAGGACACCTGCTCACCGTCGGCGGCGCCGCCCTCCTCGCCACCCTCGCCGCCGTCGCCCTCGTCAGCGCCGCCCTCGCCTTCCCCATCCGTGCCCACTCCCGCATCGCCCCCGCCCATCTGCTGGCGGCAGACTGACCGGTCGTGTGGCGACATCCGACGGCGCGTCCCTTATGGGGACACGCCGTCGCCCAACCGGCCCACGGACGTTAACTCCCGGGCCAACAGGCAACGCACAAGGCGTCATTGGGCGCCAGGAGAGTAACCGCCGCCTCGTTGCGCGTTTCCTCCTCCTGACTCGGAGCCCCCCATGAAGCCCTGGCGAGCCGTCGGCGCCGCTGTGATGACCCTCTTCCTCTCCGTCGCCCCCCTCGTGGCCGCCGGCCCGGCCCAGGCGGCCGCGCCGACCGACGCGGACCTCGCCTACCGCTGGGCCCCCATCCACTACCAGGACACGTCGTCGGTGTACTACACCGCCGACTACCTCTCGCCCGTCGACTACGACGGCGACTGGAACACCCGCAACAACTGGGAGAACCTCGACGCCAACACCCAGCGGCTGACCGGCACCGGGTACTACTCGGTGGTGGAGACCTCCACGCACTGGTTCATCACGTACGCGTTCTTCCACCCGCGCGACTGGAAGGACTACCCGCTCAATGTGACGGGCCACGAGAACGACATGGAGGGCGTGCTGGAGGTCGTCAGCAAGGACGGCAGCACCTACGGCAGCCTGCAGGCGGCCGTCACCCAGGCGCACGACAACTACTACTCCTACGTCCCGGCGGGCAGCCCCTTCACCGCCAACCGCGAGTCGGTCGACGGCACCCTGGTCACGCAGGCCTACGACGGTGCGCAGCACCCGCTGGTCTTCCAGGAGGCCCGCGGCCACGGCATGTACAACTGGGACGGCGGCGACTTCGCGGGCGGCGACGGCATCGTCTACCGTCCCAGCCGCGCGGGCGGCACGGTCCCCAGGAGCGGCAACGACCGTGCCGCGTCGTACCAGCTCGTCGACATCTTCGGCGCGGGCGGCCTGTGGGAGCGCCGCAACACCAATCCGCCGTACGCCTCGTGGGGCACCTTCGCCGGTGACAACGGCAAGGACAACGCGGCGCACACGCCCTGGGGCTGGGACGACACCAATGACGGCAGCGACCTCCAGCGCGGCTCCATCGCCCCGGACCCGGCGTACCTGGTCTCGGTGTACTTCGGCAATACGGCACCGCTGAGCCTGGCCTACACCCGCAACACGTACCGGTCCTGACGGTGTGTCATTTCCTCGGGCCGGCTGCGCGACCGCCGGCCCGAGGACGGGGCTCAGTGCGGGTGCGGATGGTCGTGTCCATCGCGATGGTCGTGGCCCGGCGGGCGTCGGTCCAGGGTCCGCGCGCGGGCGGTGACCTCGTCGGCGGACACCGTGCCCTGCCCCGCGAGCACGTCCTCCAGGGCGCCCAGCCAGTGCTGGTAGTAGTTCCACGACGCGTCGTCCGGGTCGTGCTCGGCCTCCCAGACCGCGATCCGGGTGATCAGCGCCGCCTGGAACCGCGGCCAGGTGAAGGCGCCCGCCTCGTAGAGGGCGACGGCCATGCCGAAGGCGCGGCTCTCCCACGGCTCGGCGAACGTCAGCTCCCCGTTGGAGCGGGGCGGGGCCGCCGGGCCCTCGGCGTCGAGGGGGGAGGTCACGGTGTCCTCGCCTTGGCCACGCCGACCATGGCGTCCCGGGTCACCAGCGGCACGAGCTGCTCCTCGGACAGGTGCTCGGTGCCGGCGGGGCGTTCGGGCAGTACCAGCCAGCGCACCTCGCTGGTGGAGTCGCGCACGGTGATCCGCACGTCGTCGTCGAGGTCGAGGCCCATCTCGGACAGCACCACGCGCGGCTCCTTGACCACGCGCGCGCGGTACGCCGGGTCCTTGTACCAGCTCGGGGGGAGACCGAGCACCGGCCACGGGTAGCACGAACACAGCGTGCACACGATGACGTTGTGCGTGGTCGGGGTGTTCTCGACGACGACGATGTGCTCGCCCTGCGGCCCCGTGAAGCCCAGCTCCCCGATGGCGCTGGTCCCGTCGTCGAGCAGCCGGCGCCGGTACTCCGGGTCGGTCCACGCCTTGGCGACGACCTTGGCGCCGTTCAGCGGGCCGATGTCGGTCTCGTACTCGGTGATGAGTCCGTCCATCACCTTCGGGTCGATCAGGCCGCGCTCGGTGAGCAACTGCTCCAGGGCCTCGGCGCGCAGCGCCACGGGTGGGCGCACGCCCGTTCCGCCGGTGGTCATGAAGGTGTCTCCAGGTAGCTCTCGAACAACTCGGCAGTGACCATGAAGGGTTCGGACCCGGAGCCCCACAACTCACGGGAGTCGAAGCGCACCGAGTAGACGTGCTCCGGATGCTCGCCCTTGAAGTGCGCATTGGTGTCCGGCAGTACGGCGGCGGGCTGGACCGCCTCGACGATGCCGGCATGCCCCCGCACATAGCCCGGCATCCTCGTGTGCCCGGGCGGCGAGATGTCCTTGGCGCGTACGTGCTCGCCGGCGGCGAAGGCGGGTGCGGCCTCCACGGTGCGCATCCAGCCGGGGGCGGTCGGCGCGCGGCCGGGTCTGGGCTGCTCCGGGACGGGCGGCTCCGTCGTGTGCTCGCCGCGCAGGTTGCGGGCCCGGGCATCGATCGCGCCCGGCGCGAGGAAGGCCGTCTCGGTGAGCATCAGCTCCGCGCCGTTGAGCCAGCGCCCGTAGTAGCCGTCGTCCAGGTAGGCCGACCGCTCCAGCCGCTCGACCGTGTGGCGGAACGCGTCCGTGTTGAGGCCGCCGCAGGCGACCAGGATCGAGAGCATCCCCAGCGCGAACGCCCGGCCCTCCCAGGGCTCGGCGAAGACCGGTTCGTCGCCTCGCGGCGGAGGCACGTGGCCCCAGCCGTCTGTGCCGCCCATGTCGGCGATCCCTTCCATGGCACCACCTCTCGCGCCTCTGCCGTAACAGACATATGCGTACAAAGTCTATTCCGTGGCGTCCCGGGTGCTCAGGCGAGGGGCGGCACGGCATCCATGTCGAACTCGTCCAGGGGCGACCGGGGCGACGCCGCGGGGGTGCCGGGGCCCGGCATCTGCTGTGCCGTCCAGATGCACTTGCCGTTCGCGGTGTAGCGGGTGCCCCACCGCTGGGAGAGGGACGCGACGAGCTGGAGCCCCCGGCCGCCCTCGTCCGTGTCGGACGGATGCCGGATCCGGGGCATGGTCAGACTGCCGTCGGCGACCTCGCAGATCAGCTCGGTGTCCCGCAGCAGGCGCAGCCTCATCGGCCCCTTCGCGTGCCGGACGACGTTGCCGATCAGCTCGCTGGCGAGCAGTTCCGTTGTCGCCGTGAGTTCGTCCAGGTCCCAGTCCGCCAGCTGCTCGCGCACCAGTCCGCGGGCGAGCGCGGCCGCCTGCGGGTCCTGGGGGAGCGGCCAGGAGGCCATCCGGTCCGGCGGGAGGGCGTGCATGCGCGCGATCAGGAGGGCGATGTCGTCGGTGGTGGTCCGCCCGGCCGGGAGCAGATTGGTGATGACGGTGTCGCAGAGCCGGTCCAGGTCCTCTCCGTCCGAGCTGCGCAGCAGGTGGGCGAGGTCGGACAGGCCCTGGTCGATCTCCCGCTCGGACGACTCCACCAGACCGTCGGTGAACAGCACCAGGAGACTCTCGCGCGGGACCTCCACCTCGACGGTCTCGAACGGAGGCTCCGCCGCTCCCAGGGGTGGGTTCGGGGCCCCCTTGGGGAAGCGGACCGTGCCGTCGGGATGGACGATGGCCGGCGGCGGATGCCCGGCGCGGGTGACGCTGCAGGTCCCGGTGGTGGAGTCGTAGAGGACGTACAGGCAGGTGGCGTAGGAGTCCTCGCCGAGCCCGCTGACGATGTCGTTGAGGTGGTTCATGATCTCGTCGGGGGGCAGTTCGAGGCCGGCGAGCGTGTGGACGGCCGTGCGCAGCCGGCCCATGGTCACGGCCTCGGACAGGCCGTGGCCCATCACGTCGCCGATCACCAGCGCGACCCGGCCGGCGGAGAGCGGGATGACGTCGTACCAGTCGCCCCCGACGTCCACGCCCTGTTCCGTCGGCAGGTAGCGGGCGGCGAGCGAGCACGACGGCAGGGCGGGCAGCTTCTGGGGCAGCAGGGCGCTCTGCAGCTCGCGGGACCGGGTGTGCTCGGCGTCGTACAGCCGCGCGCGTTCCAGGGCGTGGGCGACCAGGGCGCTGATGGTGCTCAGCAGGGTGCGTTCCTCGTCCGTGAGGCGGCGCGGACCGTCGAAGGCGACCACGCAGATGCCGAACGTGAGCCCGGAGGCGATCAGCGGCAGGAACGCCCACGACTGCTTCCCGATCATGCGGGGACGGTCGGCCATGCCGGGGTACCGCTCCACGTACTCCTCGACCGAGGAGATGAAGAGCGGTTCGTTGTGCGAGATCGACTGCCATCCCGGGTCCTGCACGGCCCGCGGACGTCCTTCGACGCTGTCCAGGAAGGCCCGCGGGTAGCCGACGGATCCCACGGTGTAGACGCGGTCGCCCTCCAGCGCCTGCACCAGCAGACCGGTGGCGCCGAAGGGTGGCAGCACGCGCTGGGCCACGGCGTCCACCACGTCGCGTGACGTGGTGGCGGCGGCGAGCGCCGCGGTCAGTTCGCCGATCCGGGCCGAGCGCTCGGCGGAGGCCTGTTCGGAGGCGACCCGCTCGGCTTCGCGCCGCCGGTTGTCGGTGACGTCGGTGAAGTAGAGGGTGACGCCGTCCGGCACCGGCACGAGCCGCAGGTGGAGGCAGGACCCCGTGTCCGGGATGCCCACGTCGAAGCTCGTGGGCACCGCCTTGGCGGCGGCCTCCCGGCAGCGGGCCTCCAGGCCGGGTATCTGACGCAAGGACGGCAGTGTCCACAGCACGCGGTCGAAGAGCTCCTCCTCCGGGGACCCCAGCATCTCCTCCGCCTTGAGGTTGACGAAGGTGATGCGCCAGTCGCCGTCCACCGAGAGGAAACCGTCGCTCATGTGCCGCAGGGCCCGGCTGAGCGCGGCACGGGCCGAGCGGGAGTCGCTGCTCTCCCACGCCGTGCCGATCATCCGGTAGGGCTCGCCGGCGTCGTCGAGGACCACCTTGGCCCGGGTCTCGGTCCATGCGTAACCCCCGTCGGGACGCCGGACGCGATACTCCGCCTCGAACACCGCCCGGTTGCGGATGGCCGTCTCGGCGGCCGCGAGCGTCCACGGCAGGTCGTCGGGGTGGACGACCTTCATCCAGCTCTCGACCCGGGGCACGAAGTCGGCGGGGTCGGTGCCGTAGACGGCCATGGCCGCGTCGTCCCAGCCCAGTTCGCCGGTGCGGATGTTCCAGTCCCAGGTGCCCACCTCGACCGCCTTGAGGGCCTGGCGCAGCCCGGTGCCGTTGGGGTCCTCCAGGGTGGGGCGGGCAGGTGGCGGGGCCTGGCCCATCCGCTCCTGCGCCCACACGGCCACCGCCGCCAGGAAATCCCACTGCTCCCGGGTGGGCTCCCCCTCGGCACCGGTGACGACGGTGAGCGATCCGACCGGGATCTCCCCGTCCGACAGAGGCACGGCCGCCAGCCCCGTGCCGGGCCACGGCTTCGTTCCCGGCGGCCGCGCGCTCCCGGCGGTCCCGTGCGGGGCCCACAGACCGCCGTCCCGGTCCAGGACACGGGCCGGCACGGCCGCGCTGTCCTGATCGATGATCTCCCAGTTCCGTACGAGGGCCGGGGACAGCCCGACGGTCGAGACCAGGCGCAGCGCGGACATGGGTCCGCACAGGTGGACCGTTCCGCCCAGCCCGTCCAGCCCGGCCACCGCCTGCTGGATCGCGAGCCGGAGCACCTCGCCTTCCGTAATGCCCTTCTCCACGGCGGAGAGCAGTGCCAATCGGTCATCCACCATGCAAATGTACATTTGTGGCGGAAACCTGGCAGGTGAGAGCGGGGTCCACCGCCGCGCCGACGAGAAGTTGTCGCCGGCGAGGACGTAGCGGCCGTCGGGCGAGGTGGCGCAGGACAGGACGGCGGCGTCGCAGCGGTACCGGGAGCGCTCCGCGCCGTCGCCCTTGGCGAGCCGGTGGACCCGGCCGCGGGCCGTACCGGCGAACACCTCGTCCGCCTGCTGCCACCCCGCCCCGGGGGCCGCGCGATCAGGCTCGCGGCGGAAGGTTCTCCAGGTCGGCGGGGGTGGTGCCGGGCGGGCCGAGGACGATGTCCCCGAGTTCCTCCGTCACGGCCATGAAGAGCTCCGCGTCCAGTTCCGTCTCGGGGGTGGCGAGGTGCAGCGGGGTGCCGGACCGCGCGATCAGTTCGGCGAATCCCGCGGGCGACGTGATGTTGAGGGCGCGTGCGCCGTCGGGGCCGGACTGGATGGCGTGCGGCACGTCCCGCGGGATGGTGAAGAAGTCGCCGGAGCGCAGGGTCACGGTGTCCGGCCCGGACCACACGGTCAGCGAGCCCGACACCACCCAGAGGCGCTCCTCGTACCGGGTGTGCATGTGCAGCGGGGTCGCCGAGCCGGTCGCCATGACGGAGTCGGTGACGTCGTGGCGCCCCTCGGTCTCCGCACCGGACGTGAGGATGGTGACGCGGAGCTCCTGCCCCAGTACGTACTGGCGCGCGGAAGACCCGCCGGCGGGCGTGAACAGACTCATGGTGCGTGGCTCCTGGTGGCGATGGCGGTTGCCCGGGCGCGGCCTACCGGCACGCCGGGCCCAGACGATCACGTGGGGAAGGGTTCCTGTATTCGATATAGGGTCCCTATGTCGAAAGTAGCACGACGGTGGTCGAAGATGGAGGGCATGAATCCCCAGCCGCCAGGTCAGCGGCGTGCCTACCGCGCCCCGCGGCGCGCCCAGGGGGCCGCCGACACCCGCGCGTCCGTCCTCGACGCCGCCCTGCGCCTATTCGTCGACCAGGGCTACGGAAAGGTCACCGTCGCCGACATCGCCCGGGAGGCCGGGACGGCCGTCCCCACGGTGTACGCGAGCACCGGGGGCAAGGCCGCGATCCTGGCCTGCCTCATCACCGGGGGCATCGGCGACCCGGTCGTCGAGCGGACGCTCACGGCAGTCGCCGCCTCCTCCGACCCCCGGGAGGTGGTCTCCCTCCTCACGCACGGCGTGCGGCTGGACAACGAACGGCACTTCGCCCTCGTCCAGGTGCTGGTCACGGCTGCCGCACTGGAGGACACCGCGAGGGACACGCTCAGCAGGGCCGACCGCGCCTACCGCGAGGCCCTGCACACCGTGGCCGGACGACTGGACCGGCTGGACGCCCTGCGACCGGGGATGACGCGCGACCGCGCGACCGACGTCCTGTGGTTCTTCCTCGGCCACCAGTCCTGGCGGCTGTTCGTGGCCGACCGCGGCTGGTCCTGGGACGACACCGAGGAGTGGCTCTCGGGGCAGTTGTCGTACGCCGTGCTCGCCGACCGGGCCGGCTGATCCGGCGGCGGCACGCCGCACTCCGTTTCCGGACCTCACCACGACGCCGGGAATCCTCTGTCACAAGCGTTCCCCTGTCCCCGCCGCGCCCCCTAAGATCACCCCGCCAGTCACGGGACCGCGGCCGCCTGGGAGGCGACGTGAGCGACAGCGCACCGCGTGGGGAAAGACTCGAGACATACGGCTACACCCAGCAGTTGGCGAGGTCGCTGGGCTTTCGGGACCTGGTGGTCTACGGCCTGGTCTTCATGGTGCCGATCGCGCCGTTCGGCATCTTCGGCGGCGTCTTCCAGGGCGCGGGCGGCATGGTCGCCCTCGCCTACGCCGTCGGCATGCTGGCCATGATGTTCACCGCGCACTCCTACGCCCAGATGTCGCGGGCCTTCCCGATGGCCGGGTCGGTGTACTCCTACGCGGGGCGGGGCATCGGCGCGCCCTTCGGCTTCCTGTCCGGCTGGATGATCCTGCTCGACTACATCCTGGTGCCGGCGCTGCTCTACCTGGTCGCCGCCGTGGCGATGAACTCGCTGGTCGCCTCGGTGCCGGTGTGGCTCTGGCTGATCGGCTTCGTGGTGCTGAACACCGTCGTGAACTACCTCGGCATCGAGATGACGGCCAGGATCAACAAGATCATGCTCGCCGCCGAACTGGTCGTGCTCGCGATCTTCCTGGTCGTGGGCGTCGTCGCGGTCGCCCAGGGCAAGGGCAACGGATTCAGCTTCCACGCCTTCTACGACGCCCACACCTTCTCGTGGTCCCTGGTCTTCGGGGCGGTGTCGATCGCGGTGCTCAGCTTCCTGGGCTTCGACGGGATCTCCACCCTGGCCGAGGAGAACCGCGACTCCGCCAGGGCGATCGGCCGGTCGATGGTCGCCGCGCTGCTGGTCGCCGGTGTGCTGTTCATCGTGCAGACCTGGCTCGCGGCGATGCTCGTTCCCCATCCGCAGACGCTGATCAGCGACGGCGACCCGGACGGCACCGCGTTCTACGACGCCGCGCGCGTCGCCGGCGGCGCGTGGCTCGGGACGCTGAGCGCGCTGGCCACCGCCATCGCCTGGGGATTCGCCAACTCCCTGGTGGCCCAGGCGGCCACCTCCCGCCTGCTGTTCGCGATGGCCCGCGACCGGCAACTGCCCGGTTTCCTGGCCAGGGTCGACCCCCGCAGCAAGGTCCCGGCCAACGCCACCTTCCTCGTCGCGGTGGTCTCGCTGGGGCTGGGCCTGTACATGAACTCCCGCACGGACGGCATCACTCTGCTCGGCTCACTGGTCAACTTCGGGGCGATGACGGCCTTCCTGGTCCTCCATGTCTCCGTCGTCGTCCACTACGTCGTCCGCGGCGGCAGCCGCGACTGGTGGCGCCACCTGATCGCACCGCTGATCGGCTTCGCGATCCTCACCTACGTCGTGATCAACGCCAAGGTCGCCGCGCAGCGGCTCGGCTTCCTCTGGCTGGCGATCGGCGTGGTGCTGCTCATCGGCCTGCTCGCCGCGGGCCGCCGTCCCGAACTGCCCAACGAGAACCCCACGGCCGAGGAGGCCGGACACGCATGAGTGACATCGACGTCGTGACGCTCCACCCGTCCCCCGAGCAGTACGCCTACACCTTCGGAGGCCGCGAGCCGCTGCTGCGGGTCCGCCCGGGGACCATCGTGGAGCTCTTCACCGAGGACTGCTTCGGCGGCCGGGTCCGGGGGACGGAGGACCTGCCGAGCGAGGTGTGCGAGTTCCCGTACCTCAACCCCGTGACCGGGCCCATCCACGTCGAGGGCGCCGAGCCCGGTGACACGCTGGCCGTGCATTTCGTCGACATCGCACCCGCCCGGGACTGGGCGGTGTCCACCACCTTCCCGCACTTCGGCGCGCTGACCACGACCCACTCCACGGCGATGCTGCACGACCCGCTCGACGAGGTGGTCTGGCGGTACGGCATCGACCGCGACCGCAACAGCTGCCGGTTCCAGGCACGTTTCTCCGAGCACACCGTCGACCTGCCGCTGGACCCGATGCACGGCACCGTCGGGGTCGCACCGGCGGCCGGCGAGGTCATCATGAGCATCACCCCGGGCGCGCACGGCGGGAACATGGACACCCCCGAGATGCGCGCCGGCACCACCCTCTACCTGGGCGTCAACGTGCCCGGAGCGCTGCTGGCGATCGGCGACGGCCATGCCCGGCAAGGGGAGGGCGAGGTCTGCGGCACCGCCGTGGAGGCCGCCATGCACACCGTCGTCGTGATCGACCTGATCAAGGGCGGCGCGCCCGCCTGGCCGCGGCTGGAGGACGACCGTTTCCTGATGTCGACCGGCTCGGTGCGCCCGCTGGAGGACGCCTACCGGATCAGCCAGCACGACCTGATCGGCTGGACTGCCTCCCTCACCGGCCTGCACCGCCTCGACGCGTACCAGTTGGTCAGCCAGGCCGGGCTGGCGCCGATCGGCAACGTGGTGGACACCAACTACACCGTGGTCGCCAAGCTCCCCAAGACGGTCCTGGGCGGTACCCCCGCCTATGACGGCCTGCACCGCGCCCTGCGCGAGAAGGGGCTGGAGTACCTCCGCCGGCGCTGAGCCCCCGGCTGACCCCCCGCTCCCCGGGGCGCGCGGTTCACCCCGGGGGCGGCCAGGGGTGGCTGACCGGGCGGAGGCCGGGGAATCTGGGGTGACAGTCGCGGGACGGACCCTGGGAGGACGGGTGGGGAGGGCGGACCTGTGGGGCCCCGACAGCCAGGGGGACGTGCCCTGGTACATCCGCGCGCTCCCGGTGCTGCTCCTGGCCCTCGGCATTGCGATGGACTACTCCACCCCCGCCCAGTACACCGGTACGGCGTTCTACTCCGTCGCCCCGATGCTCGCCGCACTGGTGTTGTCGATGAACGGGACGATGCTGGTGGGACTCGGCGCGATCGCCGCCGACCTGGCGATCGTCGCCCGCTACCGCTACCTGGCCAGTCTCGCCGCGATGAGCGAGTTGCTGTCCGTCGCGGTGGTCACGGTGGTCGCCGTGTGGATCAACCGGGTGCTGTACGCGCGGGAAGTGCGGCTGCGTTCCGCCCGCTCCATCGCCGCGACCGTGCAGCGGGCGGTCCTGCCGGCACCGCCCGCCCGCGCCGGCGCCCTGCGGATCGCCGCGCGCTACGAGGCGGCGGAGCGGGAGGCCGGGATCGGGGGAGACCTCTACGCGGTGCAGGACGGCCCGCGCGGGCTGCGCTGCGTCGTCGGTGACGTCCGCGGCAAGGGCCTGGACGCGGTCGAGGCGGCGACGATGGTGCTGGGCATGTTCCGGATGGCCGCCGGTGAGGAGGCGACCCTGGAGGCGGTGGCCGTCCGGATGCACCGCGCGCTGTGCCGGGAGGTCGGTCGGCGGGGGCAGCCGGACGTGCTCGAGTGGTTCGCCACCGCCGTGCTGGCCGAGTTCCCCCGCGACGCGGGGGAGGTCCTGCTGGTCAACCTGGGGCATCCCGCTCCCCTCCTGCTGACCGCCGGCGCGGTGCGGACCACCGATCCCTCGCGGTACGCGATGCCCTTGGGCGTGGGACTGGAGAGGGGTGCCGTGGTGGTCGACCGGGTGCCGTTCCCGGCCGGTTCGACGCTCCTGCTGTGTACGGACGGCGTCACCGATGCCCGCGACACCCGCGGCGGCTTCTACGACCCGGTGACCCGCCTGTCCGGGGTCGGCTTCAGCGGGCCGGCCGAACTGCTGGGCGTGCTGGTCTCCGATGTGCACCGGCACACCGGCGGACCGCGCGACGACGACATGGCGATGCTCGCCGTCACGTCCGACGGGGAGTGACGGAAAGGGGACGTGGTGCCCGACCTGACGGATGTTCAGGCGCGGGAGCGGTTCGCCGCGGCGCGCGTGGCCCGCCTGGCCACGGCCGACGCCGCGGGCCGTCCGCACCTGGTGCCGGTCGTGTTCGCCGTCCAGGGCGACTCGGTGACCCTGGCGGTGGACCACAAACCCAAGCGGACGACGCGGTTGAAGCGCCTCGCCAACATCGCGGTCAACCCGGCGGTCTGCCTGCTCGTCGACCACTACGACGAGGACTGGGACCTGCTGTGGTGGGTGCGCGCCGACGGCGAGGCCCGCGTCCTGGCACCGCCCGACGCCTCGCCCGAGGCGGCCCACCGGGTCGCGCTGTTGACGGCCCGGTACGGCCAGTACGCCGACCGCACGCCCTGCGGGCCGGTCGTCACCGTCTCGGTGCGGCGCTGGACGGGCTGGCGCGCCTGCTGACCTGCCGCTCACAGGCGTGCGCGGCGTCCCCGTATGCCGACGCGACTCGACCACTCCTGCGTTGGCGGCGTTCATGTCCGACGGTTTCGCATCCCCCCTTGCCGACGCGTCGGGCAACATCCGTACCCGTCGCGCGCTCCTGTCGGATCTGCCGCGCATCTTCCGGTGGGAACGGCACTGCATGCGATGCATCGAGCCGGCGAACGAGGAGAGGTGGACGGAGGCGATCGACCGCCAGTTGGAACTGTGGCGGTCCTGCCTCGGCCGGACCCAGATACTCGGCGTCTTCGACGGCAATCCCGCCCTCCACCTCTACGAGGGCCGTGGCTACCGGCACAGGGGCCGGGACGGTGACTACCTCCTGCTCGGACGTCCCGTGGAGGAGACTGCGCCCCGGTAGCGCGAGGGGCGTCGTGCCTGCCGGCGCTCAGGCGTCCGCCTGGCGCCGCCGGTCGAGTTCGGTGTACCGGGCGCGCATCAGGTCGCCCGCGGCCGGGCCCGCGGTGAACACGAAGGCCTCGCTGTCGTCGAGCCTGCGGCCGGTGCGGGCGTCCACGACCACGGGGTCGGCCTCCTCGCCCGTCTCCGCGTCGACCAGGATCATGCTGCGCTCCTCCGGCGCGAGGTGCTGGTTGCCCCACGCGGCCAGGGCGACGACGACGGGCCGCAGGGTCCGGCCGCGCTCGGTCAGCACGTACTCGTGGCGCACGGGATTGGTCTGGTAGGGGCGACGCTCCAGCAGTCCGTCGGCCACCAGCGTCTTCAGGCGGGTGGTGAGCATGCTGGTGGAGATGTTCATGCTCTTCTGGAACTGGTCGAAGCGGGTGAAGCCGTCGAAGGCGTCGTGGAGGATCAGCAGCGTCCACCACTCCCCGACGTGCTGCACCGTCGTCGACAGCGGACACTCGCGGTCCTCCAGCCGGATCCGGCTTGCCATGGCGACACACTCTCCCGAGTCACTGCTAAAGTGAAAGTTACGTGCTTCCATTTTAGCAGTGACTGGGGGCGGGCTGTGCCCTGCCCGGGACAGGCCGCGCCCCGTGCGAGAGGAACGACCTTGAGGACCTGGTTCATCACCGGCGGCACCCCCGGCGGCTTCGGCATGACCTACGCGGACGTCGCCCTGGAGGACGGCGACAACGTCGTGCTCACCGCACGCCGCCCCGAGCTGCTGGAGGAGTGGTCCCGCAAGCACGGTGACAGAGTGCTCGTCCTGCCGCTCGACGTCACCGACGGCCGGCAGGTCCGCGCCGCCGTCGCGGCCGCCGAGGCGCGCTTCGGGGGAATCGACGTCCTGGTCAACAACGCGGGCCGGGGCTGGTACGGCTCGGTGGAGGGGATGGCGGACGCGGAGGTCAGGAAGACCTTCGAGCTGAACTTCTTCGCCGTCGCCGAGGTGCTGCGCGCCGTGCTGCCCGGCATGCGCGCCCGCCGCCGCGGAGCGGTCGTCAACATGTCCTCGGTCGCGGGCCTGCGGGGCGTGACCGGGTTCGGCTACTACAGTGCCGTCAAGTTCGCCGTCGAGGGACTCACCGAGGTACTGCGCGAGGAAGTGGCCCCGTTCGGCATCAAGGTGCTCGCGGTCGAACCCGGCGCGTTCCGTACCCGCGCCTACGCGGGATTCGCCGAGGAGACCGTCGAGGAGACGGTCGACGCCTACCTCCCCGTGATCGAGTCGGTGCGCACGTTCATGATCGACCAGGACGGCAGGCAGGCCGGCGACCCCTACCGGGGGGTGCGCGCCGTCGTTGCCGCGCTCGACGGGGACAACCCTCCGCACCGGCTGGTCCTGGGGGCCGACGGCTACGAGGCCGTGGCCTCACACCTGGAGGGCATGCTCGGCGAGTTGCGCGCCCATGAAGCCGCCTCCCGCGGCGCGGACTTCCCGTCCGGGCAGTGACCCGGCCGGTGCGTGCGGACCGCGTCGGACGTGTCGCCGGCGTCAGCGCCGGCGTCAGCGGCGGTGGCCGAGGGTGGACTCGCGGACCACGAGGTCGAACCCGGCCCGCACGCGGCGCGGCGGGGTGTCCGGAGACCCGGTGAGGCGCTGGACGAGGCATTCCACGGCCTGGCGCGCGATCGCCTTCTTGTCGGGGGAGATCGTGGTCAGGGTGACGCCGCTGTAGCGGCCCTCCTCGATGTCGTCGAAGCCGACGAGGGCGATGTCCTCCGGCACCCGCAACCCCCGCGTGGTCAGCACCCGCAGGGCGCCGATGGCCTGCAGGTCGTTGTAGGCGAAGACCGCGTCCGGGCGCGAACCGCGGTCCAGCAGGTCGGCCATGGCCTGCGCGCCGTCCGCCCGGCCGTAGCCGGAGGCGGTGGCCACCAGGTCGTCGCCGTGCGGGAGCCCGGAGTCGGCCAGTTCCTCGCGCCAGCCGCGCAGCCGCAGGTGGGCCGGTTGTCTGGCGCTCTCGCGGCGGGCGCCGAGGAAGGCGATCCGCTGCCGGCCCATACCGGTCAGATGGCGTACCGCGCTGCGGGCCGCGGCCACGTTGTCGATGACGATGTGGTCGTGCGGGGCGTCGTACTCCCGCTCTCCGAGGAGCACCAGGGGCGCGCTGTCGGTGCGGGCGAGCAGGTCCGCGGCCTCCAGCTCGATCGGCGAGAGGATCAGGCCGTCGATGACATGGGCCCGGAACCCCTGGCTGACCAGGATCTCCTTCCTGCGCTCGCCGGAGGTGTGGTCCAGCAGCACGGTGTAGTCGTGGCGCGCCGCGGCATCGATGACGGCGCCGGCCAGCTCGGCGAAGTACGGATTGCCGAGTTCCGGAAGGGCCAGGGCGATGATGCCCGTGCGGCCCTTGCGGAGATGCCGCGCGGTGAGGTTGGGCCGGTATCCCAGTTCGTCGATCGCCTGCTGCACCCGCGCCCGCATCGCGGGGGTGACGTGGGCGTAGCCGTTCACGACGTTGGACACGGTCTTGATGGACACTCCCGCGCGCAGCGCGACGTCCTTGAGGCTGACGCCCACGGCGTTCCCTCCGGTTGGGGCCGGCGCCGCGGGACCGCGTCCGGTCCCGCGGCACCGGCGCGATCATGTGGTGCGCGGTCCCCGCGCGAGGTAGCGCTGGGCCACGACGACCACGATGAGGAACCCGCCGCTGACCACCGACTGGTACGACGAGTTGAGGGAACCGATCTGGTTGATGAGGTTCTGGATCACCGCCAGCATGAGCACACCCCACAGGGTGCCACTGACCGAACCCGAGCCGCCGATCAGCAGTGTGCCGCCGATGACCACCGCCGCGATGGCGTCCAGTTCCATGCCGACGCCGATGATGGTCACCCCCGAGGACAGGCGGGCGGCGTTCAGCGCCCCGGCGAAGCCCGCCAGCAGCCCGCTGACGGCGTAGACCAGCACCCGGGTCCTGGCCACCGGCAGGCCCATCAGCGTGGCCGCGTCCGGGCTGCCGCCCACGGCGAACAGCGACTGGCCGAACGAGGTGCGCTGGAGGACCAGTCCGCCGACGGCGAAGAGCACCAGCGCGATCAGCACCGGGTAGCCGAAGCCCCCTACGGTGCCCTGTCCCAGTTTCGCGAACACCGAGTCGCGCGGCACCAGATAGGTGGTTGCGCCCTCGTCGGTCAGGGCCAGCAGCAGTCCGCGCGCGGCCAGCAGCCCGGCCAGCGTGACGATGAACGGCGCCATGCCGGCCCGGGCGATCAGCAGACCGTGCACCGTGCCGAGCAGTCCGCACACGGCGAGCGGCACCAGCAGCGCCGGCAGCAGCCCGTACTGCGACGCCCAGGCGGCCAGGACGCCGCCGAGCGCGAAGACCGAGCCGACCGACAGGTCGATGCCGCCGGTGATGATGACCAGCGTCATGCCCAGGGCCACCACCGCGAGGAACGACGCCTGCATGGTGATGTTCTGCGCGTTGGCGAGCGTGCCGAACGACGGGAAGACGAAGGAGGAGACGATGACGACGGCCAGCAGCACGGCGAGGACGCCCTGCCGCTGCACGAGCAGGGCGAGCCGCCGCCGGTCGAGGGAACGGGCCGCCGCGGGCGCGGGGGGTTCGGGGAACGCCTCCGCGGAGCGGGGCGTGGTGAGTGATTTCATCGGGATCGGCGCTCCCGGGCGATGTAGACGGCGACGAGGATGATGACCGCCTGGGCCATCTGCGCGGTGGAGTCGGGCAGATCGTGCTTGACGAGCGTCGCGCGCAGCAGCTGCATCAGCAGCGCGCCGAAGACGGTGCCCAGGACCCGCACCGAGCCGCCGGTCAGCGGCGTGCCGCCGACCACCACCGCGGTGATCGCGGACAGCTCCATCAAGGTGCCCAGCGTGGACGGGTCACTGGCCGTCAGACGCGCGGTGGCGAGCACCCCGGCGAGCGCCGCCAGCGTGCCGCACAGCACGTAGACGCCGATCAGTACCCGCTTGACCGGCAGACCGGCCAGCCCGGCGGCGGCCCGGTTGCCGCCGACGGCGACCAACTGGCGGCCGAAGGTGGTGCGGTGCACGAGTCCGGCGACGACCACCGCCAGCAGACCGGCGATCAGCACGACCACGGGAACACCGAGCACGTCGTCGGTGCCCAGGCCCAGCAGGGCGGGATTGGCGATCTGCTTGAGCTGTCCGTCGGCGAGGACCAGGGCGAGTCCGCGGCCGCCCACGAAGAGCGCGAGGGTGGCGACGATGGGCTGCAACCCCACCACCGCCACCAGCGTGCCGTTGACCGTGCCCACCACGGCTCCGGCGGCCAGCGCCACCAGCAGTGCCGGCAGCAGTCCGTACCCCAGGTACAGCGGCAGCAGCGCCGTGGCCAGAGCCATCACCGAGCCCACCGACAGGTCGACGCCCTCGGTGCCGATCACCAGCGCCATGCCCAGCGCCACGATCACCACCGGGGCCACCTGGACCAGTTGGGTCCGCAGATTGCCCGCGGTCAGGAAGTGGTCGGTGAAGACGGCGTTGAACAGCACGAGCACCGCCACCGCCGCGTACACCCCGTAGGTCTGGAACCAGGCCGGGGTGGGGAGCCGGAGCGCGCCCCGCCGCACGGCCGGGGAGAGCTCAGTCATCGCGCTCCTCCTCTTCACCGGTGCCGGAGCTGTCCTGCGCGGCCGGGCCGTGCGCCGCCAGCACCTCCAGCAGTTCTCCCTCGCCCACCTGCTCGCCCGTCAGCTCCCCGGCCACCGCGCCGCTGCGCAGCACCACCAGACGGTCGGCGCCCTCCACCAGCTCCTCGATGTCGGAGGAGATGAGCAGCACCGCGATCCCCTCCTGCGCCAGTTCGTCCACCAGCGCCTGCACCTCGGCCTTGGCGCCGACGTCGATCCCCCGGGTGGGCTCGTCCAGCAGCAGTACCTTCGGCTCCAGGCACAGCCACCGGGCCAGCAGCACCTTCTGCTGATTGCCGCCGGAGAGCTCGCCCACCTTCTGCTCGGGGCTCGACGCCTTGATCCGCAGCCGCTTCATGAAGACGTCGACGACACGGTCCTGCCGGGCGCGGGACACCACTCCCGCCCGGGACAGCCGCGGCATGGCCGCGAGCACGATGTTCTCCCGCACCGACAGGCCGGGGATCACGCCCTCCGCCTTGCGGTCCTCCGGCAGCAGGCTGACCCCCGCACGGATCGCGGCGGCGGGCGAGGGGCGGCCCAGCCGCCGGCCGGCCACCGTCACCGAGCCGGAGTCCAGCGGCAGCGCCCCGGCCAGTGCCTTGGCGGTCTCGCTGCGCCCGGAGCCGAGCAGCCCGCCCAGGCCCAGCACCTCGCCGGGGTGCAGCTCCAGGGACACGTCCTCCAGTACATGACGGCGGGTCAGCCCCTCGGCGGTGAGCACCGGTTCGCGGTCCGGGCGGTGGGCGTCGCCGAAGCTGGTCCGGCCGTGCCGGCGCACCTCGGCGACCTCACGGCCGAGCATCATCGCGACCAACTGCATCCGCTCCAGGCCCGCGAGGTCACCGGTGTGCACCAGGCGCCCGTCGCGCAGGACGGTGACCCGGTCGCAGATCCGGTACAGCTCCTCGATCCGGTGGCTGACGTAGAGGATGGCGATGTCGCGGCTGTGGAGGTCCTCGACGACCCGGAAGAGCGTCTCCACCTCGCGCGGTTCCAGCGCGGAGGTCGGTTCGTCCATGACCACGACCTTGGCCCGCACCGACACCGCGCGCGCCAGCGCCACCATCTGCTGGGTGCCGACACCGAGGCTGTCCAGCGGCCGGCGGACGTCGGCGGTGACACCGAAGCCCGCCATCAGGGCGGCCGCCTCCCGGTGCATGCGCGGGAAGTCGATCAGGCCGAAGCGGTTCTTCGGCTCACGGCCCAGGAAGATGTTGCGCGCCACGCTCATCAGCGGGACGAGGTTGACCTCCTGGTAGATCGTGGTGACGCCGGCCTGCTGGGCGTCGACGGGCCGGGCGAACGCGACGGGCTCCCCGTCCAGCCGCAGTTCGCCGCTGTCCGGGCGGTGCACTCCGGTGAGCACCTTGATCAGGGTGGACTTGCCGGCGCCGTTCTCGCCGACCAGCGCGTGGATCTCGCCGCGGCGCAGGGTGAGGGACACGTCGTCCAGCGCCACCACGCCGGGGAAGCGCTTGCCGACACCGAGCGCCTCCAGCACCGCGGGGGCGGTGGGACTGCCCGGCCGCGGGGGCGGTGCGGCGGCTGCCGCTTCGGGGGGTGCCATAGGGGGCCTTCCAGGATTCGCGATGCGGTGGGTCGGAGAGGAGCGGCCGCCCTGCCGTGTCCGGCCGGGCGGCCCGCATGCGGACTCAGTACGCCCCGGCCAGCGAGTCCTTCGCGTTGGAGGCGTCGTAGGACCGGTCGGAGATGATCACGTCCTCCGGGATGGCCTCACCGTCGAAGAACTTCTGCGCGGTGGCGAAGGCCAGCGGCCCGAAGCGCGGGTTGGACTCGATGACGCCGTTGTACTGCCCGTTGGCCAGGGCCTGCACCGCGTTGCGGGTGCCGTCGATGGACACGATCTTGACGTCCTTGCCGGGCTTCTTCCCGGCCGCCTTGAGCGCGGTGACCGCGCCGAGGCCCATCTCGTCGTTCTCCGCGTACACCGCGGTGATGTCGGGGTTGGACTGGATGAGCTGCTCCATCACCTGCTGCCCCTTGTCGCGGGCGAACTCGCCGGTCTGCTGCGCCACGATCTTCAGCCCGGGAGCCTTGGCCGCCAGCTCGTCGACGAAGCCCTTGGTGCGGTCCGTGGTGACGTTGTTGCCGGAGGCGCCGAGCAGGATGGCGACCTTGCCCTTGCCGCCGGTGACGTCGACCATCTGGTCCGCGGCGCGCTTGCCCTGCTCGACGAAGTCCGAGCCGAGGAAGGCCACGTAGTCCTTGCAGGAGGTCGCGTTGATCTTGCGGTCGATCGTGATGACGGGGACGTGCTTGGCGGCCGCCGCCTGCAGCGCGGGCTCCAGGCCGTCGGAGTTCAGCGGGGCGACGATCAGCAACTGCGCACCCTGGGCGAGCATGTCCTGGATGTCGCTGATCTGCTTGGGCAGCTGCGACTGGGCGTTGGTGGTGAGGAGCTTCTTCACACCGAGCTTGGCCGCCTCGTCCTTGATGGACTGCGTCTCGGCGATGCGGAACGGGTTCGCCTCCTTCTCGGACTGGGAGAAGCCGACGATCGTGTTCTTCAGGTCGAGCTTGGTGGCGCCGTAGGCCTGGAGCGTGCAGCCGTCACCGGCGGCGGCGCTCGCGGTCGGGGACTGCACCACCTGGGCGCCTTCGGAGGAGCTGGGGGCGGCGGCGCCGGAGTCCTCCTGCTTGGCACACGAGGTGGCGGTCAGGGCGGCGGCGGCGGTGAGGCACGCGACGGCCAGCATGCGGGTGGTACGGGAGGTGCTCATGTACGTTCAACTCCTCGTAGAGCGGTGTGCGACCTGATCAGGGGAGTGCGGGGGCTCCGTGGGAGCCCGGGAGGCGGCCCGCCCCGCCCCCGTTGCAACGGGGCGGGCCACCGGTGGTCAGCGGCTCGCCGTCGGTGCCGCGGGTTCGCCGGCCGCCAGCGACGCGACCTCGGCCGCGCTCAGCGCACGGTCGTAGGCGTGCACGTCGGCGATCGCGCCGCCCCAGTAGTCGACGAGGTTGCCGCCGAACTTGCCGCGGCCGATCACCAGATGGCCCGAGGGCCCCTCGGCGTTGCAGGCCCGGGCGGAACCGGCCTGGCTGCCGTCGACGTACACCCGCAACTGGCCGTCACCGTGGCTGTAGCTGCCGACCAGGTGGTACCAGCGGCCGGCCACCGGCTCGCCGATGGTGTTCGCCAGCGCCCGGCTGCCCGCGAAACTGAACGCGAACCGCTTGTCGGCCTGCGAGTACTGCAGGTAGAAGGCGCTGTTGGAGGTCCCGTCGAGAGAGACCGCGGTGCTGAAGTGCCCCTTGTCGTCCAGCCGGACCCAGGCGGCGACCGAGTAGTCGGCCCCGTCGGTGTCCAGCACCGGGGCGCCGGTGTCGACGAAGCCGGTGCGCCCGTCCAGTTGCAGGGCGCCACCGTTGGGGCCGGTGGTCCAGCTCGTCCCGCCGTTCAGCGTCCCGTCGTGGGATCCGGCGACGTCCTTCGCCACCGTGCCGGTCCCCTCGTGCAGCGGCCACCAGGCGACGCCCCGCAGCCCGGGCGTGCCCGGCGGGACGTCGACCCCGCCGGCGGCGGCCCCGGCCGCGATGACCTGGCGGTTGACGTCCCGCACCTGCTGCGGGTCCACCTTCACCACCGCCCGGTCGTAGGTGACCAGGCCGTTGAGCTCGCCCTCCACGTCCGTGATCTCCGTGTAGACCGATCCGGACAGTCCGCAGGCGGCCGGTCGCAGCAGTTTGCGGGTGTTCTCGACGTAGGTCGCGGTCAGCTCCTCCTTGCTGTGCGCGGCGTCGCCGTAGTCCTGGCCGCCCGCGACGCCCAGGATGTGCCCGGGGACGAGGTACGAGTAGCCGCCGTGCTCGCCGTCGACCGCGGCGCGGCCGGCGTCCGGGGCCGGGGTGGCGGGGCCGTGGTAGTCGTGGAAGTCGATCAGATCACCGCGACCGGAATCGCCCTTGGAGGCACAGCAGTTGACACCGGAGTGGGCGTCGACCAGGCGTGACGGGTCCTGCCGCTTCACCGAGTCGGCGAGGTCGCCGGTGGCCTCCTTGCTCCACTCGCCCCAGCCCTCGTTCATCAGCGTCCACATCACGACGGACGGGGTGCTGATGTGCTGGTCGACGATCTGGTGCACCTGGTCGACGAAGGCCGCGGTCTCCGGGGTGCCGGCCGCGGCCGTGCCCCGGCTGGGCATGTCCTGCCAGACCATCAGGCCCAACTGGTCCGCCCAGTAGTACCAGCGCGCGGGCTCGACCTTGATGTGCTTGCGTACCGCGTTGAAGCCGAGCTTCTTGTGCTGCACGAGGTCGAACTTGAGGGCGTCGTCGGTCGGCGCGGTGTAGAGGCCGTCCGGCCAGAATCCCTGGTCGAGGGTGGCGAGCACGAAGACCGGCTTGCCGTTGAGCTTGATCCGGTTGGTGCCGCCCGCCGGAGCCACCTCGATCGACCGCATCCCGAAGTAGGAACCGACGCGGTCCGTGCCGCGGCCGTCGGTGAGCGTGACGTCGAGGTCGTAGAGGTACGGGTCGTCCGGGCTCCACAGATGGGCGCGCGTGATCGGCAGCCGCAGCGCGGTGCCCGCCGCGCCGGTGACCGAACCGGCCTTGCGGCCGTCGCGGGTGTAGGCGGTGGCGGTGACCGTCGCGTCCGGCGAGGTGCCCGCGCCCGGCCGTACGGTGACGGCCAGCGAGGAGTCCGCGAGGTTCGGGGTCAGCACCAGCGAGTCGACGGCCGCCTCGGGGACGGGTTCCATCCAGACGGTCTGCCAGATGCCCGAACTCGGCGTATACCAGATGCCGCTGGGGTCGCGGGACTGCTTGCCGAGGGCGTAGCGGTCGTCGGTGGTGTCGCGGACCTTGACCGTCAGGGTCTGCGTCCCGTGCCCGGCGAGGGCGTCGGTGACATCGGCGGTGAACGCCTGGTAGCCGCCGGTGTGGTGGGCCACCTCGTGGCCGTTGACGTACACCCAGGCCTCGTAGTCCACCGCGCCGAAGTTGAGGTTCAGCCGGTTGCCCGAACCGACCTTCCAGGTGTCCGGCACGGTGAAGGTGCGCTGGTACAGCGACCAGTCATGGTGCCGGGCGACGCCGGACAGGCCCGACTCCATCGGGTAGGGGACCAGGATGCTGTCGCTGAGCGAGCCGTCGGGGAGTGCCGCGTCCTGCTCGGTCGACTGGAACTGCCAGGTCCCGTTGAGGTTCTTCCACTGCTTGCGGGTCAACTGCGGCCGCGGGTAGTCCGGCAGGGGGTGGGACCGCGAGACGTCCTTGGCCCACTTCGTGGCGAAGTACCAGGTGGAGTCGTTGCTCGCGACGACCGAGAACGGACCGAGGGCGCCGGCCGCGGTGGTGATGCCGCCCTCGCCGTCGTAGCTGACGCGTACGTCGGCCTTCAGGGCGACCGGGGAGTCGGACTTCCCCGGGCGCAGCAGCAGCCGCGAGGCGTGCTTGGGGTCCTTGGACACCGTGGCCGACCAGCGGGTGCCGCCGGACAGCAGCGCCAGGTGCGAGGCAGCGTCGGCGGGGAGGCCGGTCACGCGGGAACCCAGGTCGATGGAGGCGATGCGGCCGGTCTTGTCGACGGACGCCTCGGCGTCGGCCGGCGCGAAGTCCGCGGGCAGGTGGAGGGCCGTGTCCGGCACGGGCCGGCGGTCGAAGCCCGGGCCCGACCACTCGGTGTGCAGGTAGGCGCCGCCGTTGCCCTGGTTGTAGTCCACCGCGATCTCGTGCAGGCCGGCGGTGAGGGTGATCGGCTCCGAGGTGGTCTGCACGTCCCAGTCGGTCGTCCAGTGGTCGATCACGCTCGCGCCGTCGAGGGAGAGGCGGAAGCCGTTGTCCCCCTTGATGTAGAAGGTGTAGCTGCCGTCGGCGGGCACTTCCAGCCGTCCGGTCCAGCGCACCGCGACGTTTGTGGTGGTCCCCGCGTAGGCGCGCAGGGTGGGGAGCAGGTCGTCGACGTGGAGCGAGGTGTCGATCCGCGTGCCCGTGTACTGCGCGAAGTCCAGCGCCGTGCCGCTGGACATGCGGTAGTAGTCGCCGCGAAGGCCGTTGTCGGCGGCAGCGGCGGGCGCGGCGGCCGTTTCGGTGGGCCGGGCCGTCGCGGGGGACGGCGCCATCAGCGCCGCCCCGAGGAGGAGGGAAAGCAGGGCGGCAAAGCGCCCGAGCCAAGTGGTACGTCGTCTGCCAGGACTCACGCGTGCACCTTCCGTGGGGGGCGTCGTCCACGCCTGGAGGGAAGTGCTGGTCAAAGGGGGTGTGGCGCCTGGTGCGAAGAAGGGATGTACGTCGGCTGCGCGCTTGTACAACGTTGGAAATTCTGGACGCGGTGAGAATGAAAGCAGTGCCGTGGCGCCGTGTCCAGACCTCGCGTCGAGGTGGTGTCAGAGAATCGCCTGAGGCGGATGATGCGACCAACACCCGCTCTGTGCCAGCGAATTCGCAGATCGGAGGGCCGGGGACCGGATCGGCCCCGGGGCGGCCGCCGGTTTTGCGCGGAGCGTTTTCCAACGTGGGAAATCCGCGCACGCGCCGGGCCGGGCACGGAGGAACCCGGGGCCGGCCGGCGGGCCGACTCCGGGTTCCCTGGGTGTGCGACGATCCGTCAGCTCACGGTGAGGTTCTGCGCGACGGTGTTCGCCGCGAAGGAGTTCACCCCGAACAGGCCGCTCGTGTAGGCGTCGTCGGTGGCGTCGATGACGGGATCGGCGCCGTTGCCGAACCACACACGGATCCGCGAGCCGTCGGTACGCACCTTCAGGTGGTAGGTGCGGCCCTCGGTGATCGTCGTGGCGTACGTCGCGATGTCCCGGCCCGGACGCCACAGTTTGACCACGCCGGCGCTGGTGTCGATGTTCGCCGTGTAGCCGGCGCCGTCGGTCCCGGCCCGGAAGGTCAGGCCGGTCGCCGTGCCGTTGGCGACGGACAGGTCGCCCTCGTAGGTGAAGTCGCCGCCCGTACGGTCGCTGAGGTAGAAGCCGTTCTGCGCCGCACTGCCGTGCAGCCCCGCCGGGGTGACCGTCCAGGTGCCGCCGCGCGGTGTCCACCGTCCGGTCGGGAAGCCGGTGAAGCCGCCCGGGCCGGTGTTGAGGTTCTGCGCCGTCGCGGTCCCGTTGAAGGCGTTCACGCCGAACAGGCCACTGGCGTAGGTGTCGTCGGTGGCGTCGATGACGGGGTCCGTGCCGTTGTCGACCCAGACGCGGATGCGGGCGCCGTCGGTCTGCACCTTCAGGTGGTAGGTGCGGCCCGTGCTGACCGGCAGCGCGCGGACGGCGATGTCCTTGCCCGGGCGCCACAACTTGACCACGCCGCTGGTGTCGAGCGTCGCCGTGTACCCGGCGCCCGCGGCGTCGGCGCGGAAGGTCAGGCCGCCGGCGCGTGCGGTGTCCAGGGTGATGTCGCCCTGGTAGACGGCGTCGCCGCCGCTGCTCGCGCTCAGGTAGAACCCGTCGCCCGCGGCGGAGACGCGCTTGCCGCCGCTGACGTCGGTCCAGGCTCCGCCCGCGGCGTGCCAGGGGCCCTTCAGGTTGCTCAGCAGCGTGGACTGCGCCGTCCCCCAGCTGCTGTTGAGACGGGTGAAGGTCGCGTTGTCCAGCTTCACCTTGCCGCCGACGGCGAACAGCCGGATGCCCTGGCTGTCGGCCGCGGAGTCGAAGTCGACGTTGTCCGACAGCGAGTACAGCCCGCCGTCGGCGAAGATCTCCAACTGGCCGCGGTCCACCAGGAGCCGCATGGTGATCTTGCCGTCCCGCGGCTTGAGCGGCTTGCCCTGGAGGGTCTGCTTCGCGGTGTCGTAGACCACGCTGCGGTCGGCGGTTCCGTCACTGCGGCTGTGCAGGTCGAAGCCGAACCGCGTCGCAGTGGAGCCCTGCACGTCGAACTGGGCGGTGATCTCGTAGATGTCGGCCCTGATGTCCTCGAACGGGTTGTCGGCGGCCTTGGGTTCCTTGCCCGGCTTGGGCTCCTTGGGCGCCTTGACGGTGTCGTTCTTCCAGGTCTCGGTCTGCGAGGCGAGCGAGGAGAGCTCGGCCACCGGCGTGCGGGTGATCCGCGGTCCGTCCGGGGTGCTGACCAGGCCCAGGGTCACCGGGAAGGTCGCGTTCCCGGTCCAGGTGCTGCCGCGGTTGCCGCCCTGCCAGGCCATCTGCACCGTGCGGCCGTCGGGGGTGTTGGTGAACGTCTCGGCGGCGTAGAAGGTGCCGCCCGCGTACGTGGTGCCCAGGTCCATCTGCTGCGGCTGGGTCCAGTCGGTGCGGAACGTCGTGCCGTCGAAGGTGCCGACGACGTACTGGCTGGACGCGGAGGTCATCACCCACCGCTGCTGACCGCTCTTGCCGTCCAGCGGCAGCGGGTAGAAGTCCGGGCACTCGAAGAGCCAGGGCGCCTGGTAGCGGCTGGCGAGGGTCCAGTCCAGAAGGTTCGGCGAGGTGTAGATGTTCACGCCGTTGCCGCCCTGGTCGGACCAGACGACCATGGTCCAGCGGTGGCGCGCCGCGTCCCAGATCACCTTGGGGTCGCGGCTCTCGTCGGGGATCTCGATCTGCTTGCGGCCCTTGTCGTAGGCCTGGAAGGTCTGGCCGTTGTCGTTGCTGTAGAAGATGCTCACGCCGTCGGTGTTGGAGAACACCACGATCGGGTCGAGCGCGCCGGTCCTCAGCCCCGAGGTGTTGTCCTTGTCGACGACACCGCCCCCGGAGAAGAGCGTTCCGGGGTGCACACCGGGCTCCAGGGCGATCGGCTTCTGCGTCCAGTGGACCAGGTCGGGGCTGGTGGCGTGGCCCCAGTGCATGGTGTCCCAGGCCAGACCGTGCGGATTGTGCTGGTAGAAGAAGTGGTAGAGGCCGTTCGCGTACACCAGGCCGTTGGGGTCGTTCATCCAGCCCGACTGCGAGCTGAAGTGGAACTGGCCGCGGAAGGGCTCGCTGTACGTGGTCGGCGGGTAGGGGAACTCGGGGTAGTCCGAGACGGTCCCGGCGACTGCGGGCGTGTTCGGCAGGAGTGCGACCAGGCTTGCGATCAGGGCGACCAGCAGGGCCCCGACTCTTCGACGCATGGCAATCAGCTCTCTCGACGTCGCTTGTGAGTGTCATCGTTGACACATGTCATCGCTGACATCCGATCGATGACAGATGATGGGCCCCGGGTGAGGGCGCGTCAACGCCCCGGACGAGATGGGTCCCTGTCCCCGGGGACAGCGGCGGGCGTGGCCGTATCCCCCTGATGCAGGGCGACTTGATGGGCCCACGGAGGGTTGGGACCCGCTACGGCGCAGGTCAGCGCCGCCACATGGACCGCGAACCCGCAGGCCGCCGCGACGTCTGACAGCCGGACGTTCTCCAGCCGGCCGCCCAGGAGGTCCCGCTCGCCGAGGTGGTGCAACAGCCCGGCGGTGAACGAGTCTCCCGCCCCGACGGTGTCGACGACCCGCGTGGGCACGCCGGGCACGGAGACGGTCCGGCCGTCGAGCGAGGCGAAGGCGCCGTGCGCACCCCGCGTGATCACCACCAGCCGCGCCCCCGCCGCGTGGAGGCCGTCGCACGCCTGCTCCACCCCGGTGCCCGGGGCCAGCACGCGCAGGTCGTCCTCGCTCAGCCGCAGGATGTCCGCCACCGCGCACCAGCGCGGCAACCGGCGCCGGTAGACCGCCGGATCGACCAGCGCGGGGCGGACGTTGGGGTCGATGCTCACCGTGGCCCGCGGTCGTGACCTGTCCAGGAATCCCTCCAGCAGCGAGCCCCCGGGTTCGCGGACCAGCGCGAGCGAGCCGGAGTGCACGCAGGCCGAGTCCGCCGGACCGGCCCGGTCCAGCTCGCCCTGCGTCCACTGCCAGTCCGCGGTGCCCTCGGCGTGGAAGGTGTACGCGGCCTGACCTCCCGCGTCGATGTCGGCGACGGCGAGCGTGCTGGGTTCCGCCGCGGCCGGGGCATCCGTCAGATCCACGCCCGAGTGCAGGAGATGGGCCCGGAACAGCCGCCCGAAGGCGTCGCCGGACAGCCGCGCCAGCAGCCGGGTGGGTGTGCCGAGCCGGGCCAGCCCGACGGCGGTGTTGGCCGGCCCGCCGCCGGGCAGGGCGTGCAGACGCAGCCCCTGGGCGGGGGTGCCGGCGGGGTCGCCCGACGGGTGGCGCCCGCCGGTGACGGGCGGTCCGGACCGGGCGTCCGCGAAGACGTCGGCGACGCACTCTCCCAGGACGGTGACCTGACGCGGCTGCATGCGGAATTCCTCCAGGTGGGGGCGCGGAACCGGCGGAGGGAGCCGCTCCGAGTGCCGGGCGGCGTCCGTGCGCGGCGGTCCGACTGTTGCCAACTCGTGTTCTGCAGAGGGCATTGACGTTGCCGGAGCGGGAGTCCATCATCCTCCGCAGGCAGTGTCAACGATGACATATGTCAACGATGGCACTGCCCCGGCGTCGCGTTTCGCCGACGCCCGGCACCGTTCGGACGTCCCCGCTCACCGCTTCCCACAGGAGTCGCACATGTCCCGTAGAGCCCGTCCGGTTCTCGTCATCGGCGCCGCCGGCCTCGCCCTGTCCCTCGCGGCGTGCGGGTCCGGTTCCGGCGGCAGCTCCCAGTCCGGGGGCAAGGTGAAGGTCGGCCTCATCACCAAGACCGACACCAATCCGTACTTCGTCAAGATGAAGCAGGGCGCCGAAGCGGCCGCCAAGAGCGAGAACATCGAACTGACCACCGCGGCGGGCAAGTTCGACGGTGACAACGCGAGCCAGGTCACCGCGCTGGAGAACATGGTCGCCGCCGGCGTCAAGGGCGTGCTCATCACCCCCAACGACTCCAAGGCCATCGTCCCCGCCATCGCGAAGGCGCGCGCCAAGGGCGTCCTGGTCATCGCCCTCGACACCCCGCCCGAGCCGCAGGACGCCGCCGACGCGCTGTTCGCCACCGACAACGTGAAGGCGGGCGAGCTGATCGGCGCGTACGCCAAGGCCGCGATGTCCGGCAAGCCGGTGAAGATCGCCACCCTGGACCTCGCCCCCGGTGTGTCCGTCGGCGTGCAGCGCCACGAGGGGTTCGTGAAGGGCTTCGGCATCGACGCCTCCGACCCTTCGATCGTCTGCTCCCAGGACACCGGCGGTGACCAGGCCAAGGGCCAGACCGCCATGGAGAACTGCCTGCAGAAGGCGCCGGACATCAACCTCGTCTACGCGATCAACGAGCCCGCCGCCCTCGGCGCGTACACGGCCATCAAGGCCAAGGGCCGCGAGAAGGACGTCATGATCGTCGCGATCGACGGCGGCTGCACCGGCGTCCAGGCCGTCAAGGACGGCAAGATCGCCGCCACGTCGCAGCAGTACCCGCTCAAGATGGCCGCCGACGGCGTCAAGGCGGTCGCCGCGTTCGCCAAGGACGGCACGAAGACCAGCGGTTACACCGACACCGGAGTCACCCTGATCACCGACAAGCCGCAGGCCGGCGCGGACGCCAAGGACACCGCCTTCGGCCTCGAGAACTGCTGGGGCTGAGCACGGTGACCACCTCCACCTCACTGCCCGTGGGCGCGGGCGAGTCGACCGCACTGCGTCGGTTGCTGACCGCGCCCGCGGCGGGCCCCTTCGCGGCCCTCGTCATCGCCTCGGTGTTCTTCTCGGTGTCGACCGACCAGTTCCTGTCCGGCGGCAACTTCTCGCTGATCCTCCAGCAGGTCATGGTGGTGGGCACGCTCGCCATCGGGCAGACGCTCATCATCCTCACCGCCGGCATCGACCTGTCCTGCGGCGCGGTGATGGCCTTCGGGGGCATTCTGATCGCCAAGCTCGCCGTCCAGGGGCCGCTGCCGCCGGTGCTCGCCATCGCGATCGGCATCCTGGTCTGCGGTGCCTTCGGACTCGTCAACGGACTGCTGGTCCGCGCCGTGCCGCTGCCGCCGTTCATCGTGACGCTCGGCATGCTGAACGTCGCCTTCGCCCTGACCCACATCTACTCCGCCGAGCAGACGGTCACGGGCCTGCCCGGACCGCTGACCGTGCTCGGCAAGACCTTCCCCCTCGGCCGGACCGACGTCACCTACGGGTCCCTGGTCACGGTCGCCCTGTTCCTCGGCTTCGCCTACGCGCTCAGCAGTACCGCCTGGGGCCGTCACGTCTACGCCCTCGGCAACAGCGCGGAAAGCGCCCGCCTCAGCGGCATCCGGGTCTCCCGGCTCACCGTCGGCGTCTACGCGGTGGCCGGCCTGGTCTACGGCATCGCGGCCCTGCTGCTGGTGTCGCGGACCGGCGTCGGTGATCCCCAGGCCGGCCAGACCGACAACCTCGACAGCATCACCGCGGTCGTGCTCGGCGGGACGAGTCTGTTCGGCGGGCGCGGCACGGTGCTCGGCACCTTCGTGGGCGTCCTGATCGTCGGTGTCTTCCGCAACGGCCTCCAGCTGATGGGCGTCTCCTCCGTCTACCAGACGCTGGTCACCGGCGTCCTCGTCATCCTCGCGGTGACCGTCGACCAGCTCTCACGAAAGGGCACCCGATGACCGGCCCGGCCCCCTCCCACGAGCCGGCGCGGACGGCACCGGACTCCGCGGCGTCCCCTTTGGCCGAGCCCGCGCCCGGCGACGCTCCGGAGCCCGTCCTCAGCGCACGCGGACTGGTCAAGCGCTACGGGCACGTCACGGCGATCGACGAGGCCGACTTCGACCTCATGCCCGGCGAGGTCCTGGCCGTCATCGGCGACAACGGCGCCGGAAAGACCAGCCTGATCAAGGCGCTCACCGGCGCCCTGGTGCCGGACGCCGGCGAGATCCGGCTGCACGGCAGGCCGATCAGGTTCGGCGGGCCCCAGGACGCCCGGGCCCACGGAATCGAGACCGTCTACCAGGACCTCGCCGTCGCGGCGTCCCTGGACATCGCGTCGAACATGTTCCTCGGCCGCGAGATCCGCCGCCCGGGCGTGCTCGGCTCGGTGTTCCGCATGCTCGACAAGAAGGCCATGCGCCGCGAGGCCGCGGCGCACATGGCCGCCCTCAAGGTGGGCGTCGGCTCGCTCTCGCAGTCGGTGGAGACCCTCTCCGGCGGTCAGCGGCAAGCCGTGGCGGTGGCGCGCGCGGCGGCCTGGGCCCGCAGCGTCGTGGTGATGGACGAGCCGACCGCCGCCCTGGGCGTCAAGGAGTCGGGCCAGGTCCTCGACCTGATCCGGCGGGTCCGGGACAAGGGCATCCCGGTGATCCTCATCAGCCACAACATGCCGCACGTCTTCGAGATCGCCGACCGGATCCACGTGCACCGGCTCGGCAGGAGGGAGGCGGTGATCAAGCCGTCGGACTACTCCATGGCCGAGGTGGTGGCCATCATGACCGGCGCGCTCAGCGTGCGGGCGGACGGGGGTACGGTCGTGACGGACAGCGACGCGGCCTCGGCAGCCGGGGTGCGGGGGAGCTGACCGCGGTTCCGGCATCCACGGGACCGACATCCACGAAGAAGGTGGTTTATGGCAGCGACCCGCAGACCGACCCTCGCCGATGTGGCCCGCGAGGTGGGCGTGAGCGCCAAGACGGTCTCCCGGGTCCTCAACGAGGACGGCCCCAGTTCCGCGGAGACCAGGAAGCGGGTACTGGAGGCCGTCGCCAAACTCGGTTTCCAGCCCAACCTGATGGCCAGGAGCATCCGGGTCGGCGGACCGGACACCACCGTGGGCCTGGTGGTGCCGGACGTGGGCAACCCCTTCTTCGGGGCCGTGGCGGGCGGCATCGAGGACGCCGTGCACACCCGCGGGCTGACCCTGCTCATGGGGTCCTCCGACGACGACCCGGAGCGCGAACTCGCCCTGATCCAGACGTTCCTGGCCCGCCGGGTGAGCGTGCTCATGGTGGCTCCCGCCGTCGGGGCCGACCACAGCTACCTCAAGGCGCAGCGGTCCGGCGGCATGCCCATCGTCTTCCTCGACCGGCCCGGGAACGGCCTCACCGCCGACACGGTCGTCAGCTCCAACCGCTCGGGCACGCAGGAGGGTGTGGCGCATCTGATCGCCCGAGGCCACCGCAGGATCGGCTTCATCGGCGACCTGCCGGCCCGGCTCTACACGCGCCGCGAACGGCTCGCCGGCTACCGCGCGGCGCTCACGGAAGCGGGCCTGCCGTACGACCGCGCCCTGGTCGCCGACGCCCACGACCCGTCGGGCGCGGCCGAGGCGACGGCCCGGCTGCTCTCGCTGCCCGACCCGCCCACGGCGGTGCTGTCCGGCAACAACGTCATGACCATCGGGGTCATGGTCGAACTCTCGCGCAGCCGCCGCAAGGACGTCGCCGTCGTCGCCTTCGACGACGTTCCCATGGCCGCGATCCTCGAACCCGCGCTCACCGTCGTGGCGCAGAACCCCGTGGCGATGGGGGAGGTGGCGGGTGCCACCGCCGTTGAACGTCTGGAGGGCGACCGCTCCCGCGCCCGTACGATCATGGTCGAGACGCGTCTCGTGGCCCGGGGCTCCGGCGAGCTTCCCGCGCCGCGGCGCCCGGAGTGAACACGGGCGCGCTCAGGGAGGATCCGCCTGTCCGTCTCCGGGCCATGGCCGGGGGAATGGCCCGAAGACGGACGTTCCGCCCCGTGGGGCGGAGCTGGGTGATCAGCCGAACATGCCCGGCTTGTAGTCGCCGGCGGGCTGCTGGTTGATGACGTTGATGCGGTTGTAGGCGTTGATGACCGCGATCAGCCCGATCAGGGCGACGAGCTGGTCCTCGTCGTAGTACTTGGTGGCGTTGGCCCACGCCTCGTCGCTGACGCCGCCGGCCGCGTCGGCGATGCGGGTGGCCTGCTCGGTGACCTCGAGCGCGGCGCGCTCGGCGTCGGTGAAGACGGTGGCCTCGCGCCAGGCGGCGACCAGGTTGAGGCGCACGGAGGTCTCGCCCGCGGCGGTGGCCTCCTTGGTGTGCATGTCGGTGCAGAAACCGCAGCCGTTGATCTGGCTGGCGCGGATCTTCACCAGTTCCTGCGTCGCGTGCGGCAGCGCGGAGTCCGCCGCCACCATGCCGGCCGAGTTGATGTGCTTGAGGAACTTGCCCGCGGTCGGGTTACCGAAGAAATTGAGGCGCGCTTCCATACTGCTCTCCTGTGCCGTGCGAACGGGATACGCAGCTCTGACCGCACAGCGGGGCGGAATGTGACAGCGGCCCGAATGTGACGCGCGTCTCACCGGCCGCCCGTGGCGCCCCCTCCCGCGCATGTGCGAGCACATGCGCGTATCATGGTGGGGCGGCATTGGAGGACGTCATGATCCCTGCGTGGAAGAACCTCGGTGACCCGTGCAACAACCTGGCACTGCGCAAGGCGTCCCGGTACCTGGGTGCGACGTACGACAAGGCCCTGGCCCCGGTCGGTCTTCGCGGGACGCAGCTCACCATCCTGCAGAAGCTCAGCGCGCACGGGGAGACGACGATCACCCGTCTCGCCGACATGATCGCCATGGACCGCACGACCATGGCCTCCAACCTCAAGCCGCTCGCGCGGGAGGGACTGGTGACCGTCGAGACCTCGCAGGCCGACCGACGCGTCCGCGTCGTCACGATCACGGCGGACGGTGTGTCCCGCCTGAAGGCGGCGCTGCCCCTCTGGCGGGCCGTGCAGGACCGGTTCGAGGCGACGTTCGGGGTCGAGGAGGCCGCCCGATTGCGTGCGTCCCTCGAAGCCGTCCTCGACACCGGTTTCCAGCCCTGGGCCGAGTGAGGCGCGACCTCCCCCCGAGGCCGCCGCACCGGCCGCGGGTTGGGCCGAGGGGCTGACCTTCCCGCGTTCGGCGCCACGGACCGTGCTCCACCGGGCATGAACCCCCGCGTGGTTCCACCGCCGGCACCCCGGGAAGGCCGAGGATGATCGACAGGCGCAGCTTCGGCAGAATCGCCGGTTCGGGAACGGCAGGCGTGGTCCTGGCCGGTCTGTCGACCGCGTGCTCGACCCCCCGGTCCGCCGCGAGCAAGGCCCCGCCGCCCGCCCCCGCGGGCGGCAAGGAATCCCCCGGCACCGCGGCCTCGTTCGGCCCGTTGAAGCAGATCACCGCGGGTGTGCTGAGTATCGGCTACGCCGAGGACGGGCCGGCCGATGGCCCTGCCGTCATCCTTCTGCACGGCTGGCCGTACGACATCCACAGCTACGTGGGCGTCGCCCCCCTGCTGGCGGCGAAGGGCTACCGGGTCGTCGTGCCCTACCTGCGGGGGCACGGGACGACGCGGTTCCTCGACCCTTCCACCCCGCGCGCGCCGCAGCAGTCGGCGTTCGCCCTGGACATCGTCGCGCTGATGGACGCCCTGGGGATCAAGAGGGCGATCCTCGGCGGCTACGACTGGGGGTCGAGGACCGCCGACATCATCGCGGCGCTGTGGCCGGAACGGGTCAAGGGACTGGTCTCCGTGACCGGGTACCTGATCACCAACCGGAAGGCCAATCAGCAGCCGCTGCCGCCGAAAAGCGAATGGGCGTGGTGGTACCAGTACTACTTCGCCACGGAGCGCGGCCGGCTCGGACTGGAACGCGACCGGCGGGACCTCGCCCGGCTGGTGTGGACGTTCAACTCCCCGACCTGGGCCTTCGACGACGCCACCTTCGAGCGCACCGCGGCGGCCTTCGACAATCCGGACTACGTCGCCATGGTGATCGGCAACTACCGCTGGCGGCTCGGCCTGGTCGAGGGCGATCCACGGTACGACGCACTCGAGGCGCGGCTGGCGCGCGCACCCCTGATCACCGTCCCCACCGTCACCCTCGACGGCGCCGTGGATCCCTTCACACCGCCGGGCAACGGCTCCTCCTACCGCGCGAAGTTCACCGGCCCGTACGCGCACCGCACCCTGGACGGCATCGGTCACAACGTCCCGCAGGAAGCCCCCGCGGCCTTCGCGCGGGCGGTGCGGGACGTCGACCGCATGTGACGCCCGCGGGCCCGGGGACTACGGCGCCGGGTCCGGCGCGGGTGTGAGGACGCGGCCCAGCCAGTCGGTACGGGTGCGGCGCGCGCCGGCCGAGAGCCGCGCGTCGGGGAACAGCGCGTCGAATCCGTGGAAGCCACCGGCCCAGACGTGCAGTTCGGCCTGGCCGCCCGCCGCCCAGATGCGGGAGGCGTGACCGACGGCCTCGTCGCGGAAGACCTCGGCGGAGCCGGCGTCGATGTAGGCGGCCGGCAGGCCGGACAGGTCGTCGGCCAGGGCGGGGGAGACGTACGCGGGGACGTCGTCGCCGGCGAGGTCACCGAGGACGGACTGCCAGGCGAACGCATTGGTCTCGCGCGTCCACACGCCCGGTTCGCCGGAGTACTGGTGGCTCGAGACGGTGGTGTTGCGGTGGTCGAGCATGGGGCAGATCAGGATCTGGGCGGCGACGGCGGGGGTGCCGCGGTCGCGTGCCAGGAGGGCGAGCGCGGCGGTGAGCCCGCCGCCGGCACTGGCGCCCGCGATGACGATGCGGTCGGGGGCGATGCCCAGTTCGTCGGCGTGTTCGGCCACCCACAGCAGCCCGTGGTAGCAGTCGTCGACCGCGGTGGTGCCGGTGGACTCCGGTGCGAGCCGGTAGTCGACGGAGACCACGACGGCCCCGAACCGGTCGAGCCACTCCAGCGGGATGTCGATCTGCGCGAACCGGTCGCCCATGATCATTCCTCCGCCGTGCATCCAGAACACGCACGGCGCCGGAGTGGTGCGGTCGGTGGCCGCGGGGGTGAGCACGGACAGCGGGATCCGCGCGCCGTCGGGGCCGGGGACGGCCACGTCACGCCGGGTGAGCGCATGGCCGGCGAGCAGGGATTCGACCGGAGGCGACGGCATCTCGCGCAGTTGCGCGAGGAGTTCCGGCGTCAGCTCCGTGACGAGCGGCAGCGGGGCGAGGAGGGTGCGCAGCTCGGGGTCGAGGCCGGGGCGTGCGGGGGACATGGTCGGGTCCTTTCGGTGAGCGGGGGGCGAGTGACGGCGGGACGGTCTGCGGGACTCGCGGGCTCAGAAGGCGGCCTTGCCGCCGACCGGGACGTAGTCGGTGTACGGCGATCCCTCCGCCACCAGTTCCTGGACCTGCGCCACGATGGCCCGCGCGGCCACGCCGGCGAAGACCCGGTGGTGGTCGTCCTCGCTCGTCCAGCCCTCGGTGACGTGGACGACGTCGCGGTCGGAGGCCGAACGGCAGACGAGGTACACCAGGCAGTGTTCGCTCGCGGCGGGGTTGCCCTCCTCCAGCGCGGTCAGCAGCAGGTCGACCAGCCGGTCACCCATCGCGGGCCGGGCGGTCAGCGTGGCGTTGAATCCGTAGCCGACGGTCATGGCGGTGCTCCTCTTTCGACAGGGTGCGTGCATGTCTGTTCCTCTCCTGACGGGAGATTCCGCACTCTTCCGCCGGGGAGTCACTGATCCCATTTCACCGCGACGACGTGCGGTAACGGTAGAAAGAAGTTCCCCCGTGCTTGCCTGATCCTCCCGTTCACAGGAATTCTTGACGGGTGACTGTGCTGCAATGGGGGCCATGGGATTCGATGAGCTCCGTGCCCTGCTGGCCCGGCATGTGCGCGAGGACGCCACCACCGACATCGCCGGTCTGCACATCGCGAGGGCCGACCGCGTCGGGCCGCCGACGACGTCGATGTCCGGCACGGTGCTCGCGGTCCTGGCGCAGGGCGCCAAACGCCTGGCGCTGGGGGACCGGCTGTACGAGTACCGTCCCGGCACGTACTTCGTCGCCTCGGTCGACCTCCCCGTCACCGGCCACTTCACCGAGATCGGCCCCGACCACCCGGCTCTGGGACTCGCCCTCGCCCTCGAACCGACCGCCATCGCCGAACTCCTCCTGCGCGCCGGCCCCGGCGACCTCCCGCGCCCGGCCCCGGCCGCCCCGCCCGGCATCGCCGTGGGGGAGATGTCCCCGGAGCTGCTCGACGCCCTGATCCGGCTGGTGCGGCTGCTCGACCGGCCGCGGGACCGGGGGGTACTGGCCCCGCTCGTCACCCGCGAGATCCTGTGGCGGCTGATCACCGCGGACCAGGGGGGCGTCGTGCGCCAACTCGGCCTGGCCGACAGCAGTCTCAGCCACATCGCGCGCGCCGTGCGGTGGATCCGCGAGCACTACGCGGAGCCGTTCCGCGTCGAGGACCTGGCCCGGCGGACCGGTATGAGCACCTCGGCCTTCTACCGCAACTTCCAGTCGGTGGCCGCGATGAGCCCCATTCAGTTCCAGAAGCAGATCAGGCTCCAGGAGGCCCGTCTGCTGCTGGCCGCCCACCCCCACGACATCACCGGGGTGGGCCACCGCGTCGGCTACGACAGCCCCTCGCAGTTCAGCCGTGAGTACCGCCGCCGGTTCGGCGTACCGCCCAGCCAGGACGCCGCCCACCTGCACGGCCGTACCGGCACCGCGGCCACGGTCCTGCCCTGAACGCCCGGCGGCCCCCGCCGACGGCTGGGAAGCCGTCGGCGGGGGCCGCTGAACCGCCGCGGGGTCCCGCTACTTCTTGCGGGTCACCGGGAAGGAGCGGATGACGGTCTCGTCGACCGCGTTGCCCGCCGTGTCCTTGGCGGTGAGGCGGACGGACGCGTAGCCACCGGCCTTGGGGGTGGTCAGGGTGACCAGGCCGAAGTCGCCCAGCCGCGTGACCGGGAGGGTCTTCCAGGTCTTGCCGTCGTCGAAGGAGACCCGCACGCCCAGGGACGTGGTGGCCGCCTTGCCGCCGCGTTCGGCGGTGACGACGTAGACGTAGGTGCGGCCGCCGACGACGCCGCCGGAGGTGTTCAACGGGCCGTTGAGCCGGGCGTTGATCAGCTGCTGCTGGGTCATCGTCGTGGTGGTCGGCCGCTGGGAGGTGAAGGTCCAGGTGGCCGAGGCCCTGCTGCCCAGGGTCGACCAGCCCACCGAGCGGCTGCCGGAGGACTTCAGGGTGTAGGTGGACTTCTCGTACGGAACGGAGGTCTGCAGCTGGCCCAGGGAGTCCAGCGACGCGACCTCCACCCCGTTGCGGTACAGGGTCGAGGAGCCCGTGGTGCCCCGTGCCTCGCCGGAGTAGGTCGCCGTGTCCGCGGCGGCCGAGGAGAACAGGCCGGGGGTGAGGTAGAGCCGGTCCTCGAGGCGCAGGGCGTCCAGCGACCTCGCGCGCAGCGGGGCCTGGTTCCACAGCCGGGTGTAGGTCGCGTCCGGCCGGAACCGGGTGGTGTCCGCGAACTGGATCTCGTCGAAGCCGGCGGTGCCCTGGGCGCGCATGCCGAGCGTGCGGTCCCAGACGATCGCGTCGTCGTCGCTGTAGTAGCGGGTCTGCTTGCCGGGGACCGGGATCTGGTTGCCGTCCACGAAGGCGACCGCGCCGTAGGTCGGGACCGGGGTGTCGATCCGGACGCCGAGCGGCGTGCCGCCCTGGCCGGCGTAGGTCTCCTCGACCCGGCCGAGCGAGTGGTCCGAGAGCCTGCGGGTCAGGGTGGAGGGGATGGCCCCCTTGGTGTTGACGGCGAGGTTGTAGGCGTAGCTCGACGCCGGGCCGGTGCGGGTCGCCGGGATCGTGCCGGTCCACCGCTGGCTGGTGAGGAACCAGAACGCGTGGCTGGTGACCTTGGTGGTCGGCGTGGCGTAGATGCGGTCGCCGGGGAAGCCCATCACGAACTTCTGCGTGCCGTAGCGCCCGTCCGCGCTGACGGACGTGACGCTGGCGAAGATGCCCTCGTTCTCGGCCTGGCTCTTGTCGACGGTGAGGTCGACCTGCCGGGCGGTGCGGCCGTCGAGGTTCAGCGAGGTGTCGCCGTCGAGGTGGACACCCGGCCTGGAGAACAGCACCGAGGTGTGACCCACGGGGTCGAACTTGTTCGCGGAGATGTCGTACTCGCTCGCCGGCAGCTGCATCGACGCCTTGCCGTCGGCGTCGGTGATGACGCTGTACTGCAGGCCGGTCCGGACGTCGAAGGCGTTGACGTACGTGCCCTCGCCGACCGGCTTGCCGTCGAGGCCGAGGACGGTGAACGACAGCGCGTGGGTGAGCGGTTCGGCGTAGACGCCGAAGGCGTCGCGGACCGTGGTGGCGCCGTCGTCCGAGGTGGCGACGATCGAACCGCCGTAGGCGCCCGCCATCGTGGCGTCGACGGTGGCGGTGAGCGTGGCGGACGCGGTTCCGTGCGCCGGGACGGTCACGGTGTCGGCCGACAGGGCGAAGGCCCCGGCGGGCACGGCCCGGCCCCTGGGCCCGTTCGCGTCGACGGACAGGTGCAGTCGCACGTCGGTGGCGCCGTCGTTGGTCCAGGTGACGGTGCCGGTCCGCGTGACGCCCTGGTGCGGCCAGTCGGCCTTGCCGAGACTGATGCTGCCGGAGGTGGCGCGCACGGTCTGGGTGGCGGCGCGGGCGACGTCCAGCCGGCCGGTGCCCTGGTCGTACGCGGTCAGTCCGGGCAGGCCCTTGGCGGCGCTGGTCAGTGCGGACTTGAAGTCGGCCGCCTTCCAGTCCGGGTGCTCCTGGGCGAGCAGCGCCACCGCGCCGGTGACGTGCGGGGTCGCCATCGAGGTGCCGGACGCGGTGACGTACATGGTGCCGACCGGGTCGCCCAGCGTGGTGCCCGCGGCGCGGGCCGCGGTGATGTCCGAGCCGGGGGCGACGATGTCGGGCTTCACGGCGAAGTCGCCGATGCGCGGGCCGCGGCTGGAGAAGTCGCTGAGGGCGTCCTGCTTGGTGGTGCTGCCCACGGTGAGCGCGGAGTCGGCGATGCCGGGGCTGCCCACCGTGCCGCCGAAGTAGTCGGCCGCGGGGGCGCCCTCGTTGCCCGCCGCGATGACGAACAGCGTGCCGTTCTCGGCGGTCAGCTTCTCGACCGCCTCGGTGAGCGGGTCCGTCTGCGCGTACGGGGGCGAGCCCAGGCTGAGGTTGACGGCCTTCGCGCCGGCCTCCGACGCCCAGGTCATGCCGTTGATGACGGCGTCGTCGGGGCAGGAGCCGTCGTTGTCGCAGACCTTGCCCACCAGGAGCTTGGCGTCGGGGGCGACGCCCTTGTACGTGCCGTTGGAGGCGGCACCGGTGCCCGAGATGATGGACGCGGTGTGGGTGCCGTGGCCGTGCCCGTCCACCGCGGACCCGGAACCCGTGAAGTCCATGGTCTGGTCCGCGCCGGCCTTGTCCTTGAGGTCCGGGTGGGTGGGGTCCCAGCCGGTGTCGAGGTCGGCGACGGTGACACCCTTGCCGGTGATGTGCACACCGTGGGAGTCGACGCTGTCCCAGACCTTGGGAGCGCCGATGATGCCCGTGCTCTCGGCGAGGGCGACCCGGCTGCGGCCGTTGAGCCACAGTTCGTGCAGCGGGCCGCGCAGCCCCTGCGTACCGGTGACGAACTTCCAGAACGCGGCGGCGTCCCGCTTGGCCGGGGCGAAGCTGCCGCCGCCCAGCACGTCCAGGGTGCGGGTGATCCGGGCGCCGTGCTGCTGGACCGCGGCACGGGCGGTGGCGTACGCGCCGCTGCGGCTCGAGTAGATCAGCGGGAAGGTGCTCGTCCGGGCGTCGTCGTAGCCGGCGTTCAACTGCTCGGTGACGTCGAACAGGCGGGCGTCGAGCCTTCCGCCGGCCAGCAGGGCCTGCGCGTCCGACGGAACGACCGAGATGTGGTGCTCGGTTCCGTGCCACTCGTGCGACACCTGGAAACCGATGCCGGTGCGGCCGGGGCCACGCTGCACGCTCACCGCGGGTACGCCGCTGGCGCCTTGGACGACGGTCACCTTGTCACCGGTGATCAGCGTGACGGTCCGGATCGTCTTGACCCCGGCCGACGCCGTGCCGACGGCGGGTGCGGCCGCGGCGGGGCTCTGTGATGCCTGTGCGGCGCCGGGTACGGCGCCCGCGAGGAGGCCGGCCAGCGCGGGGATCAAGGCCCATCGGGCTTGTATTCGCATCTACGACTACCCTTGGCCGCCCGGGAGACCTGTAACACGGGCGGCGGACAGTGGGGCACCCGGCGGTTTCCGGGCACCCGGGAACAGGGCCGGGGCAGCCCTGCGACGGGGACGTCGGACGCCCCGCTCAGTTCGAACTCCGGACCTAGTCCTTGGTCACGAGGGATGAGGGAACCACACTCGATCAAGGTTGCATAGTGATCCGGCTTTGCATCGGAAAAATCGCGATCCCCGGTCCTTCGGGTCCGTACCGGAACCCATTCCGCCGATTGCGCCAACAAAGCTTCTCAATAGGGGAGTTCACGCGACGGCCGCCCGACATCCCGGGGGATGGTCGGGCGGCCGTGGTGGAACGGTCGCGGCGGCGGATCAGCCGCGGGCGAATTCCAGGAGGTCGGCGTTGAACCGGTCGGCGTACTCGGGGACCATCGCCAGTCCGTGCGGAGCGCCCGGGTAGACCTTGAACGTCGAATTCTTGACCAGTTTCGAGGATTTGTTGCCCGCTGCGACGATCGGCACGATCTGGTCGTCGTCGCCGTGCACGATCAGGGTCGGGACGTCGAACTTCTTGAGGTCCTCGGTCAGGTCGGTCTCGGAGAACGCCTTGACGCAGTCGTACGCGCTCTTGATGCCGACCTGCATCGACCACAGCCAGAACTCGTCGCGTGTGCCCTGGGAGACCGTCGAGCCCTCGCGGTTGGCGCCGTAGAAGGCCGCGCTGAGGTCCTCGTAGAACTGCGAGCGGTCCTTCGCCACGCCGGCCCGGATCTCGTCGAAGACCTCGATGGGCAGGCCCTCGGGGTTCGCCTCGGTCTTGAGCATCAGCGGCGGGATCGCGCTGAGCAGGACGGCCTTCGCGACCCGTCCGGTGCCGTGGCGGCCGATGTAGCGCGCCACCTCACCGCCGCCGGTGGAATGGCCGACGAGAATCGCGTCCCGCAGGTCCAGCGATTCGACCAGCGACGCCAGGTCGTCCGCGTAGGTGTCCAGGTCGTTCCCCGCCCAGGGCTGCCCGGAGCGCCCGCCCCCGCGACGGTCATGGGCGATGGCGCGGAAGCCGTTGTCCGCCATGAAATTCAGCTGGGGATCCCATGCGTCGGCGGTCAGCGGCCAGCCGTGGCTGAACACGACCGGCTGCCCCGTTCCCCAGTCCTTGTAGAAGATCTCGGTTCCGTCTTCTGTCGTGATGAAAGGCACGGCACGGCTCCTTCCGATCGCGCGACCGGCAGCGGACGTGCCGGGGACATCCGGAAGCGATCGCATTGAGCACGTCGGCTCGTCCACGCTACCCAAGAAGCGCAACATCGGCGCGTTGCGCGAATCCGGACGGGTGCCCCCTGCCGGGGTGTGGGCCGCGGCGCGGCCTCACTTTCCGGCGGCTCCCGGGTGACGCAGCGACTCGAACGCGGCGCGCAGCTCCCTGCTGAAGATGTCCGGTACTTCCCATGCGGCGAAGTGACCGCCTTTGGGAGCCTTGTTGAAATACATGAGATCGTGGTAGGCCTGCTTTGCCCAGCTCAGTGGCGCCCGGTAGATCTCGCCCGGGAACACCGTGATGGCGGCCGGCAGTGAGACCGACACCGCGTTGAAGTTGTTGGCGTTGTTCTCCCAGTAGAGGCGGGCGGAGGAGACCGCGGTGTTGGTGACCCAATAGAGCGTGATGTCGTCCAGCATCTCGTCCCTGGTCAGCTCACGTTCGGGGTGGCCGCCGCTGTCCGTCCACGCGGCGAACTTGTCGTACATCCAGGCTGCCAGTCCGGCCGGCGAGTCCGTCAGCCCGTATCCCTCGGTCTGAGGGCGGGTGACCATCATGGCGGAGTAGCCCGAGCCCGTTTTGTAGAAGGCGGCGAGTTCGTCGAACGCGGTCCTCTCGTCCACCGACAGACCGGCCGGGGCCGGGTCGCCGCAGGCGAGTGTCTTCGCGATGTCCGGCGGGACCGTGGCCGGGAAGTTGACGTGAATGCCGAGTAGTCCCGCGGGTCGCTGCACCGCCATCCGGTCCGAGATCACCGCGCCCCAGTCGCCGCCTTGCGAAACGTAGTGCCGGTATCCCAGGCGCTCCATCAGTACGGCCCAGGCGCGGGCGATGCGGTCGGGGCCCCAGCCCGTGGTCGTCGGCCTCTCGGAGAATCCGTAACCGGGCATGGACGGGATGACGAGATGAAAGGCGTCCTCCGCGCGTCCCCCGTGGGCCGTCGGGTCGCTGAGCGGGGCGATCACCTTGAGGAATTCCAGGACGGATCCCGGCCAGCCGTGGGTCAGGATCATCGGCAGCGCGTTCGCGTGGCGCGAGCGGATGTGCAGGAAGTGGATGTCGAGCCCGTCGATCTCCGTGAGGAACTGCGGCAGGGAATTGAGCTTCGCCTCGATCTTCCGCCAGTTGTAGGAGCTTCCCCAGTAGCGGGTGAGTTCCTGCATCGTCGCGAGCTGGACACCCTGGGACTGGTCGTGGACGGTCTCGCGATCGGGCCACCGGGTGGCGACGATGCGCCGGCGGAGTTCGTCGAGGTCCCGTTCCGGAATGTCGATGTGGAAGGGGCGGACGCTCGTGCTCCCGCTCGCGCCGGTCTTCTTGGCGACCGGCTTCCCGGAGAGCAGGCCGAAGGCCCCTGTGGTCGCCGCGGTCATCGCGGCGGCCGAGGCGAGGAGCACCTTCCGCCGGGAATGCCAGTGGGGAATTTCAGGCACGACAGATCTCCTTGGGCCGATCCGTGCATTTCCTGCGGCGACCAAGAGGGCCGAATTCTTGAGGTGCGTCATGTGACCTTGTGTCACGTTATGTGTGCGCCCGTGCGGCCGCAACCCGGCTCCCGCAGACGGCTGATGACGTGAATCCCCGTGGACACGCGCGAGTTGCGGACGTCCGGAGCGTGTGTTTACGCTCCTTCGTCCCGGAGCGCATTTCGGCCGGAACGGACCCTGTGGAGGTGCGCCATTCCGGAGACGAACGACTTCGCGGCACTGGTCGTCGGTGGATCGCTCGGCGGCTTGGCGGCCGCACACGAACTGCGGGCCGTCGGGGCGGACGTCGCTGTCTACGAGCGGTCGGTGGGCCGGACGCCGGCACGCGGCGCCGGCGTCGTCGTACAGCCGGAGATCGAGGCGTTGCTCAACCGGCTGGCCGTGCCCGCGGAGGCGATCGGCGTCGAACTGCACGAGCGCCAGGAACTCGATGTGCGGGGCACGGCCACGCGTCATGAGGCGCCGCAGCTGATGACGGCGTGGGACGCCCTCTACCGCGCGCTGCGCGAACCCCTCGCCGACGTGTGCCACCGCCTGGACGGCTCACTCAGGCGGGTGCAGGTGGAGGGCCACGAGGTCACCGCCGAGTTCTCCGACGGACACACCGCGCACGGCAACTTCCTGGTGGGCGCGGACGGCATCGGGTCGGCGACCCGCAGGCTGCTCGACCCCTCTTCCCGCCCCGCCTACGCCGGCTACGTCGCCTGGCGCGGGCTGGAACCCGAGTCCCGGCTTTCCGGTGAACTCCTGGACCTTTTCGCGGGCCGTCTCACGCTCTTCACGTCCAGTGGGATGCAGATGCTCTGCTCCCTGGTCCCGGGACCCGGCGGTGAGCTGGAGAAGGGCTCCCGGCGCGTCAACTGGGTCTGGTACGTCAACGTCGCCGAGCAGGACCTGCCCGGACTCCTGACGGGCCGCTCCGGAAAACGTTTCGCGCACTTCCTGCCGCCGGGCGAAGCGCTGCCGGAGACCGTCGAGCGGGTGCTCCGGCAGGCGGAGGCCTCGCTCCCGCCGGCCTTCGCGGAATTGGCGAGGCTGTCGGATCTCTTCATGCAGCCGGTCCTCGACCTCCCCCCGTGGCGCATGGTGGCCGACCACGCGGCACTCATCGGCGATGCGGCGGGTACGGTCAGGCCCCAGTCCCCGGCGGGACGTCCAAGGCGTTCGGTGACGCCGCGGCCCTGGCCACCGCCCTGCTCGGGTGGACCCCGGCGCAGCCGCTGCCCGCCGTCGCACTGGAGCACTGGGAGGTGCGGCGCCTCGACCACCTGGTCACGCTGTCCGGGACGGGCCGGGAGCAGGCGGCGCAGGCAACGCTGGGTGATGGGGTGGGGGACACCTTCTTCGCGTCCTCCCCCATGCCGTGATTTTGCCGATTCCGAAATTCACCATGACCGCGCCTTTTATCGGGCGACAGGTCCGGCTATGTGATGTCTGACACCCTTTTCCGGGAAGTGTTCCGAGCGGCATAGCATCGAGAAAAGTGAGGCGTTATTCCCGTTATAGCCAGTTCGAGGTGACAGCATGCCCGTTTCCGTGTCCCAGGCCCTCGAAGAGCAGGGGCAGGCGGCTGCCGACAAGGCCGCGGGTCTCCGCAGGCCGGGCCGCTTCCTGGTCGGCTCGATGCTGGCCGGGGCATTCATCGGGGTCGCGGCGGTACTGCTGCTCGCGGTCGCAGGGCCCATGCTGGCCGCTTCGTCGCCGTACACGAAACTCGTCGAGGGCCTGGTCTTCGGCATAGGGCTGACCCTGGTGGTCTTCGCCGGTGCCGAACTGACCACCGGCAACATGATGACCGCGGTTCAAGGGGCGATCGTCCGGCGCATCACCGCGGCCGACGCGGCGGCGCTGATCCTCGGAGCGTTCGTCGGAAACCTCGTCGGGTCGGTGCTGTTCGCCTGGCTCGTCCACGGCAGCGGTGTGATCACCTCCGGTGGCGCCCCAGGGCACACCGCCCCGGCCTTCGCCCTGCTGGCGAGCCTGGTCAAGGCGAAGGCGGCCGAGTCGGGAGCGACGCTGTTCTTCCGCGGAGTGCTCTGCAACTTCCTGGTCTGCCTGGCCGTGTGGATGGCGGCGCGGACCCGGTCCGAGGGCGCCAAACTGACCGTGATCTTCTGGTGCCTGCTGGCGTTCGTCGGCTCGGGCTTCGAGCACGTCGTGGCGAACATGACATACTACGCGCTCGGCCTCTTCGAGCACGTGCCCGGCGCGAACGCGGCCGCCTTCGCCCGCAATCTGCTCCTGGTGGGCCTGGGCAACCTCGTCGGCGGCGGCCTGCTGGTCGGGGCGGCCTACGCCTTCCTGGGCCGCGGCCCGCGGGTGAAGGGCGCCGGTGAATCCTCCGAGAGCGAGACGCCCGCGTCGGTCCCCGTCTGAGCGGGCGGACGCCGTGACCCGGCAACACTTTGACGGATCGTCACCTGACGCGGCGCCCGCTGCCGCCGCCATGTCCCGAATGATCACGTGATGCGAACAGTTGAACGCCCGGCGTTCCCTCGTGAACGGCGGACGAAGCTCTGTCGCGGAGGCTTACCGGCCGCACTGCCTGCAATTTAGCCTCCCCACTATGTCCGACATCTCCCGCCGCAAGCTCCTCGGCGCTCTCGCCGGTGGTACCGCGCTCTCCTTCCTGCCCCCGTCACTTCTCCAGGCCATGGCCGCGCCGATGGCGCCGGGCGGCATGGACGCGATCGAGCACGTCATCGTGCTGATGCAGGAGAACCGTTCCTTCGACAACTACTACGGTGCCCTCAAGGGTGTTCGCGGCTTCGGCGACCGTACGCCGCTGCGTCTGCCCGGCGGTGCCACCGTCTTCGAGCAGCCCCGGGCCGCGGGTGGCGCCGTCCTGCCGTTCTCCGCCCGGCAGGCCGCGCGCGACGCGGGCCGTCCCGAGAGCGACATCCAGTACCTCGGCTCGCTCCCGCACGGCTTCTCCGACGCCAACCAGGCCCGGGCGAACGGCTGGTGGAACGACTGGGTCGCCGCCAAGGGGCAGAGCACCATGGCCCACTACGATCGGCGGGACATCCCCCTCCAGTACGAGCTGGCCGACCGCTTCACTATTTGCGACTCCTACTTCTGCTCCGTGTACGGCTCGACCAACCCCAACCGCAACTACCTGTGGACCGGCACCACGGGCTACGAGCCCGACGGCGTCAACAGAGCCGTCACCAACGCCGCTTACGACTACAACCACGGCGGCTACGACTGGACGACCTACCCCGAGCGCCTGGAGGCGGCCGGGATCTCCTGGCAGATCTACCAGGAGTGGGACAACTTCACCGACAACGCTGTCGAGTACTTCCGGCCGTGGAAGGAGATCGGTCACAAGATCCTCACCAAGGTCGGCGGACAGTTCGCCACCACCGAGCAGTTCTACGACAGCCTCTGGAACCGGACCCCCGCGGACCGCCAGGCGGCCCTCGCCCAGTTCCAGCAGGGCGTCGACGCGCTCAACGAGGCCGAGCGCCGACTCTTCCTGCGCGGCGCCTACCGCTCCGAGCCGGACACCCTGATCACCCGGATGAAGGACGACATCCGCAACGGCACGCTACCCAAGGTGAGTTGGATCGTGCCCACGGCGGCGCTCTCCGAGCACCCCGGCTCCTCCACCCCGGTCGGCAGCGCCAACCTCATCTACGACCTGCTCGACGCCATCGCGAGCGACCGCGAGACCTGGTCGAAGACGGCGGTGTTCATCAACTTCGACGAGAACGACGGCTACTTCGACCACGTGCCCGCCCCCGTCGCGCCCAAGCCGGAGTCCGGCAACAGCGACGACTGGTTCGGCGGCCGCCCGGTCGGCCCCGGCCCGCGTGTGCCGATGACCGTGGTCTCGCCGTGGACGACGGGCGGCTTCGTCTGCTCCGAGGCGTTCGACCACACCTCCGTGATCCGCTTCCTCGAGCGCTGGACCGGAGTGCAGGAGCCCAACATCAGCGCCTGGCGCCGCAGCGTCTTCGGCGACCTCACCTCCGCCTTCGACTTCAGCCACGGACGCAACCAGCCCGATGTGGAGCAGCCCGGCGCGGTGCCGGCGCCGATCGGCCGCTGGAACCCCGTCCCGCCGAAGGAGCAGGCGCTCCCCGAGCAGGAGGAGGGCACCCGGCCCACCCGCCCCTCGCCGTACCGCCTGTCGCTGCGCGCCGACGTCGCCGGTGACCAGGTGCGGCTCAGCCTCGGGAACACCGGCAGCAGGCCCGCCACCATCACCGCCTACCCCGGCGACGGTGCGGCGCCGCAGACCTGGACGGTGGCCGACGGCGCGACCGCCGCCGGCACGGTGGCCTACGGCACCGACGGCTACGACCTGCAGGTGCGCGGTCCCGGCTGGGCCCTGTGGGAGCTGCGCGGCGCGGGCGTGGGCGCCGAGGCGTGCGTGGTGGACGGAACCGGCGGCGGCCCGGTCCTGGTCGAGTGCAGCAACCCCTCCTCGACGACCCGCACGCTGCTCGTGGGCGAGTCGGTCTACCCGCGCAACGCCAATGACGAGATCGAGAGCGTGACCCTCGCCCCCGGGCGGACGCGGACCGTGTCGGTCCACCCGTCCCACCACGGCTGGTTCGACATCGTGGTCGTCGACCTGGACGACCCGCGCTTCCTGCGCCGCATGACCGGCCACCAGGCCGACGGCAAGGACGGTGTCACCGACCCGGCCACCGGAACGGTCCCGGCGCTGAGCGCGGCGATCACCCTCCCCGCGCCGCTGCCCTCCCTGGACACCCCGCTCGCGCAGGGCAGTCCGGCCGAGGTCGTCGTCAGCGTGACCAACCAGGGCGCGGTCACGCTGACCGGCCTCGGGGTCTCGCTGCTCGCCCCCGCCGACTGGACCCTCCAGCAGTCGGGATCGGCGCCGACGTCGCTCGCCGCCGGAGCCTCCGCCGAGGTCCGCTTCACCGTCACCCCGGCCGCCGACGCCACGGCGGGCAGTCTGGTCGTCGCCGCCCACGCCGACGGCAGCGGACTGCTGAAGGTCGCCGACGCGCGCGTCAGGACCAAGGTCGCGCCCGCGATGAGCGTGGCTCTGACCGCTCCCGCCACCTCGCCGAAGACCGACGGCAGCGTGCTGTCCCCGGACAAGCCGCTCACCGTCACCGCGACCGTCACCAACGCCGGGGGCACCCCGCTGACCGGCCTGGCGTCCTCGCTCGCCCTGCCGAACGGCTGGAAGGCCACCCCGGCGGCCGGTGCGCCGACCTCGGTCCCGGCGCGTTCGTCGGTCGCGCTCACCTGGGACGTCGTGGCCCCGGCCGCGGCGGCGCGGGCCTCCGCCACGCTCCAGGCGACCGTCACGGCCGTCCTGGCCGGCCGGACCAAGGAGCAGACCGCGTCGCTGGCCGCGAAGGTCGGGCCCGTCATGACCGGTCTGCTGCTGGCCGAGGACTTCGAATCCGTCGCCCCGGCCCTGGCTCCGGCCGCCGACCTCAGCCGGCCGGGCCTGGTGGGCTGGACCCGGACCACGCCCGAGGGGTGGACGATCACCAACGCCCCGGGCATGCCCCAGGGCACCCGGGAGCTCCAGGGCTGGTCGTTCCTCTCCAAGCAGTTCTGGTTCCCGGCCGCGCAGGACCGCACCAACTTCACCCGCGGGCTGGGCATCGTCGCCGTCGTCGACCCCGACGACTGGGACGACACCGGCGCCCCGTCCGGCAAGGGACGGTTCGACTCGACGCTGACCACCCCCGCGGTCGCCATCCCGGCGGGTACCTCGACGCTGCACCTCGGCTTCGACTCCCACTACCGCCAGGAGAGCCCGCAGGAGGCCGAGGTCACCGTCGAGTTCGACACCGGCCAGAAGTCCCGCGTGCTGTACTACTCCAGCGCCACGTCGGGGAACACCAACCGCGGGCAGGACCAGCAGAACCGCCTGGTCGACCTGCCCGTCGCCGTCCCGTCCGGGGCGACCTCGGTCAAGGTGAACTTCCGTATCTTCAACGCCGGCAACAACTGGTTCTGGGCCGTCGACAACGTCCGCCTGGGCACCGGCCCGATCGCCGACGCCTGATCCCACCCGCCTGCGCGGGGACGCGTCCGTCCCCGCGCAGGCGCGCGGTACGTCACTTCCTGGCCAGGCAGAAGGGATGCCCGGCCGGATCGAGGAGCACCCGCCACCGGGCGCCGCCCGGCTGGTGTTCCGGCGCGGTCGCGCCCAGCTCCAGGAGCACGGCCTCGGCTTCCGCGATGTCGTCGACCGCGAAGTCGAAGTGCGCCTGCTGGGGCACGGACCGGCCGGGCCAGCCGGGCGCCCGGTAGTCGTCGACCCGCTGGAAGCCGATGAAGAACCCGTCCTCCCGGGTGAGGCCGGCGAAGTCGCGGTCGGACGCGGGGTGGAGCTCGAACCCGGTGGCCCGCTGGTAGAACGCGGCGAGCGCCTCGGGATCGGCGCAGTCGAGTGTGACCGCCGTGAGCCTCATCGGCAGCGTCATGGCACCTCCGCAAGAGCCGTCATCCGCATGTGCGGACCTGTGCGGCCTCACACCGTAGTGGTCCCCGCCCGCCGGTGATCACCCCCTGGCACCCCGTCGGGGCGGCGGTCGCCGCTCCTCCTCGGCGCGGGCCGCTTTGCGGAGGCGGCGCAGCTTGAGAGCGAAGGCCGCTGCGGAGACGCCGAACAGGACCGCGGTGATGATCAGCCAGCGGGGGAGGTAGACGTCCAGGGTGAGCGCCGTCGCGTCCGGGTAGGGGCGGGAGATGCCGAGGACGAGGGGGAACCACACCAGCAGGAGCAGGCCGGACAGGAAGGCCGGTACGCGCAGGTGGTTGATCCACGGCGCCGTCGGCACGGTGTTCCGGCGGTGCCGCAGTACGGAGAGGGCCGACAGGTCGGCGAGGGAGTACAGGGGCAGCAGGATCAGGTCGTGGAGGATCGCCGCACCCACCAGCCAGATCGCCACTTCGACCGGTCGCACCGCGAACAGCCGCACGCAGGCGTACGCGGTGAGCGCGAAGGAGCAGAGCAGCACCAGCAGGTGCAGGGGGTTGGCGCCGTACCAGCGCAGGGCGCGTGCCATGGTCACGTCCTGAAGGTGAGCCGGTGCACCCACTTGGTGTTGTTCACACCGGGGTTGGCCGGGACGATGATGCGCGCCGGGTAGCCGTGGTCGAGCGAGAGGTCCGCCCCGTTGACGCGCAGGGCGAGCAGGGCACGCGGGTCGTGGATCTGGTTGCCGCGCAGCACCACCGAGCTGTAGGGGCCCGGCGGTTGGACCGATTCCACCAGCACGCTCCCGGCGCCGGGAAGTCCCGCCATGGCGGCGAGCTCGGCGAGCCGCAGACCGCTCCAGTGCTGGTCCTCGGTGGACCAGCCCTCGACGCACGCGATCGGCAGCGCCGCCGCGCGTTGGCGCATCGAGAGCAGCTGCTCACGGGTGAGGACCAGGGCCGGCCCCCGGCCGTGGATCTCCAGCCGCCAGGCGGGGCCGACGAGGGCCGGGGTGACGCCGACGGAGGCGGCCGTCTTGTTGATCTGGAAGCCGTTGGGGCCGCTCCCCGGACTTCGGTTGTGCGGGGCGAGCAGGGCGGTGCCGCGCAGCGCGCCGCCGATGCTCTGCCCGGCGGTGACGACCAGCAGGACCAGTGACCCGGCTCCGACCATGCCCACGGCCCCGCGCCGCGACATCGTGGCGGCCGCCGGTGCGACCGGCACCAGTCCGTCCGGGTCGGGCGGCTCGGGACGTGTGCCCGAGCGGTCGGTGCGCAGTTCGGCCAGGATCCCGCGGGAGCGCAGCGCGTGTCTCATGCGGCCGAACTTCAGGCACACATGGACGACGAAGGCGGCGATGAACACCCACGCGCCGTAGAAGTGCAGGGTGTAGAAGGAGCCGGGAAAAATGTAGAAGAGCTGGATGTTGAAGAGCCCGGTGACGAACTCGAAGACGGCTCCGCCCACCAGAAGGAGCAGGGACAGCCGCTCGAGTCCGTGCGCGAGCGACCGCAGGGGCGGCCACGAGAACAGTTTCGGGATGACCGACCACAGTTTGGCCAGCAGGACGGGCAGCAGGACCACGCCGAGGGTCACGTGGACGCCCTGGGTCAGCCGGTAGAGCCAGTACGGGTGGGTGGGCCAGTCGAACAGGTAGAAGCCGAGCAGGCCCTTGCCGGGGGTCTGGTCGTTGAGCGGGCCCAGGTCCGGGTTGTACGCGGCGTAGGACAGCGCGCCGGTCACGAACAGGACCGGGATGCCGAAGAGCAGCACCAGACCGAACACCGACGTCAGCCACGGCCCGCGGATCGGGCTGCGCCAGAACCCGGGCCGGAAGGGCCCCGGCGGCGGGGGCGCGTCCTGGGCGCGCCGTGCCAGAGTCCGGGCACGGGCGCGAGCCCGGTCGCGCGCGTCGGCGGCGGCCCGCCGCAGGTCCTGCGCCGGGTGCTTCCTGCCGCGCTTCGAAGGCCCGGGTCCCCTGGCCTGGCCGGGGGCCGGGGGCTGTCCGTCACCGCTCATCGACCGTCTCCTCCGCCTGAGGGCCGTGCCCTGGGCGGGGGAGCGAGCGGCCTCGATCACGCTTGGCTACACATAGACCAATGCGACCGGCGGAAGGCCTCACCACCACCGCGGAATGTCGGTATGTACCGCGAACACCGCACACGACCGCACCCGGTTGGCCTATCGCCTACCAGCCGACGTGCAGCGGCGTGCCCAGGGCGACGGCGGGCTCGCCCCCGGCCTCGGTGAAGGCCTGCAGCGCGTGGACGAGGTGGCGGCGCCGGCCCGCGGGCATGACCTCGACGATGCGCGCGATCTCGGCCCGGCGCCGCTCGGTGGCCTCGTGCACGGTCCGTTCCCCTGTCGTGGTGAGCGAGACGACGCTCAGGCGGCGGTCGGTGGGAGAGGCGCCGCGGGTCACCATGTCGGCGGACTCCAGCCGGTCGAGCATGCGCATGGCAGTCGACGGCTGGACGCCGAGTTCCGTGGCGAGCTGGGTCAGGCTCAGCGTTCCCCGGGTGTCGAGGACGACCAGCATCCGGAACTGGGGCAGGGTCAGGGCTTCCTCGACCGCGGCGAGCGAGCGGGCGGAGACCGCGAACAGGAGGCGTGACGCGGTCAGCAGCGCGCTCACCACAGCCTCGGCGTCGGCGTCGGAAGCGGGGGTGCTGGCGGCCATGGCTCATTTCTACCGCCCGGCCGCGAGGAGATGCCGCCGGATTGTGCCGGACGTCCTCAACAGTCCTTGAGGCGAGGGGCGTTGACTTCGCGAGCGGTCCTTGCACAGGGGAAGGTTTGCACACTACCAACACCGCTCCCCTGGCGTCCCGGGAACCGCAAGCGCCCCTGGAATCACGCGATCCCCAGGAGGATGCGCGCTAGCGTCCGGATCCGCGTACGAATTCCGAACTGGAGGCGTCATGGTTCCCAACCGGTTCACGGCCGGCACCGCACTGGTCGTCGGCGCGCTGGTGTGCACCGCCGCCGCGCTCGTCTACCCGGCGATGTCCGGGGTGAACGCGGCGGCGTCGTCGTCCTACGTGGGTGCGGTGTCCACCCCCTACGGACCCATGACCGCGCTCGACCGGGAGTTCGTCGTCAAGGTGCGCCTGGCAGGGCTCTGGGAGTTCCCGGCGGGGCAGATCGCACTGCAGAAGGGCACGACGCAAGCGGTCAAGACGGCGGGCCAGCACCTGATCGACGGCCACACCGCGCTGGACAGCGCCGACCGCACCGTCGCCACCCAGCTCGGGATCGTGCTGCCCAATCAGCCGACGCCGCAGCAGCAGGGGTTCCTCGCCACGCTCTCCGGCGCCAACGGCACGGGCTTCGACGCGACGTTCGCCAACCTGCTGCGACTGACCCACGGCCAGATCTTCAACACGATCGCGAAGGTCCGCTCGACCACCATGAACAGCCTGGTCCGGCAACTGGCCGATCAGGCCAATGACACCGTGCTGGACCACATCACGGTGATGGAGAAGACCGGGCTGGTGAACTTCCCCCAGGTCGTGGACCAGACGACCGCCAGTCCGACCGTCAACCCGGCGGACACCGTGGCTCCTACGCCCGCGCCGGGCGAACCCACGCTGATCGTCAACCCGCAGGGGTCCGGCTCCCTGGCGCCCGCGGTGTCGGTGCCGCGGCAATAGCCACGCCGGCCTCGTGTCGTCCGCGGATGGTCAGGGGCCGGGCTGTTTCCGGCCCCTGACGGATGGTCGGACGCGGTCGGCGGGCGTGCGGTTCGCGCTCAGCCCCGCGCGAGCAGTTCGAGCGTGTCGACGACGCGGTTGGAGAAGCCCCACTCGTTGTCGTACCAGGCCACCACCTTGACGTGCTTGCCGTCGACGCGGGTGAGGGCGGAGTCGAAGATGGCCGACGCCGGCTGGCCGGTGATGTCGCTGGAGACCAGCGGCTGGTCGGTGTAGTCGAGGATGCCCTTGAGCTTGCCCTCGGCGGCCGTGCGGTAGGCCGCGAGCACGTCGTCGCGGGTGACCTCTCGGGCGACCGTGGTGTTCAGCTCCACGATCGAGCCCACCGGGACCGGCACGCGGATGGAGTCGCCCGACAGCTTGCCCGCGAGGTTCGGCAGCACCAGGCCGATGGCCTTGGCGGCCCCCGTGGTGGTGGGAACGATGTTCACGCCGGCGGCACGGGCGCGGCGCAGGTCGCGGTGGGGGCCGTCCTGGAGGTTCTGCTCCTGGGTGTAGGCGTGCACCGTGGTCATGAAGCCGTGCTCGATACCGGCCAGGTCGTCCAGCACGGATGCCAGCGGGGCCAGGGCGTTCGTCGTGCACGAGGCGTTGGAGACGACCACGTGCGCGGCGGGGTCGTAGACCTCGGTGTTCACGCCGTAGGCGAGCGTGACGTCGGCGCCGTCGGAGGGGGCGCTGACCAGCACGCGCCGGGCGCCGGCGTCGATGTGGGCGCGGGCGGCCTCCGCCTTGGTGAAGCGGCCCGTGGACTCGAGCACGATGTCGACGCCGAGTTCGGCCCACGGCAGCTTGGCGGGCTCACGTTCGGCGAGCACCTTGATGCGGCGGCCGTCGACCAGGAGGTCGGTCCCGTCCACCTCGACCGAGCGGCCGAAACGGCCGAGGGCGCTGTCGAACGCGAGCAGGTGCGCGAGCGTGTCGGGGGCGGTGAGGTCGTTGATGGCGACGACCTCGAGGTCGGTCTCGCGCTCCAGCAGGGCGCGGAGGGTGTTGCGTCCGATGCGGCCGAATCCGTTGACGGCGATGCGGGTCATGAAGGTGCCTTTCGTGTCGTCCTGTCGCCTCCATCGTCGGGATCCGGGAGCCGGACCGACAGTGGCCCGAATGACACCGTGCGCAAGGATCCCGCCACCCGTGCCGGACGTTCGCGCGACCTCGGGGCGGGTCAGGCCGAGAAGGTGTGCCGGTACTCGGTCGGGGAGGTACCGAGGATGCGCTGGAAGTGCAGCCGCAGGTTCGCGCCGGTGCCGAGCCCGACGCGGCCGGCGATCTGCTCCACTCCCAGATCGGTGCGTTCCAGCAGCTCGCGTGCCAGGTCCACCCGCGCCCTGAGCACCCACTGCATGGGCGTGTAGCCGGTGTCCTCCACGAACCGGCGCGAGAAGGTGCGCGCCGACACCCGCGCGTTGCGGGCGAGCGTCTCGATGGTGAGCGGCTCGGCGAGGTGCCCGAGCGCCCACTCACGGGTGCTCGCGAACAGGTCGCCGAGCGGTTCCGGCACGCTGCGGGGGACGTACTGGGCCTGCCCTCCGCTGCGGTACGGCGCCGCCACCAGCCGTCTGGCCACGTGGTTGGAGAGGGCGACCCCGTGATCGCGCCGCACCAGATGCAGGCACAGGTCGATGCCCGATGCCGCGCCCGCCGACGTGAGCACATCGCCCTCGTCCACGAAGAGCACGTTCTCGTCGACCCGCACGCGCGGGTGCCGCTCGGCGAGGGTCTTCGTGTAGTGCCAGTGGGTCGTCGCCCGCTTGCCGTCGAGCAGGCCGGTCGCCGCCAGCGCGAACGCCCCGGTCGAGATCGCCGCGAGCCGGGTCCCGTGCTCGTGGGCGGCCATGAGCGCGTCGACGACGGCGGCCGGCGGGTGGGTGGTCGCCGGCTCCCGGTAGCCGGGGATGAACACCGTGTCGGCGTGCGCCAGGGCCTCGAGGCCCTCGGCCACGTGGTACGACAGGCCGTCGCCGCCGGTCACCGGCCCGGGCGTCGCGCCGCACACCCGCACCTCGTACGGCATGCTCGGCCGGTTGGAGAACACCTGCGCGGGGATGCCGACGTCGAGCGGCTTCGCCCCGTCGAGCACGAGCACGGCGACGCGGTGGTTCCTGCGGCTCATCGGGCCTCCTTTCCCCATGACGTGGATGACCTCTGTCGCAAGCATCCTGCCATCGCCGGGCGGGCGTGCCCGGGGCCGCGTGCGTCACCGCCCGGCGCCGTACGCGGACCGGTAGTCGGGGACGACGACCCGCGTCGCCGGGGACTCGTGGCGCACCTGGGCGACGAAGGCGTCGACGTCCGCAGCCGGGTCGCGGAGCGGGGACCCGCTCAGCGGCCGCTCGAAGTTGTCCCAGTGCACGGGTACGACGACGCCCGGGGCGCCGAGTGCCCCCAGCAGCCGGGGGAGGTAGCGGTACGTCGAGGCGCTGGTCGGTACCGCGATCATCGCCAGATCCGGGCGGAGCCCGTCGGCCGCGCGCTCGCTGAAGTCGCTCGCGCCCATGAGGAACGCGGACGGCCCACCGCTCCCGGCCGTCACCTGGAAGGCGAGGGTGTCCCCTTCCGGGAGGTCGGCGATGGTCCTCGGGGGCGCCGCGGGCGGGGCATCGAGGGTGCCGGGGGCGAAGTACGCGTGCTGCTGGTTGCGGCTGTGCAGGCTCGCGACCACCTCGACCGTGATGCCGTCGAAATCCAGCACCTCCCCGCCCTTGACCACGGAGATCTGTGCCGCGTCGACGCCGAGCGCGACCAGCAGGTGGTACGTCGTCTCCGTGCCGACGACGCGGGCCCCGGTGGACCTGGCGATGTGGGGCACGTCGGCGAGATGGTCCCAGTGCGCGTGGCTGACCAGGACGAGTTCGGGGCGGCCGATGTGCGTCCGCACCACGTCCTCATCAGTCCGCAGCCGGGTCCCCGGGTCGAAGGCGCCGGTGAAGAGACCGGTCGGGAACCGGGTGAGGTACGGGTCGAACAGCACGGTCCGGCCGCCCACGTCGATGCGCCATCCGGCGGTGCCCAGCCAGCGGAACGATGCCGCGGTGGCATGCGGCGGCGCTTGGTGCCGGGTGGAGGGGACCGTACCGGGCACCAGCGGCGCGGTCGCGGAGACGGCGGCCCCGCGCAGCATCGTGCGCCGCCTGAACCGCTGCTGCCGTCGTGCGTCACTGTCGTCGCTCATGGGCTCAGAAGACCAGGACGAGATCAGCCGCGTCCAAGACCAAAATCCCGCACAGGCCATCCGCGATCGGATATGAGGGCAGGTCAGACTCCCTTGGTTCGGAGGAAGTCGACGGCGATCCGCGCGGCGGCGCCGATCGCCGTGTCCACGGCAGGGCGTGAGGCCGTCAGTTCCCGGGTACGGGCGAAGACCGCCACCGCGTAGCAGGCTCCGTCGGGGTGGCGGACCACTCCCGCCTCCGCATGCAGACCCGGCAGGGTGCCGGTCTTGGCCGCCACCGCCACCTCGTCCGGGAACCCGGACACCAACCGGTGCCGGAAGACCTGTCGGCCCATCAGTTCCCGTACCTGGTGGCACGCTTGGGCCGGTCCCGCCTCGTCCCGCCAGATGAGGCGCAGCAGGCGCGTGATGTCCCGCGGAGTACCGGCGTTGGACCGCTCCGGGTCCAGTACGGCCAGTCGCCGCTTGCGCTCGTCCGGCAGCGTGGGCCAGCAGGCCGCGAACTCCGCCTCGGTGCGTGCCCCGACGTCGGCGAGCATCGACTCCAGCACGTCCCGGGGGCCGCCCACGACCCGGATCCCGGGGAGACCGAGCTCCTCGGCCAGCAACCGCACGGTGTCCAGGCCGATCCGGGCCAGCAGCAGATCCGCGGCGGTGTTGTCGCTGACCGCCATGGCGAAGTACGCGAGATCGCGCAGCGAGAGCTCGACGTCGTCCGCGCATCCTGCGGTTCCCCAGCCGCCCAGCCGGTCGGCCGTGGTCACCCGAACCCGCTCACGGGGGTCGAGCTGGCCGGCCGCGGCCTGCCGGGCGAACTCCAGCACCACGAGGATCTTCAGGACGGAAGCGATGACCACGGACTCGTCCGCGCCCACCGCGACCTCCGCCTCTGGCGCATGGCCCCGCCCCGCGCCGACGGGGACGGCATGCAGGAGACCTTCGGCGCCCGCTGCCACGAAGACCTCCCGGATCTCCCGCTCGACCATCAACAGCTCCCTCGCGTAGGGTCCTTGCCCGTGGATCTCTTGCGACACCTGCGTATTTTCGTCGCCGTCGCGGAGGAACTGCACTTCGGCCGGGCCGCGGAACGGCTGGGCACGGCCCAGCCGCCGGTCAGTCAGGCGGTGCGCGGGCTGGAGAAAGAGCTCGGCACCGAGCTGTTCGACCGCTCGCGCCGCCGGACCGCGCTCACCGCGGCGGGCACGGTGCTGCTGGACGAGGCGAGGGAACTCCTGGCCCGGGAGGACCGGCTGCGGGCAGTCGCGCGCCGTGCGGCCGACGGCGGCCTCGGCACCCTGCGGGCCGGCCTGCCGCCCGGCACCAGCGCGGCGGTGATCTCCGCGCTGCTCGCCGCCTGCGCGGCCGACTCCCCGCCTCTGCGGGTCGATCTGCGCGAGGCCACCACCGGGGAACAGCTGCGATCTCTCGCCTCGGGCGGCCTCGACGTCGGTCTCGTGCACCGGCCGGTGGACGGGGCGGGACTGCGGTTCGGACCGGAGACCGCCTTCGACCTGGGCGTCGTACTGCCCCGCACCTCACCGCGGGCCCGGCATGCGGAGGTGACGCTCGCCGAGCTGTCCGGGCTGGACCTGCTGCTGTTCCCCCGGGCCGACGCGCCCGGCTGGTACGACCGGCTGCTGGAGAGCTGCCGCGCCGCGGGCTTCGTCCCGGGCGAGGTGCGGCACGCCTCGAGCCCCGAGTTCCTGCTGGCCCTGGTGGCGGCCGGTCACGGCGTCGCCTTCGACCAGGGGCACGCGGCACGCAAGGAGCCCCGTGTGGCCTGGCGCCCCCTGGCCGGCCGCCCCCTCGTCCGCCGGATCGGCGGCGCCTGGCCGGTCGGCCCCTCGGCGCACCCGTCGGCCGCCCGCTTCGCCGAACTCGCCGCCGGTGTGCTGGCGGTGGACCGTTCGGGCGCTCGCCGGAACGACGCCGCGGAGCCGCCGGACGGGCCGCCCCGCCCGTGGTCGGTGGTGTTCGGCTGAGAAGGGGCGGGCCCTGTCCCGGGTGGACAGGGCCCGCGGTCGTACAGCGCGTCCGGCGGTGTCAGCAGGTGACGGTGCCCTTGCGGAGCGCGTGCCCGCTGGTGTTGCTGTCGTCGGCCCAGTAGACGGGCTTGGAACCGGAGACGCACTCACCGGCGGGGGCCACCGAGAAGCCTTCGTTGTTGATGTCGGCCATGCCGCTGGGGCGGTTGTAGACCGCCGTGGTGGCGAGGGCGCCGGACGCGTCGACCCGCATGGTCCGGTGCTGGCCGTCGCAGGTGTCGTCGCAGACGACCCACAGGCGCGAGGCCTGCGGCTCCCACTGCAGCTCCATGACGCCGGCCATGCCGCTGCTGACGGACGCCACGCGGGTGAAGGTGCCCGCGTCCTGGAGGACGTAGCCGTAGATCATGCCGGTGCCCTCGACGCCGACGAAGAACACTCCGCCCGAGTGCGCGGCGTAGCGGTTCGGGTCGTAGGCCGCGCCGGTCGACTCGTCCTTGAAGCCGGCCGCCGCCAAGGTGGCGTCCGGGACCCAGGTGACCGCCTCGAAGCCGAGGTTGGAGCCGACGGAGGGCAGAGCGGAGGTCAGATTCCACTCCTTCGTGGCGGTCAGCGTGGTGGCCGTCCCGCTCACGTCGTACCGGAGGACGGAGAGGCGGCTCGTGCCGGACGCGTCGCCGTTGCGCTCGCTCGCCACGAACACACCGCCGGCGGAACCGGCGCCGGTGACCGTGACGCCCTCGCTGTCAGGGGTGCCGGAGCCGCCCGGGAAGCGCAGCTTCTTGCCGGAGGTCCAGCCGTTCGCGGTGTCGGGCTTCCAGCCGCCGGAGCCGTTCGGGAGCAGTCGCCACAGCTTCCCGGAGTTCTGGGCACCCCACAGGACGCCGCCTTCCTGGTACAGACCGCTGAGGTCGGAACCGAAGACGTTCGAGGCGTCGGCGGTCGCCACCGAGCCGCTGCCCGGCCACGCGACCGGCGAGGTGCCGCCCCCACCACTCGTGCCGCAGTCGTTCGCGGCACCGAGGGTCAGCTCGGCCTCACCGAACGCGCCGGTGCCGTCGGGGCAGCGCGACCACGACGGGTCGGAGTGGTCGTCCCAGCTGAAGCTGTCGACCAGGGTGCTGCCGTCGGCGAGGTACAGGCGCGCCTGGTCGTCGGAGCCCAGGCCGAACGCGTTGTGCACGGCGAAGGCCCGGAACCCGCCGGGGGCCAGCGTCGTCCCGGAGGCGATCTGGTACTTCGAGCTCTTGTTGTCGTCCTTGAGGATCCAGCCCGAGATGTCGACGGGGCCGGTGCCCTTGTTGTACAGCTCGATCGAGTCGTTGACGTCTCCGGTGGTCACGACCTCGTTGATCCGGATGTCGTCGGCCGGGGCCGCGTGGGCCGGGGAGGCGACCAGAGTGCCGGCCACCATCGCCGGGCCGGCGAGGCCGACGAGAAGGCGGCGCAGGTTGCGGCGTCGCCGGGGCGTACGTGATGCGATCACGAAGTCCGTCCTGGGGTCGTTCTGACAGGCCGGAGTGAGGCTTCCGACGGGGACCGAACAGGTGCCGTCCGTCAGACGTGTGCCTTGTGAACGGTGGGCCAACTGGTGTGAGGGTGGCGACTTTGGGTTCCGCGCGTCCTACGTGACCGACGCGGGGCAGGCCGCGGCGCGCCGGCGGGCCACGCCCGCCCTGCCCCCACGCTCCGTCAGGCCCGAGTGACAGGCGCCGCGTCCGGTGCGCCGGTCGGCTCATCCGAGTGGCCCGGAACGGCCCCCTCGTGCTTCCAGAAGCCCGAGAAGGTGATGCGGTCCTTGGGGAGGCCGGCGCGGTGCAGGTGTCTGCGGCCCTTGGTGGAGAGGCCGGACTCGCCGACGACGAAGGCGTAGGCGGTGGTGTCGACGGTGCTGAGCCGGCGGAGTTCGTGGAGTGCGGCACGCCCCGGGACGGTGTGGGCGTTGTCGCGGACGACCCAGGTGATGTCCATGGCGATCGGGGCGTCCAGGTCGCGCCGGTCGCCCTCGGCGGGGATCTCCTGGATCACCCGGCCGACGGTGTCGCGGGGGAGTGAGCGCAGGATGCCGGTGGTGGCGGGCAGACCGCTCTCGTCGGCCACCACGATGACCTCGGAGGCGTCGGGCGGGCAGTCGAAGGTGATGCCCTGGTCCAGCATGGCCAGTTCGTCTCCGGGGCGGGCGGCGCATGCCCAGATCGCGGCGCGGCCCTCGACCTCGCCGGTCTGGCGGCGGTGGACGACGAAGTCGATGTCCATCTCGGCGGCTTCCGGGCGGAAACCGGCCACGGTGTAGTTCGCGCAGTGCGGCCGTTCGATCTCGGGGATGGCGAGGTAGGGGTACCACCACCGGGCGCCGGTGAACTCCGGCATCCGCAGGACCGATTGGTGGGGCAGCGTCATGAAGAGGCGGAACCAGTGGTCGTAGCCCATCCACGGGAACTCGGCGAGATCCGCGCCGGTCACGGTCACGCGCCGGATGGAGGGGGAGACCCGTTCGGCGCGGACCACCTCGGCGCGGAACAGGCGGGGGTTCTTCGGTGGGAGCCGGGGGATCTTCGCCATGAGGGAAGGCTAGCCTAAGTTTATTGCGGAACCCATTGCCCCCGCGTGCTGAACGAAAGCCGCCCCGTGTCGCGGTGTCGTGACACCGCGACACGGGGCGGGGATCACACGGCCGTCAGCGGGTGATGGCCTTGGTCTCCAGGAACTCCTCGAGTCCGGCGCGGCCCATCTCCCGTCCGTTGCCGGACTGCTTGTAGCCGCCGAAGGGTGCCAGGAAGTTGTGCTGCGCGCCGTTGACGTCCACCTGGCCCGCACGGATCCGGTGGGCGACGGCCAGCGCGTGCGCGGGCTCCCCGGCGACCGAGGCGCTGAGGCCGTAGACGGTGCTGTTGGCGATCGCCACGGCGTGCTCGTCGTCGGTATACGGGATGACGACAAGGACCGGGCCGAAGATCTCCTCCTGCGCGATGACGGCGTCCGGGTCGACGTTCCCGAAGACGGTCGGCCTGACATAGGCGCCGGTGTCCAGGCCCTCGGGGCGGCCCGGCCCGCCGTAGACCAGCGTGGCACCGTCGGCGATGCCGCGCTCGATGTAGGCGTCCACGCGCTGCCGCTGGAGTTCGGAGGCCAGCGGGCCGATCCGGGTGCTCTCGTCGGCGGGGTCGCCGACCGTGTAGGCCGGGGCGGCCTCGCGCAGTATGTCGACCACCTCGTCGTGCAGTTCGGCCGGCACGAGCATGCGCGTCCAGGCGCCGCACGCCTGGCCCGCGTTGCTCCAGGCGTAGCCCAGCCCGCGGAGGACGGCGCCCTTGACGTCGGCGTCCGGAAGGATGATGTGGGCGGCCTTCCCGCCGAGCTCCAGGGCGACGCGCTTGACGGTTCCCGAGGCGAGGGCCGACACGCGCTTGCCGGCGGCGGTCGAGCCGGTGAAGGACACCATGTCGATACCGGGGTGCGAGGCGATGGCCTCACCGACGACCGGGCCCGTGCCGTGCACGACGTTCAGGACGCCCGGGGGAAGGCCGGCCCCGGCGGCGATCTCCGCGAAGATCATGGCCGTCAGCGGCGCGATCTCGGAGGGCTTCAGCACCACGCTGTTGCCCGCCAGCAGCGCGGGGACCACCTTGGTCACCAGCTGCTGCAGCGGGAAGTTCCAGGGAGTGATCGCGCCCACGACACCGATCGGCTCGCGCACGACCAGCGAGTTGGCGATCTCCTCCGTCCAGGGGAAGTCCTCGGCGACGGTGATGCTCGCGGTGGTCGCGAGGACCGGGAAGGCGGCCTGCGCCATGCGCGAGAACGAGATCGGAACGCCGATCTCGGCCGTGATCGTCGTCGCGATCTCCTCGGTGCGCGCCTGCATGCCGTCCACCACGCGCTTGAGCACCGCCGCGCGTTCTCCGGGCGCGGTGGCCGCCCATCCGGGGAAGGCCGCCGTGGCGGCCTCCACCGCGCGGTCGACGTCCTCGGACGTGCCCTGCGGGACGGCCGCGACGACGGCGCCGGTGGCGGGGTTCAGCACGTCGAGGAACGGTCCGTCCGTGGGCACGGCACGTCCGTTGATCCAGTGGGCGGGAGTGGGGATGGGGTGTGGGGTCGAGTCGTTCATACACCTCAGGAAACAGGGACGCATGATCGGCAACCAGGGACGACCTGTCCCGTGATGGCCGCCACACCACGGGGGTTCGCACGCATCGCTCGCCCCGACGCCATTCCCCCGCGGCGGGGCGTGGTCAGCGGACGACGTCGAAGACCTGCTTCTGCACGCCGTTGCCGTAGACCTCGTGCTCGACCGGCCGCAGCTTCTGCGTGTCCTTGTCGGTGGTGCTGAACAGGCGCTTGCCGGCGCCGAGCAGCAACGGGTAGACGAGCAGGTGGTAGCGGTCGATCAGGCCCGCGTCCGAGAGGGCGTGGTTCAGTGAGGCACTGCCGTGGACGATGATCGGGCCGCCGTCGGTCTCCTTGAGGGCGGCGACCTCGTCGAGCGAGCGCAGGATGGTGGTCCGGCCCCAGCCGGAGACCAGTTGGCCCTCGGTGAGGGTCGTGGAGACGACGTACTTCGGCAGTGTCTTGTAGTGCGCGAACTCCGCCATGTCCGGCCACACCGGGCTGAACGCCTCGTAGCTGACCCGGCCCATCAGCATCGCGGTGGACTCCTGCTGTTCCCGTCCCTTGATCTCGAACGCCTCGGGAACGAACTCGACCTCCTTGAAGGTCCATCCGGAGTTCCGGTAGCCCGGTTCGCCGCCCGGCGCTTCCATGACTCCGTCGAGCGAGATGAAAGCCGTGCTGATGAGCGTGCGCATGAGAGGTCTTCCTCCGTGTCCGGCGGCAGGTGCGGGTGCCGGCGTCCGGCACCGCTCCAGGATGCGACCGACAAAAATAATTGTCAAGGATGAGGAAGTTGTCGGAGGTGGTGGGACGTGCGCTCTGGACGTGCCACAGCCCCCGGCGCGGGGTGCCGGGGGCTGTGGGGGTTCGGGGGGTTGGGGGGTCGGCGGGTGGGGGTCAGATGTACCGCACCAGGGAAAGGCGCCCCAGCTCGTCCCGGTGGATCTGGTGCACCTCCACGTGGCCTCCTTTGACCAAGGCCCCCGCCCGGGCGGCACGCTCCGGTGCGCTGTTCGCGCGGGCCAGCGCCAGGTGCACGGCGTGGTCGGCGTCGTATGCCTGGTCCACGATGTAGAACAGCCAGACGTCGCGCTGGCCCGCGGCTCGGGTCCGCAGTCCCACGAGCCACATGTCGTGGTCGACGGCGGGTGCGCGGGCCTTGATGCGGTCCGCGTGGGGGGAACGGCCCTCACCGGGGACGGAGCGCGGGGTACGGGGTCCCGCCTCGCCGTCGGGGCTCAGCGTGAAGATCTCCCGGGGGTCGCATCTGGTCATCTCGAGCAGCATGGCCTCTCATCTCCCTTCTGGATTCCGGCGACCGCGCCGGGGTGATGAAGCCCCCCCCAGGTGTCGAGATTGTCCGAATTGTTCTTTCGTTCTGTAGACCGGGTGGCACTGCCGTTCGTGACATCGGGAAGGGCCGGTTCCCGGAGGCGTTCACACTTTCCCCAAGGTGTGTCACGGCTCGGCGCGCGCACGCCGGGGAAAGGGCCTGCTCTCGGCTCAGGCGCCGGGGCCGCCCCGGGTCGCCGAGTCGGGTCCGGCGTTCGAGCGTGCGGAGGCCAGGAGTCCGCGAAGTGACTCACTGATCGCGTCGAGTTGCATGTGGGCCTCGGCGATCTCCTCGCGCAGGTGGCGGATGCGCACCTCGAGGAACTGGGCCTCCGCGGTCAAGGACATGACGGCCACCTGCACGCGAGAGGTGTCTTCGCTCTTTCGGAACATGGTTGCCCTTCCTGACGGTTCGGCGCGGACGTGACCCGGAGCAGGGAAAGCGGGGGCACGTACCGTTGACAGGGCAGGCGGGGAGATCGTGACACCGGTGGCCGATGAGGTGCGGCGGCCCGCACCGGTCACGCCCCGGGATCAGGCCGAGGTGTCCTCACCGGCCGGTGCGCCGTCCAGGAGGGAGCCGTCGCGCAGTTCGATGACGCGGTCGGCGAGGGCGAGGAGTTGGGGGTCGTGGGTGGCGACGAGGGCGGTGACGCCCTCGCTGTGCACGACGGCGCGCAGGAGTTCCATGACGGCGCGGCCGGTGTCGGCGTCGAGCTGGCCCGTCGGTTCGTCGGCGATGATCAGGGCCGGACGGTTGGCCAGGGCGCGGGCGATGGCCACGCGCTGCTGCTGGCCGCCGGAGAGCTCCCCGGGGCGCTGGGCGGCGTGCCCGTCCAGGCCGACGAGGGTGAGCAGGAGGCCGACGCGTTCCTCGCGCTCGGCGCGGGCGGCCTTGCGCAGCCGCAGCGGGACACCGACGTTCTCGGCGGCGGTGAGGATCGGGAGCAGGCCGAAGGACTGGAAGACGAAGCCGATGCGGTCCCGGCGCAGGGCGAGCAGTTCACGCTCGCCGAGCCCGGCGAGTTCGGTGCCGTCGACACGGACGATGCCGGAGTCGGGCCGGTCCAGCCCGCCGATGAGGTTGAGCAGCGTCGTCTTGCCGGACCCCGAACGTCCCTTCAGGGCGACGAGTTCGCCACGTGCCACGCTGAAGGACACACCCCGCACCGCCTGTACGGCCGTGTCCCCGCTGCCGTAGGTGCGCACCAGGTCCTCGACGACGACCATCGCGTCGGAAACCGCGTCACCCCCGGCCGGCTCTCCCTGTCGGTCCAGCAGTCCGCTACTCATGGCGGCCACCCTAATAAGAGCCCTCAAGTGCAGCTACGGCGTGACTGCATATGGCAACGTGATGATGGGCACAGTGGGATTTCGCGGCAATCATTGGCAAGAGTGCACTCCGATGAAATGATCACCCCGCGTTCGAACGGACTGCGGCGGTGTCGCTCGTCACCCGCACTGCGACTCGTGGCTGTACCGTCCGGATCTCCGCAGCAACCACACTGCCGGCGCAGTGAACGGAGCCGAAGTCGCTTCCGCGGTTGCGGAAGACAAGGGTTGGGGACAGTTGCCGAGGTTTGTACTGCTGCGGCTGCGCGCCCACCGACTGCTCCTGGGCGCCGCCTTGCTGTCGATCGTGCTGACGACGTGCACGGTGGCGGCGCTCGCGGCCTTCGGCGCGTCGGTGGGGGACGCGGGACTGCGGCGCGCGCTGCAGGACCCGTCGTCCGGCCGGACGCTCGTCGAGGTGACCAGGGACGTCAAGGGCGATGACCGCCCGGGCGTGGACGACGCGGTACGCAAGGCCGTGACCGGCGCGTTCGGCGGGCTGCCGGTGACGGTTGCCACCAGTACCCGTTCCGGCCCCTACGGGCTGCCGCTGAGCCTGCGCCCACCGGGCGCGCCCGACTCGGACAACCCGGACCTGACCGTGCTCGCCACGCTCGATCCGTCGCGGGTGACGGTCGTCTCCGGTGCCCTGCCCGGACCACCGGCGGGGGAGGGGCCCGTTCCGGTGGCCCTACCCGAGTCGGCGGCCGCCGCGCTGAAGCTGCGCCCGGGTGACCAGGTCGCACTGGCCGACCGGTTCGGCGGCGGGACCGTGAAGGTACGCCTTACCGGTACGTACCGGCCGACCGACCCGGCGTCCTCCTACTGGCGGCTGGACCCGCTGGGCGGTCGCGGGACGCAGACGCTGTCGTTCACCACCTACGGGCCGATGCTCGTCGACCCGGCCGCCTTCGCACCGGGCCGTGTCCCGGCGGCCGAGGCCGTCTGGCAAGGACGCGCGGATTGCGCGACCATCACCACGGCCCGCATGGACGGACTCGGCCGGGGTGTCCGGCAGGCAGTGACGCGCATCGACCGTCTGGGGCCGGACGGCGTGGTCGTGGCGACCAGCGAGTTGCCGGATCTGCTGGACGAACTGGACCGGACGCTGTTCGTCACCCGTTCCACGTTGCTCGTCGTCGCGTCGCAACTGGGGCTGCTGGCCGCGCTTGCGCTGTTCCTGGTCTCCGGGCTGCTGGCGGCCGAACGCTCCGGGGAGACCGCGTGGCTGCGTGCCCGCGGAGGCTCCCGCACGCGTGTGGCGGGGCTCGCGGCGACCGAGGCACTCCTCCTCGCGCTGCCCGCCGCTGTGGTGGCGCCTCTGCTGGCCGGACCGCTGGTGCGCCAACTGGCCGCGCACGGGGCACTGGCCCGCGCCGGGGTGCCGCTGGGGGCGCCCGCTTCCACCGCTTGGTGGGTGGCGGCCCTGACCGCGGTGGTCTGCGCCTTCATCGTGCTGGCCCCCGCACTGCGGCGCCCCGGGACGTACGTGAGCGAGCAGGGGGCGGGCGCCGGCCGGGGAGCTCTGCCCGGTGCCGTGCGGGCAGGGGCCGACATCGGCCTGTTGGTCGTGGCGGTCCTGGCGTTCTGGCAACTCTCGCGCCGCGGCGGCGGATCGGGCGTGCTCACCGCGGACAGCGGTGGCGCCCCCGGTGTGGATCCGGTGCTGGTGGTCGCACCGGCGCTGTGCCTGCTGGCGGGCGCGGTGCTGACCCTGCGCCTGCTCCCGCTGGCCGCCCGGGTCGGCGAGCGGCGCGCGGCACGGGTCCGTGGCCTGGCGGCGGCGCTGGCCGGCTGGCAGCTCTCACGGCGGGCCGGGCGCGGGACCACGCCCGCGCTGCTGCTGGTCTTCGCGATGTCGATCAGCATCTTCGCTATCGGGGAGAGCGCGAGCTGGACGCGTTCACAGAGCGACCAGGCGGACTTCGCCGTGGGGGCGGACGTCCGTGTGACCGGGACGTCCACCCCGTCCTTCGGACAGGGCGGCGTGTACGACGGTATACGCGGTGTCACCGCTGTCACGCCCGTGGGCCGTTCGTCGGTGCCGCTTCCCGGCGACCGGGAGGCGACCGTGCTCGCTGTGGACGCCGGGACCGCGGCCGGTGTGATGCGGTTGCGTGGGGACCTGGCCGACGAACCCCTGTCGAGGATGCTGACGGACCTGCGGCCCGGGAACGGCGTCCCTGCCAGGGAGGACGGGTTCGTGCTGCCGGACCACGTGGCCCGACTGCGACTGACCATGAGCCTGGAAGCTATCGGCGCCCAGGACCGGGCGGTCACCAGCACCGTCACCGACCGGATGTCGGCGACTTTTGCCGACCGCTACGGAGTGCCGTACACCTTCCTCCTGGGCGACCTGCCCGCCGACGGCCGGCGGCATGTGCTGGAAGCGGATTTCGCCGGCGAGGTGGGCCGGGCGCCCGGCGCCGGACCGGCCGGACCGCTCCGGCTCAACGGGCTCAAGGCCGATTTCCTGGTCCCTGGCCAGGACGAGCACCACCGGCTCTCCTTGACGGCACTGACCGCCGTGACCGCGGACGGAACCACGAAGGCGGTGCCCGTGCCCGACGGCGCCACTTGGAGTGCCCGCACACGGATCGAGGCATCCGCGGAGATGCAGAAGCAGGCGGGCCTCGCCGTGGCATCGGCGAAGGCGCCGCGTTCCGATCACGGCACTCCCTTGACCGTGCGCTACAACACCGGGGAAATACGTTTCGCGGAAGACAGTCCGAACGGCTCCAACGGGGCCACGGTGGCTCTGCGTGCCGGTAACGCGTTCACGGGCCCTGTGCCCGCGGTGGTCACCGACGCCTTTCTGTGGGCGGTCGACGCACACGTGGGCGACGCGGTCAGCATCGACGTGCGCGGTGCGAAGCTGACCGTCCGCATCGCTGGAGCGGTACGGGCGCTGCCCACCACCGGCGCGGAGTCGGCCGACACCGACGACGGCGCGCTCCTGTTCGACCTGAGGACGATGAACCGCGCGCTGGCCGGGCTGGACGAGGGCGAGTGGCTGCCGGGGGAGTGGTGGATCACGACCGTTCCCGGCGCCGGAACGCGGGTGGCGTCCGAGCTGAGGGCCCGTGGCGACATCACGTCGGTCCTGGCCCGTGACGAGGAGCGGGCGGAGTTGCAGAGCGACCCGCTCGGCGCCGGTCCGCTGTCGGCGCTGCCGGCCGCCGTGGTGACGGCGGCGGTCCTGGCGGCCGTCGGCTTCGCGGTGGCGGCGGCCGGTGCGATGCGGGAACGGGCCGAGGAAACCGCGATCCTGGTGGCGCTGGGTGCGTCGCGGCGATCGCTGGCCCGCGTGGTGGCCGTCGAGCAGGGACTGCTGGTGGTGGTCGCCGTCGCGGTGGGAGCGGTGCTGGGCGCGGTACTGACCCGGCTGGTGGTGCCACTGATCGTCCTGACCTCCGGCGCCGACAGCCCGGTGCCGGCGGTGCGGGTGGAGTTGCCGTCCGGGTCGGTCCTTCAACTGCTGGCCATCGTGGCCGTGGTGCCTCTGCTGGTGGTGGCGTTGATGGCGCTGCGGTCGACCGACCCGGTCCAGGCACTGCGTCGTCAAGGAGGGGAATGACATGACCGAACCGCTGAGTCCTCGCGGTCACGGCGACGTGTCCTGGATCCGAGCCCGGTTGCGGGCCGCCCCCGGCGGGACCGCAGCCCTGGCCGCGTTGGTGCTGGTGACGGCGTTCCTGGCGGCCGTGCTGCCGCGGGCCGTGGACGGGTACGAGAACGACGCCCTGCGTGACACGCTCCGGCAGGCGCCGCTGGCCGACCGCAGCGTGACGATGTCGCTGGGTGTGTCGCGGCTGTCCGTTCCGTACGGCGCCGAGACGCTGCTCACCCCGCGGTCGGTCGCCAGGACCGAGGGGGCGTTCCAGCGGGTCGTGCGGAAGCCGCTCGCGCTGGACAAGAGCCAGACCGTCTACGGTGTGCGCAGCGCCGACGCCACCCCGGCCGTCGACCCCGGTCTGCCCCGTCCCAGCAAGAGCCTGGCCCCGCAGGCCACGCTGTTCGCCCAGGCGGACCTCGCTGGCCGTACCCGGATCGTCTCGGGACGGCTGCCCCGGCCCGGCAAGGACATTGGCGCCGTCGAGGCGGCCGTCACCGACCGCACTGCCAAGGTCATGCGGCTGCACCCGGGTTCGGCCATCCACCTCCGGGACTCGATCGGCTCCGAGCTGACCGCCCGGGTCACCGGAATCGTGTCGCCCCGGTCCCCGGAGACCGCCTACTGGAGCGCTGAACCCGACCTGCGTGCGCCGACGTTGATCACCGTGCGCCCGAGCCCCGCCGCCGACCCGAAGTACTACTGGCACTTCACCGCGCTGATCTCCCCGGACGCCACGGCCGCCCTGCTCGGTCTCCACGACGGCGCGCAGGTGTACTGGCACCATCCGGCCGACATCGGTGCGCTCACCGCGAGTGACGTCCCCGCGGCCCGTGACCGGATCTCCGCGCTCAACGCGGGCCCCGACGCCGCACGGTTGCAGGGGCTGACCCAGCAGCGTGGTCTGACCGTCGAGGAGGAGGGCCTGGCCGACCTGCTGACGCCCTTCCTGCGCGAGCGTGCCGCGTCCCAGCCGCTGATCCTGGTGGCCGCGGTCGGCGTCGGTACGGTCGCCGCCGTCGTGCTTCTGATGGCCGCCGGCCTTCAGGTGGCGCGTCGCCGGGCGGAGTTGACGCTCCTGCGCGCCCGGGGCATTGCCCTGCCGGGTCTGGCCGCTCGGCTGATCGGCGAGAGCGCCCTGATCGCGGTCCCGTCGGCGGCCCTCGGACTGGGACTCGCGCTGCTGCTGTTCCCGGTCGAGCGCTCCACGGTGTCCCTCGTCTCGGCCGCCACCGTCGTGCTCGTGGCCACCTTCGCCCTGCCGCTGCGGGCCCTGGCCGCGGCCCGCAGGCCGCGGCTGGAACAGCGCGAGGACCTGATCGCGGTCCGGCCGTCGCGGCGCAGGACCGTGGCCGAGCTGACGGTCGCCGTCATCGTGACAGGCGCGGTGGTCGCACTGCGCCAGCACGGCACCGCCGAGGGCGGTGCGGATGTGCTCACGGCCGCGGCACCGGTCCTGGTGGCGCTGATCGCCGCGCTGGTGCTGCTGCGTGTGTACCCGCTGCCCGTTCGGCTCCTGGGCCGCCCCGCCGCCCGCCTGAACGGTGCGGTGCTGCAGATCGGTGTGGCCCGCGCGGGCCGTGCCCCCTCGACCGCGGCACTGCCGCTGCTGGCCGTGCTGATCGCCCTGACGGTGACGTCCTTCGGGGGCTCGGTCCTCGCCGGCGTCGACAGCGGACGCGACCACGCGGCGGTGGTCAAGGTGGGAGCGGACGCGCGGGTGCAGTCCACCGTGGGCCTGGCTCTCCCGAAGGGGCTGGACGCGCGCGTCCGCCGAGTCCCCGGCGTGCGCGACACCTTGGGCGCCCGCGTCGAGACGGGTCAGATACTCCAGGCGACGAATACCCGGTACGACGTCCTGATCGTCGATCCCGAACGCTACGCACGCCTCATCCGGCACACCGGCGTGGGAACCTCGTTCCCGGCCGCGGCACTGGCCGACCCGGGCCGCGGCCCGGCCCCGGTCATCGCCTCACCACGACTCGCCCGGCAGATCGGGCACGGCACGACGACCGTCTACACCGCGGCGAGCGCCCTCGACGTGCGTGTGGCGGCCACCGTGCCGGAGACACCGGCCGTCGCGGGCCGTGAGTTCGTCATCGTCTCCGAGGCGTCCGTGCACCGCGCGCACCCGGGGGCGGTGTCCTCGGCCACACGGCCACTGACCCTCCTGATCAGCGGCGAACACATCGACGGTAAGGCCCTGCGCGCGGCCGTCCGCGATGGCGGGGCACGCGACGTCCAGGTCCTGCTCCGCTCGGAGGAGCGGGCCGCGTACGGCAGCACGACGGCGCTGCAGTCCGGTGCGCGCGGCGTGTACCTGGCGGCGGTGGCGGCCGGTGCCGGGTACAGCGCGCTGGCGTTGCTGCTCTCCTTGATGCACAACGCGCCGCAGCGGCGGGCCCTGCTCGCCCGGCTGCGCACCATGGGCATGACCGGCCGGCAGCAGCAGACCCTCGCGGTGCTGGAGATGCTGCCGCAGGTCCTGCTCGGCGCGGTCGGCGGCATCCTGGTCAGCGTCGCCACCGTGCCGCTGCTGCGGCCGGGCGTCGACCTGACGGCACTGGCCTTCAGCACCAGCACACCCGCCACCGACGTCTCGGCAGCGGTGCTGCGCACCGACCCCGCCTCCCTGCTCCTGCCGTCGGCCGCGCTCGTCGTGCTGGCCTGCGCGGTCCTGGCAGTACAGGCATGGGCCACCGGACGACGCGGCGAAGGAACGGAACTGCGGATCGGGGACCGAGCATGACCGACAACACGACCCAGGCCGGCACGAGCGCGGTGGCGGGCGGCGGCGCCGGGGGCGGCGTGTCCCTCGCGGAACTCGAACGGCGCGCCACCGCGCACCGCGACCGTCCCGCCTACGGCCAGGACGCACTCATCGCCTGCGACCGCCTGGTGCGCATCTTCACCGCCCAGGGCGTCGAGGTCCAGGCCCTGCAAGGACTGGACCTGCTGGTCGCCCGCGGCGAACTCATGGCCCTGGTCGGCGCGTCCGGCTCCGGCAAGTCCACGCTGCTGAACATCCTGGCCGGCCTGGACACGCCCACCGCCGGAGCGGCCACCGTCGCGGGCTTCGACCTGCTCGACCTGGACGGCCGCACCCGCCTGCGCTACCAGCGCGAGGTCGTCGGCTTTGTCTGGCAGCAGACCTCCCGCAACCTGCTGCCCTACCTCACCGCCCTGCAGAACGTCGTCCTGCCCATGCGTCTGGCCGGAGGCGTCAAGGGACGCAAGGAACGCGCAACCCGCGCCGGCGAACTCCTGGAGCTGGTCGGTGTCGCGCACTGCTCCGACCGCCGCCCCGAGCAGATGTCCGGCGGCGAGCAGCAGCGCACCGCCATCGCCGTCGCGCTGGCCAACCACCCCGCGCTCGTCCTGGCCGACGAGCCCACCGGGCAACTCGACTCCGCCACCGCCGACCAGGTCTTCGGCGCCTTCCGCGCCGTCAACCAGGAACTGGGCACCACCGTCGTGATCGTCACCCACGACCAGGCCGTCGCGCAGGCCGTCGACCGCACCGTCGCCATCCGCGACGGCCGCACCGCCTCCGAGGTCCTGCGCCACACCACCGTCGACGACCAGGGCAACACCACCACCCACGCCCGCGAGTACGCCACCGTCGACCGCGCCGGCCGTCTCCAGCTGCCCCGGGACTTCACCACCGCCCTCGACATCCGGCACCGGGTCCTGCTCGACCTCGAACCCGACCACATCGAAGTGCGCCCCGACCGCCACGACGACAACTGAGAGGCGTCCGCCTGTCACACCGTTCCACTCTGTCCGGTCTTCCTGGTGACGGACCAAAAACAGAGGGAACCATGCGTGAGATCCTGATCGTCGGTGGTGGCTATGCGGGCTTTTACACCGCCTGGGGCCTTGAGAAGTCGTTGCGCGCCGGGGAAGCGAGGATCACGGTTGTCGACCCGCGCCCGTACATGACCTACCAGCCGTTCCTGCCGGAAGTGACGGCCGGCTCGGTCGAGGCCCGTCACGCGGCCGTGTCGCTGCGCCGGCACCTGCGCAAGAGCCGGCTGATCGCGGGGAGCGTGACCGAGATCCGCAGTGCGGACCGGACCGTGACCGTCCGGCCGGTGAACGGGGCCGACCACGAACTGCGCTACGACGTCCTGGTGGTCACCGCAGGCGCCGTGACCCGCACCTTCCCCATACCGGGCCTGGCAGAGCACGCGATCGGCCTGAAGCACGTGGAGGAGGCGGTCGCCATCCGCGACCGGCTGCTGACCGCGTTCGACCAGGCCGCGTCCCTGCCCCCCGGTCCCGAGCGGCGGAAGCTGCTGACCGTCACGTTCGTCGGCGGCGGGTTCTCCGGTGTCGAGGGCTTCGGCGAACTGCTCTCACTGGCCACCGCGATGCTCAGGTCCTATCCGGAGCTGAGCTTCGAGGAGCTGTCCTTCCACCTGGTCGAGGCCCGGGACCGCATCCTGCCCGAGGTGACCGCCAAGCCCGGCGCATGGGTCGTGCGTTCCCTGGAACGCCGCGGTGCGCACGTGCACCTGAACACGCAGCTCACCTCCGCCAAGGACGGGCACGTCGTGCTGTCCAGCGGGGAGGAGTTCGACTCCGAACTGATCGTCTGGACCGCCGGCAACGCCTCCAACCCCGTCGTGCACAACCACACGGACCTGCCGGTCGACGAGCGCGGCCTGCTCGTCGTCCGCGCCGACCTGCGGGTGGTGGGCACGGACGGCGACCCGGTGCCCGACGTCTGGGCGGCGGGCGACGACGCTGCCGTACCCGATCTGGCGTCGCCCGTGCCGGGTGCCCGGACGGTCCCCAACGCCCAGCACGCGGTGCGGCAGGGCAGGCGCCTGGCGAAGAACATCCGCGCCGCCCTGCGCGGGGGCACGGTCCGGGACTACCGGCACAGCAGCCTGGGAGTGGTGGCCACGCTCGGTCTGGGCCGGGGCATCTTCCAGTACAAGGGCATCGTCATCAAGGGGTTCCTCGCCTGGCTGATGCACCGGGGTTACCACGTACTGGCCGTGCCGACGTGGGAGCGGAAGGTCCGGGTGCTCACCGTCTGGCTCACCGCGGCCGTGTTCGGCCGGGATCTCGTCTCCCTCGCCTCCGTGCAGCACCCGCGGGACGCGTTCGTCGCGGGCGGCAGGACCCGGCACCCCGAGGGGCGCCCGGCGGGCGATCGTACCGGCGTCTGAGCCGTCCGGTCCGGACCCGGCCCGGGGCGCTCCCGGGCCGGCACGGCGGACGGCACATGCCCGGTACGGACATCCGGACGGAGGATCGGAGACCCCCCACTCATGCATTTCGAGCCGTGTCCTGCGGCAAACGACCTCGACCAGGCGGTTTCCGTCTTCGTGGAGCTGCGGCCCCGCCTCTTCGGCATCGCGTACCGCGTGCTGGGCAGCGCGGTCGAGGCCGAGGACGTGCTCCAGGAGGTGTGGCTGCGCTGGCAGCGGACCGACCGCTCCGCGGTGGTCAGCCCGGCCGGCTTCCTCGCGACCACGACGACCCGGCTGGCCATCAACGTCGCGCAGTCCGCCCGCGTGCGCCGCGAGACGTACATCGGTCCGTGGCTGCCCGAGCCCGTCGACACCAGCGTGGACCCCGAGGTGGGCGCGCAGCGCGCGGAAGCCGTGGAGCTGGCGCTGCTGCTGGTGCTGGAGAAGCTGGGGCCCACCGAGCGCGCGGCCTATGTCCTGCGCGAGGCATTCGACTACGGCTATCCGGAGATCGCCGGGATCCTGCAACTCAGCGTCGTCAACGTGCGGAAGATCGTGAGCCGCGCCCGCGGGCATCTCCTGGCCGAGCGGCGGGACACCGTGGACAGGGCTGAGCACCGACGCCTTGTCGAGGCCTTCGTCTCGGCGGCACGGACGGGTGACGTCACGTCTCTCGAGGCCCTCCTGACCCCGGATGCCATCAGCCTGTCCGACGGCAACGGTGTCCGCGGTGCCGCGCGTGTTCCCGTCCTCGGCCGGACGCGCGTGGCGAACCTCGCGATGGGGCGCCCGAATTTCTGGCGGGACGCCGACCCGCGGCGCGTCGAGGCCAATGGCCGCACCGGAGTGATGCTCCACCGGGACGGCACGCCGGCCACGCTTCTGGCGATCGCCGCTTCGTCCGACGGCATCCACACACTGATGTGGGTGTGGAACCCGGGCAAGATCGCCACGTTCCTCGACTCACGCCTCCGCCGGGCCTGACCCGGCGGTCCTGTTCACCAGCCAGAGGTCGGCGGCCGGTTCCAGAGACGCAGCTTGTCGGGATTGAGGACGACCCAGACGTGTCCGACCCGATCGCCCGTGACGCCGAGACTGATGATCGCGACGACCTGGTGGTCGTGGCGCACCACGACACCGGTCCGGCCGTTCACGGACTGGGCCCGCAGCGTGGTGCGCGGCCGTCTCGCCAGGAGTACGAGCAAGTGGCGCGCGACCTGCTCACTCCCGTGTACCGGGCGCATCATCGCCCGGATCTTGCCGCCACCGTCGAAGACCGCCGTGGCATCGGGGGACAGCAGGGACATCAGCCGCCCGAGGTCCTCCGCCGCGCAGGCCGCGCGCACGGCACGGGCGAGCGCGTCGTGCCGTACGAGCGTCCCCGGACGGGAACGCCGCGCGCGAAGCCACCGCCGCGCGCGGGAGGCGAGTGCGCCGTACCCCGGCTCCGCCGGCCCCATGGCGCGCGGGACCGCGGCGGGCGCCGTCCCGAGGACTTCGCTGTGGGTGACGGGCGCCCGCTCGGCGGGGTCCTCACCCCGGTCGGGGAGTACCGGCCGGGCCAGACAGATGCCCGTGGCGGTCGTCACGAGCCAGGAACGAGGGGCCACGATGTCCGCACGCGCCGTGTCGGACAGCGCGTACCACCGGCGGTAGGTCTCGTCGACGACGCCCTCCGCCTCGGCGCCGCTGCCCACCATCCGGCAGGCGACGTCGAGCAGCTGCCGGCGCTCGTCGAGCAGCTCCGCGATCGACACCGCGTCACCGGCGTAGTCCATACCGCATCCTCCCTCGAGCAACGGCACCACACAGTGCGGCCGCAGGCTCGACCTCGTCGAAGTGCAGGAGGTCTGCTCACAAGTCAACGGCGCACTTGCTCGCACTCTTCGGCTCTGGACATGAGACCGGGCAGGCATGGATCTTGTGACACGCCGCTCGTCCGCCCGCTCCCACCTGCTGATGTCACATCTGCACCGTTTTTTCGGTCCTAGGGGTGAAGTCAGCGTCTCGGAAGATGGTGGTGCGACAATGGACAGCGGCAGTCGGCCGGACGGACAGTCGGGACGAGATCCCAGGGGGAACATTTTCGCCGCCTGGGCCCGCGGGCGGCTGGGGATCAGCGGCCCGGTCCGGGACAGCAGACGCAGGGTGTTCCCGGACCACTGGTCCTTCATGCTGGGGGAGATATCCCTCTACAGCTTCCTCGTGCTCGTCCTCACGGGCGTGTACCTGACGTTCTACTTCCACCCGTCGATGGAGCAGGTCCAATACCACGGGAGCTACGCGCCGTTGCGGGGGCAGACGGTGTCGGAGGCGTTCAACTCGACCCTGCACATCTCCTTCGACGTCCGCGGCGGACTGCTGATCCGGCAGGCCCACCACTGGGCGGCGCTGATCTTCGTCGCCAGCCTGCTCGCCCACATGATGCGGATGTTCTTCACCGGCGCGTTCCGCAAACCGCGGGAGCTCAGCTGGGTGCTCGGATTCCTGCTGCTGGTGCTCGGCATGTTCGAGGGACTGACCGGATACGACCTCCCGGACGACCTGCTCTCCGGAACCGGGCTCATGGTCGTCAACGGCACCATCCTGTCGGTACCGATCGTCGGCACGTACCTGTCGATGTTCCTCTTCGGCGGCGAGTTCCCCGGGAACGACCTGGTCTCGCGCTTCAACACGATCCACGTCGTGGTCCTCCCCGCGCTGATGACGGCGCTGTTCGCCGGCCTCGTCTACCTGACGTTCCGTCACAATCGCGCGCAGTACCCGGGACCCGGGCGTACGGAGAGGAACGTCGTCGGCATCCCCCTGCGGTCGTACGCCGTGCGGGCGGCCGGGTACTTCTCCCTGGTCACCGGGGTCATCCTGATCATCGCCTCGATCGCGCAGATCAACCCCGTGTGGCTGTACGGTCCCTACCGCCCCGACCAGGTCACGGCGGGATCGCAGCCCGACTGGTACATGGGCGTGGCCGACGGGCTCCTGCGGGTCATGCCGGGCTGGGAGGTCGTCCTGTGGGGACACACCCTCGCCCTCGACAACCTGATCCCGCTGGGGGTGGGCGTCGGCCTCTTCCTGGTGATGGGCGCCTATCCCTTCATCGAGGCCTGGGTCACCGACGACGACCGGGACCACCACCTCCTGGACCGGCCACGGAACCGTCCGGTGCGCACGGCACTGGGCGCGGCGTGGATCAGCGTCTACGCCGTGGCGCTGCTCGGCGCGGCCAACGACGTGATCGCGACCCGCTTCCACGTCTCGGTCAACGCGGTGACCTGGGCCGTCCGCATCGGGCTGTTCGTCATGCCGCTCGTCGTCTTCGCGGTCACCAAGCGCTGGGCGCTCGGCCTCCAACTCCGCGACCGCGACAAGGTGCTGCACGGTCGCGAGACCGGTGTCATCAAGCGCATGCCGAACGGCGAGTACGTCGAGGTCCACCAGGCCCTCAGCCCGGAACGGCTCCGCGCCCTGACGGAGCACGAGCAGTACCTGCCGATCGGCGTCGACAGGACGGACCGCACCCAGCGGTTGCGGGCCAGGCTCAGCGAGGGCCTGTACGGCGAGGGCACGCAGATCCCCAAGCCCGTCGTGCGCGAGCACGAGGAGATCGCCGACTAGACGGGCGACCGGCCCCAGGCGAGGGCGTACGCGCGTGCCGAGGCGCGGGGGTCCTCGGCGGCGCAGATGCCGGACACGACGGCCGCCCCGGCCGCCCCGGCCTCCCGCAGCAGCGGCAGGTCGGCCGGGGTGACGCCGCCGATGGCCACGGCGGGCAGCGCGCTGAGCCGGACGAGACGGGCGAAGCCGTCATGGCCGAGCGAGGGCGGGGCGTCCTGCTTGGTCCGGGTCGCGTGCAGCGCGCCGATGCCGACGTGGTGGACGCCCGCCGGGTCCTCGGCGGCCGCACGCAGTTCGCCGGGGGTGGCGGCGCTGAGGCCCAGCACCGCGTCCTGCCCGATCAGTTCACGGACGGCGGCCGCAGGCAGGTCCGACTGGCCGACGTGGACGCCCGTCACGCGCACGCCGGCGGAGCGAGCGGCCAGGAACACGTCCACCCGGTCGTTGACGATCAGCGCCACGCGTTCGGGGAGGACGGCGGCCACCGCCGCGACCGTGCGCAGGAAATCCCCGCCGTCGGTGTGCTTCTCACGGATCTGCACCGCGGTGACGCCCCCCGCCACCGCCGCGACGACGGTCTCGGCCACGCCGCGGCCCCGGGCCCGGCACTGGGCCGCGTCCGTGACCAGGTAGACCGACAGATCGACCGGTGCCTGCGTCACGACACGGCCGCCCGCTCGGCGAGGTCGGACTCCCGCACCGCGGCGAGCGCGTCCAGGAACGCCACGGCGAAGCTGCCGGGCCCGGAGGACGACTTCGCGGCCAGCTCGGCGGCGACCGTGTAGACGGTGACGGCCGCCACCGTCGAGGCGAACCGGTCCTCGTCCACCGCCGCGAAGGCGGCCATCACGGCGCCCAGCGCGCAGCCCCCGCCCGTCACCCGGGTCAGCAGAATGTCGCCGTTGGCGACGCGGGCCGTGCGCTCCCCGTCGGTGAGGAAGTCCACGGGCCCGGAGACGGCGACCACGCCGCCGGTCTCCCGCGCCAGCCGGTGCGCCGTCTCCTGCGCGGCCTCGACACCGTGGGAGGAGTCCACTCCGCGGCCGCCGTCACCGGCTCCCGCGAGCGCGATGATCTCCGAGGCGTTGCCCCGGACGATCGCCGGGCGCAGTTCCAGGAGCTCGTGCGCCAGCGCGGTGCGCACCGGCAGTGCGCCGACGGCCACGGGGTCGAGCACCCACGGCGTGCCGGCGGAGGCGGCCGCCCGCGCGGCCTCGACCATGGCGGTGCGCTGCTCGGCGTGCGGGGTGCCGAGATTGACCAGGACGCCCGAGGCGATCCGGGCGAACGGGCCGGCCTCCTCCGGGATGTCGACCATGGCGGGTGCGGCGCCCAGCGCCAGCAGGACGTTGGCGGTGAACCCGGTGACCACCGCGTTGGTCAGGCACTGCACCAGCGGGGAGTCGGCCCGTACGCGTGCGAGCGCCTGCGCGGCGAAGGCGGTGTGGTCGGCGGATGTCGGGGGCATCGGTGTCGCTCCTTCGGATGTGGACGGTGTCCGGGCGCGGTGCTCAGGGCCGCCGGCGCAGCCGCAGCGGGGCGTACACCGCGAGTGCCACGAGGAACGCCACGTAGTACGAGAGGTCCGCGCCGTGCAGGGTGGACGCCACCGGCCCCACGTAGAGGCTGGTGTCCATGAACGGCACGGCCGCGGCGAAGGCGGCGGCGAACGCGAGCACGGCGGGCAGGCCGGGCTGGGGCCGGCCGGTCTCCGCGGCGAGGTCGATCGCGGCACCTCCGCGGGCCCGTGCCCGCGCCAGCCAGTCCACGACGACGATCGCCACGAAGCCGGGAATCCAGTAACCGACGAACAGCAGCACGTTCTGGAAGCGGGCCGTGGTGTCGGCGGCGTGCATCCACAGCACCAGGGGGAAGCCGAGGGCGGCGGCGAACGCGGCCGCCACCGGGCGCGGGACGCGCACTCCCGCGGTCTGCAGGGCCAGGGATCCGCTGTAGTCGTTCATGGCATTGCTGCACAGCGCCGCCAGGGCCACGGCGAGCAGTCCGAACGCCCCCAGCGGCCCGCCGCCGAGCAGGTCCGCCACACCCGCGGCGGTCTGGTCGGTGAGGACGGACGCGCCCCACAGTCCGAGCACCTGGACGGCCACGAAGGACACCACCAGGCCGGTCAGGGTGAACCAGAACATGCGCGAGCGCGAGGTGGCCCGTGGCAGGTAGCGGCTGAAGTCGCTGGCGTAGGGGGCCCAGGACAGGGACAGGCTCAGCGCGATGGTGCTGGTCAGGACGAACGCCCCGCCCCGGTCGGCGCCGTGGGCGGAGCCGGTGGTCGCGGGGTGGACGCCGTCGAGCAACTTCCAGGCGATCAGCGCGAACGCGGCGGCGAGCACGAAGGTCATGACGATCTGGAGCCGGTGGATGGCCTCGTAGCCGAGGACGCCGAGAGCGCCCTGGGCGAGCATCATGATCAGGACACCGAGCCAGAAGGGCACGCCGCACAGCCGGGCCAGCGCGTCCCCGCCGAACAGCCCGATCAGCGCGTCCCAGGCGACCGACGACAGCCATTGCAGGACGCCCGGCAGCGCGACCGCGCGGCCGAAGGCGAGCCGGGCCAGCGGCAGCTGCCCCGCGCCGGTCCGGCTTCCCCAGGTGCCCAGGTAGGCGGTCGGTATCGCGCCGATGACGGTGCCGAGGACGACGGCCGCGAGCGCGGTGGCGAAGTCCAGGCCGAGCGCGATGCCGATGGTGCCGGTGAAGACGCCGGTCATGGTGAGGTTGGGGGCGAACCACACGGTGAACAGCCGCCCCGGGCCGCCGTAGCGGTTGCTCTCGGGGACCGGTTGGATGCCGTGCGCTTCGATGCGGAGATCGCCGGGGGCCGCCGGCATGCGCCCGTCGAAGACGGTCTGCCGGCCGTCGGCGGGCAGCCCGCCGGATACATGCGTCCAAGGCATGAAAGACATCCCTCCGCCAGTACGAACTGGTTCAGGTTCGACGGGTGTGATCTCAGCCCTCGATGGGGCACCCCGTGTCCGGTACGACGGACAGACTAACCCGATCGCTCTGCTCAGCGCGTCGACGGGAGGGCATGACAGCAACCGGGCCGGCGGGCAACACGGTCAAATGCCGTCGAATGTCCGCGGCGTGCCGGGCGGCGGTGCTCCTCGTCAGGGGAGGTCCGGCTGCCCGGGCCGCACCGCCGAGATGTCGAACACCAGCTTCACCGTGTCGCCGACCAGGACGTCCCGCGCGCTGGGTGGCGTGTTCCAATTGAGTCCCCAGTCGGAACGCCGCAGGACGGCCGTGCCCTTGAAGCCCACGCGGTACGTGCCGTAGGAGTCCCGGCGGACCCTGCCCGACGCGAGGTCGATGTGCAGGGGCAGGTCGACGTCCTTGATCCGCAGGCTGCCGGACATGCGGAACCGGTCCTCACCGATGTGGACGATGCCGGTGGAACGAAAGCCCATGAGGGGGAACGTCGCCGTGTCGAGGTAGCCGGGTCCGGTCAGGCGGGCGTCCCGCTCGGGCAGACCCGTGCGCAGGCTGCCGGTCCGGACGGTCAGGAACGCCCTGGACCGGGTGGGACGGCGTCCGTCGAGCTGCAGGAGCCCCTCCAGGTCGGTGAACCTCCCGCGCACGTGCGCGACCATCGCGCGCCGGACGGAGAAGCCGATCGTGGTCTTCAAGGGGTCGAGGAGGTAGACGCCGGTCAGTGCGTCACGGGGGCCGTCGCCCGTCAGGGCGGTCTCCATGAAAGTCCTGGGCATCGCGAGCCGGCTCCTTCGTGCCGAGGACGCTCGGTCGACGTACCGCCCGCAGCGGCCGGTAGCGGCGTTCGGTTGCGGCGGGACGCACCCACGTCCCCCAACATGCCGGTGGCCCCTGCCCCCCGACGGGCAGGGGCCACCCGCGGACGTCACTGCTGCCGCGCCTGCCAGTCGGCCAGCCGGGTCCCGGCGAACTGGGCGTCGGGGCCCGGCACGAGCGTGGTCTCCTTCAGTTCGGCCCCGAAGTACCGGGCGTGCGGGTCCGTGACGACCGTGCGGGGGTCGTTCCGGGCGGCGAGTCCCTTGCGGATGACCTCGTCGAGCTGGAACTCGTCGGGCCCGGCGACCTCGACCACGCCGTTGACCGGCGTGCCGACCGCGGCGCGGCCGACGGCCGCGGCCACGTCGTCGGAGTGGATGGGCCGGATCTTGACGGGTGCCAGACGTACGGTGTCGCCCTCGGTGGCCGCGTCCGCGATGCCCTTCATGAACTCGAAGAACTGCGTGGCGTGGACGATGGAGTACGGAATCCCGGATCCGCTGATCAGCTCTTCCTGGACCTGCTTGGCGCGGAAGTACCCGCTCTCCTGGAGCCGGTCGGTGCCGACCACGGAGAGGGCCACGTGGTGCCCGACGCCGGCCTTCGCCTCCTCCTGGAGGAGGTTGGAGGTGGAGGTGCGGAAGAAGTGCATGACGGGCTCGTCCTCGAACGAGGGCGAGTTGGACACGTCGACCACCACCGAGGCACCCTGCAGGACCTCGGCCAGGCCCGTGCCCGTCAGGGTGTCCACGCCGGTGCTGGGCGCGGCCACGACCGCCTCGTGGCCGTGCTCCTGCAGCTTGCCGACCAGCTTCGAGCCGATGAGCCCGGTACCGCCGATGACTACGACCTTCATGAGGGATCCTTTCACTGAATTCTGTACGTACAAGGACAGACCGGGCGGTGACCCCGTGTGTGACAGGGGTCCGGCGGGCCCGCGCGGGAACGCGCGCGGGCCGGGGCGTCACTCGGCGAGCTTTCCCTCGGTCGGGACGTCCTCCATCAGGGAGGCGATCGCCTCGGGAATGGCCGGGATGCTCTCGTGGGTGATCCCCGTCGTCGGGGACCAGACGAGATTCACCTGCAGCGCGGGATCCTGGTCCGGGTAGTCGCTGCGGTTGTGGCAGCCACGGGTCTCACGGCGTTCGAGCGCCGATTCGAGCGTGGCCCGCGCCGCCAGGGCCGCGCCCTTGAGGTCGAAGGCGTGGGCGAGGTCCTGGAAGCCGGCGATGTCGGGGTGGACACCGACGTTCTCCATCCGCTTCTCGACGGCCGAGAGTTCCTCCAGCCCGGTGCGCAGTCCCTGGTCGTCGCGGACGACTCCGGCGTGCTCGGTCATGGTGTTGCGGATGGCCCGCTGGAGGGCGCGGACGTTCTCGGGGCCGTCCGCCGCGAGGAGGTCGTCGATCTCGGCGCGGGCCTGCGCCACGGCGGAGGCCGAGCGCGGCTGCGAGGTCAGCTCCCGGGAGTAGGCGGCCGCCGCCTGGCCCGTGAGGCGGCCGAAGACCAGCAACTCGATGAGGCTGTTGCCGCCGAGCCGGTTGGCCCCGTGCAGCCCGCTGGAGGCCTCGCCGATGGCGTACAGGCCGCGGACGTCCGTGCTGTGGTCCTCGGGCCGCACCCAGACACCGCCCATCGAGTAGTGCGCGGTGGGCGCGATCTCGATCGGTTCGCGGGTGATGTCGAGCATCTGCAGGTCCAGGAGGGTCTGGTAGACCCGGGGGAGCCGCGTCATGATCGTCTGCCGCGGCAGGTGCGAGACGTCGAGCCACACACCGCCCTTGGGGGTGCCGCGGCCTTCCTTGATCTCGGTGTACGAGGCCAGCGCCACGCGGTCGCGCGTGGACAGCTCCATGCGCTCGGGGTCGTAGCGGGTCATGAAGCGCTCGCCGAGCGCGTTGCGGAGGACGCCGCCCTCACCGCGCGCGGCCTCGCTGACGAGCGTGCCGGCCGCGTTCTCCGGCTCGATGATGCCGGACGGGTGGAACTGCACCAGTTCGGCGTCCCGCAGGCGGGCGCCGGCGTCCACGGCCAGGCGGAACGAGTCACCGGTGTTCTCGTCGCGCCGTGAGGACGTGCGCCGCCAGATACGCGTGTGTCCACCCGCCGCGAGGATGACGGCGTCGGCATGGATGAGGTAGCGCGTCCCGTTCGCGACGTCGAAGCCGTACGCACCGAAGACGGCGCCGTCGTGCACCAGGAGCCGGGTGATGTAGACACCGTCGAGCAGCGGGACGTCGAGCTGCTCCGCCCGCCTGATCAGGGTGCGCTGGATCTCCAGACCGGTGTAGTCGCCGGCGAAGGCGGTGCGCCGGAACTTGTGCGCGCCGAAGAACCGTTGGGAGATCCGCCCGTCCTCCTCCCTGGCGAACGCCATGCCGTACCGCTCGAGGTCGTCGATGCCCAGAGCGGCACCCTGGGTGACGGTCCGCACGGTGCGGGGATCGGCGAGCAGATAGCTCTCCTTGAGGGTGTCGGCGGCGTGCTGCTGCCAGCTGTCCTCGGGGTCCATCGTGGCCAGCGCCGCGTTGATGCCTCCGGCGGCGAGTGCCGTGTGGGCGTCCTCCTTGGGCCGCTTGCCGACGGCGAGGACGTCGACACCGGCCTCGGCCAGTTCGATTGCCGCTCGCAGTCCGGCTCCTCCGGTACCGATCACCAGCACCATGGTGGAAAGACGTCGTTCGGTGATAGCCACGGTCTGCTCCGATTGCCTTGGTTGTTGTCAGCTAGGACCAGGGGATCGGGTCATCTGTGACACCCCCGGTGGCGACGGGCCGTCAGGAAACGGCCTGGTCCAAGGGCACGTCGGGGTCGGCCAGGAGCGCCGGGTCCACGTCCGACCGGGAAGTGATCAGGGACCGGATCGGATCCATGACGTCCCACACGTTGACGCTCATGCCGGCCAGCACGCGGTTCCCGGCCGTCCAGAAGGCGATGAACCGCCGCTCGGCCACGTCCCCCCGGAAGACGACGCGGTCGTAGCCGCCGGGCTCGGTGTACCCCGTGTACTCCATGCCGAGGTCGTACTGATCGGTGTAGAAGTACGGCAGCCGGTCGTGGACGGCGTCGGCACCGAGCATGCCCAGCGCGGCCGTGTACGGCTGGTGCAGCGCGTTGGCCCAGTGCTCGACGCGGATGTGGCGGTCGAGGAACGGGTGGTGGGCGTTGGCGACATCACCCGCGGCGTACACGTCGGGCACCGAGGTCCGCAGGTGCGCGTCGGTGACGACGCCGTTGCGCACCTCCAGGCCGGCGTCCTGCGCGAGGTGCACATTGGGCGTGATGCCGATGCCCACGACCACCGCGTCCGCGGCGATGTGAGTGCCGTCGGCGAGCAGGACCCCGTCCACCCGGCCCTGTGTCCCGGTGATCCGCTCCACCTGAGCGTTCGGGCGCAGATCGACGCCGTGGTCGACGTGGAGACCGGCGAACACCTCGGCCGCCTCACGCCCGAGCACCTTCAGAAGCGGCAGCTCCGAGTGCTCCAGCACCGTCACCTCCGCCCCGGCGGTCCGGGCGGCCGCCGCGGTCTCCAGGCCGATCCACCCGGCGCCGATCACGACGATCCTGGCGCCCGGGGTGAAGGCGGCCTTGAGCCGGTCGCTGTCACCCACACGGCGCAAGTACAGGACGTTGTCCAGTTCCGCACCGGGAACGGACAGGCGGCGCGGTGACGAGCCGGTGGCCAGGAGCAGCTTGGCGTAGGAGATCCGGTGCCCACCGTCGAGCTCCACCGCACGGGCCCGCCAGTCGAGCGCCGTGACGGAGGTGTCCAGGAGGAGCTCGACGTCGTGCTCGGCGTACCAGTCCTTGGGATGCACGTGTATCGATTCCCGGGTCTCCGTGCCGAGCAGGTAGCCCTTGGAGAGCGGCGGGCGGGTGTAGGGCCGCTCCGGTTCGTCGCCGATGACGACGAGCCGGCCGGTGTGGCCGTGCTCCCGCAGCGCCTCCGCCGCCCTGCCCGCGGCCAGGCCGCCTCCGACGATCACGAAGGTGTTCTCAGGGGACACGTTGTTCCTCGATTCTCGATGTCGCGATTTCTCGCATGGACGCACGGCGACCGGCGCGCCGGCGAGGAGCCGCCGGGCGCCGCCGTGTTGGGGCGGCACCCGGCGGCTCCGGGGGGATCGGCCGGCTATTCCACGAAGTACGAGTCGTGCTCGTCGAGGAACCTGGCGCGCTCCTCGTCCGTGGCGTGGGCCAGATGGGACAGTCCCTCGAAGTACTTCTCGCGCGGTGCGCCCGGTGCGAACAGCAGCAGCATCTGGGCCGGCGCGTCGGAGTCGTTGCGGTAGGCGTGGAGCCCGCCCTGCGGTACGTGCAGGAAGTCGCCCTTCCGCGCGTCGACCCACTCCTCGCCGTTGAACAGGCGAACGGTGCCGTCGAGGATGAAGAAGGACTCCGAGATGGAGCGGTGGAAATGCGTCTTGGGGCCGCCCGCCCTCGGACTCATCTCGACCCGGTAGAGCCCGAACTCGCCCCGTGTGGTGGCCGTGGTCGCCAGGTAGTGGAAGGCGTCCTTGCCTGCCTCGCCGAGGTCCGGTCCGTTGCTCTCCGGCCGGAACCGCGCGCTGACCTCGCCGGCTTCTCCGAAATACACCTGCCGCGGATACGACATGTACACCATCCCCTACGTGTGCTCGGCGCAACGATGCGTGGAGGGGGCGTGTGCGGGCCCGCCCCCGCATGCCAGACCGAGTACGACCACCGTGTGTGACACCGGGCTGCGCGGGCGGTCGTCGCCGGCAGCTGTCACAAAGGCGGTGTGTCCCCGGTCGTACCTGTGGTGCAGTCATGCAAGCCTGAGGCGGAAGCGATCTACGGAGGTGCAGCGCAATGTCGGACAAGGACGCAGCGGGGAACGCCGGTGAGCAGGCGCAGTCCGGGACGTGGCAGACGGCGATCACGATGCTTCAGGACGTCACTCCGCCCCACATCCCGGAGGAAGCCTCGGGGATGACCATCCTCGTCGAGTGGCCGCCCGGGGACCCGGGGACTCCTCCGCACCGCCACACGGGCCCGGCCTTCGGGTACGTGATCGAGGGCGCGGTGCGTTTCGAGCTGGAGGGCGAGCCGGAACGCGTGGTCAGGGCCGGTGAGACCTTCTGGGAGCCGGGCGGTGACGTCATCCACTACCAGGACGGCAATGCCCTCACGGACGCGCGGACGCGCTTCGTCGTGACCATGCTCTGTGCGCCGGGCCGGCCGATGCTCACGCTGGTCGACCCGGAGGAGCTGGCGCAGCGCACCCACCTGCGCGCCCCGCGTCCCGCCGGGGCATGACCGGCCCGGCGATGCAATCTTGACACTAAACATCCAGGATATGTAGCGTCCAGGTTAGTCAACGGATGCTGCCCAGGCGCGCCGACTTCTCCGGGGGTAACTTCGGTGCCATAAGGGCATGCCGGACATCACTAACGAAAGATGGGTCGTGCCATGAAGCTCGCGGTTGTCGGTGGTACCGGACTGATCGGGTCGCAGGTCGTCGGGAAGCTCAACGAGGCCGGTCACGAAGCCGTCCCGCACTCGCTGTCCACCGGTGTGGACCTGCTGAGCGGCAAGGGCGTCGACGAGGCCGTGACCGGCGCGGACGTCGTGATCAACCTGACGAACTCGCCGACCTTCGACGAGGCCTCGGCGGGCTTCTTCCGTACGTCGATGGACAACCTCGTCGCCGCGAGCGAGCGCGCCGGTGTCGGGCACTTCGTCATCCTCTCCATCGTCGGCGTGGACCAGGTGCCCGCCCTGGACTACTACCGCGCGAAGGTGCTCCAGGAGGACATCCTCAAGGCCGGCCCGGTCCCGTACTCCATCGTCCGCGCCACGCAGTTCATGGAGTTCATGGACGCGACCATGTCGTGGACGGCCGAGGGGGACACCGTCCGGCTGCCGAGTACGCCGATTCAGCCGATCGCCGCCGCGGAGGTCGCGGGTGCCGTCGCCGACGTCGCCGTCGGCAGCCCGCTCGGCGGTGTTCTCAACGTGGCGGGTCCGGACGTCTACACGCTCGACGAGATCGGCCGGCTGACGGTCACCGCCAAGGGCGACGGGCGCTCGGTCGTGACCGACGACACCGCCGGCATGTTCGCCGTCGTCGAGGGCGACGCCCTCATCGCCCCCGCCGGAGCCCGCATCGCCCCCACCCATTACACCGACTGGCTGTCCCGGGCCTGAGCCGGCCGCCGTGTCCGGCGGCGGTCTGTACGGATCGGCGAGATGCCGCCGCCCCGCGCGGCGGTCTCGCTGAGCAACGAGGATAGGCAAGGCAAGGCAAGGCAAGGAATGCCGTCGAAGAGCAATCCAGCGGACGACTCCCGAAGTCTTCAGGAGGCGGCGGACGCGTTCCGTGCCGCCCGCGGCTGTATGTTCGGCATCGCGTACCGGATTCTCGGCAGTGCCGGCGACGCGGAGGACGTGGTCCAGGAGGCCTGGATCCGCTGGCAGACCTACGACCGGTCGAAGGTGGAGAACCCGCAGGCATTTCTCGCGACGACCGTCACCAGGCTCGCGATCAACGTGTTGCAGTCCGCCAGGGTTCGCCGCGAGACGTACGTGGGACCCTGGCTGCCGGAGCCGGTCGACACCAGCAATGATCCGGAACTGGGCGCCGTGAACGGGGAGGCGCTGGAGGTGGCGGCGCTGATGCTGCTGGAGAAGCTGACGCCCACGGAACGCGCCGCGTACGTGCTGCGCGAGGCCTTCGACTACCCCTACGGGAAGATCGCGGAGATCATCGACCAGACGCAGGCCAACGTGCGGCAGTTGGTGAGCCGGGCGCGGAAGCACCTCGCGGCGGAGAAGCGGGCGAGTGTCGAGACGTCCGAGCACCGCCGCTTCCTGACGGCGTTCGTCGCGGCCGCGCAGTCCGGGAACGTGGCCGTGCTGGAGGAGTTGTTCGCGGCCGACGTCATTTCGTACTCCGACGGCGGAGGAGTCGTCCGGGCGTCGAAGTTCCCCGTCGTGGGCCGCCGGCGTGTGGCGAAGTACTACCACGCCTTCGCCAGTCGTTTCTGGGTCGGCGTCACGGTGGAGCCGGTCGAGGTCAACGGCCGGGCCGGGGTGCGTCTGTCCCGCGACGGAGTGGTGTTCGCCGTCCTGTCGGTGCGCGTCACCCCGGACGGCATCGACCGGCTGATGTGGATGATGAACCCGTCGAAGCTGGCTGCCGTGGCGGCCTGAGCGGCGCTTCCGCGGTGACGATCCGCCACCTCGTGCGGGCACGTGTGCAGAGCCACAGGAAGGGTCCGGCGTTCTCCTGTTATGTTCGATGAACGGCGAACATCGAACGAAGGACCTCTCATGACCAACGCTGCTACCGACTCGACCGGCCTGCCCTTCTCCGGTCGCGTCGCGATCGTCACGGGCGCGGGATCGGGCATCGGCCGTGCCACGGCCGTCGCCCTGGCGGAATCGGGGGCGCACGTGCTCGGCGTCGGGCGTCGCAAGGAGGCGCTGGAGGAGACCGCTCGCGCCCACTCCCGTATCGCGATCCTGCCGCTCGACATCCGTGAGGACGGCGCCGCGGAGACGATCGTCGACACGGCCGTGGAACGGTGGGGGCGGCTCGACGTCCTTGTGAACAACGCGGGCGCCACGGCCGTCATGCCGCTGGCGGAGACGGACCGTTCGGTGATCACCGAGCTGTTCGAGCTCAACGTGACGGCGCCGAGCATGCTCGCCCACGCGGCACTCCCGTACCTGCGCGAGTCGTCGGGCTCCGTCGTCAACGTCTCGAGCACCTACGGCCACCGCCCCCTGGCGGGCGGAGCCCACTATGCCGCGACCAAGAGCGCCGTGGAACAGCTCACGCGGAGCTGGGCCCTCGAAGTCGCGGCGGAAGGGGTGCGGGTGAACGCCGTCGCCCCCGGGCCCACCGCGACGGACGTCCTGGTCGCGGCGGGACTCGCCCCGGAGGCGGTCAACTCGATGCTCGCGTACGAGCGCGACCGCATTCCGGCGGGCCGCCTCGCCGATCCCCGGGACATCGCGGAGTGGATCCTGCGGGTCGCCGATCCCGCCGTCACGCACGTCACCGGTCAGGTCGTCACGGTCGACGGAGGCCTGGAGCTCGTCTGACCGGCACGGGCCGGTCCCGAAGGACCGGCCCGTCCGCCCCGCTTCCGCCGATCGGCGGCTACTGCTTCTTGAGCGTGAAGTCGCCGGTGACGGTGGCCCCCTTCCTGATCTTGACCGTGGTGGCCACCGGCCGGTAGCCGTCCTTGGCGACGATGACGCCGAGCGGGTTGTTGCGGGAGTCGAGCCACAGGGAGTACGTGCCGTCCGCGGCCGTCCGCAGCGAGTAGCTCGCCGCCCAGCTGTCGATCTCGACGGTGGCGCCGGCCAGCACCTTGGTCGTGCCGTCGCTCTGGACGCCCCGGATGGTTCCGGTGATCTTGCCCCAGGTCTTCGGCGGGTCGACGTGCAGGGACACCGCGACCTTCCGCATCCCGTACGGGCTGTCGTTGTCCAGCGCCAACTGGGCGGTGAAGTCACCCGGCTGCGCGATCTCGGGCACCGACGCGTCCAGGGTGACCGTGACGGTGGTGCTCGCCCCGGGCTGCAGGGTGAAGTGCCGGGTGCTCGTCCGCAGCCAGGTGACGTCGGTCGAGCCGCCCTGGTCGTATCCGGGCAGGAGCTCCACGGTGGTGCTGGGGGTGTAGGGCTCACTGCCGCCACCGACCTTGTACACACCGAGGCCCGCGCCGCCGCGGTAGGTCGCGACGTCGGCGTTGGGCAGCGCGGACCAGCTGCCGGCCTCCGGGTCGTAGGCGAAGCCCCGGTTGGTGATGGCGTTGCCGGTGATACCGCTCGAGATCACGAGCTGGTCGTTGGCCGCGGTGTAGGACGAGCCCCACAGCGGGACGGGCAGGTCGGGAAGCGACGCCCAGGCGTTGGTGACGGGGTCGTAGACGTACGCGTGCTTGCTCTCCCCGAGGGAGTCGGCGTCGCCTCCGGCGCAGTACAGCTTGCCGTTGACGCCGGCGCACGACTCCCAGGAGGTCTTCTCCGGGTAGTCCGCGATACGCGACCAGCTGTCGGCGTCGGGGTCGTAGGCGTACGCCTCGGCGGTGCCGCAACGGTCGTTGCAGCCGCCGACCGTGTAGAACGTGCCGTCGAGAGCCGCGTTGCCCTGGCCCGCGTACGGCACGGGGGCCGGTGCGCCGGTGGTCCAGGTGTCGGTGACGGGGTCGTAGATCTCCAGCTTGGGGTCCGTGGTGTTGTCGGGCGTCCATCCGCCGACGACGTAGAAGCGGCCGTCGACGAACTGGGCCGACGGGGCCTCGCGGCGGTCGGCCGCGTCGGCGGCGCGGGTCCAGCCGCCGACGACCGGGTCCAGGACGTACATCGCGTTGGTGACGTCGAGTCCGGTGAAGCCGAAGCCGGAGTAGACCTTGCCCTGGTAGGTGCCCACCGCGTTTCCGAGGGCCGCCTCAGGGAGGCTGGGGGCGGTCTGCCAGGCGTCGCCCGACGGCGCGGCGGCCGCGCGCTTCGGCGCGAGCGCGGGCCGGCCGGTCTTGCTCGCGTGGGGGGAGAAGTGCCCCTTGACGGTCTGCAGCGGTGCGCCGCTGCCCCGCGCCTCGATGTGGAAGCCGCCGGCCCGCTCGCCCAGATCGACGGTGGTGGGCGCGCCGCCGGTGTTCTTGACCGTCAGGTTCCGGGTGGCCGAGCCGCCCCAGCCGACCGAGGCGGCCACGGGGTCCGGAGTCACGGTCAGCTGCCCGGCCTTGAGCTTGTAGGAGGCCGATACGGCGCTGTCGGTCGCGACGTCGACCGTCTTGGCCAGTTCCGTGTAGCGCGGCCTGGCCGCCGTGAGGTCGTGCTTGCCGAGGTGGGGCGAGAACATCAGGTAGAGGCCGTCGCCGAGGGCGGGGTCCTCGGGAGTGGCCACGGTGGTCGCGGTCACCGCCGGGTCGTCCTCGGCGGTGACGTCGGCGCCGACCAGGCCCTTGCCCGTGTTGGCGTCGGTCACCGTGCCGGTGACCAGGCCGCCGGGGACGGGCGTGTAGTCGCGGTTGCCGACGAACACGTCGTCGACGCCCCACCACCAGGCGAACTCGGTGACGAAGTGGAAGCGCACCCGGACGTCCCGCTTGCCGGCGAAGCCGGTGAGCGGGATCTCGACCTTCGCGTGGTCGGCGAAGCCCGCCGTCGCCGTCCACAGCGACTTCCAGGTGGCGCCGTCGTCGGAACTGGCGTCGACCTCGACCGCGTTGTCGCCGAACGCGAAGTACATGGCGTCGAAGGCGAGTTCGGGGTCGGTGGCGTCGGTGAGGTCGAAGGCGGGGCTGATCAGCCGGGAGTCGAGCGACTCCCCGATCGTGGGGTTGTCCGCGATGGCGAAGGCGCCGTCGCCGCCGGTCTGGTTGCCGCGCCCGGCCGGGTCGTCGAAGGCCCAGCCGCCCTGGGTGCCCTCGGCGCTGACGACGCGCCAGCCCTGGGGCGCCGAGTCGGTGGCCGCGAAGTGCTCGGTGGGGCCGGTCGGGTGCACGGCGTAGCCGGGTGCGGTCGCCTTCCAGGCGTCGGCAGGCAGCGACACCTTCAGCGTCTGCGGGGCATCCGCGACGGTGACGGCCTTGGTGGCGGACGTGTAGCCGGGCAGCGCGGCGTCGATGTGCAGCCTGTAGTCGCGGCCCTGGGGGAGGGAGAGGGTGAAGGCGCCGGTGGCGGGATCGGTCCACACCGGTCCGCCGGGGACCCCGTCAGCGGTGATCCTGGCGTACAGCGGCCAGCCGTGGCCGGAGCCGTCGGTGACCTTGCCGGCGACGGTCTGGCTGGGGACGGGGTCCAGCGCGAAGTCCCGGGTGAGGGCGCCGTCCTCGGTGACGTTCACGTCCTTGGCGGTGCCGGTGGCGTATCCGTAGGCGTCGACCGTGACGTCGTAGGTGTCCACCGGGAGGCCGAGGGAGTAGCGGCCGTCCGCCCCGCTGTGTGTGACGTTGTCGGTGCCCGCGCCGACGGTGGCGCCGGCGAGGGGCTTGCCGGTGGCCCGGTCGGTGACGGTGCCGGACAGCGTCCCGTGCGGGCCGGTGCGGAAGGCCCGCAGGCCGTTGGGCGTGCCCAGACCGGTCGGGCCGTCGTAGCCGGCGGCGCCGGTGCACAGGTAGGCCGGGTCACAGGTGCCATTACTGCCCCCGGTCACGTCGTAGAGGCCCCCGCCCGCGGCGTAGGGGTACGCGTTGGGGTAGGTGCCCGCGACGGGGGCGCCGGCGTTGGCGTAGACCGCGGCGATGATGGGGGAGCCGGCGCTGGTGCCGCCGAACTGCGCCCATCCGCCGCCGCCGTAGGTCTGGTACACGGCGACCGGCGTGGCGGGGTCGGCCACGGCCGAGACGTCGGCGACGGACCGGTTCGCGCAGCCGGTGTCCGTCTGGAACGCGGGCTTGGGCTCGTAGAGCGAGCAGCCCGACCCGGCGCCGTCCCAGGCGGTCTCGGACCAGCCGCGGCCACCGGCGCCGTCGGCGGTGAGGGAAGTGCCGCCCACCGCGGTCACGTACGGTGAGGCGGCCGGGTAGGACACGCCGTACCCGTAGTCACCGGACGAGGCGACCACCGCGACGCCGGGGTGGTTGTAGTGGACGTCCAGTCCCACCGTTCCGGAAGGGTCCTCGCCACTGCCGAAACGGTAGTCGGTGCCGTAGGAGTTGGAGACGAACTTGGCACCCGTCGCGACCGCCTGGTCGACGGAGGCGCCGAGGTCGTCGAAGCTCGGGGTGTCGGCCTCGACCAGGAGGATGTGCGCGTCGGGGGCGATCGCGGAGACCATGTCGAGGTCGAGGGAGATCTCCCCGGCCCAACCCGGATCGGGCTGCGGGTAGTCGGTGCCGCCGCGCTGGTCGACCTTCGTGAAGCAGCCGTTGTCCGTGGTGCAGGCCGGCAGGCCGTACTGCTCGCGGTAGACCGCCAGGTCCTCTTCGGCGGTCGGGTCGTCGAAGGCGTCGACGATGGCGACGGTCTGCCCCGCGCCGCCGCCCGCCGGGAGGTTGTAGGCCGAACGCAGGTCGTCCGGCCCGAACCCGCCCGGAGCCGCCGCGGTCCGCAGACCCTTGCCCGCGGAGACATCGGTGCGGCGCAGGGCGTAGCAGGTGGCCTCGCCCTTCTTCGCGGCGTCGCAGGCGGCCTCGTAGGGCACACGGCCGCCCGCGGCGGCCGGCGTCGTCCTGGCGGCGGCGGTGGGCGCCGCGGCCTGGGACGGTGTCTGCACACCCAGGACGGCCATCGCGGCCGCGCTGAGAACCGCCAGCACGGTGGACACCGGTCTCCGCAGGGGTGGACCGGATATGTGTGGTGCGCGCAACGTTCGACTCCCCAGTCATCACATGAAACGTCGACTCATGAAGGTGCAACGGGCGATCATCCGCGGTCGCCGGGAGTCCATTAGTGGAGAGATCTTGTGTTCATGTCAACGCTGTAAACGCCCAAAGCGGCCGCGGATTTGCGCTCTGCGGTGACTGCGGCACGAATGTGTCCGGAATCCGGAGAGTCGCTGTGGAGGTACCGGCACCAGGTGTGACAGGTCGCACCATGCCGGGTGTCGGGGCGCTCATCACCTGAATCCCGGCCCGGCGCCACGGGGTTGACGGCGGGTATGAGGCCGGTCTGTGGCGGGAAGCGCGGTGGTATTCACCGGAATTGCCGTCCTGGACTTCTTTTCCTGCTCACCGGGACGTGGAAATCACCCCACCGGAGAGTCCGGTAATGACTCTCCGTGCAAGCGGACCGGAATTCCGTATTTCTCTTTTGCGCTGCCAGTGGCCTGCGCTGCCAGTGGCCTGCGGTGTCAGTGCCGACCGGGTGGCGCGAACGGTGTGCAGTGGGCGGGCGGGTGCTCGATCGGCAGGCCGGGACGCCATGCTGTCAGTACGTGGGCGCTGGGGAGGAAGAGGCCGTCGGGGAGCCGGTCGAGCGGGAACCACTGCCAGTCGCCCACCGACTCGCCCGGCTGGTCCGCGGGCTCGCCCTCCCAGGCGGTGACGACCGCGCCGATGGTCACCCGGGGCACGTCGCCGACGCGGTCGACGAGGGTGCCCAGGAGGACCACGTCCTCCTCGCGGGCGATGCAGCCTGTCTCCTCGGCGAGTTCCCGCACGACGGCCCGCGGCAGCGACTCGCCCGGATCGAGCTTGCCGCCGGGCAGCTCTCGTGTGCCCCTGTGGTGGAGGCCGAGGAGCACGCCGCGCGGGCCGTGGAGGACGGCGCCCACGCCGACGGCCGCGTTCGGTTCGGGGGGCCGGCCGGTGCGAGGCCGGCTGGTGGCCCGGACGCGGACGCGGCGGCGGACGCGGAAGAGGGAGCAGGCGAGCGGGTTGTCCTCCTCCGGGGCCCTGAGGATGTCCGTCTGCTCGACGACGAGTCCGTGCCGGGCGAACAGGCCCGCCCAGACAGCCGGGTCGAGCACCCACATCCGGACGGTGAGCCGGTCGCCGCCCGTCAATGGCAGGATCTCGGGCCGCGGGGTGACGGTCGTGGAGGGCCCGTGGCCCTGCGAGTTGGTGTGCAGGACGGAGAAGGCCAGGCGGCCGCCCGGCGCGAGCGCCGCGGCGAGGGCCGGCACGAGACGAAGGGGGTCGATGTAGGCGAACCCGTGGATCGAGTAGATGACGTCGTACGGCTCGGCCCGCCGGAGGTGCTCGACGGCGTCGGCGAGGATCAGGTTCAGGCCCGGCTGGTGGCCGTACCGCTCGACGGCCCGCCGGTGCTGTGAGGGCGAGGCGTCGACGGCGTCGACCAGGGCGCCTCGTCCGCGGGCGAGGTACGCCGCGTGCCTGCCGATGCCCGAGCCGAGGTCCAGGACCCGGCGGCCGACGAGATCGCCCAGGATCTCGGCGCCGGGTCCGGTCGGCCAGAACCCCCATGTCAGCCGGTCGGTATCGGGTACACCGGTGTCCCTGCGGAGGTGATGGTCGCCGTACACCGTCCATGCGGCGCTGTTGGTCTGCTCGGCATCCAAGCGCTGCCTCCGATCGGTCGAAGGGCGGCTGCCCGTGGGGGAGCGGGGGCCCTCAGGTCGTACGGCTCCGGGTTCGCCGCTCCTTGACGACGCGCCGCGCTTCTTGGAGGCCGGCGAATCCCAGGGCGGTGCAGCCGACGACGACGAGGGCGGTGTCGAACCACGTCATGTGCTGCTTGGCCGACATGCGGAAGATTCCGGTGATGACGACGGCGGCGGCAATGAGCCGTCTGGGCCAGTCGGATGACGGTGCGTGCCGTCCGGGCGCGGGTGGCCCAAGGGGTACGCCGGAGCCCGCCGCGGGGGCGATGTCGTCGGTCACATCGCTGATTCTGGCCCACGACGGCCCCACTGACGAGCACGGAAGCGTCACCAAGGCTGCTACTGCGGGGCGTTGCGGATGGCGACGCAGGCGATGTCGTCGGTGAGCCGGCCGTTGCTGTGCCGGAGGAGGGCCTGGTGGAGCAGTTCGAGGACCGCGGGGGGCGAGGTGGTGTCGGTCCCGCGGGTCCAGGCGGTGAGGGGGAAGAAGTCGCCTTTGTCGTCGCGGGTCTCGGTGACGCCGTCGGTGTAGAGCAGCAGCAGGTCGCCGGGGGCGAAGGGGATCCGTTCGACGTGGTAGTCGGAGCCGATGAGCTCGGCGAGGTTGATCGGCGGCGACGCGGCGGCGGCCTCGATGCTCCGGGTGGTGTTCCGGTGGACGAGCACGGCCGGGGGGTGCCCGCAGCTGAGCACGGAGACCTGGGCTCCGGTGGGCGGGATCTCGACGATGACGGCCGTGGCGAAGCGCTCGGAGCCGTCGGGGGCGGGCACGTCGACGTTGTAGCGCGCGAGCGAGGTGTCCAGCCGGCGCGCCAGCCGGCCCAGGTCGGGGGCGTCGTAGGCGGCTTCGTGGAAGGAGCCGAGGACGGCGGCCGAGACGCCGACCGCGGGCAGGCCCTTCCCGCGGACGTCGCCGAGGATGAGGCGCAGGCCGTGCGCGGTGTCCGCGGCGGCGTAGAAGTCGCCCCCGATGCGGGCCTGGGGCGCTGCCGCGAGGTAGAGGGTCGCGATCTCCAGGTTCCGGACGCGGCCGGGCACGGGCCGCAGGAGGACCTCCTGGGTGGCGTCGGCGACGGCCCGGACCTGGGCGAGGGTGTGTTCGCGCTGGAGGCGCAGGTGGCTGGCGTAGGCGGCCGCGAGAGTGACGGCACCGATCGCGCCCGCGGTGTACAGGGCGGAAGCGTCGGAGAAGGCGAGGGCGAAGCCGATGACCGGGAGCAGACAGACGACCCCGAGGGTGAGGGTCGCCCTGACCGACCAGACCGACGCGGCGAGCGCGGGCGCCGCCGGCAGGAGCCTGCTGAAGGGGACGTCCTGCGGGGTGAACACGGCCAGGAGGCCGATCACCACGGTCAGGGCCACGGGAGACAGGAGCACCGGGTCGCGCCGGCCGTAGAGGCCCCAATGCATCCGAAATCGTCTCAGAACATGCATGGGCGGATCGTACGGGATCGGTGATCGGCTTCCTGGGCGCGCACTGCGGGATCGCCGGGAGCGCGCGCCCGGGGCCGTGCGGCGGGCGTCCGGCGCGGTGGCGAATCAGCTGAGCGCGTCCAGGAGTGCCCGGACGGCTTCGACGCAGGCCGCGTTGTCGAGTTCGGGGTCCCAGGCGGTCTGCAGGGCCAGGCCCTGGTAGACGGCGATGAAGACGCGGGCGAGGCCGTCGGCCGGCAGGACCCGCGGCAGGTCCCCGCGTTCCTGCGCGGCCCGGACGAGGCCGGTGATGACCGCGCGGGGCAGGTCCACGCCCCTGCGGGCCACCGCGTGGACCTCCGGGGCGCGCAGCGCCTCCGCCCAGATCTGGACGCCGAGTTGCACGCGTTGCCGTTCGGCCGGGGCGGCGAGCGAGCGCAGCAGGTCCAGGTATCCGGAGGCGACACGGCCGAAGGCGTCGGGCGTGCGGTCGCCGGGGTCGTCCAAGTGCAGTTGCCGGGTCTGGCGTTCGTGCCACTGGTCGGAGATGGCGACGACCATGTCGTCCTTGTCGGCGAAGTAGCGGTAGATCAGGCCCGCGCTGAAACCGGATTCCTTCGCGATGTCCTGGATGGTGGTGCGGTGGAAGCCCGCACGGGCGAAACAGCGGGCGGCGGCGTCGAGGATGTCGGCGCGCCGCGCGCGGAGGTGTTCCTCGCTGACCTTGGGCATCACTTCACCTCCGCCTGGGCGATCCGGTAGAAGGGGGCGGCCGGCTCATGGCGGCCCAGGGGCTCGAGGTAGCGGACGGCGGCGTCCCGCGCCGAGAGGTCCAGGGTGAGCGCGAGGCCCCGCGCCCCGAGGTAGCCGGGGAGTTCGTCCGGGAGGAATCCGAAGGTGAACGGTTCGCCCGCGGCGCGCACGCCTTCCGCCCAGGCCTCCACTCCGGCGAAGCCGCCCGTGCCGTCCAGGGCGCGCCGGTCCATGTAGGTGAAGACGATCCTGCTGCCGGGGGCCGTCGTGGTGGCGAGTGCGGTGAGCGTGGTGTGGACCGAGGACGCGTCGAGGTAGTTCGTCACGCCCTCCCACACCACCACCGCGGGCTCGTCCCGCAGACCGGCGTCACGCAGGGCCTCGCCGAGGTCCTGGCGCATCAGGTCGGCGGGCACGAAGCGGATGTCGTCGTGGGGGCGGCCGGTCCCGTTCCGGTTCCACGAGGCGACCAGCGCGCGTTTGGCCGCCTGGGTCGCCGGGTGGTCGACCTCGAACACGGTGGCGGTCCGCGCCGCCTCGAGCCGGAACGCGCGGCTGTCGTACCCCGCGCCCAGCAGCACCAACTGCCGGACGTCGCCGTCGAGGGCGTCCCGCACCAGGTCGTCGATCAGCCGGGTGCGGACCACGGCCGACGCGCGGGGACCGGCGGGCCAGGAGCGGTCGATCCGGCGCTCCAGGACGTTCGTCAGCCCGGAGTACCGGGCGAGCGCGACGGCCGCGCGGTAGCCGGGGCCGAGGGAGGACGCCGCGTAGGGGTCGGCGAACAGGCGCGGTCCCCGGCGCACGGACTCCAGGGCCCGGAAGAGCGCGACGTGCCGCGCGGTGCGGCTGGGTGTGTTCTGCATGCCGCCCATCATAATGAATGGTCGTCCATTTTTTATTGCGGCCCTGTTCCTCCCCGGCCACTCGTTCCCTCAGCCGTGCCCGCGCTCCCGGTGTGGGTGCCGTTGTGTCCTGTCGGACGTATGGTCCGTTTATGGGTGACAGGCGGCGTGATCAGGCGTGGCACGCCCGGGCAGCCGCTCCGACGCGGTGCGGTGGGTGATCCCTGGTGCACCGCGACGACGTACGCATCGCCACGGGCATGGGGCCCCTGGTCGGGCTCTTCGGCCGCCTGGGGCGGGACACCGACGTGTCGGTGGGCATGCTCTACGTCCTGCCGCCGGGGGAGCGGGTGCTGCAACTGCTGGCCATGTCGGGAACGTCCCGGCGGATCGCCGCCCCCTGGGTGCGGGTCGGGGTGGACGACCAGGCGCCGGTGGCCGAGGCGGTACGCGAGCGGCGCCTGGTGTGGGTGAACAATCCGACCGAGCTGGCCCGCCGCTTCCCCCGGGTGGGGCTCATGGCCCCGTACGACATCCTCCTGGGCGCCGCGCCCCTCACCACCGAGCAGGCGACATGGGGCGCCCTCTGCATGGTGTGGCCGGTCTGGCACCCACCGCAGCTGGATCCCGGCGAGCGCGAGGCGATCGGCACCTTCTGCCGGCGGGCCGGCCGGCTGCTGGAGCAGGCGGCCCGCCGCGGTCAGCCGCTGCTGCCCGGCGCCGAGCCCCTGGTGCTGCCGACCGTTCGCCCCCGCACCCCCGACCCGGCCGAGGCGCTGGCCGCGTACGACTTCGCCGAGCGCCTGCCGACCGGATGCGCGTCGCTGGACCTGGACGGCAGGATCACCTTCCTCAACAGCGCTGCCGCCGACCTCCTGGGGGCCGGGACCGCCGACCTGCTCGGAACCCGGCCCTGGGACCGGCTGCCGTGGCTCGACGACCCCACCTTCGAGGACCGCTACCGGGCCGCCGTGATCAGCCGCCAGCCGACCGCGTTCATCGCCTCGCGGCCACCGGACCGGCAGCTGTCCTTCCAACTGCAGCCCGCCGGCACCGGCATCAGCGTCCGGATCGCACCGGTCACCGAGGCGAGAACCAGGGAGCGCCGGGTGGAACCGGCGCGCGGCCAGGGCCCGATGGGCGCGTCGACCCTCTACCAACTGATGCACCTGGCCGCGACGTTGAGCGAGGCCGTCGGCGTCAAGGACGTCGTCGACCAGGTCGCGGACCAGCTCGTCCCCGCCTTCGAGGCCCAGGGCCTGGCCCTGCTGACGGCCGAGGAGGGGCGCCTGCGCGTCGCCGCTCACCGCGGGTACACGGCCGAGTTCATGTCCCGGTTCAACGGCATCCCGCTGAGCGCCCCCACCCCGCCCACCCAGGCCCTGGCCACGGGGACCCCCAGGTTCTTCGGCAGCTTCAGCGAGTTCCGGCGCGCCTATCCCGAAGCCCCTCGCTACGGCGACCGGGACGCCTGGGCCTTCCTGCCCCTGATCGCCTCCGGCCGGCCCGTCGGACTCCTCGCCCTGTCCTACGACCGCCCGCGCCCCTTCCCCCTGGCGGAACGCGCCATCCTCACCTCACTGGCCGGGCTGATCGCACAGGCGCTGGACCGCGCCCACCTCTACGACGCCACACGCCACCTCGCCCGCACCCTGCAGACCGGCCTGCTCCCCAAGGAACTTCCCCCTGTCCCCGGCCTCGAGGTCGCCGCCCGCTACCTCCCCGCCGGCCACGGGCAGGACACCGGAGGGGACTTCTACGACCTCATCCACTGCGGCTCCACCTGCGCCGCCGCGGCCATCGGCGACGTCCAGGGCCACAACGTGCAGGCCGCCGCCCTCATGGGGCAGGTCCGCACGGCCGTCCATGCCCACGCCACCGCCCACGCCTCCCCCAGCAAGGCCCTCACCCGCACCAACCGGCTGCTGATCGACCTCAACCCGGGACTGTTCACCAGCTGCCTGTACGCGCACCTCGACCTCGGCCGCCACCGCGCGCGCCTGGCCACCGCGGGACATCTCCCGCCGCTGGTCCGCCACCCCGACGGACACACCGAGGTCCTGAACATGGCCCCCGGCCTCCTGCTCGGGGTCGCCCCGGGCGGCGACTACCCCATGGTCCAGATCCCGCTCTCGGCGGGAACGGTGCTGGTCCTGTACACCGACGGCCTGGTCGAGGTCCCGGGAGTCGACATCGGCCACAGCACCGCCGAACTCGCGCACCACCTCGCGCCGGCCGGCGACCAGAGCCTGGCCGACCTCGCCGACGACCTCGTGGACCACGCCCTGCGGACCACCCCCGGCACCGACGACATCGCGCTCCTTGTCGCCCGCGTCACCGGGTAGCCGTGGGAACCTTCCGCGCTCGGTGACTCACACGCTCCGCCCGGCGGAGCTCACGAGGCGGGCCAGGTCCGCAGGACGGCGGCGATCCTGCCCGCGGTGCAGGTGGGGTCGAGGAGGAGGTCGCGGAGGGCGACGGCGTCCTGGTGCGAGGGTTTGACGGAGATGCCCGAGGCCTCCAGGTACATCACGCCGGTGGCGGCGGCGACGGCGAGGTTGGAGCGCTCCAGCCAGCGGCACCGGCCCAGGGTGTGCACCAGGGCACCGGCCCGCGCGTACGGGCCGTCGTAGACGGGCTGCTCCATCAGCTCGGCCTGGTGCCGCGCGCACGCCGCCACGGGGACGCCGTAGTCGTCGGGAGCCGGATCACCGGCCCCGGCCAGTTCGGCCACCTGCAGGATCCAGGGGACATCGATGTGCAGATCCATTACGCGGCGTGTGCTCCTGCCCCGCCCTGGCCCTGCTCGGCCTCGTCGAAGGCCGCCTGGTGCTCGGCCAGGAACCGCTCCGCGGCGCCCATGGCGCGGGCCCGCAGCCCGCTGGCGTCCTCCAGGACGAGCTGGGCGAGGTAGTCGCCGATGGACAGACCGCGGTCGGCGGCCCGCTTCCGGGCGATCTCCGCGACCTCGTCGTCGACGCGTGCTCCGAGCTGTGTCTTGGCCATGCCTGGATGGTAACAGCTGTTACCAAAGCTTGTGAGCCGCTCCCCGTACCGGACGGCGACGATCGGGGGCATCGTGGACACCGACGAGTGAAGGCGGGGGGCCGGGCGTGGTCACGTTTGCCAGGTGTGAGCAGGAGGCGGGGGACATCCTCGGGGAGTGCCTGCGGGACGCGGCGTACCACCGGCGACTGATGCGGAGCAGCTCCGCATGGGGCTGGGAGTTCGCGGCCTTTTTGCGAAGCGTGCGAGCCGTCGTCGCCATCGCCCTGTTCAGCGCCTATCGCGCGGGCGAGGAGCAGACGCCCACCGAGGCCGCCGCGACGGGGCTGCGGCTGCTGCGGGAGGGCGATGCCGTCGGGCTGTTCGGTGTTCTCCCCTCCGAAGTGGGGGAGAACACCGGCCTGATGCGATGGCTGCGGTTGATCTCGATCGGGCTGACGAGCCGCTCGGCCCTCATGTGGTTCCGGCTGGCCGTGACCGCCGAGGCCGTGCTGAATCCCGACACACGGACTCGCTACGCATGGCTGCTGATCAACGGTGTGCAGAACCGGGCGCGTCGCCCACACGAGGAGGGCGAGGGGTCCGGGACGGTCACCGTTCGCGCGGAAGATCCTCCGCCGTGACGCCGGCCGCCCGGCACCGGGCGGCAAGGGGTCCCGCGCACTCCGTGCGCGGGACCCGGAAGGTTCAGGTGGTCAGCAGGCGGTTGAAGAACGACCGGTACTGGCGCAGGGCCGTACGCAGGTCCTCGGTGTCCACCTGCTCCCCGCGGTCCCACTGCCCCTCCAGTTCCTGCTTGTGGTGGGCGAACGTCGCCGCGAGCTTCTGCATCACGTCGGCCACCAGGGCGTCGGCGGTGTGCACGGCGTCGCGGGGGTCGTCGACGAACTCGCTCTGGATCTCCTGCCAGCGGGCGCGGAAGCTCTCCTCGTCCTGCGAGGTCAGCAACTGCGGAGCCTGGTCCACGGAGGTGTTCTCGGCGGGTGCTCCGGGCATCTCCGCCGGGGGCTCGGACGGCTTGCGGACCGATTCGGTGCCCTCGCCGGGGTAGGCGGGGGCCCGGCTCGCCGTGTCCGGCCGCTCGGGGGGAGCGTCGAAGCGCTCGCGTGGCTGGGCGAGTTCCTCGGTGGTCAAAGCGGTCTCGCGGGAGGGTCGTGCGCGGTCGCGTTCCATATTTCCTCCGCCTCTTGTCGTGGTGGCGGCGTCGTGGACCGGAACCCGGGTCAGGCCCGGACGTGGCGGGATTCGCCGCCGTCGGTGAGGAGGTCGTCGAACAGGGCGCGGTAGTGCACCATGGCACCGCGCAGTTGCTCGGTCGTGGCCTGGTGCCGGGAGCTGAGGGCGTTGACCTCGTGGGCCTCCCGGTAGTGCTCCAGCGTGTGGCCGTGCTCCACCGAGAGGTCCCTGATCTGCTGGTCGAAGTCCTCGGTCGGGTAGCCGCGCTCGTGCATGAGCGAGGTCACCAGGCTGTCCGCGTCGTGCACGGCATCCTCCGGGCGGTCCACGAACTCCTCCTGGACGCTGGTCCAGTCCCGCGCGTAGCGGTCGCGGACGCCGCTCTGCAGCGGCTTGATGTCCAGCGAGTCATGGCGCTTCGCACGGGCGTTGAGGTCCCGTTCGGCTTCCCGCCGGCTGCCGGTGCCCTCGACGGTCCGTTCGTACTCCGGGCCGAACTGCCGGCGCAGACGTCGGCGCCGCACGATCAGTGCTGCCGCCACCGCGATGATGGCCAGCACCACCACGATGGGGATGATGATCGCCAGAAGTGTCCCTGTCGACATGGGGCCGGACTCCCTTGCAACTCCGGGAACCCCCCTCGTTCCGACCCCTGCCCTCAGCCTTCCGCTTGAAACACCACCTCAACGGGTGCGCGTCAGGCGGGCTGGTGCCCCTCGTGCTTCCAGAAGCCCGAGAAGGTGATGCGGTCCTTGGGGAGGCCGGCGCGGTGCAGGTGTCTGCGGCCCTTGGTGGAGAGGCCGGACTCGCCGACGACGAAGGCGTAGGCGGTGGTGTCGACGGTGCTGAGCCGGCGGAGTTCGTGGAGTGCGGCACGCCCCGGGACGGTGTGGGCGTTGTCGCGGACGACCCAGGTGATGTTCATGGCGATCGGGGCGTCCAGGTCGCGCCGGTCGCCCTCGGCGGGGATCTCCTGGATCACCCGGCCGACGGTGTCGCGGGGGAGTGAGCGCAGGATGCCGGTGGTGGCGGGCAGACCGCTCTCGTCGGCCACCACGATGACCTCGGAGGCGTCGGGCGGGCAGTCGAAGGTGATGCCCTGGTCCAGCATGGCCAGTTCGTCTCCGGGGCGGGCGGCGCATGCCCAGATCGCGGCGCGGCCCTCGACCTCGCCGGTGGGGCCGCGGTGGACGACGAAGTCGATGTCCATCTCGGCGGCTTCCGGGCGGAAACCGGCCACGGTGTAGTTCGCGCAGTGCGGCCGCTCGTCCTCGGGGATGGCGAGGTAGGCGTGCCACCACCGGTCGCCGGTGAACTCCGGCAGCCGCAGGACCGATTGGTGGGGCAGTTGCATGAAGAGGCGGAACCAGTGGTCGTAGCCCATCCACGGGAACTCGGCGAGATCCGCGCCCGTCACGGTCACCCGGTGCATGGACGGGGAGATCCGCTGGGTGCGGACCACCTCGGCGCGGAACATTCGGGGGTTCTGGGGCATCTGCCGTGGGATCTTCGCCATGAAGGAAGGTTAGCCTAAGTTTACTGAGTCGCCGGGAGGTGGTGCGGGGTATTGGTGAGGCTAGGCTGACCTTTGTTCGTGTGTTCTGGTGAAGAGACGACCACGGCCTCAACGCGGCGATCAGGCTCCGCCCGGGTGAGGTGACCGCCCCCGTGGGTCCCAACGGCAGCGGGAAGTCGACGCTTCTGCGCACGGTGGCACGCCTCCAGCGGGCCCGCAGCGTCACGTCGACGATCGGAACGGCGGACGGGAACGCCACCGACGGGCTCGCCCTGACGGTCCGTGAGTTCTACCGCCGGGTGGCGCTGCTGACCCAGGGGCGCCCCACGCCGGGCGGTCTGACCGCGCGAGATCTCGTGGAGTTCGGCCGCTACCCCCACCGGGGGCGCTGGGGCCGGCCCGACCCCGAAGGACCGGTGGTTCCTGCGGCTGCTGCTGCGCACCCGGCGGTAGGACGCGGCGGCAGGACCGGGCGGCGGGCGGGGCCCGCCCGCCGCCCGGTGGTCACCCCGTGGGCGCGAGGACCGTCGTACGTCCCCCCAGCGCGGCGGAGAACCGGTCGGTGACCTGGACCAGGGCCTCGGCGGCGGCCGGTGCGACGGTGAGCGCGCCGTCGTCGCCGACGGTGATGTCCTTGTCGAGCGTGAACCACCCCGGCACGATGTGCGTGGCGCCCATGGAGCTCAGCACCGGGCGCAGCGCGTAGTCGATGGCCAGGACGTGGGCCGTGGTGCCGCCCGTGGCCAGCGGGAGCACCGTCTTGTCGGTGAGCGCGTACTGCGGGAGCAGGTCGAGCAGCGACTTGAGCAGTCCCGAATAGGCGGCCTTGTAGACGGGGGTGCCGATCACCACGCCGTCGGCCTGCTGGAACAGGGCCGCGGCACCGGTGATGGCGGGGTGCCGGAAGTCGGCGCCGAGTAGCGCGTCGGCCGGCAGGGAGCGCACCTCCAGGGAGACCACGTCGTGGCCCTGGAGCCGCAACCGGTCGTCCAGGTGGCGGAGCAGGCGCGCGGTGCGGGAGGTGGGGGAGGGGCTTCCGGAGACGGACAGGATGACGGCCATGCGGACCTTCCGGGTTCGGGGTGGTGACGCACCGGGTGACGGGCACGTCGCCGGCGGGTTGGGGCGGCCGGCCTCCACGACGCCTTTGGGCGGGGGGAGTTGCGCCGGCGGTGTTCACCAGGCGCTCGACCGCACCGTGACCACGGGGGTCAGGTCGTCGCGGAGCGCTTCGAGGAACACGACGACCTCGGCCGCGACCGAGCGGTGCTGGAGGTCGTTGAGGACGTCGTGGTGGGCGCCGCGCACCACCGCAAGACGGGCCAGCGGCAGGGACTTGGCGGCCCGTTCGAGGGCGTCGCGGTCCGCGAGCGGATCGGCGTCGCCGACGAGGAGCAGCGCCGGGACGCCGGCCTCGTTCTCGTACGCCGCCGTGAGCAGGGCCTCCGGTAGCGCGTCGCCGAGCGAGCCCCGGCGCACCTGCGGATCCCGCGTGAGCGTGACCCGGTGTGCGGGGCAGGAGGTACGGACGTCCAGCTCGTCCTCCCAGGTGCCGGGCGCGCCGGCGGCCCGGCCCGGTAGCCCCGCCAGGACAACGGCGTCCGGCCGCGGGGCGTCCGCCCGTTCGGCCCGGCCGAGGAACGCGGCGATCGCGACGGCGCCCGAGTCGGCCCCCACCAGGACGAGGGGCCGCACGACACCGTCCTCGGCGGCGGTGCCCTCGACGGCATCGGTGAGGAGCCTGCCGAACGCGGCGCCTGGGCCCGTCGGGTCGCCGGCGTCGACGGCCGGGGTGCCGGTCACACGGACGCGATAGGCGTCGGTGGCCAGGCGCCCGGCGAACCGGGCGTAGGTCGCCGGTGTCTCCCCGCGGCCGGGCACCACGACGACCGTGCCGCGCGTGCGCAGGCCTTCGGGGGCGTGGTGGTCGGTGTACTGGGTCATGTCAGACTCCCGCGGGTTGCGGCTCGGTCCGGGGCGCGCTTCGCCACCCCAGCGCGGGCGCGATCTCGGTCGCGATGAGTTCCAGGGCGCGCAGCGCCGCGTCGTGGTCGGGGACGGCGGGGTTGAACTGGGTGATCAGATCGGTCGCGACCGGCAGGACGCGTTCCTGCCGCAGCGCGGCGACGATCTCCTCGGGAGCGCCGTGGAACGCGTGGAAGCGCCGCAGGGCCTCGTCCACGTCCAGGCCCCTGGGAAAGGCGCCGCCGTCCGCCATACGCGACGCCGCGCGATGGACGTCGTCGCCGATCTGCCGGAGCGCGGTGCGCTTGTCCTTCGCCGGGAACACGAACCGGGACAGGCCGATCCGCGGGCGGCGCGGCCGGTCCCAGGCGGCCAGGTAGGCGTCCGCCCAGGGGCGCTGCACAGTGTCGGTCGGGGCGTCGAAACCGTATGCGGCCCGGTTCAGCAGCAGGTTCGATCCGGCGGCCGCGGCGTACCCGGCTCCCTGGGTGCTGAAGACGCCCTGCCAGAGGCGGTCGGTGAAGTCGCCCGCGGCCGGCTGCACCCGGAATCCGGGCGCCCGTACCTCCTCGCCGGCCAGGGCCCGGCGCAGGATGTCGAGGTGTTCGCTGGTCAGTTCGCGCTTGCGGGCGAGGTCCTTGCCGAACGCTGCGTACTCCAGGGCGTCGTACCCGCTGCCCACGCCGATCTCGACACGGCCGCCGCTGAGCGTGTCGACCGTGGCGACGTCCTCGGCGAGGCGCACCGGGTCCTCCAGGGGGAGGACGGTGATGGCGGTGCCGAGCCGGATCCGGGTGGTCCTGGCCGCGGCGTGGGCGAGGAAGGTCCACGGCGAGGACAGGCCGCCCCCGCCGGCGGGCACGTGGTGCTGGGCCACCCAGCCGACGTCGAAGCCGAGTTCGTCGGCGGCGACGAAGAGTTCCTGGGCGTTGCGGTAGGTCCGTGCGGGGTTGTCGTCGCGGCTTTGGACGTGGGTGAGGAAGCCGAGCCGGAAGCGCGGTGTCGCGGAGGTCATGGGCCGGCCCTCAGGAGGTGACGAGGTCGTCGAGGAGGCCGCCCGCGAGCCGGCCTTCCGCGGTGTGGCGGTTGGCCGGGACCGGCAGGCCGAGGTTGCCGCGCAGGGTGTCGGCCTCGTACTCGGTGCGGAACAGGCCGCGCTGCTGCAGGACCGGGACGACGCCGTCGACGAAGAGCTCGAGTTCGTCGGTGGTGCGGAAGGCCAGGTTGATGCCGTCGAAGGTGCCCGCCCGGAACCACCGCTCGACGGTGTCGGCGACGGTCCGCGGGTCGCCGACGAAGGGCGTGGCGCGGAACTCGTTCACGGAGTCGGCGACTTGGCGCAGGGTGAGGTTCTCGGTCCTGGCCCGTTCGATGATCCGGGCGGCGCCGGTCCTGCCGCCCTTCTCGGCGAGGTGGGCCACGTCCGGGAAGGGCGCGTCGAGGTCGTGCGCGCTGAAGTCGTACGCGCCGAAGGAGCGGCCGAGCAGCGCGAGGTTGCGGTCGAAGTCGTTGTCCTCCTCGAAGATCTCCCGTTCGCGGCGCCGGGCGGCCCCGTCGGTGGCGGCGACGACCGGGCTGCCGTGGATGAAGATCTTGATGTGGTCGGGGTCGCGGCCGTACGACGCCGTGCGCCGCTTGATGTCGGTGTAGTAGTCGTGGGCCTGCTCCAGTGAGCCGCCGGGCGCGTAGATGCCCTCGGCCACCTGCGCGGCCAGGTCGCGCCCCTCCTCGGAGACCCCGGCCTGGAAGATCACGGGCTGGCCCTGGGGCGACCGGGACAGGTTGAGGGGGCCGGCGACCTTGAAGTGCTCGCCGACGTGGTCGAGCGCGTGCAGCTTGGCCGGGTCGAGGAAGAGGTCGCGGTCCACGTCCGCCGGGAAGGCGTCGTCCTCGTACGAGTCCCACAGACCGCGGGCCACCTGGACGAACTCCAGAGCGCGGCCGTACCGGGTGGCGTAGTCGAGGTGCTCGTCGAACCCGAAGTTCCGGGAGGTGCCGGTGTCGAAGCTGGTCACGACGTTCCAGCCGGCGCGGCCGCCGCTGATGTGGTCGAGGGAGGCGAAGCGGCGGGCGAGGTTGAACGGGGAGTTGTACGTCGAGCTCGCGGTGCCGACCAGGCCGATGCGGCGGGTGTGCGTGGCGACCGCCGACAGCAGGGTGAGCGGTTCCAGCCGGTTGAGGTAGTGGGCCGGGTAGGTGGCGTTGATGAACTGGCTGTCGACGATGAACAGCGCGTCGAAGAGGGCGTGTTCCGCCGCCTTGGCCTGTGCGATGTAGTAGTTGATGTCGATGCTGGCGTTCTTGGCGACGCGCGCGTCCCTCCACAGGCCGTGCTGGCCGGGGCCGCCGACGCCGTAGGGGTGCAGTGCGAGGTGGATCCTGCGGGACATGGTGGTTTCTTCCTGTCTGTCGTGGGCTCAGGCGTTGAGGAGGGCGCGCAGGGCTTCGCGTTCGGCGCGGTCCGTCGGGGAGGAGCGCAGTGTGGGCGCGGAGCCGACGAGCAGGCGCGTGTAGGGGTGCCGAGGGCGGCCGATGACGTCGCGGGCCGTGCCGACCTCGACCAGTTCGCCCTGGTGGAGCACGGCGACGCGGTCGCAGACGCCGGCCACGGAGCCGAGGTCGTGGGAGATGAAGACCAGGGCCACGCCGGAGGCGCGCAGTTCCTTCAGGATCTCCAGGATCTGCACGCGGTTGGCCGAGTCCAGGGCGCTGACCGGCTCGTCCAGGATGACCAGGCGCGGGCCGGTGACCAGGGCGCGGGCGATCGCCACCCGCTGGCGCTGGCCGCCGGAGAGCTCGCCGGGCAGCCGGTCCAGCAACTCCTCGTCCAGGCGCACACGGGGCAGGAAGGCGCGCACCCGCTCGGCCGCGGCGTAGCGGGGGACCCCTTGCAGGAGCAGTGGTTCGGCCAGGGAGTCCTCGATGGTGACGTCCGGGTCGAGGCTGCGCAGCGGGTCCTGGAAGACGTACTGGACGACGCCCCGGCGGCGCAGGTCGCGCCATTGCCGCCGGCCGTGGGTCCTGACGTCCTCGCCGTCGACGACGACGGAGCCCGCCGAGGCGTGCACCAGGCCGAGCACGGCCCGGGCGAGGGTGGTCTTGCCCGATCCGGTCTCGCCGATGACACCGACGGTCTCGCCGGGCGCGACACTCAACGAGATGTCGTGCAGGGCCCGTCGGCGCCCGCGGCGCAGGCCGTAGTGGACCTGGAGTCCGGTGACCTCAAGGACGGGGTTCGCGCCGTCGCCGGCTGCTGTGGTCATGCGTCCTCCTCGGGCGTGAGGAACGTGTCGAGGCCGTACTGCCGGTGCTCGGCGACGAGCAGCCGGGTGTAGTCGTGCCGCGGGTCGTGGAGCACCGTGTGCGTCGGGCCCTGCTCGACGACCCGGCCGTCGCGCAGGACCAGTACCTCGTCGCACAGCTGGGCGACGACGGCCAGGTCGTGGGAGACCAGGACGAGGGCCAGTCCGGTCCGTTCCCGCAGTTCGGCGAGGAGGTCGAGGATCTCGGCCTGGACGGTGACGTCGAGGGCGGTCGTCGCCTCGTCGGCGATGAGGATCCGCGGGTCCGCGGCGATCGCGGCCGCGATCAGGACGCGCTGGAGCATGCCTCCGGAGAGCTCGTGGGCGTACTGGCTGTACACGAGTTCCGGGTCGCGCAGTCGCACCGCCCGCAGCAGTTCGACGGCACGGTGGCGCGCCTCGCGCCGCTTCAGCCCCTTCTTGGCCCGGACCACCTCGGCGATCTGCGGACCGACCCGGATCGACGGGTTGAGATAGGAGGCGGGGTCCTGGAAGACCGCGCTGATCGTGGCACCCCGCAGGGCCGTCCACTGCGGGGGTGCCAGGGTCGCGATGTCGGTGCCGAGGATCTCGATCGATCCGCCGGTCACCTCGAAGTGCGGGGGCAGGATGCCCAGCGCGGCACGGCAGGTGAGGGTCTTTCCGCTGCCGGACTCGCCGACGATGCCGACCGCCCTGCCGGGGGTGAGCTCGAAGCTCACTCCGCGGACGATCTCGCGGTCGCCGGCCTGGTCCCTGATGCGCACGTCGCGGACGGACAGCACCGGCGACGCCGGGGCGGCCGCTTCCTCTGCCGTGTCACCGGGCGCGGCACTCCTGGCCCGGTCGGGAACGACGTTCTCGGACACAGTCGTCATCGCGCACCTCCGGTGGCGCCCAGGCGATTGGCGCGGGCCTTGCGGTCGTTGACCAGTGCGCGCCCCGCCTCGCCGGAGACGTCGCGGATCGCGTCGGCGAGCTGGTTGCCGGCCCAGACGGCGACCATGATCAGCAGGGCGGGTGCCAGGGGCGCCCACGGCTGGTGACTGAGGTAGCCCAGGTCGTAGGCGAGCAGTCCGCCCCAGGTCGGCGCGGGTGGCTGGACGCCGATGCCGAGGAACGTCAGGCTCGACACGATGACGAATCCGAGGCCGACGGTCTGGGCGAGCGCGACCGCGAGGGGCGGGAGGACCTTGACCCAGACGTGCCGGCGGACGATCCAGCCGACGGAGGCACCGGAGATCAGCGCCGCCTCCACGTAGGGCGAGCGGGCCACGGCGAGGGTGGCGGCGCGGGCCACCCGGTAGAACAGCGGCGACACCAGAGCGCCTGTCACCAGCATGGCCTGGGTGATGCCGTTGCCCAGGAGGGCGATCACGGCGACGGCGAACAGCAGGAACGGCAGGGCGACCAGGGTGTCGGCCAGGCGGAGGGTGGTCCACTCGAAGACCCGGCCGAGGTGCACCGACAGGATGCCGGGGATCGCACCGGCCACCAGGGCGGTGAGCGCGACCTCCAGCGAACCGAGGACGCTGACGCGGGAGCCGGCGAGGAGCCGGCTCAGCACGTCACGGCCGAGGTAGTCGGTGCCCAGCCAGTGGGCGAACGAGGCGCCCGCGAGCGTGTTGTCGCTGGTGGCCAGGGGATCGTCGGGAGCCAGGACCGGACCGAGGACCGCCAGCAGCGCGATCACGGCGAGGACGGTCACGGCGATCCGGCCGGAGGTGAGGGCGAGGACGCGGCGCACCATGGTCACATCACACCCCCCGCTGGGCGGCCGGCGTCACACGGGCCAGCACCAGGTTGACGATCAGGTTGAAGGCGACGACCAGGACGATCGACACCACGAGGACCCCCTGCACGGCGGGCACGTCGCCCGCCTGGGCGGAGTCGTTGGCGAACCTGCCGAAGCCCTGCAGGCCGAAGATCCACTCCGTGACGACGGAGGCACCGACCAGCGCCGGGAACTTCAGGCCGAGGGTGGCGAGCGCCGGTCCGATGCCGTTGCGCAGCACGTGGCCGAAGAAGACCCGCCGTGGGCCCAGGCCCCGCACCACCGCGCCGGTGACGTAGTTCTCGCGGTAGGCGGCGATCAGGCCGGCGCGCAGTTGGCGGGCGACGTCGGCGACGACGTCGAAGCTCAACGCGACGGCGGGGAGGGTGATGTGGGCGAGCCACGGGCCGATGCCCTGCTCCGCCGGGACGTACCCGGCGGAGGGGAACAGGTGCAGTCCGACGGCGAGGACGGAGACCAGCACGATGCCCACCACGAAGGCGGGCATCACCGAGATCACCGTGACGAAGCCCGTGATGGCGCGGTCGATCCAGGTGGTGCTGCGCAGCGCCGCGACCGTGCCGAGGGTGAAGCCCACGGTCACGCCGATGATCAGAGCGAACGTGGCGACCGAGAGGCTGACGCCGAGGCCGAGCCCGATGAGGGTGGAGATGTCGGCGCCATTGGTCCAGCTGGTGCCGAGCCGGCCGTGCAGGATGCCGGTGAACCAGTCCCAGTACTGCACGAGGAACGGCCGGTTCAGCCCCCAGTGGGCCTCGACCCTGGCGATCGCCTCGGGCGTCGCCTCCTCGCCCAGCTGGATCCGCGCCGGGCTGAGGCCGCTCAGCGACCGCAGCGCGAACGTCACGAACGTCGCGACCAGGAACACGGGCACGAAGATCGCGATCGAGCGGGCGAGGGCCGTCAGGCTGCGGCTCACGGCCTGCCGCACCCTGATCGCGGCCACGCCGCGACGGCGGGCAGAGGTGACCGGTACCGCGGTCGTCGTCATGAGGTTGCCCCCTTCATGTGGTGGACGGAGGTCAGCCGCGGCCGGAGATGGTCACGCCGGTCCAGTCGAGGTGGGCCGGGTTCTTCGGCAGGTCGGATATCGACCTGCTCTTGGCGAAGAGGTTCGGGGACGAGTAGGTGAAGACCAGCGCCTTGGTCCGAAGGCCCGCCCGGGTCGCCGCCTGGAGCGTCTCCGCGTAGTCCGGCGCGTCCAGCGGGGTCCGGCGGACCTTGGCGACGGCCGCCTCGAAGCCGGCCGGCTCGTAGGGCGAGCTGAGGTTGAGCGGACCGTCGGGGCCGAAGTGGGCGGTGAGGGTCTGCGCGGCGGAGTCCCGTCCGGTGGTGCCGTAGAGCGAGAACGTCAGGTCCTTGGCGAAGAACGGGGTGGCCCAGTTCTTGTCGATCCTGATGGTGACGGTGATGCCGACGGCGGCCAGCTGCGACTGCACGATCTCGGCCTGCGGGTCCTCCGCCGGGATGACCAGGTCGAGCTTGATGTCGCCTGGCCGGTGACCCGCCTCGGCGAGCAACCGCTTCGCCTTCGCTGGGTCGTACGGGTAGGTGTTCTCCGACCGCGGGTCGTAGGCCACGTAGCCCTTCGGGAAGGGCTGGTCGGTCGCCTCGCCGTAGCCGAAGGTCAGCTTGTCCACGAACTCCTTGCGGTCGATGGCGTAGCGGACGGCGTCGACGACCTTGTCGTCGTCGAACGGCGGCTTGTTGATGTTGAGGCTGATGTTGGACGCGTTGAAGCCGGGCTGGACGAAGACGTCGAGGCCGGCCTTCTTGGCGGCGTCCGCCTGACTCGGTTTGATGTCGGCGAAGTTGTAGACGCCGGTCTGCAGTCCGGAGACGACCGTCGACGCGTCGGGGGCCGAGACCAGCTCCACGTCGTCGATGTGGATGTTCTTCGCGTCCCAGTAGTCCGGGTTCTTCCTGAGCAGGACCTTGGTGCCGGGGATCAGCCGCTCGACGACGAACGGCCCCGCGCCGACCGGATCCTGGTCCAGCTTCTCCGGATGCGCGGCCGCCTTGGGGCTGGCGATCTGCAGGACGCGCTGACCGAGCAACTGGGGTATCTGGTAGTCGACCTGGGTGAGGTGGACGACCGCGTCCAGTCCCTCGGCGTCCACCGACCCGATCGAGGTCAGGTCGCCGAAGAGCGCCGAGTTCTGCTGCTTCTGCGCCCGCTCGACGGCCGCCTTGACCGCGGCGGCGTCGACCGGCTCGCCGTCGCTGAACGTCAGGCCGGGGCGCAGATGGAAGGTGATCTCGTCGCCCTTGTCGTTGTACTCCCAGCTCCTGGCGAGGTCCGGGACGGCCTCGCCGTTCTCGTCCGTGCGTGTCAACGAGGCGTAGACGAGGGCGAGTTCGCGGAACTGGGCACCGCTGCCGGAGACCACCGGGTCCCAGTGCGCGGGGAAGTAGGAGGAGGCCCACTTCAGCGTGGCGCCGCCGGTCGCGGCGCCCGCGCCGTCGCCGCACGCGCTGAGGCCGGGGGCGAGCACGCAGACGAGGGCGGTGCTGAGGGCGGCGGCACGCAGCCGGCCCGGTACCCGGGGGGTTCGCTGAGCGGGTCCTGGGCGGCGGCGGGGCGTGAGTGGTCCGGTCATGTCACGGCTTTCTGCGAGGGGCCCCGGCCCGTCTCAGGGCGGGCGGGAGCGCGGCGGCGGGCGTGGTTCGCACCCGCGCCGGACGCCGGCCCGTGCCCGTACGGACGTGCCGACGCGGGCTCGGATGCACACGTCGGGCACGCCGCGCTCAGGGCAGGGCGTCGGCGGGTACGCGGGGGCTCACCTGGAGGAGGACGAGGGGAGGCGGCGGAGCGCGAAGGCGGTGGCGCGGGCGGCGGGCGCCCGTGACGGCCGTGCGGCGGGAGGGCCCGCGCTGACGGGAACGGTCAGGCGCCTGTGGCCCGTGGGCGGCGGTCGGTCAGCGACAGAGAGCGCTGGAGGTGCGCCGCAGGTCCACGTAGCGGCACACCACACCGGGGTGCGTCGTGAGCATGCTGCACATCCTGGCGAGCGCCGCGAACGGCTGTCAATAGACACCAATTGGTGTCTCATTGGGCGGGACGAAAACGTGAGCCTCCGTCAGGGACGGTCAGGACGCGCCGTGTGCGCCGCCGCGGGTCGCCGGGTGCACTGCGGCCTCCTCGGGATGCAGCCACAAGGGGCCGTTCCCGGTGTCCACCCGGACCGCCTCCCGCGGGGGCCAGGATCCTTCCGCCAGCAGTTCCCGCTCCGGATCGGTCAGGCTCCGGTAGTGCCGCAGCGCGCGCGACGGCGACAGCGGCGCCCGGCCGGCGGCCGCCCCGGGGCACAACGCGTCGACGGCCGCGGCGTACTCCTCGTAGGACCGCCACCCCGGCACCACGCGATGTCCGGCCGGGGCGTGGACCAGCAGCGTCGGCAGCGCGTAGCGGTACCCGCCGTCGCCCGTCTCCTTGGCGGCGCCGGGGTGCGGCGACCGGCCCGCCGGCGACAGCACCTCGGGCAGCGGGCGACGCGCCTCGGCACGGTCGGCGCGCAACCGCTCCAGCACCCCGGCGGACGCCGCGTCGGCCGACAGCCGCTCCAGGTCCAGACCCGGCACGCCGCCTGCGGCGGACAGCGCGAGAGCGGGCGTGTCCGCCGGTTCCCCCAGGACGAAGACGGTCTCCCGCAGTCGGCGCAGTACTCGTTCGGCCACCTCGGGTCCCTGGAGTTCGGCGGCCTTGGCCGTCAGCGAGGACGGCCAGGAACTCGCCGCCACACGGCTCAGCCGGAGTGCCCGCGGCGCCCGGGTGTGCGTGCCGATCCCCTCGACGTAGCCCGCGTACCAGGCGGTCTCCGCGGCGGAGTCGGGCGCCGGGTCGTCGTCGAGGTCGAACAGCAGGCAGTACACCCGGCGCCACCGGACCCGCCCGGCCAGCGCCGCCCGCAGCCTGCGGAAGACGGGCTCGGAACCCCAGGCCCACGGGCACAGCGGATCGGTGTACTCGACCACCTCCAGCGCGGGCGGGGGCGGTTCGGCCGTCACGCGGCTCCCCTTCGCGCCGGCACGTCCCCGGCGCCCGCCGGCAGCAGCGACAGCAGGGTCACGCCGCCGAGTATCGCCGCCGCGCTCGCCTCCACCTGGCGCCACACTCCGGGCAGCCCCGAGGCGGCGCCGGGATAGTCGAGCCCGGCCGGCGGCTCGCCCCGCAAGGTGATCAACTCGCCGTCGACGGCGAGCGCGACGTCCAGGAGGGTGATCTCCCCGGCGGGACGGCCGAGCCAGTAGCCGCCCTCGCAACCGCGCTGACTGCGTACCAGCCCGGCCTTGCGCAACTCGCCCACGACGGACTTCAGGAACCGGAACGGGATCTGCTGCGAGGAGGCGATCGATTCGCACGTCAGGGGGCGGGCGGGTTCACGGGCGAGCTCCAGGAGGGCCCGCGCGGCGTAGTCCGCCTTCGCGGAGATATGCATGCCCCCATCATGCCCGACCGGTCGGCGCCCGCCGGGGCCCCGGCGGCTCCCTCACCACATTGCGGGAGTATTGCCGCAGGTGAAGGCCAATGGACACTTCTTGACAGCCTTTTCGCGACGGCCCTACCGTCCCGGCCATGAGCGAGCCGTCGACAACCCCCGGTGAGGGCTTCCACCCCCATCTCCACGACACCTCCGGGCACGGGGCGACACCCCTGCGCACCCGGCTCCACCACGTCCGCGCGGACTCCCTGGACGACGGGACGGCGCAGACCGGCGGGATGCGCAGATTCGCCGCCGTCAGCGGGCGGACGGTGGGGTCCGAGAAGCTGTGGATGGGCCAGACCCATGTGGCCCCCGCGACGTCGTCCTCCGACCACCACCACGGCGAGTCCGAGACCGCCATCTACGTGGTGAGCGGGCACCCCGAGTTCGTCTTCCTCGACGACTCCGGCGAGGAGCCCGGTGAGGTGCGGCTGCGCACCTCACCGGGCGACTACATCTTCGTCCCGCCGTACGTGCCGCACCGGGAGGAGAACCCCGACCCCGCGGACGAGGCCGTGGTCGTCATCGCCCGCAGCACCCAGGAGGCGATCGTGGTCAACCTTCCAGGGCTGTACGCCCTTCCGGCCGAGGAGGCCTGAAGGCCGCGTGCTGGTGCGCGAGATGGCGCACCTAGGCAAGGAGGCGCTCGTACGGGGCGCGGCCCGCAGCCCCTCCAGCGCCTTGGCGCGGTCGGCCGGCGGCGGGGCGGCGGCGCCTTGCGCCGCGGCGCGCGTCGCGGGCACGGGACCGCGTGCGGCGTCGCCGGGACGGCCCGCGAGGTCGCGGAAGATGTCGGGAGTGCGGTTGCTGACGACACGTCCGGTCCACCGGTCGCAGAGGGCTCACTGTCGCCCGCGGGCGGGCACAAGTGCCCATGTACCGGGACCCCCTGACCACCGCGCACGAATGGCGGGAGCCGGCGCCGCCGGCAAAAGGTCGATCGCCGACCTGGTTGTCGAGACCGGCAACCGGTGGTCCTTCGTGGGCTGCCCGCGACGGTCGCCGCGACCATCGACGACTTCGTGCGGGCGGACGCCGCCGACGGCTTCATCCTCGTCCCGCGCATCACCCCGGGGGCCTGGACGCCTTCGCCGGCACCGTCGTCCCGCGGCTCCAGGAACGGGGCGTCTTCCGCGCCGACTACGAGGGCAGCACGCTGCGCGACCACCTCGGACTCGCCCATCCCGATGCGGTGCCGGCCGAGCTGGTGGGGTCATGAACGCCTGGTGGAGGGGTTGCCGAGGCGTTCGAGCAGGAGCCCCTCGCGGGTGGACCAGGGGCAGATCGTCACGCTGTCCGCCTCGCAGGCCTCCATCAGGGCCTCGGCCACGAGTGCCCCGGCCAGGGACTGCTCGGCGCGGTGCGCGGAGATGCCGGGGAGTTTGTCGCGGCCTTGAGGGCTCGCGGCGGCCAGCAGGGTGATGGCGTCCCGCAGCGCGGGCAGGGTCAGGCGCCCCGCGGTGCGCGCGGGCCCGTTCCGGGCGGCGGCGAGCCGGGCGAGCTGGGTGAAGGTCTTGGAGCAGGCCAGGACCCGGCCGCCCGGCTCGGCGCGGGGCAGCCCGGGCACCGTGCCCAGGTACCGGCGCAGTTCCTTCCGCACCTCGGCCAGATGCCCCTCGGAAGGCGCGGTGCCGCCGGGCAGGTGCTTCCGGGTGACGGTGCGGGCGCCCAGCGGCAGCGAGTGCACCGTGCGGGGACGGGTGCCGGTGCCGGAGGCGATCTCCACGGTGCCGCCGCCGACGTCCAGCACGAGCAGCGGGCCGTCGCCGGGACCCGCCCAGCGGCGGGCCGCCGCATAGGCGAGCCGCGCCTCCTCCTCACCGGACAGCACCCGCAGCCGTACACCGGTGCTGTCCGCCACCCGGTCGATGACGTCCTCGCAGTTGGGCGCGTCCCGGATGACGGAGGTGGCGAACGCGAAGACCTCCGGGAGCCTGAGCCGGGGGTAGGCGGCGACCACCTCGGCCACGGCCTCCTCCACGGTCCTGACGCCCGACCGCCGCAACCGGCCCTCCGGGCCGAGGCTCTGGTGCAGTCCCAACCGCACCTTGCGGGAGAGCACCGGCTCCAGCTCGCCGTCCTCCGACCGCCGCACCACCGTCAACAGAGCGCTGTGGCAGCCGACATCGAGGACCGCCGCCTGCCGCATCCCACGACTTTCCCGCACCACGAGCCTTTCCGTCCCCGGGGCAGGACCGTTCTCCCCGGCCCCTGCCCGGGGAGGTCGCCAGGGGCGGTGACCAGCGCATCCGGGCACCGCGTAGCCATCATGTCACCGTTGGTGCTCCCCAGGGTGCACCGGAGGCCTCCGATGACGCGTCCCTGTCGCCCGGTGCGCGGACGTTGACGTCACCCTGCCGTGTCGCCGGCGCGGCTCACAGGGGCGGACCGTCGCCGTCCTCCTCCTGGTAGGAGTGGCGCTGCTCCCTCCAGGGGTCGGCGAGGTTGTGGTAGCCCCGCTCCTCCCAGATGCCGCGGCGGTCGGCGGTCATGTACTCGATGCCGCGGAGCCACTTGGGACCCTTCCAGCTGTACAGGTGCGGTACGACCAGGTGGACCGGGAACCCGTGCTCGGCGGTGAGCTGGTACCCGTTGCGGTGCGTGGCCAGGACGGTCCGGGCGGAGGTGAAGTCCGCGAGCCGGAGGTTGGCGCTGTAGCCGTACTCCGCCCACGCCATGACATGCGTGGCGTCCCGCGCCGATGGCGCCAGCTCCAGCAGCGTGCCGGCGGCCACTCCGAACCATTCGTGGCCGGTGGAGGTGGTTCCCGACGCGCAGTGCAGATCGGCCGTGACCGAGGTGCGGGGGAGGGTGGTGAACTCCTCGAAGTCCAGAGTGCGCACCTCGCCGCCGGCGGTGGCGCCGAAGACCTTCAGGTTCCAGCGCTCGGGCCGGAACCTGGGGACGGGGCCGTAGTGCGGGACGGGCCAGCCCTGGACCGTGCGCTGCCCCGGGGGAGGTCGTGGTTGCCCACTGGCTGTTCGTCCTTCCCTGCGGGCCCATGGCGCGACGGCCGGCCCTGGCCCGTGTGCGAGGAGGCGGACGGATCCTTTCCGTCCCCTCCCGGATTCCGGCGCCGTGCCGAGAGGGCGGCGGGACCCGGCGGTCGAGGCGTGATGCGATGCGACGGCACGACCGGAAGCGCCGTGCCCGCTCTACCATGGTGCGGGGCAGAGGCGCAGACGGTGGGGGCGGACGATGAAGCGCATGGTCGGGAGATTCGCGGCAGCGGCGTACGTGGTGCTGATCGGTGGCCTCGCCATTGCGGGGGCGGCCCACGAGCAAGCGGCCTACTACCTGGTGGCGGTGGCGCTGACCCTGCCCTCGGGTGCCGTCGCGCTGCCGGTGATGTACGGGGGTTACGCGCTGATCTCGGCGGTCGGTGGGATCTGGTTCCCCGTCGCCGCGCCGGACGGCGAGGAGGCCGCCTGGCTGAGCACGGGCAGTGCGACGCTGAACGTGGTGGCGCTGATGTGCGCCGCTGTCGTCAATGTCCTGCTGGCAGAACGGGTGTTGCGCAGGCGTCACCCGGTTCACCAGTGACCCTGCTGAAGAGTCCTCTTGAGGGGGCGCGAGCCCGGGCGGCCGCCTGCTCCGCGCCGTGGAGCGCGACGGTGCCTCCTGGCGCGGCGCGCACGCCCCGACGCACCGTTCCGGAATGTGAGCGCCGCCGCCCATGAGGACGTGAGGACCCGTAGGCTGGCACGCGCAGCTGGTTCGCCCCGTCCGCCAGGCGGGATGCGTCGTAAGAGGGAACCCGGTGGGAGTCCGGGACTGCCCCGCAGCGGTGAGTGGGAACGACCGCCGTCATACGCACTGGGCCCGTCCGGGTCTGGGAAGCGACGGCCAGTAGGTGTCTGCCCCGGCAGGCGTGCCCGCGAGTCCGAAGACCTGCCCGTTGCCCGCGCACGTCCGAACGCGCGCGGACATCCCGGTGACCTCGAGGGCGGGTCGGCGTACATATCCGGTGGACGAACGCGCCTCGCCGCGCGTGCTGCTTTCACCGGTGTGTATTCCCTTCGCGCCCCCACCCCGTCCCCGGGACCTCAGGGAGTCATCTCGCGAAGGAGATATCCGTGACAACGACGTCCGCAGCCGCGGCAGCACGGGCCACCGTGTACGGCTACCCCCGCCAGGGCGGTGGCCGGGAACTGAAGAAGGCCGTCGAGGGGTACTGGAAGGGCCGCATCACCGCCGACGCCCTCCGGGACACCGCGGCCGAACTGCGCCGCGCGAACTGGCAGCAGCTCGCCCAAGCCGGCGTCCACGAGGTGCCCACCGGCGACTTCTCGTACTACGACCACGTCCTGGACACCACGGTGATGGTCGGCGCCGTCCCCGCACGGCACCGTGAGGCCGTGTCGGCGGACGCGCTCGACGGCTACTTCGCGATGGCGCGCGGCACCCGGGACACCGCGCCGCTCGAGATGACCAAGTGGTTCGACACCAACTACCACTACCTCGTTCCCGAGCTCGGCCCGGACACCGTGTTCACCGCCGACTCGTCGAAGCAGGTCGCGGAGGTCAAGGAGGCGCTCGCCCTCGGGCTCACCCCCCGGCCGGTCCTCGTCGGCCCGGTGACCTACCTCCTGCTCGCCAAGCCCGCGCCGGACGCGCCCGCGGACTTCGAGCCGATCTCCCTCCTCGAGCGGCTGCTGCCGGTGTACGCGGAGCTCCTCGCCGACCTGCGCGCGGCGGGCGCCGGCTGGGTCCAGCTCGACGAGCCGGCCCTCGTGCAGGACCGCACCGCCTTCGAACTCGGCGCCGCGGAGCGCGCCTACGGGCGCCTCGGCGCCCTGGAGGACCGGCCGAAGCTCCTCGTGGCCTCGTACTTCGACCGGCTCGGCGAGGCGCTGCCGGTGCTCGCCAAGGCACCCGTGGAGGGACTCGCGCTCGATTTCACCGAGACGGCCGCCGCCAACCTGGAAGGGCTCGCCGCGGTCGGCGGACTGCCCGGCAAGCGCCTGGTGGCCGGTGTCGTGAACGGACGCAACATCTGGGTCGACGACCTGGAGAAGTCCCTCGCCACCCTCGGCACGCTGCTGGGGCTGGCGGACCGGGTCGACGTGGCCGCGTCGTGCTCGCTGCTCCACGTCCCGCTGGACGCCGCGGCCGAGCGCGACATCGAGCCGCAGATCCTGCGCTGGCTGGCCTTCGCGCGGCAGAAGACGGCCGAGGTCGTGGCCCTCGCCAAGGGGCTGGGGCAGGGCACCGACGCCATCGCCGGGGAACTCGCCGCCAACCGCGCCGCCCTGGCATCCCGCGCTTCGTCGCCCATCACCCACGACCCCGCCGTACGGGCCCGGGCCGCGGCGGTCGGCGTCGCCGACGCCCGCCGCTCCCAGCCGTACACCGAGCGGGCGGCCGCCCAGCGCGCCCACCTCGGCCTGCCGCTGCTGCCGACCACCACCATCGGGTCCTTCCCGCAGACCGCGGAACTCCGCACGGCACGGGCCGATCTGAGGGCCGGCCGGATCGGCGAGGCGGCGTACGAGGAGCGCATCAAGACCGAGATCGCCGAGGTCATCGCCTTCCAGGAGAAGACGGGGCTCGACGTCCTCGTGCACGGCGAGTCCGAACGCAACGACATGGTCCAGTACTTCGCCGAGCAGCTCACCGGCTACCTCGCCACCCAGCACGGCTGGGTGCAGTCCTACGGCACCCGCTACGTCCGCCCGCCGATCCTCGCCGGGGACGTCTCCCGTCCGGAGCCCATGGCCGTGCGGTGGACGACCTACGCGCGGTCGCTCACCGACCGCCCGGTCAAGGGCATGCTCACCGGCCCGGTCACCATGCTCGCCTGGTCCTTCGTCCGCGACGACCAGCCCCTCGGTGACACGGCCCGCCAGGTCGCCCTGGCGCTGCGCGACGAGGTCGACGACCTGGAGGCGGCCGGGACCTCGGTGATCCAGGTCGACGAGCCCGCTCTGCGAGAGACGCTGCCGCTCCGGTCCGCCGACCGCGCCGCGTACCTGGCGTGGGCCACCGAGGCGTTCCGGCTGACCACTGGTGGCGTACGTCCCGACACCCAGATCCACACCCACATGTGCTATGCCGAGTTCGGTGACATCGTGTCGGCGATCGACGACCTCGACGCCGACGTCATCAGCCTGGAGGCCGCCCGGTCCCACATGCAGGTCGCCCGCGAGCTCGCCTCGCACGGCTACCCGCGCGAGGCCGGGCCCGGTGTCTACGACATCCACTCGCCGCGCGTGCCCGGCGTGGACGAGGCGGCCGCCCTGCTGAGGAGGGGGCTCGAGGCCATCCCCGCCGAGCGGTTGTGGGTCAACCCCGACTGCGGCCTGAAGACGCGCGGCTGGGCCGAGACGCGCGCCTCCCTGGAGAACCTGGTCGCGGCGGCCCGTACGGTGCGCTCGGAACTCTCCTCGTCCTGAACGCGGGGACGGCCGGGAGGGCGCGCACCGCGTCCCTCCCGGCCGCCCCGGCCGGGCCGCGGAAACGCGGGAGGGCCCGCGGACGGTTCCGCGGGCCCTCTTCACCGGTCGTGCCTCAGTTCGCCGCCGGGACCGTCCGGCCCGACGGGGACGGAGCGGGACGGGGCGACAGCAGGCGGTGTGCCAGTTCGCCGAAGAGGAGTCCGAAGCCGCCCCACAGCGTCACCTGGATGGCGAGGGCGGACAGCCGGAACCGCCACAGCAGGGCGGCCGGGAAGTCCGCGGGCACCTCGTTGATGACGGGGAGAAAGGCGTAGGCCAGCCCGATGGCGACGACGAATGCCGCCACGGCGACCACGGTGGCGTACCAGTTGCCCACGCGGGGCGCGAGCCGCTTGCCGAGGATCACGGCGCCGATCGCCAGCAGGACACTGAGCAGCATCATCAGGAAGTACAAGGTGGTGCGCTTGCCGATGGTGTCGGGGTCGCCCACCGAGGGCGGGTTCGCCGGGTACTTGAGGAACGGCACGACGTACACCGCCAGCAGCGCGCAGCCCGACAGCAGCAGCGCGGTCGCACGGGCAGAGAAGCGGCCGACCCGGCCGAGCGCGAAGCAGTAGGCCAGCGCGGCGATCCCGCCGAAGGCGACGCCGTAGAGGAGGACGCCGGTGGCCAGGCCGGCGGTGGACTGGAGGTGGCGGCTGACGAGTTCGACCTCGTGCTCGTGCGCCGGGGCGTGCGCCTCTTCGAAGCCGATGGCGTTGTCGACGCTGGGCTCACCGAGGAAGTAGGCGACGAGCAGGGCGAACACACCGGCGGCGAGGCCGGCGAGCATGCCGCGGACGAGGAGGTTCCTCACGGTTGCGGAGTTCATGGGAGTGCTGAGTCCTCGTCAGTGGCAGGGGAAGCCGAGCAGGTGACGGGCGTCGTGCACCCACTCGTGGACGTCCGCGCCGTTGACCACGGAGGTGGCGCCCTGCTCGGCGCCGACGAAGTACAGGAGGATCAGCATGAGGACGCCGATGAAGACGGCCCAGGGGGCGATGTCCTTCAGCGGCAGCTTGGCCGGGATGACGGGGGTGGTGACAGGCGGCTGGGCGACAGGCTGCGCCATGGCAGGTCCTCCTCGGGAGTTCGCGTCCCATCTCGGTGGTGCACAGGACGTCGGCTGCGGGTCTGACTCACCGGGCGTCCTGCCTCTGGGGGCTGCCTGGTTCACAGTGGCGCGACCGTGCCGGGTTCTCACCGGCTTCCGCCATGCCGTCGTCGTATCCGCCAAACCGTATCGCGCCGTGCGTCCGAGGCCAAGACCGCACCGTCCTCAGGGAGTCGTCGTCAGCGCGCCGGCCGTGACGCGCGTGTCACCGTGCGCCCGCGGTCACTTGCCCCGGCGGATCCGGGCGGCCTCGCGGGCCGCGGCCATCTGGCGGGCCTCGGCCGCCTTGCGGGACTCCCGCCCGGAGCGCGAACCCAGGCCGCGGAACGGGGCATTGCCGCGTGCCGGCGTGCTCACGGGTGCCGCGCCGGCGACGGGGACACCGGACGGGGCCTGAGCCCCGGTGATCCGGCTCAGCGCCGCCTCGCCGGAGCGCACCTGCGTGATCGTGGGGCGGATGCCCGCGTCGGACATCAGCCGGGTCATGGCGCCGCGCTGGTGGGAGGTGACCAGGGTCACCACCGTGCCGGACCGGCCGGCCCGGGCGGTCCGGCCGCCCCGGTGGAGGTAGTCCTTGGCGTCGGCGGGGGGATCGACGTTGACCACGAGGTCCAGGTCGTCGATGTGGATGCCGCGGGCGGCGACGTCGGTCGCCACCAGGGTCGTCAGCTCGCCGGCCTTGAACCGGGCCAGCGTCCGGGTGCGCTGCGGCTGGGACTTCCCGCTGTGCAGCCCCGCCGCCGGTACCCCCGAACCCTCCAGGTGCCGGGTGAACTGGTCCACCGCGTGCTTGGTGTCCAGGAACATGATCACCCGGCCGTCCCGTGCGGCGATCTCCGTGGCGGTCGCGAACTTGTCCGCGGCGTGGACGTACAGCACGTGGTGTTCCATGGCGACGACGGTCGCGGCCGCGGGATCGACCGAGTGCACCACCGGATCGGTCAGGTAGCGGTCGACCAGGGCGTCGATGTTGCGGTCGAGGGTCGCGGAGAACAGCATCCGCTGGCCACCGTGGCGCACCTGGTCCAGGAGCTCGGTCACCTGCGGCATGAAGCCCAGGTCGGCCATCTGGTCGGCCTCGTCGAGGACCGTGATCCGCACGTGGTCCAGATGGCAGTCGCGGCGCGCGACGAGGTCGCTCAGCCGCCCGGGCGTGGCGACGACGACCTCCGCCCCGGCGCGGATCGCCCCGACCTGCCGGCCGATCGACAGGCCGCCGACCACGGTCGCGAGCCTGAGGTCCAGCGACCGGGCGTACGGGGTGAGGGCCTCCGTGACCTGCTGGGCCAGTTCCCGCGTGGGCACCAGGACCAGGGCCCGGGGCCGCTTGGGCTCGGCACGCTGCCCGGCGGTACGGGCCAGCAGCGCCAGGCCGAAGGCCAGGGTCTTGCCCGAGCCGGTGCGCCCCCGGCCCAGGACGTCCCGGCCGGCCAGCGCGTTCGGCAGCGTGGCCGCCTGGATGGGGAACGGCTCGTCCACTCCGAGCTCGGTCAGGGTCCTGAGCAGGGGCGACGGCAGCTCCAGCTCGGCGAACGCCGTGACCGGCGGGAGGCCGGGGGTGACCGTCCGGGGTGCCGCGAATTCGCCCTGTGGTGCCGTGGGGCGGCCCTTGCCGCCCGAGCGGTGGTCGTTACGGGGCGAACGGTTCATGCGGAACCTTCCTCGACGGGGCACGCATCGAGGGATTCCCGGTGGAGCGGTGCGGCCGGAAAGTCGCCAGAACGAGCCGAAGACAAGACAGTGATCAGCAGCGGGCGGCCCCGCACCTTCGGTGCGGGGCCAGGTGCGTCGTGCGTGCCGGCGCCGGGCGCCGGCGCCCGGGCGACGGCGCTGCTCCCCGCGAGTTTACCCGCTGGGTCCGTTTTCCCGGTCGGGACGGCGTGGGCCGTGTGACGTGGGCCACCGCGCACGCGCCGGCGGCCGCCCGCGCGGACAGGGCCTCCCGGGTGCTCGACGGTCCCGACGACCCCGAGCTGTACGGGAGGCCCCGCTGTCACGCGTGCCCGACGGAATCTGGCGGGATGTCAGGAAGGCAGCGTCCACTGCTGGTTGGTGGAGCCGGCGCAGGTCCAGATCTGCAGCCGGGTGCCGTTGGCCGAGCTCGGCCCGGTGGCGTCCAGGCACTTGCCGGACTGCGGGTTGACCAGCGTGCTGCCGGACTTCTGCCAGACCTGCGAACCGGTGCCGTTGCAGTCGTACAGGTCCACCTTGGTGCCGTTGGCGGTACCGGCGGCGACGACGTCCATGCACTTGCCGAGTGCCCGCAGGGTGCCGTCGCTGCCGACGGTCCACTTCTGGGCGTCGGTGCCGTTGCAGTCGTAGAGCTGGACCGCGGTGCCGTTGGTGGTGGCCCCTCCGGCGATGTCCACGCACTTGCCGGCGTACCCGGAGCGGATCGGCCCCGTGCCGCCGGGGGGCGTGGTGGTGCCGCCGACCCAGGTGGTGGCCGCGGACGCCCCGACGTTGTCGATGGCGGTGTTGCTCTCGATCGGGCTGGCCACCTTGCCCGGGAAGACGATGAACGTGACCGGGCCCTCGGTGCCTCCGGTGGCGGGGTTGGGGTCGATGCCGAGCGCGGTGGCCAGCGCGTACGAGCCCTCACCGATGATGTTGTCCGGGCCCTCGTCGGCGAAGGTGGCGTACACCACCTTGCCGTTGTAGACCACGGCCGCCACGCTGCCCGGGGAGATGCCGGCGGACTGGTAGTTGAAGCGGCTGCTCGGCAGCGGAATGACGTAGTAGTGCGTCGTCTCGGAGGTGAAGGGCTGTCCGGTGGAGGTCTCGAAGGACGTCTGCGGCTGGTACCACGGGTCAGTGGCGGCATTGCAGTGCGTCGTGCCCACACCGTCGCAGTCGATGTCCATGTCCGACGTCCAGGTGTACGCGGAACCGTTCTTGCAGATCTGCACGGTCGCCGCTTCGCCGTCGTCGGTCGCGTATTTGCCGTTCGAGGCCGGTGTACAGCTCTGCGCCTTGGCCAGCAGCTGGGACGCGGTCGGCCCCGCGGCCGCCACGGCCTGCGTGGCTCCGGCGGCGTTCGATGCGGTCGCGCCGATGCCGACCGTCGCGGTCAGCGTGGCCGCGGCGACGCCGAGGGCCGCGAGGCCCAGGCGAAAGCGAGTACGCGTCATGGGTCACCTCTTCCGATCGTTGGAGAACGTCCGAACGTGTGGGACAGGGGTGGCCACCGGATTGAAAGGAAACCTTACTGACGCATACCTGTCAATGCTCTCGCGTCTGAGATCATCACGGGATGAGCGGTGCGGCGCTGACGGGTGCGGAGGGTGTCGAAGCACACATCCGGGCGTTCTTCGAGGGGCCCTTCCGCAGCGGCCGTCGACCCCGCCCCGGGGCCGGCGGCTCGACCTGGAGCACAGCATGCCGATCGGCGAACCTCGGGTGCCGGGTTCGGCCTGCGGCCACCTGCTCGTCGGCCTGCCTCACGCGATGCGGTAGCCGACGCCGGGAGTCGTGACGACCACCGGCGGCCCGCCGAGCTTGCGGCGCAGCCGTCCGACGGTCACCGTCACCGTGTTGGTGACGGGATCCGCGTTCTCGTCCCAGACCTGTTCGAGCAGCGCCTCGGCGCTCAGGAACCCGGGACTCGCCCGCAGCAGAGCCTCCAGGACCGCGAACTCCTTCACCGAGAGCACGAGTCGGCGCCCGTCGCGGACAGCGGTGCGGCGTACCGGGTCCAGCTCGATCCCGGCCGCCCGCACGATCAGCGGCCGTGCGTCCGGCTTGCGGCGGGCCAGCGCCCGGACCCGGAGGACCAGCTCCGGGAAGTGGAAGGGCTTGGCCAGATAGTCGTCAGCGCCGAGCGTCAGCCCGCTGACCCGGTCGCCGGGGGCGTCGGCCGCGGTGAGCATGAGCACCATCGGGCGATCCACCCGCTCGGTGATCATCCGGCAGAGCACGTCGCCATGGATGCGCGGCAGGTCCCGGTCCAGGAGCACCACGTCGTACGCCGTCACGTCGAGCTTCTCGGTGGCGGCCAGGCCGTCGTGCGCGACGTCGACGGCCATCCCCTGATCGCGCAGCCCCTCGGCGACGACCTCGGCGAGGTCCGGGGCGTCCTCCACGACCAGCACTCTCATGCCCGGACCTCCGCCCCCGCGCCCGGCAGCGCCACGGCCACCCGCAGGCCGCCCTCCGTGCGGGCCCGCAGGTCGAGCCGCCCGCCGTGCGCCTCCGCGACGGCGGCCACGATGGACAGCCCGAGCCCGGACGACCCTGTCCGCTCGGCGCCCAGGCGCTCGAACGGCCGGTCCAGCCGGTCCACTTCCCGCTGGTCGAGCACGGGACCACCGGACTCCACCACGAACCGGACGGCCCCGCCCTCGTCCTCCCCACCGGACACGAGGACGCGTATCCAGCCGCCGTCCTCGTTGTGCACGACGGCGTTGTCCACGACATTGCCCACGAGCCGCGCGAGCATCGCCGGGTTGCCCCGCGTCCACGTCTCCGGGCGCGCCTCGACCGTCACGCGCAGCCGCTTCGCCTCCGCCTCGGCGGCCCTCTCCGCGACGGCCTGCCCGACGAGGCCGGACAGTTCGACCGCGACGCCGCCGGCGAGCGCCCCGTGCTGCGCCCGGGCCAGCACGAGGAACCCGTCGAGCAGGTGGTCCACCCGGTCCAACTGCCCCCGCAGCCGCCCCGCGAGAGCCACGGTCGACGCGGCGGGCTCCGGCTTGGCCACGGCGACATCCAGCGACGCCCGCATCGTCGTCAGCGGCGTGCGCAGCTCGTGCGAGGCGTTCGCGACGAAGCGGCGCTGGGCGGCGAACGACGCCTCCAGCCGCTCCAGCAGGTCGTCGATGGTCTCGGCGAGATCCCTGACCTCGTCCGCCGGGCCGGTCACGGCCAGCCGCCGGTCCAGGTTGTCCGCCGAGATCCGCCGGGTGGCGGCGGTGATCAACCGCAGCGGCCGCAGCACCCGTCTCGCCAGTGTGCGGCCGATCAGCAGCGAGACCAGCGCCATCACGACCAGCGCGAGCAGCGAGCCGACCAGCAGCTGACGGGAGTGCTGAGCGTTGCCCTCGGCGAGCTGGCCCTGGAGCGCGCGGATGTGCTGCTGCGCGACGGCGAGGCTGTCCGGGGCCGCCGGGTCGTTGCCGGGGGCGGCGCGGGTGACCCTGCCGCCGGACAGCAGGAAGGTCAGCGCGAGCAGCCCGGTGCCCGAGGCCAGGAAAGCGGCGGCGTACAGGATCGTGAACCGGAGACCGACGGTGCCGGTGCGCAGCAGGGTCATGCCCCCAGCATGCCGCCCGGCACCTAACAGCGGCATGACAGGGGAGGTTCGGGCCGTGTCACGCCCCGCTCCGTACAACCGACGGCATGTCAGCCCACACACTCCTCCGACGCGAGTGGACCGCGTTCCGCCGCCCCGCACGCCTGGTCGCGCTCGCGACCGCGGCCCTCGCCGTGATCGCCCTCGGCCTGCTCTACGCCGCGGGCAACCGCGCCTCGTGCGACGGGCCGTGCCCGTCCGGTCCGGTCGCCGCGGACGGCACGGCCGTCAGCGACCAGTTCTGGTTCCGGCACCGGGACCTGGGGCCGCAGGGCAGCCTCACGGTCCGGATGACCTCCATGCACGGGACGATCACCTATCCACCGCCCGACCACGACGAGATCGTCCCCGGACTTGTCCCCTGGGCGAAGGCCGGGATCATCGTCAAGGACGGCGTCCGGCGGGGCTCCTCCTATGCGGCGCTCATGATGACCGGCACGCACGGCGTGCACATGCAGTACGCCTACCGGCACGACATCGCCGGCGGCCCGGGCGGTGTCTCCGCGGAGGCCCCGCGCTGGCTCCGCCTGACCCGGGCGGGCGACACCATCACCGGCCAGGAGTCGACCGACGGCAAGCGGTGGCACACGGTCGGGACGGCGAGGCTCGACGGACTGCCGGACACCGTGCAGGTGGGGCTCTTCGCCACGTCCCCCGGTGACCTCACGCTGCGCGAAGTCGGCCTCGGCGGCGCCATCGAGGAGGTCCGCTTCACGCAGGCGACGGGCGTCTTCGACCACGTCGACCTGACCGGCGCCGCCGGGGGCGCGTGGCGCAGCGACGCGGTGGGCGGGATGAACCACACCGACTGGGAGAAGTACCACCACGCCTCCGGCTCCACGGAGCGGGACGGTGTCATCACGGTGAGCGGCACCGGCGACATCGGACCGAGCCCGACCGACGGCGCGGTCACCGTCGAACGGATGCTGCCCGCGGGCCTGTTCATCGCGCTGCTCGTCGTCCTGATCGTCGCGGCCCGTCACGGTGCCCGCGCCGGCCGGGACACGGTGCCCCGGGGTGTCCTCGCCGCCCGGGCCGCGGTCGTCGCCGCGGCGGTGTTCGTCACCGGGCTGATCGCGGTCGGCACGGTGGTCCCTGCCGGCGGCGCGATCCTGCACGGCAACGGCATCCAGGTGCAGCCGGTCCCGGTGCTCACGGGAGTCCGCCTGGTGGCCGGCACCGCCGTGGTCCTGGCCCTCTGCGCGATCCTCGCCTTCGCACTCGGCGTACTGCTGCGCCGGGGCTGGGCGGCGATCCTCGCGGCCCTGCTGCTGGTCGCGGTGCCCTACGGCGTGACCGCCTTCCCGCTGCTGCCCGACGCGCTCGCGCAGTGGCTCCTTCGGCTCACACCTGCCGCCGGTTTCGCCGTCCAGCAGACCGCCGTCGCGTACCCGCAGGTCGTCATGCACTACGCGCCGTCGGCGGGCTACTTCCCGCTTCCCGGCTGGGCCGGGGTCGCCGTGCTCTGCGCGTACGCGCTGGTCCTGCTTCGGCTGGCCGCGGGCCGTATGCCCGGGCGCGGGCAGGACTGGCGCTGAGCGGCACTCAGCAGCACTGGACCTGCGCCACGGCCTTTCCGAAGGCCCCTGCCCGCCATGCCTCGACCGGGATCGTGAAGTACAAAGTGCCCGCGTCCCCCCTGCCCCATCCGAGGTCCGCCTCCTCCGCGAGCTGGAGGAGGTGGACCGCGGGGCCGTCGGCGTCCCGGGAGGTGACCCTCATGGTGTACGAGGTGTCCGGCCATCCGAAGGCGCGGTGACTGCCGGCGGTGTTGCCGTCGAGATCGCCCATCGCGTCGAGGACGAGCGATGCCGCGCCCCAATGCCGGTCCCTGTCGAACTCCACGTCGCCGTCCTCGACGTCCCAGCAGTCGGGGAGCATGCTCACCCCGGCCGCGTGGAGGGGCACGGCGGGGTAGCTTCTCGCCGGTTCGGGTGCGGTCGTCGCGACCGCCCGTGCCGGGTCGGCGGGGAGCACGCGGCCGGCGCCGGGTCCGGAGAGGTCCCGTGCGCGGAACGCGTCGTACGGCAGATCCGGATCGGGATGGAAGAAGTTCAGCAGGCCCGGCCGTACGGGCAGTTCGTCCCCCAGCCACCCGGCGAGGGCATCCGTGTCCCGCACGGCGTGCAGGGACAGGGGAATCCCGTGGTGTGCGGGCCACGGTGTGCCGGGCTCGAGCAGGGCGGTCCCGCCGAGCCGGCACCGCCCGGTGGCCCGGGCGTCGCCCGTCGCGCGGACCAGCCGGAAGCCGCGGCGCGCCATGGCGGCGAACCGACGGCCGGACGTCTCGCCGAGCCGCTCGGTGCACACGCGGCTCACGTCGGCCGGGTCGTCGAACTCCGTGCCGGCATCTTCGCAGCACCTCCCGGTGCCCGGGGTCCCGCACCCGGTGCGGCGGGCTTTACGGGGGACCCGGCCGAACGAGCCCGCCCCGACGGGCGATTGATCGGCAACACCTACGCGGCGATCGAACAACGCCCTATAGTGAGGCAGCGAATCCCGATTATCGATAGGCGATGGGAGCAAGATGGACTGGAAACGTCGCGTGCTCGTCCTCGGTGCCGCAGCGTCGGCACTGGCCGCGTTGATGACCGCGCCGGCATCGGCCCAGCCTGCGGGTACCACCCGCTACGTGAGCACCACGGGTTCCGACGCGAACCGCGGCACCGCGAAGTCCCCCTTCCGTACGGTGCAGAAGTGCGCGGCGACCGCGGTCGCCGGCGACACGTGTGTGATCGCGTCCGGTACCTACCGGGAGACCGTCACTCCCGCCCGCAGTGGCACCGCCTCCGCCCGGATCACCTACCGGGCCGCGCCGGGAGCGGACGTCGTCATCGACGGGAGCGACAAGGTCACCCGATGGTCGGCGGTGACCGCCTCGGACCTGAACGAGCTCCAGGCGGCCGACCCGACGCTGGACGGCTCGGACTTCTCCACGGCCGCCGCCGCGGGCAAGATCTACCGGACCGGTGTGACGCTGAACCCGGAGCTCCCCGGCAATCAACTCTTCGTCGACGGCCGCATGCTCGGCGAGGCCCAGTGGCCCTACCCCGGCACCGAGCCGACCCGCCCGCACTACAACTCGGCGGACTCGGGCACGACGGACACCCTCTACGACTCCGCGCTGACCCAGCCCGCCGGGTACTGGGACGGGGCAAGACTCACCTCCCACAACTGGTTCGTCAGCGAGACCGGCACGGTCACCGGTTCCGGCGTCGGCTCCGTGACGGCGTCCGGACTGCCCGCCTGTGTCGGCCTCAGCCCCAACCAGCAGAACCTCTACTCACTCACCGGAAAGCTGCAGGCCTTCAGCCACTCCGGCCAGTGGTTCTACGACGACGCCACGCACAGGCTGTACCTATGGATGGCCGACAGCGGCAGCCCGGCCACCCATGTGATCGAGGCCAAGCAGCGCAACGTCGCCATCGATCTGTCGGGACGCTCCTACATCTCGGTCGTCGGCATCGGCATCCGCGCGGCCACGGCCCAGACCTCCGCCTCCTCGGCCCACGACGTGCTCGACGACATCGACGCCAGGTACGTCTCCCACTACATGGACCTGGAGGCCGACCCGGGCAAGGTCACGGCGACCGACGCCTGCGACGTACTGACGGCCGGTGAGACCACCAGCGGCATCCTCCTGCGGGGCACCGCGAACACCCTGCGCAACAGCAGGATCGACTACAGCGCCGGCAACGGGGTCCTGGTCTCCGGCTCCGGCAACACGGTGACCAACACCCTCATCACGCGCGTCGACTACCGCGGCAGCTACGCCGCGGGGATCAATGTGCTCGGCAGCGACCAGACCATCACGCACAACACCGTCACCAACAGCGGCCGCAGCGACATCAACATCGACAACAAGGTCGCCGGGACGACGGCCTCCGGCCACGAGATCGCCTACAACGACCTGTCGGACTACGGGAACCTCGTCGTCGACGTCGGCGCGATCTACGTCTGCTGCCAGGTCGACCTCGCGGGGACGGAGATCCACCACAACCACCTGCACGACGCGGCACCCTTCTCGGCCAGCGCACCCGCGCCGGGCGTGTACCTGGACCTTTCCACCCACAACGCGACCGTGTACGACAACGTGGCGTGGAACCGCACCACCTACGGTGTCGTGCTGATCAACCCCAACGGGGGCAGCACCTCCGGCAACCGGGTCTACAACAACACCAGTGGCACCGACCGCAAGTCGGTCAGCCTCTTCCCGGGCACGTACGCGGACACCGAGGTGGCCAACAACATCGGTGACGCCGACACCATGGACGGAGTGTCCTCCACCCACAATCTTCCCCAGGCGGCGGGCCCCGAGTTCACGAACCCGGCGGAGCACGACTTCACCCTCGAACCGACGTCGCCCGCCCGCAACTACGCGCTGGTCCGCCCGCCGGCCACCGACGGGTACACGGACCCGGCGCCCAGCGCCGGCGCCTATCAGTACGGGGCGGCCACGTGGACGGCCGGAGTGGCGCAGGTCGTCGCCGGCCCGCCGCAGGTGACGCAGGTCGACGGCGACGCGGTGCCCGCCGGTACCGCCCCGCTGATGGCCGCCGGAGACCAGGCCCGGGTCGAGGTCACCGTCCGCAACGACAGTGCGCAGCCGGTCCTCGCACCGCGGGTGGAGCCGGCGGTGCCCGCCGGCTGGACGGCCAGTCCGATCGGCAAGGCGCCCGATCTGCTGCGCTCCCACCACTCCGCGACCTTCGCCTTCACGGTGACCCTGCCGGCAACTGCCGATCCCGGCGGTACCGCGCTGACCGCCACCACGTCGTACACGGTGATCGGCAAGAGCCGGCTGCGTCAGGAGACGTTCACGGCGGTGGATGTCGCTCCGGCGGCGCCGGACGGTGACGTCGCGCTGTCGCACCACCAGTGGATCAGCGCCGGCAGCGGCTGGATGAGCCCGACGGTCGACCAGAG